>CAYOJQ010000001.1:0-117776 GCA_964404325.1 uncultured Oligoflexales bacterium
CTTGCGAAAAATCTCGACGTCGCTCTTCGTCAGATGCAGGTAAAACCTCCCTACATTCTCGTGGGACATTCGTATGGCGGCCTGTTGGTTCGTCTTTACCGCGAATTGCATCCCGAAAAGGTGGTTGGCATCCTTTTGATTGATCCGAGTCATCCGCATCAGGACCAGCGTCTTCCCGAATATGATGTGAAAGCCACAAACGCTTTTTATCAAAAGATCCGCCGTGCGGCGTATTTCTCTAACTTTGGCGTGCCGGGATTGGCGCGTCTGCCTTCTTTTGGGAATGGCCTGCCCCGCCTGGAGCAAGAAGAAGAGAATGAATTCTTTCATAACCCGAAGCATCTCTACGCCGTGGCTAAGGAAGTGGACGCCATTGTGCAGACAAACGAACAATCAGAAAAATTGGCGTCGCTGGGAGATCTTCCTCTTGGAATTGTGAGCGCGACAGAACCACGGCAGCCGGAAGTGAAGGCATTTCAAGAACTGCATGAAGAATACGCGCGCCTTTCCGGTAAGAGCTTTCATGTGTTTGTGGAAGGCGCGAGTCACGCGAGCATTCTTTGGGAAAAACGTTTTGCCTCAACGCTGACTGAACATCTCCGCACTCTTGTTGAATTGATTGCTAAGAAACCGGGGCAAGCTGAAATTAGCCGTTGATTTGTTTTGTGCAAAGGGAAGAGGGGAGTAGGCATGCGTCGGAACGTTTTCATATTTTTCTTCATGGCTGCCGGCATGATGTCGGTCGCCTGCGTATCCGAAGCCGCTTCATTTGTCCTTGAGGGAACATCCCGTGGTATCCACAACGATGTGGGTGATGGCTCGGAGCGCATGGGGCTCGGGGTGGCCTTAGGCTTTCCCATCGACAATACTCTCGATCTCGGTGTGGCGATGGGAAATCTCTTTCGCGACGCGGAAACCATCTACGATGCGCGTTTACGCTACTATTTGACGGGTTATAGCACGGGCTTTTACATCGGTAGCGGATATATTTTTGGTGATGCGGCTCCCCGTGAACATGGCTATGCCACCATTGGTTATCAGTTTTGGTTCCTCTATGCTGAGCTCGATATGAATAAGCACGGTGCGGAGGAACTGAAGTACATCCCCGAATTTGGTTTACGGTTGCGCTATGAGTGAACCCAGTGAGCGAGGCTCCTCTTCGCACAAGCGGATCACCACTTTAATAAAGTCAGCCTCCGTGAGAATTCCGACCACCTCCAAGCCATCCACGACAGGCAGACAACCGAACTTTTGTTCCAGAAGCATCCGCGCGGCATCCACCAATGGCGTCTCGGGAGCGACCGTTTCAGGCTCCGTGGTCATGGCCTGTTCCACAATAGTTTGTTCCAGGAAACGCTGCTCTTCGCTGTAAGGCAATTCGTTGGTGGCAAAGAGAGCGGCGCGCACCAAATCTCTGTGTGAAATGATGCCTAACAATTCTCCCTGCCGCGTAACGACCGGAAGATGGCGAATGGAGCGCTCCGCCATGATCTCATTGGCGGTTGCGAGGGTGTCGGTGGCAAAAACCGTGACTGTGGGTGTGGTCATTAGATCGGCGACAAGTAACTCTTTCATACGCAACTCCCCGTGGGTGGTGTACGTCAAGTTGCGATGCAACAAATATTCCTGCTTCACCCAGTCATTGCGTCAGGGCGCCATCCGGTTTCGGGACGGACGTCCCGAAACTGTGAAAATATGTTTGTGATGCGCTTTTAATGAAAGAGGAAGTCGACTTCGATGTTGGATAGGCGTGAGTATAGGTCATTGAGGCGCTTCACGGGCCACCAGGCATAGAGAAACGTATCGATGGGACGCCACATGGCCACCCAACCCATCACGTTCAGACCTTCATAGAGGGCCTTTGTCACAAGGCCCTCGCCGCTTTTGCCAATGAGATAGGATAAGAGAACAAAAATGAAGAGACCGGAAATGCCTACGCCCAAGGATACCTGTCCTTGGCGAAAAAGTTCGCGCCCTTTTTTGCGATTCAAGTCCTTCTCGTATTCAAAATAAGAATGAATTGATTCGCGGATCATTTTTTGATCGACCTGTGTCGCGGTTTCGCGCGGTAGATTCAGCACCACCTTGACGTCGGAACGAGAACCAAATTCCGTCATCGCGGCGACAATGTATTGCACCGCGTCATCGTCCAGATCGCGCTCGCGAAAAGGAGCGGGATCGCGCGAGTCAAACATTTGTTGCCAATCGCGCAGCATGAGATCAATGCAATGTTTCTGCTGATGCATGCGGTAGCGAGAGCGTCGGCCCTTGAGGGGTTTTTTCAGCTCCAAGATATCTTCCTTGCAAAGGGGGTTCACAGATTACACTAACAGAACCAAGATTGAAGCAAAAGAGGGAGGGAATAAAAGGCATAAAACTCGTCCGCGTGACGCGCTCAGGGGTGGCATGACAATCAGGCGATGGCGCTGTTTCATGACACTACTTCACCAAACCCCATCGAAAGGCGAGGTAGCCTAATGTGACTCCATAGACAACGTGGGCCAGCATATGAAGTAAGGCAACGGGAAAGCCCACGCGGCGATATCTCTCCGAGGGATGGTGTTCGGCAACCATGATAATCATGATAAAACTCACGACAAATCCATGAGCGAGTCCCATCAAAGAACCACCGGTCAAATAGCCGACCTCGGTTTTAAAATCAAAAATGCTGAAGAGCTTGAAGTAGATGAAGGCGATGATGATGCCGACGCTGAAGTGAAGACCCAAGCCAATGAGAAAGGCTTGGCGCATGTTATTCGTAAAGAAACTCCCGATGGCGCGAATCATGTCACCGTTCGCGAGCTTAGACCAGTGCACAAAATACAGCGCCACGGTCATGGCTAAGGTGGCTAGAAAGCCACTCAGAATCACGCCAAAAAAATAATCCATAGAATGCTCCACCTCGAGGCTTCGGTAAAACCTGCGAAAAGCTTGCATGAAGCATGCCTCGAAAGCGCGGAGTGTCTTCTTGGCGTTAACCTATCTTATTTTTACGTTGTTCTTGGCCCGCGAGGAGTTGAACGACGTTTTCTTCGTGGCGCATGGTGTCGCGATACCCCATGTCCACGAGATAGCGGCAATAGTCTGGGTCAAAGAGCAGGTAACTGATCATTTCGGAGGCTTCGCCGCTGGTACCCAAACCGTCAATCAAATAACGGATGGAGCGGGGGAGGCGACTCACATAGGTGCTTGCCAGTGCGCCGATATCTTCCTCGGGGCGGATGAATATGTGTTCCACGATGTTCATGCCACTTTGCTGCAGTTGAGTTGCGGGAACGTGTTTGAGAATACTGTTGATGCGCTCAAGGCGTTCCAAGTCCACTTCCGTTGCGTCGAGAAGAATGGCATTGAGAAGCACACTGAGCACGCGGGCAATGGACGCGTTGATGGGCGTTTCTGTTTCGAGATCGAATGTCTCCATCTCCTTGCGCACGCCAATGATAAAGAGGCGATGACTTCCCAACCGTAACGCTGGACTGAGGGGGGCCGTGTTGCGGAGACAGCCATCGCCAAAATAATGCGATCCGATTTTAACGGGCGGAAAGAATAAAGGAATCGCGGCCGAGGCCATCACATGATCTATGTGAATCGGAGTGTGGTAGGAGCGGCGCTTTTGTCGTTGCCAATGCACCTGATCATCTTGGGTATGGACGAAAGAAATGCTTTCCGAGTTTGAGTAGTTTGTTGCCGTTAGCTCAAGCGCGTAAATATATCCCGCTTTGATATTCTTTTGAATATTGCGAAAGGGGAGATTCTCGCGCAAAAGACGGTGTAATGGCGAGGTGTCCAATAGCGATTTGTTATGAACTTGTTTTAAGATGCCGCCCAGTAGGAGGTCAGAGGCCCAGCGCAATCCGATACGGCTTAGAGAAGGGACGTCCGAACGAAAAACATTCGTTGTGTTAATGTTGCACCAAAAATCCGCAAGTTGTTGAATGCCTTTGCGCAGGTCATGGCAGCTAGCGGCGTAATACGCGGCATTGATGCCGCCGGCGCTCACACCGGAAATCACATCAAATGGGCGCTCATAACCAAGGCGGATGGCTATTTCCACCAGCGCCTTCATTGCTCCCGCCTGAAAAGCGCCGCGCGCTCCGCCACCCGTTAAAACCAGTGCGTTTCTGTCACTTAACATCAGCTCTCCCATAGCTCTAAGCGAATCGGCGTCCACGGTGGCAGGCAACGCGGAAGTTAGCGGAAGCAAAAAATCTTTTTTGTTTCATTGTAGAAAATGCTTACCGGAAGCAAAACAGTTGTCCCCTGGCGCGCGCTTGGTTGAATGGTAAAATAAAATGATTTTTTTCGTTAAAAGATGCGCTTAGGGGGTTGCTGATTTTTTTATCAGAGAGACGATGCCAGGACCTAGGTGTGCTAGAATGAGAGGACATTCCCTCCTCCATCAAAGACTGGGACTAACGTGAAACACGTTTCATTTCTATTCCTAATCATCATGGCTGCCGCGTCATGTAAGAGCGCGTCGAAGCCACCCGTCGTGGAATTCGACGAAGACTTTGGTCTATCAACCGATGGCCAAAAAAATGATAGCGAAGAGAATGTTTATTTTGATTCATTGAAACACGCCGACCAAACGATCCAGGTGCGTTCTTCTCTTCCTCTTCCCATTCGTGTTGGTAAGGCTTCCGATCGCTTCGGTGACGTTCCGCGTGACGCGCAGCCGCCGCCCGTTTCTTTTGTCGTGTTGCAAACGGGGGCCTGTCAGATGCGTCTTTCCACAGCGGTGGTGGAGCTTGATCGTTTCATGTATGCGGGTAAGTGGATCAAGTTGAATGACAGTCTGCCGCCGAACGTCGCTCTTAAACTGGACCCCGGTCAGGATCTTTTTTTGCGCGCGACGGCGGCGTTGAAGCTTGATATCGATGAGCGCAATCTCGGAGCCTGCGCGAGCAAATACAAGGGGCGCAGCACCGCCATTGGGCAATACAACATCGACAATACCATATTGAATCTTCTTGCCGATGCGCGGTCACCACGAGTCGCTTTCACGGGGCGCACCAAGAATGAGGGTGGGAAAAAACTCGTGCTACGTTGGGGCAGGCAGGAGCGCTTGCCGATGATTATTGATGAATACGATATGCCTCCCGTTTTAGAGACGGCGATTTTCTACTCGCGTTTTAATAAACCAGGCTTTTACTACGTCACGGTGCGCCCGCTGTTGCAAAAAACAAAAGGCTCGGCGCCGCGCTAATGATTTCTCCTTTCGCTTCCTTGCCTTGAAAGGCTCTCCTTAAAACGGTAAAACCAACACCAGACTTGAATAGCAAAGGCAGGTGTTGGCGATGCGCAAAAGTGATAAACCCATTCTCCTCATCCGACTGGCTCGTCCCGACGACATTCCCGCAATCCGTGAGCTCGAGCGAAAGGTGTATCCGCAATTTTCGCGGTATTCCGCCGAAGCGCTGTTGGGGCAGATGAATAATTTTCCGGAAGGGCAGTTTGTCGCTATCTTTGAAGACAAGATCGTTGGCTACGCCTGCTCGATTCGCTTAGGCGCGAAAGCGCTTCAACCTCATAGTTGGCGCGAAGTGAGTGGCGAAGGCTTTGGTCATACCCACGATCCCATCGGGGAATATCTATATGGCATCGATACCTTTGTAGACCCTGCTTTTCGGGGGCTGCGCATTGCGCACCGTTTCCATCAACAGCGCAAGAAATTGTGTCAGCACCTTCGGCTCAAGGGGATTGTCTTCGGAGCGCGTCTACCCTCCCTGCAGAAGAAGCTAAAGAAGGGCGAGTCCGTCGAGACTTATGTGGAAGCCGTGCGACAAAAGCGGCAGCGCGATTCCTATCTCTCCTTCTACCTGCGTCAGGGTTTTGAAGTGGTGGCGGTTCTGACGGATTACTTACCTCAGGATAAAGAATCGCTGGGAAGTGCCGTGCTTCTTCAGTGGCAAAATCCAGCTATGAGTACGAGCGCCGGACCAAAGTCGACATTGCCAACGGGCGTGAAAAGTCCCGTGCGTGTGGCAACGGTGCAATACATGCAACGCCGTGTGAGTTCTTTTGAGGAATTCGCGCAGATCGTGACGTATTTCGTGGATGTTGTCGCGGATTACGAAGCGGACTTTGTTCTCTTTCCCGAGTTTCTTACACTGCAATTGCTATCCATTGCAAACGAGCCCATTCCTCCAGACCAAGCCATCACGCATCTCACCGAGTACACGGAGCGTTACGTCACGCTCTTTCGTGATTTGGCGGTACGGTTCAATGTCAACATTATTGCTGGAACGCATCCCACGAAAAGCGCGAATGGGTCCATTCATAACTCGTCATACATCTTCCTGCGTGATGGGACGATGCACGAACAGCCGAAAATTCACTCCACACCGAGTGAACGTTATTGGTGGAACGTTGAAGGCGGTAACGCTTTAAGAGCGATCAATACGGATTGTGGTCCCATCGGCGTATTGATTTGCTACGATAGCGAATTTCCCGAGTTGGCTCGCCATCTTGTTAATCAGGGGGCGAACATTTTGTTCGTGCCATTCTGCACGGACGAACGTCTTGGATACTTGCGCGTGCGGTATTCCGCGCAGGCGCGAGCGGTTGAGAATCAAGTTTTTGTGGTGATGTCCGGTAATGTGGGAAACTTACCAGGCGTTCATAATATGGATATTCAGTATGCGCAGAGTTGTATTTTAACCCCTTGTGATTTTGCTTTCGCGCGCGATGGCATTGCGGCCGACACGACGCCGAATGTGGAGACCGTGGCTTTCGCGGATCTACGAGTGGAAGATTTGTATCATGCACGCACCAGCGGAACCGTGCGCAATCTGCGTGACCGGCGTCATGATTTATACAGTGTGAGCTGGCACGGCAACCAGTCATAGGGGAAACGCATGCAGCAGTTTGACGTTATTATTGTCGGTGGCGGTTCAGCGGGAATTTCCGTGGCCGCTCGTTTACGCCGTGAAGCTCCCGCGTTGACGGTGGCGATCATTGATCCGGCTCACCAGCACTATTATCAGCCGCTCTTCACGCTTGTGGGTGCGGGAGCAAGCGCGCTTGAGGAAACAGTGCGTCCGATGGCTTCCTTGATGCCGGCGGGCGTGCAATGGATTCAAGAGCGCGTTAATGAATTTCTGCCACAGGAAAACAGCGTCGTGACCGACAAGGCTCGTTATGAATACGCGCAGCTTGTTGTGGCGCCGGGGATTCAGCTCAATTGGAATGGCATCGAAGGGCTTAAAGACACGTTGGGGAAAAATGGCGTGTGTTCAAACTACGCTCCCGAAACAGTGATGAGCACTTGGGATGCGTTGCAGAAGTTTTCGGGTGGCAATGCTATTTTTACGTTCCCGGCCACACCCGTGAAATGCGCGGGAGCGCCGCAGAAAATCATGTATCTCGCGGAGCACTTCTTCCGTCGTCGCGGTGTGCGGGATAAAGCGGACATCTATTTCGCGTCTGCGGGCGCGACGATTTTTGGCGTTAAGAAGTATGCGGCGGCGCTCACGGAAGTGATGAAAGACCGCGGCATTACGCCATTGTTTCGTCACAATCTTATCGCCGTCGATGGTGCGCGGCGTGAGGCCACGTTTCGTCACATGGACGAGCAAAAGACCATCACCATGCCGTTTTCTTTGTTGCATGTGACACCTCCCATGAGCGCACCGGATTTTGTGCGACAAAGTCCATTGGCCAACGCGGACGGATGGGTGGATGTGGACAAACACACGCTGCAGCATGCGCGCTTTAAGAATATTTTCTCTCTGGGTGATGCGAGCAGCTTGCCCACGTCAAAAACGGCGGCGGCCATTCGCAAACAAGCGCCCATTCTGGTTAGCAATCTCTTGGCGTCTCGTGCCAACAAAACTTTGGACGCGCGTTATGATGGCTACACCTCGTGTCCATTGGTCACGGGTTACGGGCGATTGATCTTGGCGGAGTTTGACTACGACTGCCAACCACGAGAGATGTTCCCGTTTGATCAAAGCAAGGAACGCCTCAGTATGTATTTGTTAAAGAAATACGTGCTACCGCCTCTCTACTGGCAAGGAATGATGAAGGGGCTCGCATAAGCCTACATAAGAAAACCCATTGCCCTCTTCGCTACGGGCGGCTACGATACCCCGAAATACCACAAAAAAGGGGTTTTCCGTTGAAAACGGCACTTTGCTTAAGAGGGTTGATGGGCATCGTGGGTTGTTTTGCGTCTAATCTGTGGGCGCAAAATGCAGTGACCATACCTTGCTCGGGTGAGAGTTACACACTCGTACAATATGAAAATCGGACGGAAAAAGACGCCGTTCACAAGACAGATTTAACGGTGGTTTTTGATAAACTTAAACCAAGTTCGCGCGAAACGGAGATCGATCAAAAACTCGTTCGCGCCACTGCCGGATGTTTGGTGAATGAAGAGGAACGTCGTTCTTATCCCACCGTTCTACTAAGCATTGGTAAGCGCGATCGCAGCCATTTCATTGCGTCGCCGACACCTCTCGCGGCTGGGAAAGCCGAACTGACCTGGTCCGAACAGGTTGAATCAGAAGACGCGGGAACAGCGCGACAAATCATCCATAACATCACCTGTAGGTGGGCTTCGCTTCCCGAGAGCGAATGTCTTTTTCCCTTGCGGCATAACGAAGGTGATAAAGCGAACGCCGATCTTTAAGAGCTAGGCGCGATTTATGCAGCCTCTCCGACACTGGGGGGCGCATGGATCCTTTCGCACAACAGCGTGAGCTCATGGTCGAGCGTCAAATCAGCGGGCGCGGAGTAAGCAACCCTCTAGTCCTGGACGCATTTCTCCGCGTGCCTCGTCACGAATTCGTGCCCAGCTTTGATCAAGATCTCGCGTACGTGGATTCTCCGCTCCCTATCAGCCATGGTCAGACCATTTCACAACCGTATATCGTTGCGTTGATGACGGAACTTATTGTGCCGAGCCCAGATGCAAGAATCCTCGAGATTGGTACAGGGTCCGGCTATCAGTCCGCCATTTTGGCGACCATCGTGCGTGAGGTTTATACGATTGAAGTGATTCCCGAGCTGCAGGAATCCGCGAGGGAGCATCTTGATCGTCTTGGTTTTAGCAACATTCACTACAAAGTCGGAGACGGTTATTTTGGGTGGCCGGAAGAGGCGCCTTTTGATGGCATTCTTGTGGCCGCAGCCAGCGCGGACATTCCAGAGCCGCTGCTCGAGCAGCTTGTGGATGGCGGTCGCATGATTATTCCCGTGGGAACCGCTTTTGATTTTCAGACGTTAAAACTCGTGCGTAAAAAAAATCTGCACTTTGATGTCGCCGATTGTGGCGATGTTTGTTTTGTTCCCTTCCAGCACCACGATCAAAAAATCTAAACACGTTTGTTTTCATGTCTTTTGCCATTCGGATTTTCCTGTGGTTTTATATTTAAAATCTTAAAACAGGTAACGAGGTAAGCATGAAGCAGATTAAGCGCTTGGTCAGCACGTTGTTCGTCACGCTATGGGTCGCGACGGGGTGCGGTCGAGAAACGGATGAGAGCGCTCAACTTCATACGACAACGCAGGAATTGGAATTTCTGCAATGGTGCCAAGAATGGCAGCTCCAATGTGGCGACGGCGCTGGAAACGCGGCGCAAACGGCAAGGATGCGAGCCACGTTATCTCTTATGAATAGCGGTTTGGCGGGTGACATGAACATCGGTCTTGATCGTGCGCAATTAGAGCATCCAGGACTTTTAACGGGGCTCGAACATCTCGGCATGCGGGACGAAGTGGAGCCATTGCTGCAAAAGCTTAAAGATAGCGGCTGGAATTCAGCGCAAATTGCCTCGGGACAAATCCAATTAGGCTTCGTCGCGCCGCAGGCGTTTTCTTCAAAAAGTGGTTTGCAATGGCAGCCGCTGGAGCATGTGACACTGCAAGCCACCGCGGATGGGCAGCTTCAAGCGGATGGTGTGCAGGTGACAAGTCCTGACGGCGCTCACAAAGAGATGGTGCGTGGCATGGCGGCGCAGGATAGCGAATATTTCCGGATGTGGGGCGATGGGGTGCAAGTGAAGAATCTACCGCCGCAATTTTTGCCGCAGGAGCTTGAGTTGCCGGATGCAGATCTTCCCTCTCCCTCGACAACGCAGGTGGCAAGTGCTCTGCGGCCGTTAACGGAATGGGTGCTGCAGCGCAATCAGACAGTGCATGTGCCTGTCGGCGCTTTTGATGGCGTCTATCGTGACGCGGATGTTTTGATTGGCGACGCGGCGCAGCGGGATCAGATACGCGTGTTTGCCTCAGCCCTTGATTCGTTGCGGGCGACATCCATTGCGGGAGATAAGATGAGTGTCGCGATCCAGCAGCGAGCAAATGGAAGACTCGCATGCCGTGTTGAAGGTTCGCAGACCATCGATGTGAAATTCAACGGCGGATTCGGTATTGAGTACATTCAGCCGTTAAACAACGATGCGGTACAAACGCGGTTTTACGGTATTGAGATTAAGTCGAAAATCTTTGGACCACTCTCGCCTAAATTTTCTCTGAAACGCGTCGATATTTATGCGGACAAGGCGGTGATTCGCGATATCCCCATCATTGGATCTTACACCCTTCGTTTTGATGATTTAATGACCACCTCGAGCGTACGCTGTAGCAATTAAAAAAGAGCCCGGCTTTGTGGGGAAGTCATTCAACGGACAATAGCTTTGACCGACAAAGCTTCTAGAGCCTAAGAAGGCAACGAGGTCGCGTTTCCAAGAAGGAACGCGGCCTTTTTTCGTGCCGGAGTTTATGGATTTGCAACAGAGAGTAGAGTCTATGCATCTATAGCTATGCCCCAAGTTATGCAGTGGCATAATGCGATTTATTTTGCGTCGCTGATTTTTTTGTTGACAGAAGTTTGGGCGAAAATTTCTTGTGTCGTCTAGACGCGCTTTGAGTTCACCGCCAAAGCCACCTATTTCACCGGCAGCAATTCGTTTTCTTTTTCAGTCATAAAAAATGACATTTCTTCGTAAAATGGCGCAACAAGGCACCAAAATGCGAGCCGAAAAAACCGGGTGTATAACATGCCCATCATTGGACGATGGGGTTTCATCATGATGACCGATAAAGAACTTCTCACGCATCTTTCCGCTCTTTCGCAAAAACAAGCTGAAGTGGAAAGCGATATTATTGCGAATCTGGTTGAAGTCGAGCGCCGTAGCCTGCATCTAAAGAAGGCTTATAGGTCGCTATTTGAGTTTGTCTTTGATTTTCTAAAGTGCTCTGAAGCGACGGCTTCCCGACGTGTTGCGGTGACGCGAGCCGCTGCCAAATTCCCCGTCATCCTCGGCATGATTCGTGAGCAGCGAGTTACGTTAACATCATTGGCGTTGGTTGCGCCTCATCTCTCTGAAGAAAATCACCAAATTCTCTTGCAAAAAATTGTTGGGGTGTCGAAGCGTGAGGCGGAAAGAGTTGTAGCAAGCTTTTCGCCGGCGAAACCAAAGCGCGACGTCATTCGGCCTGTGGTGACGGATGTCTCGGAAACTCCCCGCACCGGTGAAAGTAAGTCTCAAAACAAGAGCATTCTAGATCTCGGCGAACCATTGGTATTAAACAGTGCCAGCGAAAAGAAAGCTGATAAAGTTCGCATCGCTTTCGATGCTCCTGCGGATCTAGCAGAGAAGATCAAGCGTCTTAAAGAAATTCATGCGCACAAATTAAAAAATGGAAGTCTCGCCGAAGTATTGGAGATGGCGGTGGATATGCTGTTGGACAAAACAGCGCCGGAACGCAAAGTTGAGTCGAAAAAGAAAGCACAAACGATAACGTCATCCGCGCAATGCGAGGCGGTTCAAGCCGAGGCACGTCGTCCGTCCGCAGCGGTGCAACGAGAAGTGTGGAGACGGGATGTGGGACAGTGCACTTTCACAGATCAAGAGGGAAGGCGCTGTTCGGCACGGGGGCGACTTCAGATCGATCATATCCAACCATGGGCACTCGGCGGTTCTTCGAAAGACCCCGATAATCTCAGGCTCCTTTGCCAAGCCCATAATCTCTTTGTCGCCGAAAAATATTTCCCTGCTAGGCGAGAAAAGATTCGCGTCGCATCGCTGAATAACCAGGGTGGAGCGATGCGAAATTGGCCTGTTTGCTCACGGAATGATTTTCTTTTTACGCGGGTGAAAAGTTTTTCGTCGAATCGGGGGCGGCGTCTATGTTGTAGACAACGGTAGGGGTGCGTTGATCCTATTAAATCAGTAAACTAGCACCCGTCAAAAACTGGTCTGCTCCTTGCTTCCTCTAAAGCATCGTTCGATTTATTTTAGAGGCAAAGCTCGATGCGAGGTCTTCGGAAGCACATTTTTACCGGTCTGGCAGCCTATTTCCTGCTTGGATGCGCCGACGTCGGTGAGGTGCCTCGCAACGTAAAATCGGACACGACGAGCACTAAAGGTTCATCGTCATCAGGCGATGCTTCTTCCACAGGCTCATCGCCAACCCAGCCAACGACGATCCCGGTGCCGACGGAAACCAGCACTCCCGCGATTAAATGGCTTTCAGGTGCCAATGGCGTCATTCCTCAGAATGGCATTCCGATGGGTGGTGTCGGAGGAAATAGCGTATTTGTCTGCCGCGCAACCGTGGGCTCCGCAGTGCTTCTCGGGCCCATCGCACCAGGCGGTCCCTGTGTCGTGTCGAACAATGGTTACATCTTGTCAGCCACACAATATGAAGTGCTTTCCCTCGTGGGCGGGTGGGATGCAAACATTGTTTTGGTGGATGTTTTCGCCACGCCGGGAGAAGTACCCGCGCGTGCCCTTGCGGGTGGTCATGAATTAAATTTTGAGACGTATGTTTGCCGCGTTGTTGTGGGCGAAACGGTTTTCGTCGGTAAAACACGCGCGGGATATAGTGGCTGCCTTTATTACAATGGTTACGCCGAAGAAATCTCCACCAGCTACACGGTGTTAGTTCTACGCTGAAAAAGACTTTGTCACATCGTCCAACTTGTTGACAGTGATCGCATTTTGCAGACGTATTTTCAGTGAGTTAGTGACAATTCAGGGTGGTGCGGTTCTTGCTTTATAGAGGGCATACGGAATTTTGGAGGATGAGTATGAAGCGGCTAACTCGCGTTGCGTGGCTTATGAGTGGCACATTGGTATGGTTTTCTGTATCCGCGTGTCGTGGTGATGGTCCTTCTATTGAAGTTCCTGAAAGAACCAACAAAGATAATATCCAGGGCGCGGACAGTAGCAGCAAAATGGGCACGAGCCGTGATAGTGGCGTTATAACGGCCCCCAGTAGTGGAAAAAATTCTTCTTCGACAAATTCTGGAACACCGACACCAACACCAACGCCGGTACCAACGCCTGTTCCTACAAAGGCGCCACCCCCGGTAAGTACACCCCCGTCATCAACGCCGGCTCCAACTCCAGCGCCGACGCCGGCACCAACGCCCGCGCCAACGCCGGCACCAACGCCCGCGCCAACGCCGGCTCCGACTCCAGCACCGGCACCAACGCCCGCGCCAACGCCGACACCGGCACCAACACCAGCTCCGACGCCGGCTCCCAAGCCGACGACAAATTATCAGTGGAAGGAAGTTACGAGTGAATTGCCGGCCGGCGCGATCTGGACCGGAACTTATAACGGCTACGACGCTTATATCTGCCGCGCAAAATTCCAAGGACAAGTATTCCCGGGAATTCTTTTGGGCGACGATAAGCTCTGCTACATCACCTGGTCCGGCGATCTTTACGCTGGTAAGAAATATGAAGTTTTGCTCGTCACCGCCGGAACACTCGCGGAGCAATTCACCACTGAAGCCGCCTCTGATGGCGCTATTCCAGCCAATGCGTTTCCCACGGGTGATAACGGCAGCGGTTCACCATGGTACTCTTGCCGCGTGTGGTACAACGAAGAAGCGCGTTTGGGACGCATCATGAAAGGTGTTCCTGGTTGCATCTTCTGGAGTAATGAAGCGGAAGTTTATAGCACCGTCTATGACGTGATCGTAAAAAAGAAATAGAGAAATAAAGCATCGATCCGCTATCCACCATCAGTGGGTAGCGGATTTTTTATGTCCTTCATTTTGCCCCTTGACGACCACCTGTACACCTGTATAGTATACGAGTGTACAGGGAGGCTGAATGCTCACCGATCGCCAACAAGAAGTGTTTGAGTTTATCCAGCAGTTTCGTGCCGCGCACGGCTATACGCCCACGGTTCGAGAAGTTGCCGGGCACTTCGGCGTTCAGATTCACGCCGCCCATGGGCATCTGAAGGCCCTTGAGAAAAAAGGTTACCTCCAACGGGAAGCCGGTAAAGGACGCGCCCTGCGCATGCTTGAGACGGTTACGAACGAGCAGGGCAGCGTCTTTTCTTTACCCTTGGTGGCGCGCATACCCGCGGGTTCTGCTGTATCCGTGGAAGAAAATCCCAACGAAATATTAGAAGTCACCTCACGCTGGTTTGGCAGTGGTTCTATCGTTGCCGTGCGTGTGATGGGTGAAAGTATGGCTGGCGATGCCATTGCCGATGGCGATATCGCTATTATCCAAATGCAAAAGACGGCGCAGCCGCGAGACATTGTCGCGGTGCGCATTGCTCATGAAGAAATCACCTTAAAACGGCTACGAAAAAAAGGTTCCATTGTGGAACTTGTGCCGTCAAATCCCGACTTTCCCATTCGTGAAGTACCTGCGGAGCACGTGGAAATTGTCGGTAAGCTCGTCGGGATTATACGCAAAACATAAATGTAGGACATGAGTCCATGATGCACATTCCGGCGGATCTTCTCCAGCACGGTGTGTACCCCGCGTCGCAACAGCGTTCAGGACAACGTCTGTCTTGTGGTGATGCCAAACTCGATGCTTTGTTTGGTGGTGGCTTACCCATGGGTGCGGTCACGGAATGCGGAATGCCTCTTGGTCGAGGCGGGCGCGAACTTTTGCTCCCGTACTTACGAGCCGCGACGTTTGGGCGTTCTCTTCCATCCGAGTGGTGGGTGCTGTGGGTTACGCGTGATGAGAATTTGCAACCATTGCCAGTTTCTTGGTTAGCGCGTGGTGTTAAAGCGGAGCGTTTTGTTTTTGCGGCCACCAATGAGCCCATTCAAGATTTACAACGAATATTTATTCGCCCTTTTTTTCAATGCATTGTGTTGGATCGACCAGGACGACTCACCCGTGATGATTGTGCTTTCATCAGCCGACAAGCTCGTCATGAAAATCTGACGGTTATTTTAGTGCGGGATTATTTCCTCTCTCATACCCGTGGGAACGTGTGGGCGCAAATGCGTGTGAATGCCTGGATGCGCGACGATGAAAGTGTTGTGAGGGTGCTGCGAAATTCGGGTTATTGGAAATAGCTTTCCATGGTTCGAAGAGGGGAGGGGTCCATGTTTACATCACAGACATCTCATGCCCCACAACTTCGGTATGTGGCGGTGGAGCTTAAGGGAGCGACGCCGGAACAGGTTCAATGTCTAACAGCGCACGTGATGCAGTGGAGTGAGGATGTGTGGCTGATGGATCTTGCGCCGGTGTGGAGTTATTGGCTCCGTCAGGCAGCGCGAGCGCGTTTGGATGTGCGCCTTCTCTGGCGTCAGATATTGCAGCGTGCTCTCCACCCGGAAGCACGGGTGGGTGACGTAATCAATCTGAAGAGTCCTTATAACGCGGTGGCGGCGACACATCCTTGGGCAGCCTTGTTGCTGTTAAAGCGTATGAAAGAAAGACGTATCAGCGGTTTTATCACGCAGCAGAGTGATTCCGCATCTTATCTGTGGCGCGACATGAGTTGGGATGTTGTGTGGGAAAATGCCGATGAGGTGGCCCTGCATTGGGAGGCGCTGCGCTGCAAAAAATTTCGCCTCAGTCAGTTTCGGCAGGAAAAAACAAAATTCATGCGTGCGGTGCGCCGTTTAAATTTAACGCGCCCGATGGATATGAAACATATCACCATGGAAGAGATGCAGCGTCGTTTTGGAGCGTGGTGGGCGCAGATTTGGGGCTGGACTTGGCGGCCATCACCACAGACAGAACAATTTCCTTGGCGGGCATGGACTTATCCAGCGCCGCCGCAAGTGTCACGGCATTTAGATGAGGCGATGTGGGCTTGGCCGCAGATGGAAGAATTTTTGCGCGCGGATTTTGATCGTCTCAGTGAACGCATTACGGAACGTCATCGGGTGCAAATTCTTCGTTGGGATTGGGTGAAGAGTGACGCCAGCACGGACAGCGTACTGATTCGTTTTCGTCATCCCCATTCTTTGCATCACGAACGAGGCGCGCAGCAGACGGCATTACTGCAGGCTTTTTATCAATTTGAAGCCTGGCAACGGCAGCAAGAAACAAAAGAGGAAGAAGGGATTATTCCTCCCTACTTGGTGTCTTGGAGCGTAGCCGTGGAACACAGTCTTGTGTTGGCGCCGATGATTCAGGATTTATTTGGCGATCTGAATGAAGAGCAAGAGGGTGAGCAGGCTTTGAGCCGTTTGGAAAATGAATTGCCCATCCCCTTGCAGCGTTTTGATTATGGAGCGGATTGGTTGCCGGAACATTCCTCCGTGCCTTTGGGGTTGGGAGTGGATGGTATGCGACGAAATGCTTATGCCGCGGCGGCGCGTCGTCGGCCTCTTTTTATTTATCGCACTCCACAGCCGTTGAAAGAGGCTGTGTGCCGGCATCAATTCCTTGAAAGCGTGGGTGAGCGGTGGTGGGATGGGGTTCCCGCTCTTGAAAGACAATACTTTCGGATAACCACACCGCAGCAGCAGAATTTTTGGGCGTATCGCGATGTTAAGGGAGCCTGGTGGGTGCATGGCATCTTTGCTTAAACAAATCGGCTGGCATGAGTGGCTGTGTCACAGCAACTTCTCGTTCCTTTGGGGGGCATCACACCCAGCGGAATTGGTGGAGACAGCCATCGCTCATGGTTATCGCAGTCTTACCATCACGGACTTTGATGGTGTGTATGGTGTGGCGCGCACTTATCGGGCTCGCCGCGATCGGATGAAGAAAGGATT
This sequence comes from uncultured Oligoflexales bacterium, assembly GCA_964404325.1. Lineage (GTDB taxonomy): Bacteria > Bdellovibrionota_B > Oligoflexia > Oligoflexales > Oligoflexaceae > CAYOJQ01. The sequence continues at coordinate 16,955 of CAYOJQ010000001.1, forward strand.
GCCAGGACAATTAAAATTGCATTACGGCGCTGAGATTCATTTTCAGCAAGACCACCATGAGCCTCTTTATTATCAAGATACGCTCGCTTTGGTGGCACGCACCGCTCGGGGTTACACCAATCTTTGTCGCATCTTAAGTTATGCGCATCGGGGCGGAAAAAAAGATGCTTTTGTTTCCTTGGAAGATCTTCTCAATCATGACGTCACGGATATTGTCGCTATTCAGCCCATGCGTGGTTTGTTGCGTCGCGGTAACGAGGAGATGGTTCGTGAGCGCTGGCAGATACTCGCCGCGCACTTTCATAAACATTTTTATATTGCCGTTAGCCGCCATTTGCATCCCGCTGAAGATGGTTGGATAGGAAATGCTTTGGCATTGGCTCATACGCTGAGATTGCCTGTTGTTTTTGCGCAGGATGCTTTCTTTCATCATCCGCAGCAGAAAGATTTGAGTGATTTATTGCATGCGATTCGTCTGAATTGCACGCTGGATGAAGCGGTGCCTCATGTGTTTGTGAATCAGCATCGTACCCTGCATTCTTATTCATCATTGGAGCGTATGTATGGCGAGTTCTCTTGTTTTGGCACGGCGCTGCGTCACGGTGCGACCCTTGCGGAAAGCATCAACTTTGATTTACATGAGCTTCGTTATCAATATCCTCATAATATGCTGCCGGTGGGTTTTACCGCTCAGTCTTATCTTGAGCATCTAAGTTGGCAGGCGGCGAAGAAACGTTATGGTGAGCCGCTCCCCGAAAAAATTCATCATCTTCTGCGCCATGAACTGGAGTTGGTGGGTGATCTTGGTTTTGCCGACTATTTTTTAACGGTTTGGGACATTGTACGCTGGGCGCGGCAACAAAATATTTTGTGCCAGGGGCGTGGCAGCGCGGCTAATAGCTCTATCTGTTATGTGCTTGGTATCACGGCCGTTGATCCGGAATGTTTTGAATTATTGTTTGAACGTTTTATGAGTCGCGAACGCGGCGATCCTCCTGACATTGATGTCGACTTTGAACACGAACGCCGTGAAGAGGTGATTCAATACATTTATCAGCGGTATGGGCGTGAGCAGGCGGCGATGGTCGCGAATGTGATCACGTTTAAATCTCGCGGCGCGATTCGTTCCACGGGAAAAGCCTTGGGTATGCCGGACATTTTTTTGGATCAGGCGGCGCAAGTTCTTGATAGTCGCGGCTACCGACGCGGTGGCGCGCATGAAGTGATCGCCACGGTGCGAGAGGATATGGAAGAAGCGAGCACGATGATCCCCGAGCATCGATGGCAGTTATGGGGATCCTTGGCGGAACGCCTGCGCGGTTTCCCGCGGCATTTAGGCATTCATTCCGGCGGATTTATGATCGCCGATAAACCCATCGATGGTCTCGTGCCGCGAGAACCGGCGACGATGCCAGGGCGAACCGTGATTCAATGGTGCAAGGAAGATATTGAAGATCTCGGCTTCTTTAAAATTGATGTGCTCTGTCTGGGGATGCTCACCGCCATTCGTAAATGTTTGGATTTAATCCATGTGCATTATCAACGGCCCCTGACCTTGGCGAGTATCCCCGCGGATGACCGGTCCACTTATGCCATGATTCAAAAGGCGGATACGGTGGGGGTCTTTCAGATTGAATCACGCGCGCAAATGTCCATGCTACCGCGATTGAAACCCAAGTGTTTTTACGATCTGGTGGTGGAGGTGGCCATCATTCGTCCAGGACCCATTCAAGGGGGAATGATTCATCCTTATTTGCGCCGACGTTTTGGTTTGGAGCCCATTTCCTATCCTGATGAACGTCTAAAACCCATTCTAGCGCGCACGTTTGGAGTGCCTATTTTTCAAGAACAGGTGATGCGTGTGGCGATTGAAGTGGGAGGATTCACTCCGGGGGAAGCCAACGATCTGCGCAAGAACATTGGCTCCTTCTCCATGGTGGGCGATGTTGAGAGTTGGATTCCTAAAATGGAAGCGGGTATGCGCAAAAATGGTATCGCGGAACCTTTTGTGCAAAGCCTGATTCAACAAATTCGTGGGTTCTCGGAATATGGTTTTCCGGAGTCACATGCGGCTTCTTTCGCTTTGTTGGCCTACGCCTCATCTTATTTGAAGTGTCACTACCCGGCGGCTTTTTTCGCGGCTGTTTTAAATTCACAGCCCATGGGTTTTTACGCGCCGGATTCTCTTATTAAAACGGCGCAGCGCGGTGGTGTGAAGGTGCTTCCCATTTGTGTCAATCATTCCGATTGGGATCACCAGTTAGAGGCGGTGGGCACTAAAGATACGGGTGAAACGGAATGGGGCATGCGCCTTGGCATGCGTTTGGTGCATGGGCTGAGTGAAAAAGGGGCGCGGCAGTTGGTGGAGAAACGGCGCGTTTGGGAACGCTTATTGGATTGTTTGATGCAATGCCGTCTCTCGCGAGTGGATTTAACCGCATTGGCTGCGGCAAACGCTTTTTCTGTCTTTGGCCTCGATCGACGTGCCGCTCTGTGGTTGGCGGAAGCTGCGCCTTATTGTGATTTTCTCGAGGATGATTTGCGGGGCAGTTCTTTTGCCGCGGAGAGTGAATTGGAAGCGGTGCAAACGGACTATCATGCCACTGGAACTTCCTTGAGAGAGCATCCCACCGCATTGATGAAACGGCATGCGTGGTGTTTCTCCACACCGCTAGCGCGTCTGACACGTGCAAAGCAGCTAGAGCGACTGTTGCCTCATAGCATGGTGTTTGTGTTTGGTATGGTTTTAGTGCGTCAGGCGCCACCCACGGCAAAGGGCATGATGTTTATCACCATGGAAGATGAAGAAGGGATGATCAATTTAGTTATTCGTCCCCATATTTACGAACGTTTCCACCGCCTCTTGGACAGTCAGGCCTTTATTTGTGTCTACGGTAAATTGGAGAAGAATGGGGACGCGATGAATATCATGGTGCGTGCCGTGTTGGCTCCGGAAGTAAATCAAGCGGATGTTATTCCCTTTGTCGCCGCAGAAAGGCCTCAAACGTGGATCGGCGAAGAGCTCGCCAAATCCCGCAATTATATGTAGTGCCTCTGTTTCCTCGGTTTGCCTCCCTGCAAGGCCGCGGCGTGGGATGGACGCGTCGCGGTCTCTTGCCCTCTCTAAACGCGAAAAAGGCCGAACTGCCTAAGCAGCCCGGCCTTCATTTTACACAGACAATTTAGATTTTGAACCAGATGTCGAAGACCATGCGGAGTACGCCGCCGACAAATTCCGCGGCTGAACGCTCGCGTGTCTGGTTACCGTGCTTATCGATCTCAAAACCGTGAGAGTAGTTGAGGTCGATCGCGAGCAAGCTGCTATCGCGAAGTGACTGCAACTCACCTGGGTCGGTCTGACCGTTGCGGTTACGATCGAACCACAACACCAACTCATGGTAAATCGGGTCTTTTTCGTCGATCACATTGTCTTTGTTCAAGTCGTACTTCTTCAGAGCTTCAAAGCCGTTTGCGGCTTTTTGGCCATCGGGACCCACGGTGTTGTTACCGAAGAGTTCCGCGACGGAAGAAATTTGGCCGTCCTTGTTGCGATCGAGAGCGATAAACGCTGTGCTTGGACGCACTGGCCATGAGATCTGACGCTTCAGGCCGTCGCCAAGGATATCGAACTGCACGCCTTTTGCGGGTGAGCTCAATTCCACCGCGAAACCCTTCAGGTCAACAACTAGAGGAGATGCGACTTCATCGCAATCTTCTTGTTTCTTACCAGTTGATCCTTTGTCATTGGTTTTGTTGTCTTCGAGCAACACAATCGCTTTGCGCGCTGTGACAACACCAGCGTTCACTTTCACGCCGTTAACGAAACCAACCATGCCGGCTTTGAGTTCACGAGCGGCCAACGGGCTCGTTTGCATCTTGTTCTTGTTGATGAACGAGATGTCGGCAACACAAGATGCGTGTTTCGCGGAATCACAGAGGACCGCGAACATTTCTTCAGCGCCGAGACTCAAAGGCAATGAAAGCTTCACGGCATGCGAACTCACGATATCATTTTTCAAAGCTGTCGCGGCTGCCATGTCAGGGTTTTCGTAAACCATGGTGCCTTGCAGGTTGTAAAGCTTAAGGGATACACCTGCCGCGGTTTTTACGTTTGTGCCCGCGTTCTTTGTTCCGATGTCACTGCAAAGAGTGATTGATGGGAACTGGCCGTTGTTTGCTGTTGGAGGTGTTTCGCCACCGCCGCCAGTACCGGGGTCAGTTCCGGGATCTTTTCCTGGGTCCTTGCCAGGATCTTTCCCTGGATTGGTATCGCCACCACCGGGAGGTGTATCTTTTCCTGGGGTACTGCCGTCACCACCAGGAGGCGTATCTTTTCCTGGGGTGCTGCCTTCACCACCGGGAGGTAAATCTTTTCCTGGGGTGGTGCCTTCACCACCGGTCGGCGTATCTTTTCCTGGGGTGCTGTTATCACCACCGGCGGGTTGATCTTTGCCGCCACTCTGGTCCTCGCCACCTGTTGGCTGCTGATCAGAGGAGCCATCGTCGGAAGAATCCGGATTCTTTGGATCGCTGGAAGCATCATCCGCGCCAGAACCCTTGCCGTCATCCGTTGAGGGCGCGCCAAATACGGGTTTACTCGCTCCATCAAGAGCGTTCTGCTTCAGAAGGGCTGCTTTCTGCGTTTCAGAAAAGCGTTTCCTGAGGTGAGAACTACCCGGCGAATTGGTACAGCCATTTAAAATCGCCGCTGCTACCACCAATGAGAAAGCTGGCAAAAAAAGTTTCGAGAACGATAAATTCCGCATGTTTCCCCCACAGGAATAGGAAAATGTCCGTGTGGGGAAGGTTATCGGCATCTTTTGTGAAAAACTTTAGCAGATAACATTAGCGTAGGTTTTCTAATCAGTTGCCAGGCATCGTTGCGGGGCGAGATCTATACTAATAATGAAGGCGTCACCCAAGCAGGTCCATAAATATGCCTTAGGGTAAGAATTGTAAGTCCTCAGATTGGCCTCCCATCTCGAGTTCTCTTCGCAAAAAACTAAATTGAACGCGACCTCTGCCGATGGATGAAATGCATCCATCATCTGGTTCAGCAAAAGATGATTCATCATTAGAGGTTGAAAGTGTTTCGAAGACACCGTTTGATTGCCGCAATCTATTTCATGAGTGCGTTCGTTGTACTTGTGCAAGGCTGCGGTACAAAAAAGAAGAACAAGCGCGGCAACAGTGCGCGCTCTTCTGATGTAGTGACGCACACCGATCCCGTCGACTACGATACCTGTACCGTCAGCTCCGATCCAGGTTTTGTCAACATGCGCCGTCTCACCCGTTTTGAATACAACAACACCGTGCGAGATCTATTGGGCGTTACAAGCAGACCCGCGGATGATTTTCCCGCGGATGATATCGGCTATGGCTTTGATAATATCGCGGCTCTGCAGTCCGTGGCTCCGGTGTTAATGGAGCGTTACATTGCCGCGGCGGAACAACTTGCGGAAGAAGTTCTTGCCGCCGCGCCAGGAAGCTCTTCACCGCAAAGCCAAAAATTTGAAGCGGAAAATATCACACAGTCCACAGGTGGTAATGTTGGCAACGGCTTCTGGAACATCTGGGGGAACGGTGAAGTTTACACATCGGTGACAATCTCTCGTGGGGGAACTTATCGACTCCGGGCGCGTGCTTATCAAAGCGCCGCCGGCACGGAAGCCGCAAAGATGGTGTTCGCGGTGGATAATCGTGACGTGAGTGTTGTTAACGTTCAAGCTCTACAAAACGCGCCGCAGATTTATGAAACAACGACCACCCTCGAGCCAGGGTCCATTAAATTCGCCGTGGGTTACATCAACGATGAAATCATCGACGGCGCGGATCGTAATCTTATGGTGGATTGGATCGAGGTGATCGGTCCTGAAGGTGCAACGAGTGGCACCGCGCGTAACATCATCAACTGTGATCCCGCGGCCATCGGTGACGATGCCTGTGCGCGCGAGGTCTTCACGCCGCTTGTGCGTCGAGCTTACCGCCGTGCCATCACGGCTGAAGACGTGGATGGTTATGTGCGCATCGTACGACTTGCTCGTGAGCAAGGGGACACTTTCCAAGTGGGTGTTAAAAACGCTCTGCAAGCGTTGTTGATCTCATCACAGTTTCTGTTTCGCGTTGAAGACGCGAGCGGTGGAAAGCGGGAGCTAACCGATTTTGAATTAGCCTCGCGCCTTTCCTATTTCATCTGGGCCAGTATGCCGGATGACGCATTGCTCTTGCGGGCGGAGCGGGGTGAATTGCATCAAGTTGATGGGCTGCGAGCGGAAACCATGCGGATGCTGAAAGATCCCCGCGCGCAGGCGTTAACAGAAGGTTTTGCCGCGCAGTGGTTGCATCTCCGCGATCTCAACAATATGGAAAGAGATAAGAACATCTTTCCCAACTTTTCGCCGGAACTTGTGAGCGCGATGCAGGAGGAGAGCAAGCGTCTCTTTTCCGGCATCAAAGACGAGAATCGCGGTTTGAAAGAGCTGCTTCTCAGCGAAGAAACTTTTGTCAATCAACCACTCGCCCAACTCTATGGACTTCCGAACGTGAGTGGATGGCAAAAGGTGAGTGTTCCCGCCACGCGGCGTGGCTTACTGACGCAGGGCAGTTATCTTGCGGCAACGGGAAACCCCACGCGCTCCTCACCGGTGAAGCGCGGGAAATGGGTGATGGAACAAATGCTTTGTTTGCCGCCGCCGCCCCCACCACCGAATGTTGAAGGTCTGGATGGGCGCATTGATGCGAATTTACCGATTAAGGAACGTATGCAACAGCATCGCGGCAATCCCGCGTGTGCTGGTTGCCATGTCATGATGGATCAGATTGGTTTTGGCTTTGAGCACTTTGATGCCATCGGCGCTTACCGCGACCGTGATGGTGTTCATGCGGTCGATCCCACAGGTCAACTTCCTTCCGGCGAACATTTTGCGGATCACCGTGAATTGATCGATCTATTAGCGGCAAAACCAGACCTCCCGCATTGTTTTACGGAGAAAATGCTGACTTACGCCACGGGGCGCGGCATGGTTCGCGGTGATATGTGTGCGGTGCGTGCCATTTCCGAAATAAATAAAAACACCGAATATCATTTTGAGGACATGGTGTGGCAGGTGGTGAATAGTCACTTCTTCCGCACACGACGCCCCGAAGGAGGCCCATAATGGTACGCAAACCTCTTGAGCGTCGCACGTTTTTGCGCGGTATGGGAACGGCATTGGCCTTACCATTGCTGGACGCGATGATTCCACGCGCGGTGTTTGGGCAATCATCAGCCCCCAAACGTTATGCGGTTCTTTTCGGACCCAACGGCATGGATATGCAAGGCTTCCGCCCCAGCGGCGAAGGAACAAACTACACCATGCCTTTTAGTCTTAAACCCCTCGAAGCGCTGAGATCAGATATTCTTGTGATTAGCGGCCTCGATAACCCCACCGCGACTTGGTCGGTGGAAGACGGCACGGGAGATCACGCACGCTCCGCCGGAACATTTTTAACAAATGTACGCATCAACAAATCAGAATCCGTGCTACGCGCGGGAATCTCTGTCGATCAGCTGGCGGTCGCGGCGTTCGGTGCGGCCACGCCTTTGCGATCCCTGGAGGTGGGATGTGAGGGGGGAACGTCAGCGGGAGGCTGCGACAGTGGCTACAGCTGCGCGTATTCCCGCAGCATTTCTTGGAACACGGCAACGACTCCAAATCCAAAGGAAGTGAATCCCCGTATTGTTTTTGATCGCATGTTCGCGGCCGGTGGCGGTTCACAGACTCCCGAACAAATCGCGCGCCGCAATCTTTATAAGAAGAGCATTCTCGACTTTGTGATGTCGGATACGCAGCGGCTTTTGGCGCGTCTTGGCACCAGCGATAAAGCGAAGATGGATGAATATCTCACGCGGGTTCGTGAGGTGGAGCAGCGAATTGGTCAGCAGGAAGCGCGCACCTGTTCACTTCCATCTCGCCCAAGTGGCATGCCAGATGGTTATGACGCGCACGTGCGTTTGATGCTGGATCTGATGGCGCTTGCGTTTCAGTGCGATCTAACACGCGTCTGTACGTTTATGTTTGCCAATGAAGGAACAAATCAAAACTATCCCTTTATTGGTATTCAAGACGGACATCATGATATTTCCCATCACGGAGAGTCAGAAGAGAAGAAGGATAAACTTCGTCAGATTAATCGTTGGCAGATGACGCAGTTCGCCTATTTCATCGATAAGCTGAAAAATATGAGCGAAGCAGGCGGAAGCGTTCTCGCGAATTCCGCGATTCTTTTTGGTGCGGGCATTGAAGATGGTAACTCGCACGTTCACACCGATTTGCCGATCATTGTGGCGGGGCAAGCAGGCGGAAATATCCCGACGGGAAAACACATTGTGCGCAACGAGAACCTCGCGAATCTTCACGTAGCGATGATGCGCGCTCTTGGTGTGAATGTTGATCGACACGGTGATAGCACGCGAATTCTCGCATTCTAAAGAATGCATGTAGGCGATTTCTTACAATTCTTACCGTCACTGAAGCTTATACAGCTGTCAAACGAATGACTAACATCTTGCCTAAATTTACCCATTCGTCGTAACCGTAACCAACCAGCGTAACCGGAAAATTTTATTTCGGTTACGCTTGGCTCATTCCTTGCTTTTTTGTGGCCAGGTTTCCGTGCACCCACGGCATTTTTGTGAATACTTACTGAATTTAGTCGGACCGGACTAGGTGGGGCTTCATGGATTGGCTTGAGAACATAGAGACTCCTCTCGCTCTCGATTTACCAGCCGTAGCGCAGTTTTCTGCACGCTACGACGCTGTGCGTTTTAAGCCAACTCAAAGTTGGCAGCATGCAGCCATTCTGCCGGAGATCCTTGAAAAGGCGATTCCTCAACGTCAGGCGGAATTTATCGCGGGACGTTATTGTGCGGCGCGAGCCATGGCACAGCTTATCCCAGGACGCAGTGATATCGTCGGAATGGGGGAAGATCGTTCTCCTTTATGGCCACGGCATCTGATTGGTTCGATCACCCACGCGAACGGCTTTGTTTCCGCTGTGGTTGCCCTAAAAGATGCTATCGCCGGAATTGGCATCGACAGTGAAAAGATGTTAACAGAGCACGAGTGCGCTGAAATCGAAGAAGCCATATGCACGGCGCATGAGTTGGATCTTCTGCAAGAAACAACTGGAGTCAGGAATCGATCCGAGATCTTGACCCTTATCTTTTCGGGTAAAGAAAGCGTCTACAAATGTGTGCATCCTACCGCGCAGCGTTTTGTGGACTTCCAAGAAGTGGAGCTTGTGAGCATTGACGCATCAAGGGGTGTGTTTGCTTTTGTACTTTTGGCGGATTTGCATCCAGAGTTTCCTCGCGGCCTAGTGCTCGAGGGATGCTTTCGAGTGAAAAACGATATGGTGCATACCGCGATCTACACGCGGGCATAAACTCTAGCGCTGTGGTTATGGAATGGAACGTTCACCTCGACATCGTGATTTTTATGCGCTGTTTCTAACGCAAACAACGCTCCGTCCCGATGCGCGCGCTCTGCAGTGGCAGGGTGGCACGTGGACGTACGCGGCGTTGCGTCAACGCAGTGAAGCTTATGCGCGGGTGCTTGCCCGCCACGGTGTTGGTGCCGGCGCGCGTGTCGCTGTTTCTCTGCATCGATCTCCCGATATGATCGCGGTTGTGCTTGCCGTTTTGCGCCTGCGCGCGGCTTATGTTCCGTTAGACCCGACTTATCCTCAGGATCGCGTCCAACACATGGTGCGCAACGCGGAGCCGAACGTGATCATCACGGAAGAGGCTTTCGCGGCTCAATATAAGGATGCAAAGGCGTCGGTTGTAACAACCAAGGATTTTCACAACGCGCGAGACTTGGCGGAGCTGCCCGATTATCAGCCAGCGGGTGCGGACTTAATCTACATTATCTATACATCTGGTTCTACCGGGGTGCCAAAAGGTGTTTCGTTAGGGCGCGACGCACTGAGCAATCTCATTCAGTTCCAGATTGCCGACTCTCGGGTAGGGCCGGGTGAGAGAACGTTGCAATTTACGCCGTTGAGTTTTGATGTTTCTTTTCAAGAAATATTCGCCACGCTTTGTGCCGGTGGCACGTTGGTTCTTGTGGACGAAAAAACACGTCTCGATCCACGCGCCCTGGCTTTGTTTTTAAAAGAACAAAAGATACACCGGCTGTATCTGCCTTTCGTGGCTTTAAATTTCCTCGCTGAAATTGCCGTGAACGAACACATTATTCCGGCGATGCTGCGTGAGGTGATTACCGCAGGCGAACAGTTGCAGATCAACAATCATGTGCGTGCGTTTTTCAGCGCGCTTCCCAGCTGCACTCTCTTTAATCATTACGGACCGTCCGAAACACATGTTGTGACGACCCTTCTGCTGAGCGGCGATCCAGCTTCATGGCCAGATCTTCCCGCTATCGGCGAGGCTTTGCCGCATACGGAAGTATTTATCGTGGACGAGCAGGGACACGAGGTTCCAGACGGCGTCGAAGGTGAGATTTGGTTGGCGGGCGATTGTTTGGCGGAAGGCTATTTCCGACAAAAGGAAATGACATCCGAAAAATTTATCATGCATTCGGATTTAGCCCCTCGCATCTATCGCACCGGAGATATGGGGAGTCGTCAATCCGATGGATTGATCTACTACCACGGTCGTCGCGATACGCAGGTCAAAATCAATGGCTTTCGCGTGGAGCTCGGTGAAATCGAGGTCGCCTTAACGGAACTTCCCGGCGTGCGTCAGGCGGCGGTTGTCGTTGATGGCAGCCTTGGCACGCAGCTTCTGCAGGCGTACATCGTCCTGCAGGCCGAATATGTTTTTGATGAAGAAGTCGCGCGGCAAACCATGGAAGCGCGGCTTCCTGAATACATGCGACCACAAGCCTTTAACGTCTTGATGGAAATTCCGCGCACTCCCAGCGGAAAAATTGATCGCCGTGCGTTACCGCAGTTAACGCGGCGACGGCCCGAGCTTTCTGTCGCCTATGTGGCGCCTGAGTCATCGACCGAGAAGCGGTTAGCCGGTCTTTGGACGGAACTTCTTCGTCTCGATCAGGTGGGCATTGACGATAGTTTCTTTGCTTTGGGCGGGCATTCTCTTTTAGTAATTCGTTTTCTTGCGCGTCTCAAAGAAGAAACAAAACGAACGATTCCCGTCGCGACGTTTTTCGAGTTCGTAACGATTCGCCAGCTAGCGCGCTTTATGGATGAGGGCGAACGACCTGAGTCGAGCGAACCTCGCCGTGAAGAAGCTCGTGAACCAAAGGATCCTTTGGAGCCGATAGCCATAGTCGGCATGGCAGGGCGATTCCCTGGCGCGATCGATGTGAGTGAATTGTGGCGCGCATTGGTGGATGGAAAAGATCTCGTGACGCGCTTTAGCTTAGAGGAAACAGCGAAAAGTGAACGAGAAAAAGCACGCCAGGCGCAGTATGTTCGCGCTCGTGGCATGGTGTCAGGCATTGAGCTTTTTGACAGTCGCTTCTTTGGCATCACTCCACGTGAAGCGGATGTGATGGATCCACAGCATCGTTTGTTTTTGGAAGAGAGCTGGCATGCTCTTGAAGATGCTGGTGTGGTTGCGGACGAAAAAACTGTGATCGGTGTTTTTGCTGGGATGGCAAATAACACTTACGCGCCTCATGTGTTGCAGCGCGCGCCTGAGATTGTGCAAAAAGTTGGCGCGTTTAATGTGATGCTCGCGAATGAAAAAGATTATCTCGCCTTACGCGTGGCTCATGCTCTTAATCTAAAGGGACCCGCTCTTAGCATTCATACCGCGTGCTCCACATCGTTAGTGGCGGTGATTCAGGCTGTTCAGGCCCTCCGTGAACAGAGCTGCGATGTGGCCTTGGCGGGTGGTATCGCGCTCACAATCCCCCAATTTAGTGGTCATATCTATCAAGATGGTGATGTTTATTCTCGCGATGGCGTGACGCGCCCATTCGCGGCCGATAGTAGCGGGACTGTATTTAGTGATGGTGTTGCCGTTGTCGTGTTAAAGCGATTGAGCGCGGCCCTCCGTGACGGTGATGGCATTTATGCCGTGATTAAAGGCACGGGTCTCAACAATGATGGCAGCGATAAAGTTTCCTTTATGGGGCCGTCGATTCAGGGACAGGCCGCGGCGATTGCGATGGCGCATGCCCAGGCGGGTGTTAGTCCCGATTCCATTCAATATGTCGAAGCTCATGGAACAGGAACATCTCTGGGTGATCCCGTGGAAGTGGAAGGCCTTACCCGTGCTTTCCGCCAACACACATCCCAAGAGCAGTTCTGCGCGTTAGGTTCGATTAAAGGAAATATCGGTCATCTCACCGCCGCGGCTGGAGCGGCCGGACTCATCAAAACCGCATTGGCGCTAAAGAATGAAACAATTCCCGCAAGTCTTCATGCGGAACAATTGAATCCCAGAATTCCGTTTCAAACGTCACCTTTCTATGTGGCGCAGAAAAAAGAATCTTGGCCGCGTGGTGAACAAACGCGTCTGGCTGGTGTTTCTAGTTTTGGCGTGGGTGGCACGAACGCCCATGTGGTGGTGGAAGAGGCTCCCGCGATGGCCAGCGATGCGCCTTCACGCCCGTTGGTATTTTTGCCTTTTAGTGCGTTAAGGCGTGAAGAGATCTCTGCTTTGACAAAGAACTTGGCCGCGCGCGCGAAAACTCTGGGCTCGGATCACGAGTTAGCTGACATGGCCTTCACGTTGCAGGCTGGACGGAAGTCCTTCGTCGAGCGCGGCTATGTGTTAGCGGCGACAAAAACGGAAGCAGCTCAGCGTTTCGAAGATCCCGTACTCGAAGAAAGAGTGCATAGCTTTTCAGGTAAAAAGCGACCGCTTCTATTTCTTTTTCCAGGACAAGGTGCTCAGTACGCTGGGATGGGCAAAAGTTTTTATGAGCATGAGAAAGTCTATCGCGCGGCCGTCGATGCGTGTGCCGCGATTGTGAATCCTCTTCTCGGAGAGGACATTCGCGCGGTGTTATGGGACAGCGATATCAGTCGCCTGAATGAAACACGCCTGACGCAGCCAGCTTTATTTATCACCGGCTACGCGATGGCGCGGCTGTGGCAAAGTTGGGGCATTCTCCCTGAGCGTCTTGTAGGCCACAGTGTGGGTGAGTTTGTGGCCGCGGTCATCGCCGATATCATGTCCCTTGAAGATGCTTTGTGTCTTGTGGCGCGACGGGGAGCATTGGTTCAAGCGCAGCCGCCGGGCGCGATGCTTTCCGTGCCTTTGAGTGAAAAAGATGTCCGAGCATTATTGCCGGCGGATGTTGATATCGCCGCTGTGAACGCCGCGCAGATGACAGTTGTAAGCGGTGAGAACGATGCCGTGACCCATTTCGCGAGCGTTTTGGAGAAGCGTGGCATCAGCAGTCGACGCCTCCACACGTCGCATGCGTTTCATTCTCGCATGATGGATCCTGTGGCGGATGAGTTGGTTAAACTTGCGAACCAAATCCCGTTGAGCACGCCAAAGCTCGCGCTTTATTCCTCCGTGATAGGACGCCTATTAACGAACGAAGAAGCAAAAGATCCCCAGTACTGGGGCAGGCATTTACGCCAGACGGTGCGTTTTCAAGAAGCGATGGAAAGCGCTGTGCGCGACGGAGCGTTTATCGCTTTGGATTGCGGTCCAAGGGGAATTGCCGCTCAGTTGGCAAGACTCACGGCCAAGGAAGCGATCATCGTTCCCAGCATGGGAGACAAAGCGGATGCGCCTTCGGAGTACCGTGCGCTTTTTAAAGCGGTGGGACAACTGTGGTTGCATGGTTTCCCATTGGACTGGCGCGCATTCTACGGCAGTGAACGCCGCGTAAAAATTTCGCTGCCAGGATATCCATTTGTACGACGCCGCCATTGGGTTGATGTGGAAGAGTTCGATAGTGTGCCTGTGAAGGAGCCCGCCATGATTTCTCAAAACTCACATCGCGACGCTATTATGCGTCAGCTGCGGGAGGAACTCGAAGAAGCTTCGGGTCTTGATCTTTCCTGCAGCCGAGAAGAGGAATCGTTCTTGGATTTGGGAATGAATTCTCTATTTCTAACGCAGGCGGCTCTCAATATTAAAAATCGTTTTGCGGTTGATATTACATTCAGACGTTTGATGGAAGACTACGACTCCCTTGGAAAGTTGGCGGATTTTGTCGCGGCTCACACAACACCCAAAGAAGAAGAGTTCTCGTCTTCCCAAAGGCAGCCAGCAGCCGAAGCTGAAAGTTCTCAACAATCATCGGCGGCATCTATGGAAATGCCACCGTGGCCAGAATTGCGTGCGCCGATTTCCCCGATTACGGGTGGAACAGGATTAGAGGCCATCATCGCTCAGCAGTTGCAACTGATGCAAAATCAGTTGGCGCTTCTTCAAGGACGAACGCTTTCGTCGTCCCTCTCCGTGCCCCTGGGACGCATGGTGCAGGATGAAGGGCTAACCGCTGAAAATACCGCGACCCATCAGCCAGTACCCGCGCCTTCAGCCCCGGTTGAAGGCGTGCCAGAAGACGCGGCAAAACAAGCATTCGGCGCTATCGCGCGTATCAGTCACGTGGGCAAGGATTTGTCCGGCACGCAGCGGGATGTGTTGCAAAAATTTGCGGAGATCTATACCGCGAAAACAAAGGGATCAAAGGAATACACGCAACGGCATCGTGCGCACTTAGCTGATCCGCGCGTTGTCACGGGGTTCCGTCCCGCGCTGAAGGAGTTGACTTATCCTTTGGTGGTGAAGCGTTCTCAAGGATCTCGCCTTTGGGATGTTGACGGCAACGAATACATCGATATGACCAACGGCTTTGGTTCCAACTTCTTCGGCTACGGCGCTGAAATGTTGCGCGCCGCGGCGATGAAGCAGTTAGAAGATGGTATTGAACTTGGACCACAACATGTTCTGGTGGGCGAGGTCGCAGAAAAAATAAAACGTCTCACCGGTAACGAGCGTGTTGCTTTTTGCAATACGGGATCGGAAGCCGTGTTGGGAGCGATGCGTGTGGCACGCACGATCACCGGTCGCAAGAAGATTGCCTGCTTTAGCGGCTCGTATCACGGCATCAACGATGAAGTGATTATCCGTAAAACGAAGAAGGGAAAACCACAGCCCGCGGCGCCTGGAATTATGCAGGAAGCCGTGCATAACATGATGGTTCTTGATTATGGTGAAGAAGAATCCCTGCGACAGTTGCGCGCTCACGCGCATGAGCTGGCGGCCATTCTCGTCGAGCCCGTGCAGAGCCGTCGTCCCGAATTCGTGCCGATTGATTTCTTAAAAGAGTGCCGTCGCATCGCGGATGAATTCGGCTGTGCGCTTATTTTCGATGAAGTCATCACGGGCTTCCGTTATCACCCGGCGGGTGTGCAGGAAGTCTTTGGTGTGCGTGCCGATCTTACCACGTATGGCAAAGTGATTGGTGGCGGCATGCCGATTGGTGTGATTGCTGGCCGTCGTGCGTGGATGGATGCACTGGACGGTGGATTCTGGCAGTTCGGTGATGCTTCTCAGCCTGAAGTTGGAGTGACCTATTTCGCGGGAACGTTCGTGCGTCACCCGCTCGCCATTGCCGCGGCTAACGCGGTGTGTGATGAGCTGCTGCGCCAAGGTCCCGCTTTGCAGGAAAGCCTGAATAAAAAAGCGGAAGCCTTCACTCGTGAGTTGAACGCGTTTTTCGCTCGTGAGAATGTTCCGCTCTTTTATGCGAACTTTGGCTCCTTGATGAAGTTAAAGTCGACGGAAGACATTCCTTATCTGGAACTTCTCGCGTGCTTTATCCGTAACAACGGCGTTCATCTCTATGATGGTTTTCCCACGTTCTTTACGACAGCCCATAGCGATGCCGACATCGCTTCTGTGACGAAAGCTTTTAAAGATGCCGTTCTTGCCATGAAAGAGGCCGGCTTCTTTGGTGTGGTACCAACAAGGCCCGTTCAAACAGGCATTCCCGTGAAGCCTGTGGCTCTTCAACCGCGTCTTTCGCCTCCCGTTCCTGGAGCGCGTTTAGGACGTGATAAAGCAGGCAATCCTGCTTGGTTTGTGGCGGATCCCGAACGGCCCGGACAATATATGCAGATCGGAGATCCCATCTGATGCGCACCGAAGAATTAAAATCAAGCCGCTTTGAGGCGGTGGATTTTGATCCTTTCAGAGAAGGAGCGATCGAAAATCTTGTTCCGTTGACGGAGCCGCAATTTGAAGTGTGGGCATCCTCACAGATGGGTGATGCCGCGTCCTGCGCGTACAACGAATCTTGTTCGGTTCGTCTGACCGGCGCGATTCAATTGGTGGCGATGCAACGCGCGCTTCAGGAACTCATGGCTCGGCATGAGTCATTGCGCGCGAGTTTCAGCGCGGACGGGCGCCATATTCTTGTGAATGAAACGATGGCGCTCGATATCGCCATGGATGACCTTCGGGTTTTCCCTCAAACGGAGCGTGCGGCGCGCCTTCGGGAAATAACCGCAGCCGAGGTGACAACACCTTTTGATCTGCGTCAAGGTCCCCTTTTCCGCGCGCGTATTATTTACGTGGATGACGGCGAACAATGGGTGGTGATGACGGCTCATCACATTGTGTGTGATGGCTGGTCGTCAGCGATTCTCGTTCAGGACCTTGGCGCCATTTACACGGCGCTTCTCGAAAATCGTACTGTCAATCTTCCCGCACCGCAGTCCTTTGTGGAGTATGCTTGGCGTCAACAGGAGCATTATTTAGGTTCTGATCGCGCGGCGCAGGAGGAGTACTGGCGTCGCCAATTTCTTGATGAAGCTCCCATCTTGGAGCTTCCCATCGACAAAAAACGTCCGCCGCAGCGAACCTATCGGTCGGAACGCCTTGATATCCCCTTGTCCGAGTCCCTTTTACAGAACCTACGCAAAGCGGGAGCGATGCATGGCGCGAGTCTCGTCGTTACCATGCTGTCCGCGTTTAATGTCTGGTTGCACCGCATCAGCGGGCAGAATGATCTTGTGGTCGGTGTGCCCGCGGCTGGACAGGCTCTCGAAGGGTTGCATCGTTTGATTGGTCATTGCGTCCATCTTTTGCCTGTGCGGAGCTCTGTTGACCCGCAGCAATCATTTGTTGAATACTTGAAAACCATGCGTCGCACGATGCTGGATGCGTACGATCATCAACGGCTAACTTTTAGCAAGTTGTTACATCAAATTCCCATCGAACGAGATCCGAGCCGTCCGCCACTGGTCAGCGTGATGTTCAACGTGGATCAAAAGATCGAAAGCAAGGATCTGTCCTTTCCTGACTGTGGGGCGAGCTATTTCGCCAATCCACGCGCCTTTGAAAACTTCGAATTGTTTATCAACGCGGCGGAATTTGACGGCCGCATGACTTTGGAGTGTCAATACAACGCCGATTTGTTCTCAAGCGCGAGCATGGAGCGTTATTTAAACGCGTTTGTGAGCCTCCTTGAAAGCATCGCGCAGAACCCTAGTGAATTGGTGGGGCGCTTAAAAATTATTTCACCGGAAGAACGTGCGAAAATTGTCTACGGCATGAATGAAACCGGAGTGGAGTTCCCCGGTGAAAAGGGCATTCATGAACTTATCGCGGAGACCGCTCGACTCTATCCCGAAAGAACGGCGGCGATTTTCGGCGATGAAACTTTGAAATATTTTGATTTGGAACGCACAGCCAATCAGATTGCGCAGCGTCTTGTGGCGATGGGCGTTCGCCCCGGTGATCTCGTTGGTCTTGCCGTTGAACGTTCCCTGGAAATGCTTTCCTGCATGCTGGGTATTCTAAAAGCAGGCGCCGCCTATGTGCCTCTTGATCCAGCGTATCCAGAAGATCGTTTGTCCCACATGCTGAGTGCCAGTGGACTTAAGGTTGTCGTCACACAATCGGCTTTGATTAAAGAGTTGCCGTCTCATGAGGCGGCGATTCTCGCGATTGACGCGGAGCGTTTCTCTTTGGCGAAACTTTCGGATCGAGCGCCCGTCTTGGAGGGCTTTACTTCCGAACACACCGCTTACGTGATCTATACATCTGGCTCCACGGGGAGACCAAAAGGCGTCAGAGTTCCCCACCGTGCCGTGGTGAATTTTTTAAACGCGATGCAAAAGCGACCCGGTTTGACGGAGAACGATACGATGATGGCGGTTACGACGCTGTCTTTTGATATCGCTGTTCTTGAGCTTTATCTTCCCTTAATGACCGGCGCGCGCGTTGTGATCGCCAGCCGCGAAATGGCGAGCGACGGCGATGCTCTTTATAGTGAGATGCAACGCCATGAAGTTAGTGTGATGCAGGCTACACCCGCGACGTGGCGCATGCTGCTCGAAGTAGGGTGGGAGGGGAATCCGCAGCTTCGTATCCTCTGTGGCGGCGAGGCACTGCCGCGGGATTTGATGCAGGAGCTCGTGCCTCGCGTCAAAGTTATTTGGAATATGTACGGCCCGACGGAAACCACGGTTTGGTCCACGTGTTATGAAATCACGGCGGAAAAGCAGCCGATTCTTGTTGGTAAACCGATCGACAACACGCAGGTCTATATCCTCGACGCCTACGTGCAGCCTGTGCCTTTGGGAGTGACTGGAGAAGTATACATCGGCGGTGATGGCGTCGCTCAGGGCTATCTTGGTCGTCCGGATCTAACAGCGGAACGCTTTTTCGAAGATCCGTTTGTTCCTGGTGGAAAAATTTATCGGACGGGTGATCTTGCTCGATATACAGCGAGCGGTGATATCGAATATCTGCGGCGAAACGACCAGCAGGTAAAGATTCGCGGCTTCCGCATTGAATTGGGTGAAGTGCAGTCCGTTCTCGCCAGTCATCCCGCGGCTCATCAAGCCGTGGTGATTGTGCGTGAGGATCGCCCTGGTGATAAGCGTCTTGTTGGGTACTTCAAGCCAAACTTCGGTGTGACCGTGAATGTCGCCGAACTTGTGGCGCACATGCGCCGTGAACTCCCACCTTACATGGTAACCCATGAAATCGTGATGATGGAGTCCTTTCCATTACTGCCCAACGGTAAATTGAATTTGAAGGCTCTTCCTGCTCCCGAAAACGGCAGTGTGGGGGAAGAGTACGTTGAGCCACGCAATGAAATGGAACAAAAAATCGCACGAATTTGGTGTGAGGAAATGGGGCGCGAACGCATCAGCGTTACGGCGAATTTCTTTTCTCTCGGCGGTCACTCCCTCATTGCGACACGCATCATGTCGCGCATTAAAAAGACGCTTGAGGTGGAGGTTTCCTTAAAGCACCTATTCGCCGCACCGACGGTGGCTCTTTTAACTGAATACCTCGGTGGTGCGAACGATACCGTGGCGGAAGCGATTCCTGTCTATGCTGGCGAAGGGGCGGTCCCCCTAGCCATGACGCAAGAGCGTCTGTGGTTGTTAGAAACACTGACTCCTGGAACCGGAGTCAATGCGATGCCAGCGGGACGGTACCTGCACGGAGCCTTGAATATCGACGCGCTTGAACGATCCATCAACGCATTCATCCGGCGACACAGCGTGATGCGGATGCGGGTCGGTATCGTCGATCATAAGCCGGTGCAGATTTATGACGAGCATAAATCCTTTAGCCTTCAGGTTGTGGATCTTGAATCTGTTCCTACGGAGAATCGGCAAAGTACTCTCGATGATTTACTGTTAGCGGCCGCGATCGAGCCCATGGACATTGAACGCGGGCCGCTCTTTGTAATTCGTTTGTATCGTCTCAACGCGGAACATCATGCATTGTTTTTTATGTTCCACCACGTGATTTGGGATGGTTGGTGCTTCGATCTTTTCTTAAAAGAAGTCGGCGAATTCTACGCTCATTTTGCCAGTGGAGCCCCCCTCAAGCAAAAAGAGCTACCCATTCAATACAAGGACTTCGCTCCATGGCACCGTGAATATGTCACGTGTCCCGAGGCGGCAAAACAGTTGAGCTACTGGCGTGAGCAGCTTCAGGCTCCCTTAGGCGTCCTGGAAATTCCCACCGACAAACCTCGTCCGCCGGTTATGACCTATGCGGCGGATCGCGTTTCCTTCTTATTGAGCAAAAAACAAGTGGATCTCCTCAATCAGCTCGCCTCACGCGAGGGAGCCACTTTGTTTATGGTCTTTCTATCAGCTTATTACGCGCTTCTGCGTCGCCTCTCGGGGCAAGAAGACCTTGTCATTGGTTCTCCCGTCCAAGGACGCATCCGTCCCGAGCTGGAGGATATGGTGGGGTATTTCGTGAATACGCTTGCCCTGCGTGTGCGTGTTCAAGCGGGTATGACCTTTAAGCAGTTAATTCATGAAGTGATGCAGGTAACTCTCGGTGCCCTCAATCATCAAGATACACCCTTTGAAAGTCTTTTGACGGAACTGAATCCACCGCGCGACCCGAGCCGCCCGGCGATTTATTCCGTGCTCTTCTCGTATCAAGACGTGAGTAAACGCCCTTTGAAGTGGGACGATTTGCATCTCACGGTTTTGGATGTGATGCACGACTCCGTGACCACGGACTTCAATCTGTGGATGCGAAAAGGTCTGCACGGTGTCGAGGCGGGCATTGATTTCCGCACCGATCTTTATGAACGCGAAACCATCGAACAGTTCGTCGCGGTTTTTAGAAATATTCTTGAAGCGATGACGTATAACCCCGAGACCGCCGTGGATGCGGCGCTTCTGGGGTCCTCACC
This sequence comes from uncultured Oligoflexales bacterium, assembly GCA_964404325.1. GTDB lineage: Bacteria > Bdellovibrionota_B > Oligoflexia > Oligoflexales > Oligoflexaceae > CAYOJQ01. The sequence continues at coordinate 37,585 of CAYOJQ010000001.1, forward strand.
TGAAATTCACGAACGATCTTTTGCGCTTAAGGATAAGGTCCTCGATCTCTCGACTGAAGAGGCTCTGCCTCGCGGCAGTGAATTGGCGCGTTTTCTTCAGAACCATGAGGCGAAAAGTTTCATCGGTTCAAGGCATGTTTTCCTTGAAGCGGCGCGTTTTGGATTTGTCCCCACAGAAGAAGCTTGGCTTGTGATCGTGGCGGATACTTGGAGCGATGCTTGTGCAAGCCTTCACCCCAACATGGCCGTATCCTTCGGCGATGTTTTTGTTTCTTTCGATCAGCAAAAACAATGTTTTCTCGCCTGCAAAGGCGTGCGTGTGTGTGATGATCATGGTCAGGGCCTTCCTGCGGGGGTGGCGGGTGAGGTTTATGTCAACGATAAGAAGACGGGCGTCATGGCACGCATGGATGCTGAAGGGTTCTTTCATATCCTCGGCACCATCGATCATAGGCGCGATTTAGGTGGATTTAGAATCCAAGCAGAGCGTATTGAAACGGCTCTTCTTCGTTCCTCGGAAGTAAGCGATGCGGTTGTGCGTTTGCGACGGCATCCTGAAAGTAAAGAACTTGAACTGGGGGCGTTCATAACACCGGTTGACGGCGCGGCCCTTAGTTTACGTTGGGTGCAAAAACAACTTAAAGATGTCCTGCCTGCCTATCTCATCCCACACTATGTGGTGAATTTCGATCGACTGCCTTTAAACGCCCGCGGGTGGACGGATGAAGACAAACTTCCTTGGCGGGCGGATCTTCTCGCGGAAGACGCGGATTATGTGGCGCCGCGAAGTTATGCGGAAAAACAACTGGCGGCTATTTGGCAGGAAGTTTTGAAGGTCGAGCGTATTAGCGCGACGGATAACTTTTTTGATCGCGGCGGGTACTCGTTGTTGCCGCTCTTGGTGATCAATCGTGTCGCGGAACAAACGGGAACACGCATCCCATTGCGTCTATTCCTGACGAACACACTCGAACAAATCGCTCCCCACTGTGGTTTTAGAGAAGAAGTCGTAGGTGAAGAGGTCACGGACGCGGCCATGGAGCGTACCATTGAGCCGTTGTTCTTTGGTGATGAAAACTCTCCTTTATTCGGTGTGTACCACAAGCCGCGAGGGGCGATGAAAAGATCGGCCGCGGTGCTCTTGTGTTATCCCGGCGCCGAGGAATACATGCGCAGTCATTGGGCCCTCCGACAGCTGGCGCAAAATTTATCTCGGGCGGGTTTTGCGGTTCTGCGCTTTGACTATTTCGGCTCGGGAGATTCTTCGGGCGCAACAGATGCGGGAACATGTGCTCGTTGGATTGAGGATATCAAGGTAGCCACGGCGAAGCTTGCGGAACTCTCCGGTCAGACCGCCATTCACATCGTTGGTTTACGTTTGGGAGCAACGCTGGCGGCGCGAGCCGTGTCTCAGGGGCTAAGGGCGGAAAGTCTGGTTCTCTGGGATCCCGTGGTTGATGGTTTTGAGTACCTCATGGATCTCAGCCAAATGCATCAACAGTTGGTTGAATTTGACAACAGGCCTCCTTATGCCTCCAAGTCTGAGCTGATTCAGTTTTCAGAAGCCGTGGGATTCCCGATGAATGATCAGCTGAAGAGAGAGCTTAAGACACTCCAACTGGATTCTCTTGATTGGAATCTCTGGCCAAAAACATACATTGTTCACGCTGAGGAGCGCGTTACTTATCGATATATTCCAGAGAAGGTTCGGGCGCATCGACACGTCCAGTGTCAGTTTATTGCCGATGCTGGCCATTGGGGGGATTACAAACAGCTCCGGCTCGCATTCTTTCCGAATCAAATGATCCAGGCGATCTCCGCTTGGTTGGGAGGGCGAGCATGACGCGCGAAGAAGCTCTGTCCTTTGGGGTGGATTGTCACATGATCGGCATCTACGGTCATGCCGCGGAACAGCGTCATGAACGACCGGTTATTCTTATCTGGAACGCTGGCCTTTCGCATCGCATTGGACCTCAGCGCCACTGGGTGGAGCTGGCGCGTCTCTGTCAGGCGGATGGTTTCGATGTTTTTCGCTTCGATCTTACGGGCCTTGGCGATAGCGAAGTAAGGCGCGGTTCGTTGGAGCAAGAAGAGCGTGAGGTGCGGGATATTCGCACGGCGATGGATTTTGTAGAAAATAAAACGGGAAAAAAACGTTTCATTGTCATTGGGCTCTGTTCAGGTGCGGCGAACGCCCATCCCGCGGCCGTTGGCGATGAGCGCGTTGTCGGCATGGTGATGATCGATGGCTATGGTTATCCCACGGAGCGTTTCTTTTGGCATTACTATCGCAGCCGGGTGTTCGACTGGGATAGTTGGAAGCGGTTCACGAAACGTAAAACCGAAGAGCTTCTTGCACTTAAAAGAAGGCGTGAGTCGTTTTTTCGATCTTTTCCCCCTCGTCATAAAATGGCGCTCGAAATTCAGTCGCTCGTTAAGCGGGGAGTGGAGATGTTTTATATCTATACGGGCGGAGTTCCCGACTATTACAATTATCGCGAACAATTTTACGATATGTTCCCGGAAGTGACTTTTGGTGACCAATTGCGCTTAGAATATCACGCTGAAGCGGATCACCTATTTACCGCCCTGGATACGAAGGAGCGGTATTTCCGGAACATTCGGAACTGGTTAGAAAGCCGGTTTTAAATTCCGGCGATGAAGTCCTCTCTGAACCAGAACAAAACCGGTAGCCGCGACGAGATAAGCCTCTATTTGTAATCATCGCAGGCCTCAGCGCCGGCGAATGTGCCGGGCTTGCCGCCGCTTTTCTGCAAGTCGACGCGAATAAAAGGAACATCGTCGACGCGGGTAAAGGTAAAGCCTTCATTGATCAGAGTCGGAACAAGAAGCTTCACCATCTGCAAGGTTTTCGCGGAATTGTCGTGCATCAGGACGATGCCTTTTTTATCCAGACGAATTTTTTGTGCATAGGAGTTGGTGCAGGTTTCTGGTGAAAGATTGTTCCGCCAGCAGTCGATGTCATTCATAAAGTCGATTCGATCCGCTGTATCGGGTTCTTCCGTGCCATCGGGCAGCGTCGTGACGTTACTGGTGCCGATATCGAATTGGATGGGGCCCACGTATTTGCTAAGACCCGCCTCGTTGAGTGTCTGAGCGGTTTTGCTGGTAAAGGCGCTCTCTGGCGCTCTCAGGATAAACATGTTTCCCGTTACATAGGGCGTGATCAATTCATCTGTTTTACGGACCTCTAGGACCGGATCATTGCTTTTTGTAAGGTCGGCGAAGGAGTAAGTTAGATTTCCCACGAGATGCCCACGTTTCCTCAATGTCTCCATCTCAGAGCGGTGCGTGGCAACACGTTTTCCCGTTACGAAAAACGTGGCTTGAATGTTGTTGGCGAAAAGAAAGTCCGCGATCTCGCCGGTGAACTCAGTAGGGCCATCATTAAAGGTTAGCGCGATCGTCTTGTCGGTCAGTTGGCTGCCATTGTAAGGAGTGCTAGACAAGCCCGGCCCCTGCGCACACCCAGAGGTGGTTTTTTGCCAGCCGCATCCAGCCAGTGTGGCGCTAAAACCGAGCCATAAAACGCGACGAAGCATAAAACTCCCTCTGTAAAAGGATTAGACGGGCGCTGCCGCAACGGACGTTTTTTCACGGATAACTTCCCAAAATATACCGTATTTATCCGGGTTTGACCACGCTTAGCCGCTGGCACCCCCTTTGCTTCGCGCTTGTCGGGATTCCGCGTGGTTCGCGCTCCTGGATGCTGTACTCGTTGCATTGGAATGGTTATGTCCCTCTCTCGCCGGATTCGCTCGCAAGCACAGGTCGTCTTGGTCCTCACCACCGCCTTGCTCACAGGATGTTTGCCACAAAAGGTAAGCAAGCTGTTAGGGCTGGGCGAAGACCTTACACTCACCGGTACCGTTGTTGATCCCATGGGGTCGCCGGTGGGAGATGCGCTGATTTTTGTCGAAAAAGATAAAGAAGCCATCGCCACAACAGCCGCGAACGGAACGTTCACCGCGAAATTATCAGAAGGTCGCCTTCTTAAGCTAAAAGGAAACACCGACAACGTTCGTGATGTTTTTTATCTCTACGCGCAAAAAGATCTTCCTGAGGTTCGCATCGGCATAAGCCCTTATGTTGAAATCCAAACGCGCGGCAAACGCGACTTAGGCGCGATTAAGTTGGGTCAGCCTGCGAAGCTGGAAGGTAAAGTGTTTCTCATGCCCCGCGGAAAAAATGGCGAGCCAGCGAATGGCGCGCGTGTTCGCGTTGGGCGTTATGAAACCCTGACAAAGCCGGATGGCTCGTTCCTTTTGGAAGTGGCGCCGTCGGGAAAAGTTCCTCTAAACGTTTCCGCGAACGAATTCGCACCCGATCGTCGCGAAATTGATGTCGCTCCAAGCTCTCTGACTTCACTGCCCGCGCCGATGTACTTATTTCCGCCTCAAGGTGTATCGGGATCTCTCTATCCTTCCCCCGTCATCATTGATTCCGCGATGATCCAACAAGGTCATCCGTTCGTGCGCACATTCTTTGCCATGTCATCACAAAGTGCCTCTTACGTTCGCATGCACCACGACAGAAACCTTCTTGAAAAAGAAGGCCGTTGGTTCCCCATGCGGGAAAAATTCGATTATGACTTTCCAAAGCAGGGTGGTCATAACCTTTATTATCAGTTCTCCGACTCGGCACAGCGAAACATGAGTCCTATTTATCAACTCGGCGTCGCGATTGATCTCTTTGAAGATTCAGAAGGTGTCTACATTGATGATGGCTCCGGCATTTCCCTCTCTCCCGAAGTTGTTGTTAATATCGATGTTCCCGCGGCTGCCTTCCGCATGCGACTGGCGGAAACCGCGGAAGGTCTTCTGACCAAGCCATGGCGCACGGTTAGCTCGCGCGTCTTCCATCGCTTTGATCCCGGGGCTGCTATTGGCGGTACCCTTGTGGAGAATTATTTCCTACGAACGATTAATGTTCAGTTCGTGGATGCGACAGGACTTGAGAGCGTTGTGTTTAGCGCTCGCACACAATTGCACCTTATGGAATCCCAGGGCTTCCGCATTGATACAGGTAACGGCTACGCTTTTAAACGCATGTTGGATTTGACGGCTGATGTTCCAGCTACCGCGATTGAAATGCGTGTGTGGGACGATCTCACCGTCACGCCAGCCAATACTCCCTGGGTTGTGGCGACACCTTTGCGTCAGTATTTACTCACACCGAAACTGGATCCAAACAATGGCCAGATCACGGTATCAGGGCCGCGAAAAGTCTATTTGCAATACCGCGACGCCGCCGGCTGGACGAGCGCGGTTTATGAACGCAGTGTCTATGTGGACCTGTTTCCGCTCAATCCAGGAAATGTCTTTACCATTAATAACGGGGCGCCCATGTCGCCATTGCGGATTGTGAATCTGCAAATCAATGTTCCGCCCAATGCGCGCGAAATGCGTATCTTTGAGCCGCGTGAGGCACTGATTCAAGCATTTCAGACGCTGCAAAATGAAGTCTTTGTCGTCAGTTTAGGTGGCCTCGCAAGCGGTTTGAACGCATTTGAACGAGCGAATATTTGGTTGAGCGTAGCGCAGGCTGCTAGTTATAACTTTTACTTCCCAGGAAGCAAGGTTCTCTTTCTCCAATTCCGTGACGCTGACTTCATGGTGAGTCCCGTATACCAGCAGTCCATCATTATCAATGAAGATATCGTGCCTCAGTCCTTCGGCTTCCTTATTGACGGCGGTGCCGCCGTCACGACGAATCAGCTGGTCAATCTGTCCCTTGTCGCGCCACCCGATGCGGTTGACTTCGCCGTTTTTGAAGGGAACACGGCCCCTACCACGCCAAACTTTTTACAACTGCCCACGCCGACGCATAACCTCAACTTCTGTCTATCGTCTGGTTCAGGTTCGAAAATTATTGAAGTGGTTTTCCGCAACATTGAAAAGCAGACTATATCGGGAATCCAATCAACCATATTCTACGATCGACCCACCACGAATCCGCTGTTGTGCGGACCGCAGCCTGTTCCCTAAGGGCAAAATCGGAATTTGCTCCCACAAACCGCTCTTGTTATCCTGATTAGGAATCACAGCAAGAGCGGTTTTTATGTTGCGATCTCGGAAATATATCCTAGGGCTCATCCTCGTTGGGAGTCCCTCATGGCTTCAAGCAGCCTCGTTCACATACGCTGGCGGGGCTTTGGGAGTTGACTCGTGGCGTCAGACAAGCATGGATGCGGCGCGCGCCTTCGCGGAAGAGGGCAGTGAGTCCGCGGGACATGGGCAGCTAAGACTCTTGCGGCAAAGTTATGTGGGCTATAGTCCCATAACGGCTGAGCTGTTGGTGGATGGAGGCGCTTACGATAAAAATGATGGCTTCTACGATACAACAACGAACGTGAGCTTGGACCATAAAGGGCCTTCGTCCCAATGGAATCTGGCCCTGCAACATCGTATGGGTGACGACGAACGAGGGCTTTTCCGTCGATCTCTCCAGGAACAATTCGAAGGTCGCTTCTACAGTCCGCGCGGAAAGCGCCACTATCAGTACATCGGTGCGGAAGTTTTTCACCGCTGGCAGAACGGTGGCGATTGGTTCAGTGAAACCTATTTTTTAGGTCAATACCTCTATCGGGATCTAAGCACACGAGATGGTCTATTGCAGCTCAAGGTGGGGCGCATGGTCACGCCAGTGTGGGCGATGGGTCTTGGTGGGAAAGGATTTGCGCAGTGGTGGGAAAGATCTTTTACGGATTCCATCGGTGTGTTTGTCTTCAGTGAATACGAGTATTTCCCCGAGGCGAAATTCACGCTCATGTTAGGATCGGGTGAGGCGCGTGCGCAAGGAAAACGTCGACCTTCACAGTTGTTTGGTATGAGTGTGGAACAACAGCTGCTTCGCGGCATTATTAAAACCTCCTACGAGAAATCACAGAGCGCCGCCGCGGCTGGTACGGGCGTGAATGAGGAAGAGACCACGAAACTGTCATGGAAATATGGTCTAACGCTCGCGCAGGCTTTTGCCGTGACGGGGAAAATCACGCGCGAAAAATCCCTGGCGTCAGCCCAGGAAGAGAAACGCCAGCGGGCGTTGTATGGCGCGGCGTATTTCTATCGTTGGGGGCGCGCCCTGCAAATCGGGAAGGATCTTTTTGAAAACGAGTTAGCGCTGCGTTACGAAATGGAAACGTGGCGTCAACGGGGAGCGGGGAAGGCTGGCCGTGATAGCATCTCAGCTTCTTGGAGCTTCTTGAGGTAAGCGTCGGAGCGAGGATCCACTTTTTTTGGGTCGCTTTTAAGCCAGAAGCCGGCGGTCACGTGCACAACAAAAAGGTAAGCGAAAAGAGCGAAGGGCCATTTGAGGCGAGGAAAAAAACGCGCTTTCGTTCCCAGAAGAATACCGAGAACAAAAAAATGAAAGATCCAGCCGAAAGAAATAGCGGTCTGCATACTTTACTCCGCGTGTACCACATCGCCTCGTTCAAGGGTAAATAAGTCCACATGATCCGCGCCACTTAATAGGTCAAAATAAGATGTCGCATAACGTGCGGTCCCTTTGGGAGTGGGGCGAATGATGACAATGCGTCCCGACGCGAATTTAGTTAAACTGCCGGCGACGGAGATACCCTGCAGCAAAGTCGTATGACTTTCCAGATTCACAGCGCCTGGTTTATTCACTTCACCCGAAAAGTAAACCTGATAACTTTTACGGCTGTTCACCGCGATGGTGAGTTTTGGATTTTTGATATAGGGCTTCAGGGCCTTCTCAAGATTAAGGGTTAACTGCAGCGTCGTGAGGCCGGCCGCTTCAATAAATCCAATCAACGGAAACGTCATCACGCCAGTCGGAGACACGGTGTATTGGCCGCTTAAACTGTCGTCGTTATAAACTTTGACGGTGAGTTCATCCGTTCCGCCAATTTTGTACTCACCTTGGCGGGTGAATGTGCCCCCCGTGATGGCCTCACTCAGATTCTGTGCGGTGATGGTGGGTGTGCACGCGGGCAAACAAAGTCCCACTCCTATCAGCGCGATCTTGAAACCATGTCGTATCATGCATGAACCTCCTTTGGTTCACTCTCAAGGTGTGACAGCAGACTCATTGCGGTTCCTACCATAAGACCCACCACCGAAGTGGTGCGTGCCTCGAGAAGGCCAATGTCCGCGTAAACGTAGATGGCCCACCGAATGATCTGGGTGAACCCGACAAAAGCAAAAGCCAAAACTCTCCAGTCGTGGCCGAGACGAAACAGTCGCGTCATCAAGGCGAGACTTAACGCAATAAACGTTCCTAGTGCCGCCATTCCAAAGGCGCCTCCATAGGCCCACATAAAGAGAGAGTTGTTGTGGGGAATGAGGTCATACGACCCATAGATGCCACCAATGTTCGGCATGTCAGCGACGATTTCAAAACGTTTGCCAAATCCAAGTCCCGTGATCGGGTTCTGCATCACCGCGTTATATAAGTTGTAGTTCTCGAGGTCGCGATAGTCGGGTTCCGCCTCGGGGTCCTCATTCTTGAAAGCAATACTTTTAATGGCGTCGGAGAGAATTCCCGCGGGGCCACTCACATTCCAAGTGCCGGCGATAAAGAAAGTAAGGAACAACATGCCAAAGCCGGCAAGGTACACATGACGGCGGCGAAAGAATCGTTTCAAGATCACGGGACTAAGGATGAGAGAAAACGCCACGCCCATAAACGAAGCGCGGCGGTCATTCAACATATACGGCACGAACAAGAGAAGCCCCGTGCTTAAAACCGCCCAGGATGGCATGCGTCGATGCTTGGCGAAGAGATAAGCACCCAGGAAAAACATGGCCGTTGCCATGTAATCGGATTGTAAGTGCTCCATAATGTATTCGCGTTTTCCCATCACCATGTCGAAGACGAAAAAATAGGCAAACAAACCTTGAAGCGCTTTGATAATCATCGCCCCCACAAAGACGCGCATGATCAGCACGGTGTCGCTGTATGAGCGACAGGCGATGTAGCCGATATAAATCCAGCAGGCGATAATGGGCATGAAACGAATCTGAGTCACAGCGAGACTGATTTGGTTTCCTTTAACCACACCGATGGCGGTAAAGAGCATTCCCGTGAGAGGAATCAGCATCGCTAAAAAAACCGCGAATTGAAACGTTGGCGAAAAAGCGAGGTTATACCACTCGCGCCGCCGATTGCGAAATCCCAGCCAGAGAACCAGGCCAAAGGTAAGTGCTTCGAGTCCGGTCAAACGCAAAGCGGGAACGCCAATTGTTTTGCCGGCCGCTTCAAAAAGAAGGTTGCCCAAAGATTCGGTGAGTGGATCAAATTCGTAAAAAGGAAAATTGGTGGGGATGTCCAATATCAGGAAAAGAAAGAGCACGCAGGCCACCACAGTCATATCCGACATCTTTTTCACGAGTGGCAGGCAATAGCCGACCATCAACGTTAAAGCCGGAAGCGCGGCCAAGGGAGTATTACCACCCGAGCTAAAATAGATCAGCGTTGTAAACAACGCCGCGATGATGGCGAGTCCCGTAAAAAGCCGATCGCTGCGGGAAAGCATCATATCAGCCCCCCAACAAGACGAAGCCACGAATTTTGCGCGCATCCAACGTGCCGAGAACGTCGTTCAGGTCGGTGTAAGTGGAATTCTGCGCGTCGATCACAAGGATGGTGTCGCTCGCATATTTCTGCAGCGTCGCATTTTCGATGGTCTGCGGACCACTCATGCCACGGGTAAGCACGGTTTGATAGCGCCGGCTTAACACCAAAAAGAGTTTGCCAAGAATTGGCGAGTGATAGGCGCGCGCCACACGGCTGGTGTATTGATCGGGGGCGGGCACAAGTTCGTAAGCGCGGTTTTCATGGCGTGATTTACACACATCATCCCATCGCGCTTGCTTCAATAAATAGTGAGGCAGGTTGTGATCGCCAAGGAATTCTTCCGTCGCGGCGGCGATGGAATGATGGTGATCAAAATCCATCACCAGAACTGGACCCACGCTCTCAGTTGCGAAAACATTCGCTAAGTTGTGGGCAAAGAGCGCGGTGGAGGATTCTTCACCCACAGGAACGAATAATACCGTATTTCCGGCGCACATATGGCGCATCGCATAGCAGACTTGTTCGTAATCGCTGAGGAAGCCATGTTCATTATCCCGCCGCCACTCATCGGCGAGTTCAGGCGAAACGCGGGGGTGGGTGGTGACGTTCTTTTTTGAGATCACTCCCAACGGAGTCATGCCAGTCTGTCCCACAATGCGCCAGCCGTCACGGGCCAGTGGTGAAGCATATTCGCGCAAAGCTCCGAAGCCAAAAACGAGGAATAGCCCGAATGTCACAAACCCAATGGCGAGCGCCTTTTTGTTGTTCTTATACGGGGTCGGGTTAAACGAGGCTTCATCCATCAGCCGCAGACGCGTGCGCATGGATGGGCTGTTGGCTTGGCGTGAGATATTTAGTTTTTCGAGGCTCAGTTCTCCCAACCGATCGGAGAGCCCAGGCATAAACTGGCCGTTATTCGATTGAGCTGCGGGAACAGCGATGCTGACGTCTTCCGTGGGGGAAACAATTATACCGAGACGTCGTTGTTCAGCGCGATTTTTGGCGAGGGTCTCGCGAATCGCGTTGAGGCGTGAGCGCAGTGCCTGAGTATCATCATTGGCCGCAAAACGAGCCAATTCGTCTTGTTTTGCAATAACGAGAGGGTGAGATGGCTGCAGTCGTGTGGTCAAGCTATTTAACTGCGCTTCCAGCTCCGCCCGACGCGTGCCACGCTGACGGAAGGCATCCCCCACTTCTGATTTTATCATTTGTATCTTATCGAGAAGGTCCGCTTCTTCATGCTTGAGGCGCATTTCCTCGCTGGATCCGCCCGTCTTACGCTCGCCACCATTTCGTTCTCGTGACGTCTCGGTTGTGTCAGGGCGGAAGTTTCCGAGGGCATATTCACTAAAAACATCGTGAAGGATCGTGACCCGATCAGCCTCACGCTCAAGTTCTTTCTTAATAAATAGATCCATGGCCATGGCGGCCAGGCGTTGGGCCTCATCCGGAGTCTGCGCATAGGCCACGAGAGTGAGAAGGAGGTTCTTATCGTTGCTCTGCGTTTCCATCTGTTGACGAAGGAGATCAATGATTGCCGTGCGTTCATGGGGAGATAGCGTCGTTTTGGCTTCAGGGCGATCCAGCCACGATTTTGGTAGATATTTTTCGGCGCGTTCGAGAATGATTTTTTTCCATACCGGATCGTCGTGATGTTCGCTCTCAACAGCGTCAAAGACGCCGGTAATGGCGGCGAGTTCTTCCAGGAACTCACGATCTTGAAACTGCGTGTAAAACCGGTGCGACAACTGAGCAAAAGAAGGATAGTTAGGATAGCGCGCGTAGACCTCGGATGAATCCCGTGGGTCAAATACGGCACTGACGGAAGAAGAATAGACGTTCTTCTGGGAGAGGGATAGGAAGCTCGCGAGGATGATGACTAAAATCGCTAGTGTGATGACAAAGCGTCTTTGGCGCGAGATCACGCGACGAAAATAGGCCCAGTCGGGCAAGAGAGTTCGTCTCTGTGTCCAATCATCGCGGCGCAAATTTTCGTCGGGCAGGCGAACTGCCGGATCCATAAAGATGCTCTGCTTAGTTGTGATAAAAACTAACGATTGAGAGTTGTCGCTACTATTATTTTAACGGACTACAGAGTTTCCGAAAACCGCCGATACACAGAAAATATAGGCTTATCCGGAAAGTTTTGCCGTGAATTTTTTGCTCAGCACCGTAGGCATTTTTTTGACACTGCTGATTGCGCCGCTGTTTTTTGTGGCTGGCGTTCTTGGCTGTGGCGCGTTCTGCTATCGCCGCGGTCGTATTCTTAAGTTGGAAAAGCAACCTCACTTTCTCGTGTTCATTCCTGCCCACAACGAGGCGGAAAATATTGCCGCCACCGTGCAAAGCATTCAAAGCGCCGATTATCCGAGCACTCTCGTTGATATCGTGGTCATCGCCGATAACTGCACCGATCGCACCGGTCAGGTGGCGAGGGACGCGGGGGCAAGAACGTGGGAGCGTTTTGATGAGCAGCGTCGTAGCAAGGGCTACGCACTCGAGGACGCCATGGGGCAATTTTTGCCTAACACTGTCGCGGACGCCGTGGTGATTATCGACGCCGACACCCGCATTGATCCGAATATGTTCCACGCCTTTGCGGACGAGCTCGCTTTGGGGCATGAGTGGATCCAAGGGTACTACAACGCAAGCAACCCCGACGTTTCCTGGCGCACGCGCCTTTTAACCTATGCCCTATCTCTCATGAATGGCAGCTGGCTGATGGGATTGGATACTTGTCATCTCGGGGCCCAGCTACGGGGTAACGGCATGTGCTTTTCCGTGAAAGCTCTAAGGAAGATGCCTTGGAGCGCCAGCGGGTTGGCGGAAGATATCGAATTTGGTTGGAAGCTACGCCTAGCGGGAGAAATGGTTTGGTTCGCGTCGAAGGCCAGAGTTTATGGTGAAATGGTGAGTCAGGGAGGAGCGGGGGCCGCCAACCAACGGCAACGTTGGGAGCATGGACGCCGCCAGCTGCGACGTCAGTTCACCAGCGCCATCCTTGATGCCTCCGTTCCGAAGCTGCGTAAATTCTTTTGGCTCTGTGATCTCTATATGATGCCGTTGGTGAAGCTCATCACATTCTATGTGCTGTCTGTCATGGCAAATCTTTTCTCGGGGTTGCATTCCTCCCTTCTCAACACGCTGCAGGGATTTTTACTTATTTGTTTGCTGATCTATCTACTCTCGCCCTTCTTTATGTTGCAGGTTCCGTGGCGCTATTTGGCGAGTCTGCGATTCGTGCCACGTTATATGCTGTGGAAGGCGAAACTTCTCTTTCATCGTGGTCCGGCGGGGTGGATCCGCACGCGTCGTGAAAACGAATCTGGGAGTGAAAAATGAGCTCCCAGCGTTCGGAAAAAAATCTTCATCAAAAAGCCCTGCGCGACGCGTCGAAACTTTCTGTTTCGATGGCGATCACCATGGTTTTGGCCCTCGTCATGAAGATGTATATGCCGCGGGCATTGGGAGCGGAGCGTCTTGGTGTCTTTTTTTTCGCGGAGTCCTTTCCGCTTTTATTCTTTTCCTTTCTCCCTCTGGGTATTGGTTCGTATCTGCAGAAACATATTCCGGCGCGACCGGAACACGCCGTCGATGTCTTTCTTCCCACGTTGCTCTTTGAGCTTTTTCTCTCGTTGATTTTGACCGTTGCGATGTGGATCACGTTGATTGTGATGGGCTATGACGGTGAGACGCTTATCCTATGTCTGATCATGGCGGCCTACACGGCTCTTTTGATGCTTTATCAGTCGATTTTGAAGGTGCTGTTTCTTGCCCTAGGTGAAGTCAATCGCATTGCGCGGCTTGATATCAACATCAAAATATTCTTGGTTGTGGGTGTGGTGGGGACGCTGTTCCTCAAAGGTCATCTCTACCTTGTGGCGGCATTTCATCTGCTGTCTCAGCTCTTTGGTGTTGGCTACTTGTTATGGTATGGAATTAAAAAAGATCTTTGCGTGCGAAAGCCCAGATTTGGCGTTTTAAAAGATGTCGCTCTCGTGAGCATGCCGTTCTTTCTCACGGGAGTTTTTGCTTACCTCTATCAAAGCACGAACGCGAGTTTTCTATCCAAAATGTCGAACGACGCGGAGGTAGGCTATTTCGGCGCCGCGATGCGTTTGCAGGGTATTTTTCTTTTAATGATTCCGATTCTGCAAAGTGCTTTCATGCCGACGATGTCGCGCACCCTTCATGAGAGCGTGGAAACCTATAAAAAGTTTTGCATCGATATTTTGCAAGCTATTCTTGTTCTGTCGTTGCCTCTTACTTGCGGCCTGATCTTTTTTGGTCGCGAAGCGATTATGATCCTCTACGGCGCGGAGTTTCTTCCTGCCGTTCACATCGTGGCGACTCTCGCGCCCGTGCTGACATTAACGTACCTAAATGTGTTCTTGGCGATGAGCTCCACCCTAAGTTCCAACGGTGTGGCGATGGCCGCCGTGATGGGCACAACCGTTCTGCTCAACGCCACCATGAATTATTTTCTTATCCCTTGGGGAGCGGCCACATGGGGAGTGGGGGGCGCAGGTGTCGTCGTTGCGGGTTCAACTTTAGTGGCTGAATTAGCGAATGCCGTGGGGCTGTTTATGGTGAGCCGTGTTTCTCTTTGGAATGCCCGTGTGGCACGTATTCTTTTCGCCATCACTCTGCCAGCGTTGGGAGCGCTCTGGGCGTTTGATGAGCTTCAAGCGCTCCCACTCACAACGCGTGTTCTATCTTTCGTTATTTTCGTGCCGGCTTATTGTTGGATCACTGGTCTTGTCACGCCGCGCGAAATTCGTTTGATTAAAAGTCTCGTACCTCTCGAACGTCTCGCTTTCGCGCGCAAGCGCTCGTGACCGCGCGCTTTAGTACACCGTGATGGTCGTATCCTCATCATCCGTCCACAATCCATCAGACACGATAAACCTGATGCGATACACGCCTGGTGTGGTCGCGCGCCAATAGAAATCACTGCCGCTGATATACGCTCCGGGCATGGGGACTTGTGTTTCAAACGAGTAGTAAAGTGTGGGCGAACTGGGGCTAGAAGCGGAAAGGCTGATGTGAACCATCTCACCCGCATTCACCGCGACCGGAGAAATGGAATAAAGGTAGGGTGGAATCGATGGTGGCGCGGGTGGGGGAGGTGCCACGGGATCGTTAAAGGGTGCGGCGCCGGGAACGCCAGGTATGGGATAAGACATATCCTGGGCTGTGAGTGGTACTGTGAAAAGAGCACCGAGGAACAAGATCATATTGAGAGCTAAGTTACGCATCAGATCCTCCTGTTGAATTTCGCCGTCCTAACAAGGGGGTTCTAGAAAGCAAAGTGGAAAAGTACAATGAGTCAGCGTGACGCCGGTGGAAAATCATCCTTTTGAGACCCATAAAAGGCGAATCTTTTTCAGCTTCTACACCATACTTTGTCTTTATTTAAATTTCTCGCCGTGCGGGACCGATAAGGAATACTGAGGATTTGCATGCGAAAATTGTCTTACATGCTTACGGGCTTCGTGCTCGCCGCCGGATGTGCTGGTGGCGGCGGCGGTGTCGCGCAGCCGAAGCCTCCTAGCGTCCCTCGCTCACAAGAAGGGGGGACCAAGATGCCCGATGAACAAATCAATCCTCGCTCCGACGCGGATGCGAGCGGCATTCCTGATTCAACACAGAATAATCAGACGCCGCCCCCTTCTCCCAACACTGGTGGCGGCAATGTGCCAACCACTCCGACTGGAAATCCAGGAGGAGGCGGGGTTGTCATTCCTGCTGGCGGCGCCAGTGGCGTGCCCGATGTTAGCTCAATCCCCTGCACCATTGGTCAGGCCTGCAAGAGCCAAGAAGAGATGATCAAGCACTGCCAGAAGAAGATTCTTCTCGACTGCTAAAGCTGCCACTCAATCAATTGAATCGATAACGGCTCAGCGGCGATGCGTACTGTGGCGCTCGCGGCGACCATATCCCTTTTAATAAATTGCGGCGTTTTCTGATTGAACGTGTAAACGGTCACGCTCTTGGGGCGTCCGTGTTGTGGGGCTAGTTTTAACTCATAGGTTTGCGCATTCCCGAGATCCTTGTTGATCACCACCGCCGTCACGCGCTTTTTAGTCTCGTCTATCGCCGTATAAACGGAGCCTGATTCCTTCGTTCCCATGGAGTTGTTTAAGTACGTGTCGCCAAAGGATCCGCCTTGGCCGTCGTAGTTACGGAACAACATAAATGCCTGTGTCACAAGTGAGCCGCGAGGGGGATCCGTCCAGTATTGCGCCATATAGAGATTCTGCGCCGCGAAAATACCTAACACCTCCGCCTGAGCAATAACGCCGGAGAAATCATTCTCGCCACGCCAATTGTATTCACCAATGGATAACTTCAGGCTGGGCTTAACTTTCGCGATCATGGATTGCAGGCGTGGAATAAAATAAACGTTTTCTTTGATCCATGATTGATCTTTGTAGGTGCGGTCCCAGAGTGAGCGCGTGGATTGAATGCGGATGCGGCGATTTTCCGGTTTTGTCACATCGCTGGCATAAATGGCTTCATCTTGCGGATAGTAGTGAGCATCCACAATATCGATCAACGACATGCCGAGCTCTTTTTCCTTCTTAACCACTTCGCGAAGGAACCATTCAAGAAATGGAACATCGCCATGTTTCTTACGGTCAGCGCCGAATGTATTGTTATTCCAAGGCCCCTTCATATCGAAGGCCGAGTATTGAACATCCAGCCAGCCCCACAGCGCGGGACCAATGATCACCGCCGCTGGATCCGCTTGGCGGACGGCGATGGCGGCCGCAAGATACTTCCGCAAATACTCGTCGTAGGTAAGGGGAGAGGATTGCACGTCACGGTGCGTTTCGTGCCAAAGCATGGGCTCGTTGCCGATGATGTAAAAGTGTGGGCCGTTGCCGAATTTCGTTTTCAGATGCCGCACCCATTCCGCGATGAATTCATGACTAGTGCTCATGCTGGTGCGTGTGGCATCTGTTTTTAACTCTTTGCCATCGGCGCCAATTCCATTACCCGCGCCATTGTTTTGTCCTTTCTGATTCGGAAAAACACTCGTCGGGTAACTCATGGAAGTACTATCTTTCGCAACCCATCCCAACAGCGGCAGCGTGATGGACGAGGCGACGCCTCGTGTCGCGTTGTCAGCCATGAACGCGTCGATGCCACCCGTTGCTTGGCTCTTGAAATTCGTAAAGAACCAGTCCTTGCCGGAATTGAATGTGTCTAGCTTCCAATTGTAGCGATCAGAGGTGTTGCCACCAAAGCGGTAAAGGGTGGGACGGGATTGCCATTGATTCTCGGCTGTGCGGTCTTTCTCAAGATAATGACCGTAACCGTAAATGTAAGGACTGATTTTATGCCGCGGGAGAGATTCAATATTGACGACGAGCGGCTGAGAACCGGTGTATTTTTTTGGGCCGCCGATGGCTTCGTCTTCAACACCTTGGCAGGCGAGAAGCATCACCGCGATGAAGAGACGTGCAAAAACACTGGTATTCACTTGGTTCTCCCGTTGGCGTGGTTTAGAGTTATAGCACCGCCATTTTTTTAGAGGACGATGCATGACCGCTGTTTCCCATGCTCCGCGTTATCGTGTGTTGGTTCTCGCGGAACAAGCAAATCCTGAGTGGGTTAGTGTACCACTTGTGGGCTGGAATCAAGCTGTTGCTTTAGACCAGCTCGTGGATATTCACCTGGTGACTCACGACCAAAACGAGCCGGCTATTCGCCGTTCCAAGGTCATGCAGGGCCGCGTGACCTTTATCAAATCAAATTGGGTCGATAAAGTTTTTAACACTTTAGCCTATAAAGTCTTTAAGTTCGACTTCGGTAGCCAAGCTTTAACCGCATTTCGCACCCCATTTTATTGGTATTTTGAGTGGCGGGTATGGCGTCAATTTCGCGCACGGCTGCAATCGGGTGAGTTTGATCTTGTGCATCGCCTCACGCCAGTGGCGCCTGTGCTAGGCAGTCCGATGGCGGGTTGGTGCGCGCGCGCGAAGGTGCCGTTCGTTCTCGGTCCTGTGAATGGTGGATTGCGATGGCCAGAAGGTTACCCCGTTCTCGAGCGAGAGCGTTCTGTGATTAGTCGTCTGCGTGAACTTTACAAACTCCTTCCGTACACTCGTTCGACGCTGCGTCAAGCGCGAGCGATCATTGTCGCGTCACGAAATAATTGGGATCAGCTGTCCGAGGAAGCCCGTACCAAGGCAAGCTTCATTCCTGAAAACGCCGTGGGAAGCCATGAGATCGTCGCAACGCCGCCGTCACGGGGAAAGCCGCTTCGAGCTGTTTTTGTCGGACGTCTGGTCCCCATGAAAGGGTGCGATTTAGCCATCCGCGCCGCAGTTCCCTTCGTGCGCGAGGGGCTTCTAACGTTTGACATCATCGGTGATGGTTATAACCGCGCGGAGCTTGAGCGCCTTGTGCAACAGGCAGGCGTGACAAAAGGTATTTATTTTCACGGTTGGGTTTCTCGTGCGGAAGTGATGAACCGCATCACGTCTTCACACATTTTTCTATTTCCTTCGTTGCGGGAATTTGGCGGTGGCGTGGTGATGGAAGCCATGGCCAAAGGCCTTGTCCCGATCGTGATGGACTACGGTGGTCCCGGTGAAACTGTGGATGAAAGTTGTGGCATCAGGGTGCCGATGACGGATGAGGAAACGACGGTAAAGGATCTGTCGGCCACATTGCGTGCTTTGATTGAGAATCCGCAGCGGCTCGACATGCTCGCCGCTGGCGCATTGAAGCGCATCCGTGAGCATTTCACCTGGGAAGAAAAGGCTCGCCAATTCGTGGACGTGTACAAAAAAATTAGCCCAAAATGATTGTCGATTTTTCTGACATCTGCTTGTCCCCCAGGCAGCCCGTTCCTTGTCGCAGCCAGTTAAGATCCCTCAACCATTGAGGCTTTCCGGTAAAGAACGGTAGTCCTCTGTTTGCATTCCAACCCCGTCGAGGGCTGGTTACCTCGATCGTCATCCTGAGCTAAGCGAAGGATCTAGGGAATGCCCCAAAAGAAAACTATTTTAAACGTGTTGCAGGTTGTTCTCGCCGTGGCCGGTGCGGTCCTGGTGTGGGAATTGCTTTTGCGTACTTTTGTTTTAAAGCATCCAACCATTGAGACTGACGCTCAATGGGGGCGACGCTTTCCGCCCTATGCGGACGTAACCTGGGGAACGGAAGGTCTTGGTCGCATGCAGATGGATGCGTTCGGTTTTAACAATGACCCGCAACCAACCGACTGGCTGCAAAGTTTGACGCGCATTGCAATTCTTGGCGACTCTCATACGGAAGCGTTGCAAGTTCCTCGTTCCGAAAATTTCGCAAGTCTGTTGCAGGAGCGCTTAGGTCCGAACCGGCAGATCATCAACCTCGGTATGGGCGATAACTCGCTCGCGAATTACTTGCTGATCGCCAATACCATCAAAGAGAATTTTCATCCCGACATCGTGATTGTTCAGGTCACCGCCGAAGATTTTACCACGGACGCGTTTAACCCCCATAAGTCAGTGCGCCTGCAAGTTAAATCAGAAGGCGGTTTTGAAGTTGTCGCCAACATTGGTTTGGCGCCGATCCAGAAGCTCAAACAAAAACTCTCATCCGTCCCCATGATGGGCGAACTTCTTGAATCGTCATTTGTGAAATTCGGTTTCCAACGGTTACAGCGCCTCAAAGACTCTTTTCAAGTGGGAGAGACCGTGGTGGCGTCACCACAAGAAAAGAATGTGTCTGAACCCGCATACAATGTGGGCGAAGCTGTTCATTGGGAACTCTCCGAGCTGCAAAAAACATTTCCCACACTTATGTTGGTTTATCTCCCGTGGGCCCCCACTTTGGATGGTAAAAAGATTGATCTGATTGAAGACGAAAAGTTTCTGGCGGTAAAATCCGTTCTGATTCAGGAAGCGGCGCGCCTTAACATTCCATTTGTGGATGTGACGGATAGTTTTGTGTTGGACTACCAGCATCATCGAACGTTGCCGCGCGGTTTTGGCAACACCCGCCCCGGATTCGGTCATCTAAACAGTCGTGGTCACGATCTTGTGGCGAAAGAAATTCAGCGCGCGCTCTACAACTCTTTTAGCGGAGAACTATAAGTCATGATGTTCTCCAGCTTTCAATTTTTGGGTTTCTTTCTCGTCGTTCTAGGCTTGCTTCAGGCGTTTCGAGAGAATGAGAAGGCGAAGAAGGTTCTCCTCCTCCTTGCCAGTTACTACTTTTATGCTTCATGGGATTGGCGCTTCCTTTCAATGCTGATCGGCATCACCGTGATGGACTATTTGTTCGCGCGGTATTTGCACCAAACGAAAGATGAGCGCCGGCGGAAGTTCATTATTATTCTTTCGGTGTCGATGAATCTCGCCATCTTGGGCTTCTTTAAATACTTCAATTTTTTTATCGATTCGGCGCAGTCGGCTCTCGCACCCCTTGGCATTCATCTAAAAACTTTGGAAATCATCCTGCCGTTAGGCGTGTCATTCATTACCTTCCAAAGCATGACGTATACCATCGATGTTTATCGCCGTAAGTTGGAGCCATGCGCCAACTTCCTTCATTTCGCACTCTATATGACGTTCTTCCCGCATTTGATCGCGGGTCCTATCACACGCGCGAAAGATTTTTTGCCGCAGTTGGATAAGCCGATTCTTGTCCAGCGTGACAACTTAATGTTGGGTGGCCAGATCTTTTTGTTGGGTTTGGTTAAGAAGCTTCTTATCGCTGATAACCTGGCCTACTACGTGGACTTCGTGTACGCGAATCCGGGAGCGTTTGACGCCAGCTCGGTATGGTTGGCCACCATTGCATACTCCATTCAGATTTTCGCCGACTTTTCCGGTTACACCGATATGGCTATTGGTTTAGCGCGTTGCATGGGCTTCACTCTGCCGGAAAATTTCCGCATGCCTTATCTCTCGCTGAACATCACCGACTTTTGGCGCCGCTGGCACATCTCGCTTTCTTCTTGGCTGCGCGATTATCTCTACATATCGCTGGGCGGCAATCGCCACGGTAAATGGAAGACCTATCGAAACAACATGATCACCATGATTCTGGGTGGTCTGTGGCATGGCGCGAGTTGGAACTTCGTGATCTGGGGGTTTATGCATGGCCTCGCTTTGGCGGTGCACAAGGCCGTGGGTCCACGCATTAAAATTGGCGATGATTTATTCGGCAAAGCCCTCTCATGGGCCATGACGTATCTTTGGGTGGTCTTTGCATGGGTCTTTTTCCGCGCCGCCACTCTTGATGACGCATTGATCATTGTGGGACGCATGCTGCGACCATTCCGTGATGGCATCCACTACGTGTACTTGCCCTTTGTGTATCTCATCTTACCGGTAGTGATTATCGCGCACGTACTGGGGCAACGCATGGGCGTTGGCAATCGTTACATGTTTCCTCAGTTAACCATGAAGGGAGCGTTCGTTCTGAGCTTCGCTCTGTTTGCGTTGCTATTTTTCGCGCCGCTCAATTCTTCACCGTTTGTATATTTTCAGTTTTAGGCATGCGGAAACAACTTCTCACATTGGGACATGCTCGTATCCACCGCTACACATTTGCGGAGGCGATTGAGCGCATCATGGCCTTGACGGTCGATGGTGGCGGCTGCCTTGTGATCACGCCCAACGCGGACCATGTGGTGCGGCTTGAGAAGGATCGTGACTATCAAAAAATTATAGCGAGCGCCGATGTGGTGCTGGCGGATGGCATGCCGCTGGTCTGGGCGTCCCGCCTTCTGGGTGCGCCACTGCCTGAACGTATCACGGGCGCCGATCTTCTACCGGCTCTGTGCGACGCGGCGGCGGCTTCCGAAAAAAGTGTTTTCTTCCTGGGAGGCATGCCGGGTGAGGCGGACGAAGCGGTGCGCCGTCTTCGTGAAAAGTATCCGCTCCTAAAAGTCGCTGGCACCTATTGTCCACCGTTTGGCTTCGAAAACGATCCTGCGGAGAATCAGCGCATTATAGAAAGGCTTAACGCCGTTAAGCCGGATCTTGTCTTTGTCGGTGTCGGTAGCCCGAAGCAGGAGAAGTGGATGGCGCGTTACCGCCATGAGATTCGGGCAGGCGTTTTCCTTGGTGTTGGTATGGCCATTGGTTTTGCCGCTGGAACGCAGCAACGAGCCCCGGCATGGATGCAAAAGACTGGTCTTGAGTGGATTCATCGTCTGGTGAGTGAGCCGCGTCGCCTCGCGAAGCGTTACGCCAGTGACTTCTATATCTTCGTTATTATCGCGCGCGAATGGTTCCGCCAGCGTCGGGATCGCTGACTTTCGCTCTTTCCCCTAATTCCATGAAGGCCCGTGCCTGAGCCGGGCATAGGCCATCCACCGCATATTCCGCTTTTGTTTCCGCTAAAATCCCCCTACAATCGAAGCAGATTTTGCATTTTTACAATTCAATTTCTCTTAATCGAGATAGGGAATTTTTCGCGTGAAGCGGCGATGGATATTGGCGCTGGGATTGGGTCTTCTTGCGGAGCCTTTATGGGCGTGCACGCAGAAAGACCTCGAGCAGTTGATGATCGAGGCGCAAAGTATCGAAGACAAGGCTGGCCCGTTAGGTCAGCGCCTGGTGCAGTGCCCCGGTATACGTGATGGCGCTGTGCAATGGTATGCCTTCTACCAATTCATGACTCAGGGCACGGAAGTGATGCAGAAGGTCGATAAGACCGCCGTTGCTCCCACATCGCGCGCAGGCGCCAAACCCGTCCAAAACATCGTGAATAAAGCCAAGACCGGCGACTACCAGGAGCTGCTGCAAAAAATAGACGATAGCGCGTTGGGTTATGTGGATTCACCCGAGGCGCAATTGGCATTGGCGCGAGCCCTCATGCGTGATCTCCAATTCGAGCGTGCGCGTAAGGCTTATCTCGTTTACCTGCGCTCCGTGGATGAGGATCTCACCGTCGAGAGTGAATACCTCTACACCTTCATCTGGCAAGGTAAGTACGCCCTCGCGGAAACAGAAATGAGTCAGGCGGCGCGCTCCATGCCGGGAGAACCCCTGCGTGGCACAGCACAACGGGGCATCAAGCTGTCCCAGGAGCTGCAGCGCCAAGATTCTCCCGCGGCGGAAAAATTGGCGCAACGCGGTGGAACGACCTACATCAAAGGCAAATTCGCGGTCGAATATTCTCTTTTCGATATGCGTAACAAATACCGCCGTCATACGGGATCTTTAGCATACAGCGGCCCCGTTGATGTCGAGCTCGCGCATCATCGCATTAAAACCGCCGTGCTGGACAAAACCAGCGTGAACGCGACGGGCATTAAGGTTGGCAAACGCTGGAAGTTGGCGGCGGACACCTACTTCAGCGCGCATTTCGGTTATTTTTCACCCGGCGACGATCACTTTATCGGGGATGCCGCCTTGAACTGGGGCATCACGGACGAATGGAAGCTTCTGGGTGGTTACTACCGAACCCCCATGGCGCTTGAGTACCCACTTGCCGTCGAAAATATGGACCTTATGCGGGATGCTTATTGGGTCGGCGCGAGCTGGGGTGATTGGTTGGAACTGCGCAGCGAGCTGCGTCGCGAAACAGGTTATGCCACACACGAGTATCACCGCGTCTTGGGGCGTTATCCCATTCGCGAGGGCGAGAGTAAGGATGACTCCATTGGCATCCGTTTACCCGTTTCCCTGGAAATTCATCCTAAAGCAAATCCCAACTATCCTTCAGATCCACGCACCACGCGAGTGGGCCTTGGACTCGATTTTTCTCGACGCTTTGAAGGACAGTATCTGGTGCGCATGGAAGCGGAATATCACTTGATCAACGCCATGTATCGAGGCGTGCGTGGTCAGTCACAGCGCCTTGGAAAGTTTCAGGTGAGCGGTGAAGTCGTTATGACGCGTTTTGCTGATCGCGAAATCTTCGTGAAGGGTTTCTACAGCCGTGCCGAGGAAGAGGAAGAATTTCGCATTTACGATCTCATGAATTATTTGGCCATCGGTATCAACCTGGCGACTTAGATCGCGGAGAAAACGCGGTGTGGCCACTGTTTTGCTGAATGAACGCGAGCCCAACGAGGAGGAGGAATGCTTCTTTTTATAAGCCTCTTGGCGGCAACAATCCTTGCTTGGATTGGTCTGAAACAATTCAGAGGATTTCGCTACGCACAGATTGCGCGCGAGTACTACGCCCGTTGGTCTATGTTGGACGCCATCGAAAAGCAGCGCCTTCTGCGCCATTGTTATCCCGAAAGAAGCATACCTACCGACGATAGCCTGATGGATAACCTTTTCGTCGCTTTTGTTCAGAAAAAATGGACGGACATGCAGCTCAAGGGATTTTATGACTTTGATGCGTTGCGTGTTTACTTGAGCAAGCTTATTTCATTCGCATGCCGCGTTCAGGATGCGTCACTTACTTCTCGCGGGGCGCAGGGGCTTTCATAGTGGCGCCCACACCAGTCGGTGTTTTCGGGCTCGATTCGTCGCTGAGATAGGCGTCGTGCAGGCGCAGAAGCTCTTCCCAAGATCCCAAGGCGTGTTTCACACCCAGATGATATTGAATGGCAAGAATGGCTTTATGGGTCGCGATGGCGGGCGCGTAGAGCCTTATTTTTTGCAGGACAATCCCCGCGCAACGTAAAAGGCGCGTCGCCCACAGAGCTTTTTGATCCGTGGGCACACAAAGGCGCACGGCCCAGTGGTTTAAACGGCTTCCCATCGCGAAATTACGCAGTGGATGCACATAAACATCCCCTTTGAATTTGCTCCAAACTTTAACGGCGTAATGACCGTACTCGTATTGGCGTTTAAACCAAGTGGCGTATGCTCCCACGTTGGAGTGGTGCACGGCCCAAGCATAACGGCCAAACACAAAACGGCCACCGTGACGTTCCAAGCGGAGACCCATCTCACGGTCTTCATCGAGGCGAAGAGTAAAATCAAAACCGCCCGTCGCTAAGTAAAGGGAACGGGGGAACGAAACGTTCTGGGTCACAAACGCCGTGCCGCTTGGTGTCTGGGTGCCATTCTCCAAGCGTTCATGCAGTTCTTGCATCCCTTGCTCAACAACCGCTGAATATAGAGGGTATTGGCGCCATTTCGGGCGCGGCACCACCTTACCGATAATCACTGTGTGATCGGGATCTTCTTGGGCGGCTTTGAGATGTTGGCTGAGAAAATCGGGCGAAACTTCCATATCATCATCGATCACGACAATGCGTTCCGCTTCGGTCCGCAAAATCGCTTCATGCCGCGCTTTGGCTTGGCCAGCGTTTGCTTGATAGAAATAACGCAACGGAAGAATATTCTTTTGTTCCCATCGCCCGAGCATTTCCATGGTGCCATCGCTGCTGCCGTCCACCGCGACGAGAACTTCCCAGCGGTGCGGTAGAAGCGTCTGCCCACGCAGATTTTCCAACAGCTCCTGCAAGGGCTTTTCGCGATTGTAGCTCGCAACGATCAAAGCGATTTCCGGCTTCGCGGCTCCCATATCAATAGGCTCCGTCCGCGGTAATCACGACCTTAACCGTCTTCACGATCAATTTAAAATCCAAGCGCAGATTCCAGTCATCAATGTACTGAAGGTCCATGCGCATCCATTCATCAAATGTCAATTTGCTACGTCCACTCGTTTGCCAAATGCATGTGAGACCGGGCTGTACGGAAAGACGACGTAATTGCCATTCTTTGTACTGAACCACTTCGCGCGGAACGGGAGGGCGCGGCCCCACAAGGCTCATATCGTTCTTTAGAATGTTAATGAGTTGTGGGAGTTCATCCAACGAGTATTTGCGAATAAAACGTCCCACCGGCGTGATGCGGGGGTCGTGTTTCATTTTAAAGATCGGGCCGTCTTTTTCGTTTTGTTTTTCGAGGCTGTCTTTCAAGGAGTCAGCATTAACGACCATGCTGCGAAATTTATAAAGCTTGAAGGTACGTCCACCAAGCCCGACGCGCGTTTGCGTGAAAAAGATGGGGCCGCGGCTCGTGGTTTTGATCGCTATGGTAATAAGGAGAAGGAGAGGCGATAAACAAATCAACGCCACGGCGGCTAAAAGGACGTCCAGCATGCGTTTTGCGAAAAGTGGGCGAATGGGGCGTGCGTGAACGGGAACTTCCGTCACGTATTTTTCTTTGCTGGGGAATGACCTGCTGAGATCCAATAGCTGGCGGCTGGTCTCATTTAAAACGGAAATGGGCGAAGTTCTAGCCAGGGCGGTGTATTCGCGCGGCAAAAGAAAACGCTTCAACAGTGTCAGCAACATGGATGAAAAGCCTCGATACAGCAGCGATCATAATGAGCGCAATAAGGTTCGATGAAGTGCTGCGACACCTCGGCCCCCGTA
Source organism: uncultured Oligoflexales bacterium (assembly GCA_964404325.1). Lineage (GTDB taxonomy): Bacteria > Bdellovibrionota_B > Oligoflexia > Oligoflexales > Oligoflexaceae > CAYOJQ01. The sequence continues at coordinate 63,446 of CAYOJQ010000001.1, forward strand.
TAAGCAATGAGTATTCCATCCGTGAAACACATGCGGCGGTGTGCTAACTAGGCCAAAAATTTCACCCAATTTTTTTATGTTGATTGTGAGAATTGTTTACGACTGTCAAAAAATTAGACAGCGCCGTATGGAATTGGAAACCAGGGCGCGGAGGATTCGAACCGCCACTATTTTCTTTAAATAGCTGAGTGTTGGTCGAGGAATGTTCGGTCAGCGGCGGACGTAGAGGCTCCTTTGGCGGGGCTTTTGCCTCGTTTGCTGGAGAATGAGGTACATCCTTCCAGCAAAGAAATGCCGACGGACCTACGGACAATCGCCCCATGAGTCGTGGCGATTTTGCGCGGGATATCTCCCGGCCAGGGTTTTAGATAATCTCGCGTCCGGCCATAAAACCAATGCTGCGATTCAAACAGCCACAGGTACGATCTCCGGTGGATTCGAAGTGAATCCCACAGGTCATGCAGGCCCGCACCTTTACCTTGATGGGTGGTAAGTTAACGAGCTGCCGTGCACGGTTCTTCAACTCAATTTCCTTCAGCACAGACGTTGGCAGACGTTTCACCTGGTTCATAGGTTTCATCCTTCTCTGGCGCTCAAGGCGCGTATTTTTCCAGCGATGTCAGTGATGGCTAAGGCGAGATATTAGGAAAGGTTGCAAGAGCAAGCAATCTCTAACTGCTAAGTTGAAAATTTAATTAATTCTTTTTTGCATTGAAGCTTGTTACCATGGTCGATCACCGACAGCATATCTTTCAACGTGTGAGCACTTCATGCAAGCAGCGCAGGAATGGGATGCGTTTGTTATTCGCCAAGTGGATGTTTGGAATGCCGATGGCGTGAAGCCCCGACAAGATGTTTAGGTAGAAAAGAGTGTTGTCACACGACAGCAGCCATCGGATCCGCAGCCTCCCCAGGGACCGCGTATTATAGCGGCTGAAGGCCGTGCCCTCATACCAGCCGGCGTTGATTTAAGCGTGCAGCTGCGCTTGAACGGTGACACACCACGCATCGTGCGAGAAAAAATCATGCAGGCGGCGGTCCGCGGTGGTATCGGCGCATTTGCGGCGACGCCTCTTGGTATTCCCGTCGTGGACACGCCAGAAGCGGTTGCTTACTGCAAAGTCGACGCGCGCGAAGGCGAGATCCAATCTGGCGTGAAGATTCACTTCACTGCGGCGTTGACGCGAGGACTGAAAGGCACTGATCCTATTGATTACCAAGTTCTTCGTGAAGCTGGCGCGGTGGCGTTTTCCGATGCGCCCCGCGGTGTGCAGCGTCCCGAGGTGATGCAGGCGGCTCTTCGTTTTAGCGCGGAAACGCAAACGCCCATCTTTCAGCATCCGGAAATGCCTGGGCACGGTGGCCATCTCGCGGAAGGCGTGCTGCAACGCAGCCTGCGGTTGAAGGCTTATTCCGATATTCCTGAAGTCACGGTTGCGGCCCGAGATTTGGAGCTCCTGCGCCGCAGCACGCGCGCACGTTACGTGCTTTTGGGAATCTCAGCGCAGAAAACCCTTCAGCTTCTTCACGAAGCGAAATGTGACCAACTTCCTGGAATGGGGGCGATCAGCGCGCACCATCTTCTGTTTCACAACGGACAGATTAAGGAAGGAAACTTTGGTTTTAAAGTGAGCCCGCCCATTCGTCATGAAGATGACACGCATGCTTTGCGTCAGGCATTGACGGATGGACTCGCGGATTTCGTCATCTCCCAGCATACTCTGCACACGGAGCGCGCCACCTCCTGGGACACGGCGCCTTTCGGCACAAGCGGCCTTGAGACGTCTTTACGCGTTCTCCTCACACTCGCGCAGGAGGGACTTCTTTCACCGGAGCGTTTGGTGCAAGTCTTCTCCACCAATGCGGCGCGACTTCTTAAGTTGGATAAAGAATACGGCGCGATTGTGGTGGGAAAGCCCCTACGCGCGGTTTTAGTTGATCCTAAAGCGCCTCGTCAGGAGCTGCGTTCGCAGGACCTTCTTTTCTGTCAGCAGAATTGTTTTTCGGGTGCGAAGCTCGGTGGACGCATCCACGCGGTGTTTCTTGCCCGCCGTGTTTATATGGGGACGGAGCCCTCCGTCTCCATGTGAGGGGCGGTCCCCTTAGATCGATCGGATAAAGGCGGCAATCAGGCGAATCACGGAGTCTGTTGTCTTAGGGCTGGTGTGATCACCGGCAAGAACGTGCCCCGCCGCGTCAGGAACGTCGATCAATTGTTTTTTCGGGCTACCAAGCACCTGGTAGAAACGCTCGATTCGCTGTGGATCAACGACATTGTCCTTCTTCGTGTAAAGAACAAGCGTTGGCGTGAGTAGTTGTTTCAGGTCGATATTTCGCACCAGACTCACTGTCGCCATCATCGGGAACAGCCCTTCCGTCGGAAACTGCGTGGTGAAGTTTCGTGACCACCATTCGTTTTCGGGTGGATAACCGAACGTATCACCGATCATTATTTTCGCGACCACCGGTCCCCAGGGCAGAAGCATCCATTCACTGCGTTTATCATACGGGCCAAAGTTGGGTGACAGCAGCACCATGCCTTTGACCTGAGGATGATTGCTCGCGAGCCACACGCTGAGTGAGCCACCGGTGCTGGTGCCAACCACCATCACACGCTCACCGAGTTCGGTCGCAACCGCCAAAGCCTCTTCCGCGTCGTGCAGCCAATCATTCACATTCACGCGACCCATGGCGGCCCCGTCCTGGCCGTGACCACTTAATCGCGCCAAGAAAACATTGGCCTTCAGTTCTTGGCTGAGTTGTTCCATGACGGGATAGATCTCACGATGAGAAGCGGAAAAACCGTGGAGGTATATAAGAGCTAACGGTGTGCGATTCTTCTTATTGGGATCCGCCCACATGATGGTTTTGCGTAATTCGCTGCGTAACTGCGGCACCAGAGCCTCTCGGCTCGCAATCCATTCGTCGAGTGGTTCGTGCAGTTCGATGGGTTGCGGCTTGTAGTCTGCGAGTTGAACGCGCGGGCCACACACAAAAACCACGCCTAGCATACTAACCAGGATGATGACTGATAAGAGATAGGGGCGATGCTTTTTTGGCTTCATAGTGCCAATAGGTTAGCAAAGCTTTGTCGGTCCGCCATCAAAATAAAAAAAAACGGCCTCGAACTGAGGCCGTTCTCGAAGAATCACAGCGGTAACGCTTAGGGAGCGAACTGAATGGATGCCGCTAGAGGAAAGTGATCAGACACACCTTCCATCGTTTTGGTGTCAAACCCATCCGGGTATCCCTGATTTGTTTTTTGGATGTCTAGGTCGTTGGCAACGCGGATGCTGCCTGTGTCGAAGCCCCACTGAAGGCTGTTTGAGTCTTCAGAAGTGTGGCCGCCTTTGTAAACCATGATCACGTCAAGGAAGGACCATGTGTTGCCCTTCTTGAAGTAGTTGGTGCCTTCGCAAGAACGGCATCCGACAAAGTGAGAGATCTGCCACTCTTTCTCGATACCGCGCAAGAGTTCTTGTTCGTCGCGAGTGATATTGAAGTCACCGGCGGCGATAACCACGTCAGAATCTTTTTGAGACTTTTGTGCCAACTGATTGAGGAGCTTCAAAGAGGCGGCGCGTTTCTGTGTCGGGTTGTGAGGGGAAGGAAAGTGTACACCGAATACAGTGGCTACTTTGCCGCTTGGCAATTTGAAGCGAGCTTCAAGAAGGCCGCGTGTTGCCTCATCCGCTGGGTTTGTATGAAGTTGTGGCTGTCCTTCAAGTGGGAAGCGGGAGATAATACCTACGTCGATGCCGCGCTCATCATGGCCTTCAAGCAAAATTGCGTGAGCATAACCGGCGCTCGCAAGGAATTCTGAGCGAAGACGCTCAAGAATGCCGACGTTTTCAATTTCCGGCATGATCACAACGTCAGCGCCAAGGCCGCCGTTTTCGTTGAGAATGACTTGCGCAATGGCCGCCATCTTTTTGTTGATCACATCGTCAGACCAGTCGAGATTGAAGCACTCATTACGCCATCCGCCATCTTTAATGGCTTCGCAGTGTTTTCTAATTTCTGGGGATTGTTTAAGTTCAAGGGGGAGGTAGGTGTAGTCGTCTTTGCCTTCATCGTGCTTCGAATCGAACAGATTCTCCACATTGTACGTCATGACTTTAAATGACTCTTGAGGTTGCGCTATGACTTGAGTTGAGAGTAATGCTCCACCCAAGAGGCCGATTGCTGTGCCTGCCGCGAGCTTAAACGCCATACCTTGTTCCTTGTTGTCTGTTGATGTAATACCGCTGAACGGCGCAAATTTAGCAACCTCTCATGGGTCAAAACAAGCAGAGTTCTGTTAATAGTTTGTAAAGATTGCCAAGTAACAGAGGGTTACAAATGTCCACGAGTATCGTGCCCTTTCAAGCTCCCTGGGGCCAAGGTGCCCTGGTAGCGGATAGCACGGGTCTAACAGATGTTCTTTGGGGAACGGGAGATCACCGTCTTACCAAACGCGCCCCCGCGTGGCTAAAGCGCATCGCCCACCAGGTTGAAGCGCATCTCGATGGAAAAAGGCAGGCATTTCAAAATGTTCCCATCGCGTGGCACCTCCTGACCCCTTTCCAGCGCCATGTGTATCAGACCCTTATGCAGATTCCGGCTGGTGAAGTCGTGACTTACGGCGACCTAGCCACCCGTATGGGCGTCCCCAGTGCCGCTCGGGCCGTGGCGAATGCTCTTGGAGCGAATCGCATCCCCATTATTATTCCTTGTCATCGTGTGATTCGTTCGGATGGCGGCGTCGGTGGTTTTACCGCTCCCGGCGGCGTGCGACTGAAGCGCTGGATATTGAAAGTCGAAGGTGTTGTCCTGAATTGAAATGTCAAAGAACGTACGTCACCATGAGTATGTTTAGCGTTCGACCTTTGATGCTTGGTAAATGGATGAACTGGTAGCCTGTCCCATCTCTTGACATATAGTCGATGACAAATCCATTTGCCGCGTATTTAAAATCGTACCCGCCAAATGATTCGGCAAAAACTTTCATGCCAGTGTAACCCATCTTCAAGTGGTAGGAGGAAGTGGCGGCCACGAGATACTTCGCCTGCACATAGAGTGCGGTGTTATTTTCATCATTCCAATTCAGCGTCCCGCCATAGCCAAGCTCAAGATCAACTTTTTCATCGACGGGATTTTCGACCGCGAGCCCCAGGCCAAGGATATAAGGCATAATCAATTTGATTTTGTGTTTGCGCTCAAGGTGATTGCGAAGGGGTGGCTGTAATCTTTTTTTTACAGCGGATGTTGAACTTTCCTTTTCTTCTTCCTGTTCGATATCTTCCGCTTTTACCAGTTTTAGCAATGGCGACGTTTCTTGTTTTGTCCATCCTAATTGCACGACAGAAGAACCTGTCAAACTGAATGGCTCGTTGGTGCGTTCCGCGACGTAATCCTCGGCCTCTGCTTTGATAGCTTCACGTTGTTCTGAAGTTGGCATGTTCGCATAGTACCAACACCAGCCGCCATACAGCCAAGACGTTAATCCACATGCAATGGCACTGCCATGGAGGTCAAAGGATTTGGTGTAGCGGATTTGCCCAGTTAGTCCGCTGTAAGTGTCAACATTGGCTCGGTAACGAAGAGTGATGTGAGTGCAGCCGGCACACAAAATGAAAAGCATCGCCAAGAGAATTTTTCGCATGGAACTCACCATTCAGTTTTATGAACTTGTATTGTGTCTCCATTTTACAAAAAATTTAGGGCGGGCAAGAATTTTTGGGCGGTTATTTTATTATAGAGGTTGTTATGAGACGATTGGGACGACGCGGCATCACGCTGCTTGTGAGTTTTCTACTCAGTTTTAACGCGTTCGCGGCATCTGAAACGCAGTTCAAAGAGTACACCGTCGAGAATCTTGACGACGCTGTGATGCAACAGGTGGCGCGCCGCTTTGAGGTTATTCGGCGTGAAGGCACACGCTATACCATTCTTGTTCCCACCCATAGCACCGAGGCGTTTCTTCAGCTAGCGCCGCAGGCGCAGCCGGTTGCCGAGGATACGGATCTACGCGACGATCCCGAGTATTACGCGGGCTATCGCAATTTTGCGGAAGTTGAAGCGACATTGAAGAAAATTGCCGCGGAACATCCCGACATCGCCAAGCTCGAGACCTACGGGCAATCAAGCGCAGGGCGTCCTCTTTACGTGTTGAAAATTTCCGATAACGTTGCCGCCGATGAAGAAGACGAGCCGCGCTTATTACTCGACGCGGCGACTCACGGCGATGAGATCATCACCACGGAAGTGTTGCTACGCCTTCTTGAAGAGGTGGTGAATGGTTACGGTTCGGACGCACGCCTTTCCGCGATGGTGGACAAGGCGGCCATCTACTTTGTGCCGGTGATCAATCCTGATGGCTTCGCGCAGCGACAGCGCTATGCGGATGGCGTTGATCCCAATCGCCAATATCCATATCCCCGAAAGCCCGATCAGCGTCCGATTGGCATCATTCAATCCATCATGGATCTTGTGGGGAAGCATCAGTTCAAAGGTTCCATTGACTTTCACGCTTACGGGGAAATGGTGATGTATCCTTGGGCCTACACTCATGATGCGATTGCTGACGCCAGCCATCGCACGGAGTTTGCCGATCTCACCAACAGCATGGCGGAACTGAATCGTTACGCGGCGGGCCCTATTGCTGACGTGATTTATGTGGCCGAAGGTTCAAGCGCTGACTACTACTATTGGAAGTATCAGACGCGAGCGATCGCGGTCGAGATGGGGCGGAGCAAGTCTCCGAGCAGCGCCCAGATCCCAGCCGTTATGGATGACGTTCGCGAAATGACCTGGCGTTTCGTGGAACACTTTATCCACTAAGCGAGTCACCATCCCGACGTCGGTCACCATCCCGACGTCGGTCGTCATCCTGACTCCATCGTCATCCCAACATCGGTCACCATCCTGACGTCGGTCGTCATCATGACTCCATCGTCATCCTGAGCGCAGCGAAGGATCTTATTCTCTAAAGCCAATCTTTTTCAACGGCCGCGCGATCTCCTCCTAAAGCGGGAGGGGTGCGCGGTTTTTTCTGTGCTTGTTTTCCGAGTTGGATCGGTGAGCGAAGCGTCTTGATGCCTTTGTCGTCGGTAAGGATCGGGTCGGGATAAATATCCCGAGCGAGACGCATGGCTTCACCCAACGTTTGCACCGGCCCGTGCGGAATGTTGGTGGCAGCAAGCTTCTGCCGCCACACTTCATTGGTATCCAGGCGCATCACTTTTTCGATCATCGCCGCGAGTTCGTCGCGGTTTTGCACGCGCGCGGGATTTGTGGCGAAACGCGGGTCTTTCGACCACTCGCTTTTTCCCAACAAATCACAAAAACGCGTGAACTGGTCATCATTGCCAACCGCCACCACCATGTAGCCATCCTGCGTGGCGAATGTTTGGTAGGGAACAATTTGCGGGTGAGCGTTGCCGTAACGTTTTGCTTCGTTGCCCGTCATCAGATGCGCGGAAGCCACGTTCACGAGACTCGCTAAAGCGCATTGCAATAGATTCACATCGACGTGGGATGTCGCCTGTTTTCGATCCTTGGCAACAATTTGACTTAAAATACCGATGGCCGTGTAAAGACCCGTGATCACATCCGTGAGCGCGACGCCGATTTTCATGGGGCGACCGTCCACTTCTCCGGTGATGGCCATGAGTCCACTCAACGCCTGAATCGCAAAATCGTAGCCAGGAACATCCCGCCACTTGCTGGCGTGACCAAAACCCGTAATAGACGCATGGATGATGCCGGGGTTGATGTTTTGGATATCTTGCGGGCTGAGCCCGAGCTTTGCGGCGCTGCCGGGAAGATAGTTTTCCACGACCACATCGGCTTTCTTCATAAGCTTTTTCAAGAAGCTCATGTCATCGGCATTTTTTAAGTTGAGGGCGATGCTGCGCTTGTTGCGGTTCACAGAAGTAAAGTACGCGCTCATGCCGTCGCGAAACGGCGGGCCCCAACTGCGCGTGTCATCCCCCTGCGGCGGTTCAATTTTCACAACGTCGGCGCCAAGGTCCGCCAGGATCATGGTGCAGAGTGGTCCCGCGAGGACGCGAGAAAGATCCAAAACACGTATGCCTTGAAGGGGGAGGGCCACTGTTAACTTCCTATTAAAGTTTCGCCAGGCTTAAGACCAGTTTGATAGTCATATTCTTCCACATACGGTGGGAGCCAGTAATTTATTTATCACTAAATACAATTTCGATGATGTTAAACAATAAAATTATAAGTTGTTTATTCAGATTAAATTAACGTGATGATGATGAGGCTGAGCTTTTTTCATTAAATCTTCCAGGAAGCATTCAAGTTCTTCTTTAAGTTTATTAAAAAAAATTTAAAATCTTTGTTTACAACATTTTTATGTGTCATCGCTTCATTTTTACTTGCCTTGTTGACGTGAAACCCTTGAGCGGTCTAGATTCGGGCGACACGAAGGCCAAATATTTTTAAGGAAACTGGAATGAAATTAATCACCATGGGAATCGTTGCCAGCAGCTTGCTTTTCGTAGCATGCGGCAAAAACGAACAAAAAAACACTCAATCCGAAACAGCTCAGGTTTTCGCGGAAGACGTCATGTCGGCTGAAATGAAAAGCTCTGTGCCCACATACATCATCGCCCGCGTTAACAACGAAACAGGCGTCGTTGAAACCGTGACAACAAACGAAGCTGTGTCAGCTGACGCCGCTGCAGCTGGAAAAGACGCTCTCGCCACTTCCGAAGCAAAAGCTTTCGCTAACGGTAAAGCGGTTGAAGTTCTTCAAGGTGACGACGACCTTTCCGAAAGTTCTTCACAAAGTTTTTTCTGGGGACGACGCGGTTTGGGATTTGGTTACGGTCGCGGATTCGGCGGCGGCTGGGGTTATGCACGCCCGTTTTACAACTGGGGTAATGGCTACGGTTTCCGCTACGGCTACCTTGGCGGTGTTGGTTTTAACAATTGGAACTACTACCGTTTCGGCGTGAACCAATACTGCGGAACTGGTTTCGCTTATCCTTATTACTACGGATATCCTGCTTACAACTACTACGGTTACTACTAAGTCGTAGCGATGTGGAGCATTCGAAGAGGTCCAGCGCGGGCCTCTTTTTTTTTGTCAGCCGCCAAGTTATCCCCGCAAAATTCCGTCGACTTAGATTGGTTATTCCGCATTGTTTCCGTAGCGCCATCGTCATGCTGACTGAATTGACAAAGGCCCGCGAGAGAGAAAGATTCGAGCAACACGAACTTTTTGTTCGACGTGCAATGTAATGCTTAGGGAGAGACGAAAGGAGCGACATGAAAACGATAGCGGGAGTCATGGCAGGCTGCTTCATCTTCGCAGCTTGCGGCCAAAAGGAAAAAGAATCGACCTATAAGCTGGAAACGAATCGTGCGGAAGACATGATGACACGCGGGATGCGGGACGCCGTTCCCCAGTACTTGCTGATGCGAGTGGAGCGGAATACGGGAAGCGTTGCTGCGGTAGTGACGAACGCGGATGTGCAACCGCAAAACGAAGCCGCTTACGGCACTCAGATTGAGCAGGGGGAACAGCAAGTTTTTGCGAAAGGTGATCAGGTTCAGCTGAAACAGGGGGTGATGAAAATCGGCGATTCCCCCGCGCAAACTTATTACGACGGTGGCTGTCAGGTCATGCAGGGGCAGAACACCAAGGACTTTAAACTGGGCACACCGCAATGCTCGCCGATGTACGCGATGAGCAAAGACACCGGATTTAAATATGGGCTTGGAAAAGTTACGGATGACAGCAAGTTTAGTTACTACCGCTTCGGACTTAAATCCTATTTCGGCAAAGGATTTGATTACCCGTTCACGCAGCAGCAATCTGTTCAAGTACAGGGACAAGTTCAAGCGCCCAGCTTAAGCGATCAAACAAATCTAAACACACAGGTTCCCGCAGACCAAAATTATCAAGCGCAGGCGATGCCTTACGTGCAGCAAACACCTGCGGAGATGCCTCATTACCAGCAGTCGCCGATGCCGGTGCAGGGGCAGTTCCAGTATCAAGAGAACCCTTATCAGCAATACCAAGCCAATCCGTATCAGCAGTATCAAATGAACGGCTCACAGAATTGGCAGGTGAGCGTGGCACCTCAGCAAGGCAGTGCTCAGCAGGTTGGGGCGCAACAAGGAAACGAGCCGCCCATCTACGGCACGGCGCCCGGTCAAGGGATGCAAGGAAATGGCGCCCAGGGTAACTACCCAGTGCCTCCGGGAGGGCAGCCGTATTATGGCAACCAAGTTTTTCCCTATAACGCGGGCCAGAACAATTTCCGTTAGAGCGAAGAGTCAAGGCAGCACACTTGACTAATATCATTGATTAAAATTAACGAGCGTCATTAAAATCGGGGCCTTACTAATGGCTCCGATTTTTATTTATCCGTGGTCAATTTTAATCATCTTTTGCATTTAAAAATCAGAATGCGTCTATGTAACTGGCGTGAATAATAGCTAAAAATTAAAACAACATTAATAATCATTAAAATTTGTTGACAAACAATAGTCACTGAATAGAATCCGGCGAACTTTCTAGAGAAGGTCTTTGGCGCAAGAGACTTTAATAATCCGTCCTGTTCATAAAATGGTTAAGGAGCAAGAAATGAAATTCGTAAAGACAAGCTTAGTGTTTTTCGGCTTGGTCGTTGCAGCATGCGGTCAAAACGAAACAGCTGCGAGCAGCAAGCAACCTGTTTACGCAGAAGACAAGGTCCCAGCAGACCTTAAGGAAAAAGTACCCTACTTCATGATCATGAAAGTTGATCAAACAACGGGTGCGATCACTACTGCCGTTACCAACGAGCAGATGAAGAACTTCGACACAACAACAGAAGAAGGCCGCGTTGCATTTGCAAAGAGCGAAGCGGAAATCTTCGAAAAAGCAAAAAAAGTAAATGTTCATGAAGGCGACGCGGACCTTTCACAAAGTTCTTCTGAGAGCTTCTGGTGGGGCGGCGGTTGCGGTGCTGGCGTCGGTTGCGGCGGTGCTTGCGGCGGCGCGGGCTTCGGCTTTGGTTTCGGCTTCGGCGGCGGTTGCTCACCTGTACTGGGCATTGGCGGCTTCGGCTTCAACTACGGCCTTATCGGTGGCGCGGCTTTAGGCGGCTGTGGATTCTACCGCTTCGGCGTGGCTAGCTTCTGGAACGGCGGCTGCGGTGCGGTTGGTGGCTGCGGCGGCGCGGTTCCATACTACGCGTACCAAAACGGTTTCAACAACGGCTACGGCTACGGCTTCGGCAACGGCTACGGCGTTGGCTACCAGAACGGTTTTGCTGATGGCAGCATGATCGGCAACCCAGGTTACGGCCCATACATCGCACCCGGTGCAGGCGTTGGCGCTACCCCATACGTTGCTCCTGGTGCTGGCGTAGGTCCAGCGGCTCAAGGCGCCATGGGATACCCAGGCTACTATCCATACTACTAAAACCAACGACCTTTTCGGTCTCTCCAAAAGTTCTGGAGCTCCTCTCAACGAGAGGAGCTCTCTTTATTTATGAGCGAGAGAAAAGTTTTTTGTCGGTGCGTTTATTTGCGGGCAATCACGTAAGCAACCCAAGCGTCGCATTCTTCGCCGGTTTCATTCGGCGTAAAAATGCCGTTGCCATCGCCATCCTTGTCAGTGCCTTCCCAGTAAACCACGGATTTTTTGAAACCAACTTCCGCGAGAATGTCTCTGAGTTCAGCAATGGTCCAGAGGCGCCAATCATAGATGAATACTTTATCGCGGCGCTTTTCGCCTTTGCGCTTAAAGTGGATGTAGAACATCCCTTCATGCGTTATGGGATTGTAACTGTCTTGATCCCAGAAGTAGCTGAAATCCGCATGCTCTGTTTCATGCTCGTTGGCTTCCATGCAATCAGGGCCACCAAAACAATCCAAAACAAGCACGCCGGAATCATTCAAAGTGCGATAAGCGTTTTCGAAATACGCCTTGAGATCGGCACGCTTTTTAAAGCCGAAATAGGAAAAATTCATCGCGGCAACGATATCGGCTTTGGGTAGATTGCGTTCCATTACATTGCGCTGCATGAGTTGCAGACGCTTCTGCTGCTCCGACGATAATTGCGGAATGTAGTTATCGCGACCGTAGGCAAGAGGCTCCGGATCGAGATCGACACCGATGGCTTGGTGGTTTTTATTGAGCTTCACCCACTCACAGCACAGAGCCGCCGCAGCGCAGAAATCCTCGCGCAAAACGCGCGACGTTTTTCCGGTCATGTCCTTGTAAACCTGCGCCAGGAACTCAGCATCCACATCGGGTGATTGTACGGAGCGGCGGTAGTATGAATATTTATCAAACGGTGGCAGCGACGATGTTGTTTTTTTGGGAGACGACTTCAGCTTTTTTGCCATTCCTACACCTTATCTAACGTAACAAGCGAACTTCACCACCGCCTTTACGCGTAATGGCCTTATGAATCGTTAACTTCTGACCTTCCGTTTTACCACGCTCAAAAGATTGTGCATCCTTTAGTGCGCTTCCCCACCTTCTCGTCACAAGGCGAGGGTGTCGATAACGCATGTACGTCTGCAGCTCTTGATCGGATCGACGGATGAGAGCCTGTGTTTCCTGAGTATTTTCGCACGTCCAAGTGGTGCCCTTTTTACTCACCGCGCGGCTCTCGCGGCGGAGCTTCTCGTCAAAGCCGGTCAACACGCCGAGATAAAAAGAACTGCGGCTATGACCAGAGACTTGGCTGGCTTTTTTATACTGCGTCCAAAGATCACCGAGCGAATGCTGGAGGAAGTGATACACGTACTCCGCCATCTGCACGTTTTCCGGTGTGCCCATAATCTCCATGACCTTAAAATTCACGCATTCTTTGGCGTCGAATAAGGACGAGAAAATCACCTCAACGAAAAAATGACTAGTGAGGATCGAAGCGATCATGGACTGATGCTGTGGAACGCGTTTTTGTTGATGGTTGATCAAAACATAAACTTGCTCGGCGGTTTGATTGGCCTGCAAGCGTTCAATGTTGTGGCGGCTATAAAGGTCACGCACCTTCTGCATCGCCAAAACGGCCTCGTTTTCATTGTTGGAGGAGGCGAGGGCGAGAAGCTTCTCCACTCGTTTGAGCAGACGTTCCTCTTCCGGGCAAAGCGAGCGATCTTTCCACGAGGTGATGGGCTTGCGCATATCCCCTTCGGAAGCGGATGCCCACGGACTGATGCCCAATTCCTCACAGGCGCGCCGAAAGTTCTCGCCGTGAGTGTGATCAGGGATCTGATAATATTCGTTGACGATTTGATGCGCCATTTCGTGCTTAAGCACTTCCACCACAGCGTCCCAATCATGCTTCTCAACCAATTCGCGCGAAATGGTGATAACGCGGGCACGAGGATCCCAAGAACCCCATCGGCTGTCCATGGATTCGATTTGCAAAACGGGCTTACGCAGACTCAGACGAAAATGAAAACAAATGTTTTCATATTCTTTATACAGCTGTTTAGTCCAGAGACGCGTTAGACGGTGCCACTCATTGGAAATATCCACGTCCAAAACTCCCCCGGCGGGCTGAAGTCGCTTGTTAAAACTGGTGTTCATAACCTTTGTAGCGGATAGCTTCGCTCCTGTTATCCCCTGTTTGCCAGTAAAGATCAAGTTGGTCGTGGCAAATCCGGCCAATAGGGAAAAGGGAAGGGCCTATGCCTGGCAAAGACCTAAGGCGCTGCGCATCCGCTTGGCTCACCGTAAAACAGAGCTCAAAGTCTTCCCCATCCGTCATCGCCTTGGTGAGGGCTGCTTCACGATCCATTTTCTGCAGCAACGACGATTGAATGGGGATGGCGCTTTTGTCTAGTAGAGCTCCGACACCGCTTGCGGTGCAGATGTGTCTTAAATCAGTGGCGAGACCGTCACTCAGATCGATCATCGCATGCACATCGACTTCGTCCATCAGCGTTTTCGCGAGATGAACGCGCGGAGAAAAAGAAAGGTGATGCCCCGCGAGCGAGTTCCCCAGGGGCCCCGATACAAAAATCACATCGTCGGGTCGAGCTCCGGAACGTTTCACCACACCTTTTTTATGGGGATCACCCCACACCGTGATGCTGATGGCAAAAGCTCCATCCCAAGTGTTGGTGTCGCCACCGGCGATGGCCACCTGAAATTCTCGCGCTAACGCGGTGATGCCGGCATAAACTTGATCAACAAAAGTAGTTGTTTTTCCGCGCGGGATGGCGATGGTGATCACGCAGGCGTAGGGCACCCCGCCCATCGCGGCGATATCACTTATGTTGACAGCGAGAGCTTTGCGTCCAATCAAAGAAGCATCTTGGACACTCGTATCAAAATGAACACGATCGAGAAGCATATCCGCGGTGACAATGGTCTGCGGCGCGCTTTGCAACACCGCGGCATCATCACCCACACCCAGCAATAAGCGGGGATGGGGCAATAAATTTTGACTCATGGATTTAATCCATTCCAACTCGTTCATGATGAGATCAACTCCATCGCTTCTTCCGCTGTCAGCGGGCGTTGATGAGACAACAAACCAACGAGATAACAAGCTTCGCCGAGGATATCTTCCGCTCGTTCCTGTTGTTGCCGACGCGCGGTAATCGCCGTCGCAAGTTGTCTTTTGCTGAGTTTGCGTCCGTCGCGATCCATGAGCAAGGGGTGATGCAAAAACGAAGCGGTTTTCTCCTGCTTCAACATGCGGGCTAATAGAATTTGTCGGCCCGTGGATGCCGTAAGATCTTGTCCGCGGACAATAAGATTGACCTGTTGACGCACATCGTCCGCAACCACCGCGCCCTGGTACGTGTCATAACCATCACGGTCACGAAGAAGGAGATCGCCACATTGTTGCGCGGGCCGTTGTTGTAATGGGCCCAGCCAAAGGTCATGACACTCGATCATTTCGTCCGATAGTTCCACGCGTATGCCGTGAGGACTATTTTCGTCCACGTGAAGATCGCGGCAATGATTGTCATAGCGCAGTTCTTCCGCGTGTTCTTCTTGCGGCTGGCGTGAAAGAATGTCCTTGCGGCTGCACCCGCAGCGATAGACGTTGTAACCTTCACTTTTTAAGAGCGACAAGGCTCCATCGTAGGCGGAGCGCGCATCGCTCTGACGAAACGGCGAGAGTTTTTCATCAGGGGATTTTAGGCCGAGATCCGCCGTGAATCCGAGCCAATCGAGGTCTTCAAAAAGAGCCTTCTCGTACTCAGGTCGACAGCGTCCCCGATCATGATCTTCCACCCGCAAGATGATTTGAGCGCCGACCGCGCGTGCCACACCCCAAACAAATATCATGTTGACCACATGGCCCAGATGCAGATAGCCCGTAGGGCTCGGTGCAAAACGAGTGATGAGCCCCGGTGTCCGTCGCAGTGTGGCAATGTCTTTGCGCCAATCAGGCGGAAAAATCATGGGGATACCTTTGTTTCTAAGTGGCATCTTGACAGTGCCACATATTATACTGGGCCGGCGAGGCAATTTCATTGAGGGTGTGTGTGAGCAAGAATGATCCACGCGTGTTGGTGTTTGACTCTGGCGTGGGTGGCCTCAGTGTTCTCGCGGAGTTGAGACGTCAATCCGGATTGCGGCGATTTATCTATGCCGCGGACAATGGATTTTTCCCATACGGTGAGAAAGAAGATCAAGCGTTGGTGGCGCGCGTCGACGCGGTGATCCGTCAATTGGTGCTGCGTTATGCGCCCGATATTCTAGTGATGGCGTGTAACACCGCTAGCACCATTGTGCTGCCACACATTCGCAGTCATCTGCAGCTTCCTGTTGTGGGTGTTGTGCCGGCGATTAAACCGGCGGCGGCCTTATCGAAAACAAAAGTGATTGGTTTGCTCGCAACGCCAGCAACGATCAATCGTTCCTACACGCAGCAGCTCATCGATCAATTTGCGAATGGCTGTCGTGTTATCCGTGTTGGTCGTCGTGAGCTGGTGGGTATTGCGGAAGCGAAACTGCGCGGCGAGAAGGTTGATATCGCTGTCTTGCGAGAAATCTTAAAGCCGTATCGCGAAGAAGTGGCGGTGGATGTGATTGTTCTCGGGTGCACGCATTTTCCATTGCTTAAGGAAGAGTTGGCCGAAGCATTGGGGCGAGACGTTATCTGGCAAGATTCGGCAATGGCGGTGGCGCAGCAGACTGTGCGTATTCTTAGCGCGGATGGTTGGCAATTAAACGGCAGTGGAGTGAGTGAGCTCACCGCTGTGTTCACAGCTGACACGGAGGAGATGCGCGCCCTGAAGCCAGGTTTGGAGCGCATGGGCTTCAAACATTTTGATGTGATGAACCTACCTTAAAGACCTTTCGTTCCCATGCTGGGAAATACTTTCTTGCCTCAAGAAGATTATGAGCGCGGCAGAGAAGTCTGAGATTGCCGAGATCTCTGGATGATCCACCAAGGGCCCAGGGTTGCACATGGTCCACTTGTAAATGGGATTTGGCGCTGCAGCGTTTACCATGTCCATCCGCAAAGATGCACTGTCCTTTATCTCTTTTCCATACTTCACGTTGTAGTGATATGGCTGGGCGGCGCGCCTGTTTCTGGCTAGGTATTGGTAGGGTCTTTATTTGTTTTTTCTTTTTCGGCTCTACTTTCCGTTCTGGCGCTGTTTTATCGAGAAGCGTATCGATCGCCATCTCCAGGATTTCCGCCAGACTTCCATCCTTTAACTTGTGGGCGTGAATTTCCTTTAGGCGTTCAATTTTTTCCGCCAACGCCGCTGGCGCATCGAAAGCAATGCGAACCCTTTCGGTTTTTGATTCCTTTCGTTCCGTAGGTCCCAAAACTAAAGGCTCTCCGGAAAGATTCATGGTGCCACTATTTTCGGGCAGAGTTTCACCGGTGCGGGGAGATTCCGGGACAGGTTCCGCGATAGGACGGACGATATCGCGTTTAGCCCGTGTTGGGGAAAAGCTCGCGATAAGCTTCTCTGTTTCTCTTTTGGATGCTCCCGTGATTTTCTGCAGGAGGCTCTCACAATTGTCAGGTGTAAGATGAGGGGCAATCATTGCGAGAGAGGTGAGAGTGACCTGCTGTGAACGTAGCATACGGAGCGTGGCGGGAAATCGCTCGGCAACTCGCGCGACCGCCACACGACGAGAGGCGGTTGCCTCGGAGCACTTAAGGAACTGAAAGGTGAAATCGAATAGTGACCGATAGGCTTTCTTAAGGTGCAGGCTGCGTCGGTTCACTTCTATAAGATGCGCGATGATATCGCACTCTGCTTCGGTCTGAATTTTTGAGAGGTTGGCGAGACGAGAAAGAAGTTCGTTATCTGTCATCATAGAAGTCTCCATCATCGAGTGATGAAAACTCTATACACCTGGTTTTTTCGAGTCGCGTTTTGGTGCCTTCGCGCGACGATGTAGATATTGATGTTCATTTTGCGGCATTTGCGTGTGTTTGTTGATTCAGGGCGTGGATAGATGGCCTAGGCCGGAATTTCTAGTGTTTTTACGAGGAAAGAAAATTTTTCAACGAAATTTGTGTCAATAGAATTCGCACGCGGAACTTAACGAAAATTGAAATGGCTATGACCGACTTATCCGTCGTGTTAATACCACCGCATCCGTGGGGTATCGTCGTTGATTTCCACGCCGTTTACTTCATTCAGAAGAAGATCTTGGATGGCGCGATACTTTTCATCGCTTAAAGGTGTGACGCGTGAAGGTTTCTGCGCGTAGGTGTGACGCTGCATTTCTTGGGTGATGTTGTAAAGCCGATAACAAGCGCTGTGATGTTGGTCTTCCCACATGCCTACGGGAGCGATAATTTTTTCGCCGCGTTCGTTTTTCCAGCCGCGTTCATACGCTTTCATACAGGTTGACGCTTCCCATTGTCCGACGACGGGAATTTTTGGGTGAGGGCCTTGACGCGATACGACGTCGCGTTGCTTAAGGGAATGCCCGCCATTTGGGCGATCTCCAGCAGAATATCATCCGCTTCTTGTTCTTCCGTGTACCAACCGAGCTGTTCTTTCTCCACCTGGGCTTGCAGATCAAGAACGTCCTTTTCGATATTCGTGACAACTTGGGATGCGTGACGCAATTGTTCCGTAAAATTCTTCGCACCACCGGTATCGTTCGGCAACGTGTTCGTTTCGATGCCCAAAATAAAACTCGGTTCAACGAAAATATACGATGAGACGGGGAGATCAACGCCACATGTGAGGACCTGCGTGGAGAAGTCCTGATAAAATTTCTCTTCGCCGGCGTCCATCACTTCCCCTTGTTCCGCCGCGCCGTAGGTATCCGGAAAGTCGAGAGACATCTGGTAAGCGTTTTTGCACGACGTCGAACAATTTTTTTCCGCGCACTGATCTCGTAAAAACTGCATCCATTGACGGTACTTCCGCATCATCGCGGGATGAATATCAGTTCGTTTTTGCGGAGCTCTATACAACGACATGCGAAACGAACGACGCCAACGATCGCTTAGAGACTCCAGCTCGGGAGCGGGTGAGGGTATACCCTGCGCCGTGTATTGAGTGTGGCGGAAAAAATAAGAGACGGCGGGCAAAAGGGTGGATGGATGCGCGCGATAGTAGTGTCCCAGCTCATGGGCGATCACCGTTGCGAGCTCGAGGTCGTTGGCCTGCAGTATCATGCCCATCTGTACAAAAATAATCGGTTTGGTGGCGTTGAAACTGATGGTGGCCGCGCTGCTGTATTTTTTTAGCGTGACATCGTCGGTGAAACAGTTGTCACTGGCTTCGATGCTTTGATTTTTTTCGCTCAGGCGGCACTTCGTGGCGGCGGTGTTGAATGCTTTTATCAAGCTCGCGCGGTCATTGGATGAGAGCGATTTATCGGCACAATCCTTCCAGGAAGGAGCGATGTTGAGGCTGCCATCTTGAAGCTGCAGCGGTTGTTCCGGAGGGAGAGGGTTTTTGTCTGCGGTGCCTGCGCGCTTCAGAGAGGCCTTGAAACAAACGCGCTCGCTCTCCACATAAGCGTTGGCATCTCGCTGGCGCACCACTAAAGCACTGGGCTTAGGAACGGCGGCGAGAGTGGGGCCGAATTGCTCCCGTACGATATTGTCGAGAGTTTCCGTCCAATATCGGACGCGTTCGGTCGCGGGGTGATTCAGAGGTAAGTAACGGTCTGAGTTTTTGGCGATCTCTTCGTCGATGGAACGGCCGCGCCACAAGATGGGTGCATCGCCACGAGTGATGGCTCCCATTTGGTGCTTCACTTCACTTGAGGTCGTTATTTTTTTCTTTTTGCAAGTATGAAGAGGCGTCAACAAAGTCGCTAAGCACATCAGCGAAACAAAGCGCATAGTCTTTCCCTTTATGGAGCGGGGGAACGAGCCATCGTCGCGTTTTGTACAAGTTGCAGGCTGCGGTCTTGAACTTTAAGGATGAATGCGGGCCACTGCGACATCCGCTGGGGCGTGAAGACCGGCCCTTCGGAGAAGGGACCCTGGGGTGGCAATTCAAATTTCACCAGTTTGTCGGCAATGGCATAGCGTTTGTTATTTCCGCTATGAAGGAAGCTCAGCATGATGTTAGCGGCACGATAGCCCACCACGCGGAAATCCAATTTGTTGGTTTCACCGCTGGGAATAAAGAAAGGATTATCACCGGTGCCACCACCCGTGAGGATGTCGGGAAGCTGATCATAGCGTCCAATATAGTCCACGAAAGCGGCGCCGTTCATAAACGGATCGGTTGGTTCCACCAACTCGGGAGCGCGCCACTGCTGATGGCCAATCAGTGGAAGATTCTTCACACCGTGAAATTGCATGATCTTCGCGATGTGACGCACAAGGCGGAAATTGTCTGGTATCACCACCGCGTCCACATCCACGACGGGAGGAAGAATCACCTGATTGGGATTGAAGGGGAGTTTTTTATCTTCCGCTTCTTTTTTCATTTTTTCGTAAAGATCTTTGAACTCTTTTTCGCGCAATTTGCGGTCAATCTTAAACAACTTCTTAACCGCGTCTTCAAGCGAGGCATAGTCCGAGCTGAAATAAACCCACTGCGTGCTGATATCTACGCCGGCCTTCTGCGCCAGGCGCGTCACCGTGCCGGCAAATGTAACGGCGTCATTGCGAGCGGGACGAAGCACGGCGATCCGCTTAAAACGGCGCTGGCTAATATACTGTGTCAACTTCTGCGCCAACTTTGTTTCGCTGGGGAATACGGTAAAAGCAAAACGGCTGCGTTTGCTGCCAAGGTAAGTGAAAGGCGCTAGGTTTATGAACGTAAGACGAAGCTGGGCCGCCCATTCCGCTAAAAGAGCGGCGTCTCTGCGCTGCGTGCCACCCATAACCGCGGCTACCTGATGCACGAGAACGAGTTCGGCGAGCGCTTGCTGAACGGCCTTTGGATCATCCACAACTTCTTTAACGATAAGCTGCTCGGAGTGGGGGACGGCGCGGAAACCATCGGCGATGGCGGCGTCTCTCTCGTTCTTCGCGCGAAGAATGACGCCGACCTTGCCACTGTGCTGTCCCAGAGCGTCATAAACTGTGGTAACCACGGCCTCCGCTGCCTCGTCATCGCCGCAGGAGTCTTCACCTAACGCGAGCAAGTCGGCGATGGCGGGAGCGGGAGTCATTTTGGGTGGTAGGAATTTTGCTAATTTTTGATGATGCGCCACCACATTCGTGCGTAGAACTTCGCAGCGTTCCTGTGGGGAACTCGGAGCCGCGAAAGCGCGTGCCTGTGTGAAGAGCAACAATGTTATCAGCAGAAAACGCATGCCTACTCGCTAATCAAAGATGGCTCGATAAGAACCGACATTGGATACGGCTTTGAGAGTGGACATTTCCCTTACAGGTTCCTGTCCCTGAATAAAGTACGCGGAGATCCCTTCTTTCAGGTCAAGGTTGCCGTAACGGGAATTAATTTTTACTTCGACGACACCATCGGGCGCCACGAAATCAGCGGGCGGTTTTTTTCCAGCCCATTTCTTCATGAACTTAGCCCAAACAGGCAGTGCGAGAGATGTGCCAGTCGCGCCGGTGTGAAAGCTCTCCGGTTGGTCGGCCCCGACCCAAGTGACGGCGCAAAGTTCTGGCGCGCATCCCGCAAACCAGTTATCGCGCGAGTCGTTTGTTGTCCCTGTTTTTCCCGCGGCGTATTGGGCCATCTCCGGAAATTGCGCGGCGGTGCCGTGGCGGAAGACCGCTTTCATGCCTTGAATCATGAGATAAGCGATTTGTGGTGACATCACGGCGGCTTCGCGTGTTTCGAGTTTTTTCGCTTCGTATAAGACTTCGCCACTTCGCGTTTCAATGCGCGTGATGGCGAAAGGAGCGACGCGTTTGCCGTTGTTGGCAAAAACGCCGAACATGGAGGCGAGATCGAGCATGGTGACTTCAGAACTACCGAGCAATGTGCCCACTTCTTTTTTGAGATCCGTACGCACGCCTAATTTTTTCGCTTGTTCCATCACCGCCTGCACGCCCAACTTCTGTCCCACTTCAACCGTTGTGGTGTTAATTGATTGATAGAAGGAACGGAGGAGCGTGGTCTCGGTGAGGAAGTTATCGGAAAAGTTCTTGGGGCGATAATTGTCGATGGCAACAGGCGTGACGTAAAGTTGATCGGACCATTTCCAACCACGCTGTAACGCGAGCGAATAGACAACCGGCTTGAAAAGAGATCCGGGCTGACGCTTTGCCGCCACCGTGCGGTTGAACTGAGATTTTTTGTAGTCACGTCCACCGACCATGGCGAGAATTTCGCCTGTTTTGGGATTGGTGACTAACATCGCCGCTTCCACCTGTTCAGGACTTTTTGGATCGTTGTTCTTATAAACAAGGCGCTCCGCTTTGCTCAAAACATCCTTTGATTCGTTGAGGGCTTCCAATAGAAGGCGTTGGACGCTGGCATCAAGACTTGTGTGAATTCTTAAGCCGCTATTTTTTACGTCAACATTGGTCACGAGTTTCTGCGCCATCTCCTGCACGTAGTCGACAAAGTGAGGGGCTAACTGCAAGTTGGTGGGGTTATAGAGCTGATAACGCAGCGGGCGCTTGCGCCATTCGTGTTCTTCTTTACGGGTGATGTATTTCGCACGCTGCATCGCTTGTAGAACTTGCAGCTGACGATTTTTAGCGCGGTCTGGATACTTCACCGGGTTGTAGCGACTGGGAGATTGAAACAGACCCGCGATCAATGCCAGCTCGTGCTCCTGAAGTTCATTCAGAGGACGACCAAAATAGCGAATCGCCGCCGCGCCCACGCCATAGGCACCATTGCCGAGAAACATCGCGTTCGCATAAAGTTCGAGCACGCGTTCTTTGCTGAGAAGCGAATCCAAACGCAGTGCGAGCGCCGCTTCCTTCGCTTTACGTTCAAACGTTCGTTCTTGCGTGAGGAGGAAGTGACGCACCACTTGCTGCGTGATGGTACTGCCGCCCTGATTGCCGCCACCTAAAAGTCGGGTTACAAACGCACGCATAATACCGCGCATATCGATACCCGAGTGCTTGAAGTACTGCCGGTCTTCAATGGCGATGATGGCGTCAACCAACTTCTTGGGAAGTTTTTCGTAGGGAACGTAGACGTAGTAGGTGGAGAAGTATTCGCCGATTTTTTCGCCTTTGCGATCAAACACAACGGTGTTGTCCGCAGGTTTATAATCGAGGATTTTTTGGAGCTGTTTATCGTCAACGGAAAACACGCCAATGCTTTGCAGCCACAATGTAACCGCAATGCTGATCAGAACCAGGGACATGCCAGTCACCATCAATCCAACACGCAACGAACGACGTTGGACGAAACGCGAGAAGCGTGTCCCCGTCAGCTCATCCGTCTTTGAAAATGGCAGTGGCTCAGGTGTCTTCGAAAACAATGTCCAACCCGCTGAAAGCGAAAACAGGAATGATGCTCTTATGATAACCCGCTCGGGGGTGGGGTGAGGTCGGCGGATTTTGCCGGTACTTTTACCAAGAGGGGCCGCAGGTTAGGGTAATTACCAAAAAGCAGGTAAAGCTTTAAGAAATCGCTCCGATACCAGGAGGGGAAAAAGGATTTAGTCCTGTTTAGAGGACCCTGAACTTGAGTAAGTTGCCGAAAAGAGCCATGAAAATTCTGTTGGTTGATGAATCAGCCACGGATCGGACTCATTTTGCGCAAATGTTCCGCCTGCAGGCAAAAGATGCCACCTCACCCTTTAGCGCCGGATGCGAAGTTTACGAGGCAAAAGACTTCGATGAGGCGGGCGTTCTATTTAGCTCCCTACACCCCGATTTGATCATGATTGGTTTACATCAGCCTTCCAGCAGTGGCGGGCGCGAATTCTGTCGTCTTGTGCGGCAGAGCGAAGACAAACGTCACACGGGTGTTGTGTTCATCGCCTATCCTGAAGCGGGGGATGAAAATCTCTCCGTCGAATGTTTGGAACTTGGCGCGGATGACTTTATCCGTTCGCAGGTCGCATCGCGTGAAATGCTGGCTCGCATCAATGTGGTGTTGCGCATGAAGGCGATGACGGATGAGCTTCGAAGCGCCAACCATCGTCTTGAAGTGTTAAGTCTGACCGATGAGCTCACCGGTCTGCACAACATGCGTTCCTTCAATGCGGAATACAATAAAATGCTTCATCGCTGCGGTGGCAAAGAATTGGCGATGGGCGTGGTGATGATGGACTTGGATCACTTTAAAAGTGTTAACGATACCGCGAATCACTTGGTGGGAAGTTTTGTGATCAGCCAAGTGGGTAAGTTGATTTTATACTCTAAGCTCTTTGGTCCCGATGCGTGCGCGGCACGTTACGGTGGGGACGAATATATTATCTGCTGTCCCACGGCGAGCGGTGCGGAAATGATCGCGCGCGCCGAAGCGCTGCGACAGCTCATAGAAAAAGCCGTCTTTAGGAAAGACGGCTTCGTGATGAAGGTAACATCAAGTATTGGCGTTTCGTTCGTTGATCCTGGATTCGACGGTAAAGCGGATGATCCCATTAAGGCCGCGGACGTAATGCTTTACCGTTCAAAAGAAGAAGGACGTAACACCGTATCCGGAATGTATCTAAGGTATCCGGTTGATTTTGATCATGTTGGTCGATCGCATCTGATTGATGGGAATACCAGCAGTGATGACGACAGTGTCCCCCGATCGAATTATCTCAAGATCCTTAAGTAACTCCGGCAATTCCTGCAGCAGCGTATCCGTGTTGTAGAACGACGGATTGGGTATGCCGTAAACACCCCAGACCATGGTGAGCCGCTGCACCACGTCTTGTCGTGGGCTGATGGCGATAATGGTGGTATTTGGACGCCACTTGGCGATCGAGCGTGCTATCGAGCCCGTGAGGGTCAAACAAACGATGGCTTTGGCGTTGAGTGCGTGAGCGGCTTCGCAGGCGGCGCGTGCAATCGATTCGTGCTCTTCCCACTTGTGACTGTCCACCTCCTCGCCGAAACGCGGCGGGCGGCTAAACGTCCAGTCCTCAACCTCATGAATGATCGAGGCCATGCGTGCCACGGATTTTACCGGGAATTTACCGGACGCGGACTCACCGGAAAGCATCAAGCAGTCAGCGCCGTCCAACACGCCGTTTGCCACGTCCGCCACTTCCGCCAGCGAAGCGCGCGGGTTGTGAATCATGGATTCCAACATCTGCGTGGCGATGATCACTGGTTTTGCATATTTCGCGGCCGCTTGAACGATGCGTTTCTGAAAGCTGGGAACGCGTTCAACGTTGGCTTCAACACCTAAGTCGCCGCGTGCCACCATCAATCCGTCCGCGAGAGAAGCAATTTCGTCGATGGTTTCCATCGCCGACAATTTTTCAATTTTCGCGACAACGGGAACATCCGAACCTAAAACTTTGATCATGCCTTTAATCTGGCGAATATCATCCGGGCTTTGCACGAAAGACAACGCGACAAAATCCACGCGATTGGCGATGCCGAAAAGAAGGTCCTTACTATCTTTGTCGGTCATGGCTGGCAGAGAGAGTTTTGAATCAGGGAAGTTCACCCCTTTGCGATTCTTGAGAATACCGCCTTCCGTCACCTTTACGGTAACGCCGTCTTTAGCGACATCTTGAACGCGGCAGATAAGAAGACCGTCGTCCATCATCACCGTTTCACCGGGGCCAACGTCATGAACGAGACCACGATAATCGATGGGGATGATATGGGGATCCGTTTGGTCAACGCCGTATTGGAGCCTGTAGATCTGTTCTTTCACCAATTCCATTTGGCCATTGATGAGTTTTCCGACGCGAATCTTTGGACCTTGTAAGTCTTGCAGAATCGCCACGGGGCGGCCCATCTCGCGGGAGAGGCGACGAAGAATTTCGATGTTCTTTAAGTGTGTCGCGTGATCGCCGTGGGAGAAGTTTAAGCGTGCAATATTCATCCCCGCTTCAATCAGCTCGCGAATTGTTTGTTCATTGGATGATGCGGGACCGAGGGTGGCGACAATCTTACAGTTACGCATTTCATCGTAATCTCGATCCACCATGCGAGCGCCTCTGAATGTGGCGTCTTTAGACATATCGATATTTGGCATGCGAAGCCCCTTTGCTGATCTGCTCCTACTATATGCAATTTTACCGCGGGGGAAAAGCCAATCCATGAATTTAATTGGCGAATTGAGCAGATTTGTCAGGAAATATTCAAGCTTCCCCGGTTCTTGGCCGATGTATGGACCGTATTGATCCGTTTTTAGAGGAGTTTCTTGTGTCACAGCGCCATCGTCTCGTCGGGACGAAAATCGCTGATCGTTACATCATCACTGGGGAGATCGGCTCCGGTGGGATGGGACGCGTCTTTAGGGCCATGCCTTTCGACGATCCGTCGCAGGATGTGGCCATCAAGGTCATTTTGCGCAACCAAACTCTCGACTCCGAAGACCTGCTGCGTTTTCAAAAAGAAGCGGCCCTCATGAGCCGTCTGCACCATCCCAATATCATCTGCTTTCACGAATTGGGGATTATCGGCGAGAAGGACGCCCTTTCTCAAGGTGGCTTAGGGACGGGCTATTACATCGTTATGGAAATCGCCAACGGGCGAAACCTGAAGGAAAGCCTGACCGTCGATAGCCGCAAGGATTTGGCCTTTTTCTTTGAAGTTGGGCTTCAGGTAACCGCGGCGCTTGACTACACCCACGGTAAAAACATCATTCACCGTGACATCAAACCCCAAAACATCGTCGTGGGAAAAGCTTTCCAAGAACAACGAGGTGTGCAGGTTAAAGTGCTCGACTTTGGCGTGGCGCGTCTTGCGGAAGTGATTGGTGTGACGGATCATGAGCGCGACGTGGCGGGTACGCCGATGTATATGGCGCCCGAGCAGACGGCGTTGTTAAAAGCGCCGGTCGATCATCGCGTGGACCTTTATTCACTGGGCTGCGTGCTCTACGAAGTGCTGGCGGGACGTCCGCCTTTTACCGCGAAAACGCGTGACAAATTAAACCGCCAACATGCTTTCGCCACACCGGAATCCTTGACGGCGATTCGTCCCGATATTCCACCCATGATTGAGGCGATCGTCCATAAACTTTTGGCGAAACACCCGGATGATCGTTACCAAACCGCTTTTGGTCTGTATGCGGACCTGCAGCGGGCGAAGGCTAAGTATCTCAGTCGTTCCCGTTCCAGTCAGGCGGCGTTCGCCCTGGGAAGCAACGATGGCTTCCGTGCGGTGTCCGCTAACTTGGATCTCGTGGGTCGCGATAAAGAGTATGGCGAGTTGGTGGAGAGTTACGTCGCGATCGCCAAGGATGAAGGACGCAGCCGCCTGAGTGTGATTAAGGGGCTAGCGGGAACGGGTAAAACCCGGCTTCTCACTGAATTCCGCTCCTATTTAACCCGACGCAAGATTCGTTTTATTTCCACGAGTTTTTCACGGCACGAAAACAACCTGCCGTTTAACGCGCTGGCCAATGGTTTTAACGAGTACTTGATCCGCGTGCTGAAAAGTCAGCCTCATGAAGCGGAGGAAGTGCGCCGTAAAGTTAAAACCCTTTTGGGGCCCATGGCCCATAACGTGGCGCGCGTTGTGCCTGGTTTGAAGCCTTACATCGATCCAGAAACGACCGCCGAGCTTGAGGAAAATAAAAAGACCGATCTGGTTGAGGGCGAAGAAACGCCGCAGGATTTCCACACTTTCGCGAAGGCTTTCTCTGACTTTACGCGGTGCCTGGCGCCGAGCAGTGATCCTGTTGTTTTTATTTTTGACGACATGCATTGGGCGGATGAAAAAAGCCTCAAGCTGATCGATCAGTTTTTTAGTCACAATAACTCACAGCGTTTCCTTCTCGTGGTGGCATGCCGCCCCATGCAGGAGGGTGAAACCACGTCTTTCGCGCGCTTTATCGATAAGTTTAGCAAGATGCGTCGCCGGTTCACGGAGGTCAATCTTGGGCCGTTGCAGCCGAGCGATGTGGCTGTTCTCACGGCGAAGATGCTGAACTCGCCGCAAA
The DNA here is from genome assembly GCA_964404325.1 of uncultured Oligoflexales bacterium. Classification (GTDB taxonomy): domain Bacteria; phylum Bdellovibrionota_B; class Oligoflexia; order Oligoflexales; family Oligoflexaceae; genus CAYOJQ01. The sequence continues at coordinate 90,815 of CAYOJQ010000001.1, forward strand.
GCGTGCGCCCGGAGCTTGTGGCTTATTTGATGGAGAAGACAGAGGGAAGCCCTGTTTATCTCGTCGAGCTGATCCGTAGCCTTGTGGCGCAGGAGTTTATCAACTACGACTCCCGCAACAAAATTTGGGATTACGACATTCAGCAAATTATCGACTCCCAAATCAGTCTCGACTCCGTGGATTTGACGTTAAGCCGTCTGCAATCCTATGACGAAAAAGACCGCGAAATTCTCGAAACGGCGTCAGTCATTGGTATGACCTTTCAGTTTGAGCTCCTGCTGCGGGAGGGCGCTATTCCCGCGCCTCGCGCGTTCAATGCGCTGCAACGAGCGATTGAAGAAGGTCTGATCACCCGCGCTCCCGATGATGAGGATTTACGTCATCTTGGAAAGGCGTATGCATTTACGCACCGCCGTGTGCGTGAAGCCATTCTTGATACGTTGCCGCGGGAACGTCGCGTGGAATTGCATCGTTACGTGGCGCTTTACCTTGAAAAGTCCACGGCAAAACATGGTCCAAAAACAACATTTACTTTGGCCCATCACTTCAATCAGGTGATCTCCCACGGCACGGCCGTGGACGCGGAATTCGCGCAAAAAGGCATCATGCCGAACATCAACGCCGGACGCGTGGCGACGAGCGCGGGCGCGTGGCAGTCGGCGCAGCATTATTTTGAAAACGCGCAGTTGTTATTGAAGCAGGCGCCCCAAGGGAATGCCGCGCAACGAGCCCTGAGTTTTGTAACGGAGCAATTGGCGGACATCGCGGCTCATCAATCGCGCAATGGCGCGGCGATCGAACTTTATCGTCAAGTCGCGAAGATGCCCATACCGCCGCAAACATTTGCTTCGGTGGCCTATAAAAGCAATCAATTGCGTTTGGCTGGTGGACTTCTTTCTCAAGCCACGGCGGATTTAAAAGCAGCTCTCGCTCGCTTTCAAATTCGTTGGCCGGATGCGTTGCAGTCGGTGAGTCTGATTTGGTCGGTGTTTTGGGATTTGTGTCCTGATTGGCTCGGCAGTCCGTTAAGTCTGTTGCTACGGCGTGTGGCGCGGGTGAGCGCGAAGCAGGCGTCGGACTTCCGTTCTGGTGCCGATTTATTGCGCCTCGGGTTGATGGTGAAATTGCGTGAAGATCCTCTCGGTGGCCTCGCGTTGCATGAGAAAGTGTATCAACTGAGCCGGCAGGGGCGTGCTTCGGTCGTGACCATTCTGCGGGCCCTCGGCGATCGAGCGGAGCTCCTGGCTTACCTCGGCTTCCATCGTCGCGCTTACCGCGTGTTCGACATTGTCATGGATGTGGCGCAATCCATCCGCCACGAATCAACGCATGGCGCGTTGTTGGCACAGCGGGCATTGACCCTCGACTATCACAAAGCGCGCCATGAAGAATTGGATCGCCGCCTGGAGAACGCAGCGCAACTCCTGGAACAAGATGGAGATCGGCTGGAATTCGCAATGATCACGACGGCGCAGATGGCGAACCACCTCTTCCGTTGTGCGGGGAAAAAACTCGAAAGCCACGCGTCCCTCATGACCCATTTGGTTTCGACCCGCAGTTGGTTGAGTCCTCGTGGCATGGCGTTTCATTTATTGCAATTATTCTTCTCTGATGCCCGCGATGCGTTGGTGAAACAGGGTGAGAGTTACGTGCGTCGTCGTTTGGAAGTGGGCGGACGCACGAATGATCTATTTTATATGGTTGTTCAGTGTCTGCTCTCCTTTGCAAAAGGTGAGGGTGATCGCACGCGAAAATTCTACGTCACGCTGTTTACCGAGCTCAGCAAGGGCATCGAACGCGAGTATCTCTATCCTTTTGAGTACGACGTGCTGATGTTCTTTGTGGTCGTTCTCCCGGATATTTTCCGCCAAGAGCAAGGTAAATCGCTGGTTTCTCCTCAGGATGAACAACTCATTCTAAAAAAATTGGCGACTATCGCCGGCTCCTTCCGTCATAAAAACCGTGCCGTCGCGAAGCTTGTCATGGCTCGTGCGGCGGAGATTTCGAACCAGCGTCAGACGCGTCGCCTTTATGATGAGACGCTGACGGCGGCGCGCCTCGGCCATAACCATTTAGTCCAGCTTTTTGCGTGGATTTGGTTCGGTCGTCATCTTCTTGCCGCGGGTAAATCGGAACGTCGCGACTATCTACAACGGGCGCAGAAAGAAGCGGCCCGCAAAGATCTCAATCTGGTGATCACGCTTGCGGAAAAATGCATGCAGGAGCTGCGTATTCCGTTTGAAACGATGCGTGTGGCACGAAACAACACAGAAGAGAATCCGCAGCAGCAAAACAAAATGGCTCCGTTGGTGCATGAGCATTTGAAGCACATCGCTGATGTACTTCCCTTGGATACGGCGCTCGAAGGCCATTTGCACGAGAGCTTCACGCTGCTGCGTCGTTACTACAATTTTTCCAAGGCCAGTTGCCTGGTGATTCAGAACGAAAAAGAAGACCTCGAGGTTATTTATCCTTTTGCCGAGGAAAATGTCGCGAAACCCATCGTGGATTACGTGGCGCCTTACCTCAACCTTCGTTCCGCTTTATTCCTTCCCGTCGCGGATGCACCTTGGTATCAGCGTCGTGTGGGAGAACAGCGGCATCCCGCGACGAGTCGCATGACACGGCCGAACGAGCACACCCGTGTGGACGAAGAAGACCTGATGAAAACGCAGGTGATTCAAGATGCCGTCGATCTTACTTCCGCCGCGGTGATGACGGAAAACACTGAAGCATCGATGGATGGGCAATCCACACGCAAGAACTTCAAAGCGGACCGTCGTGCCGGTGATCGCGGTGAAGAGAATCTGGGTAAGGCGTACATGAACGTTCTTATTCCTCTGCGTTATGGTGACCGCAACATCGGCATCATTATGTTGGAGAAGATTCACATCGCAGGCGAAAACTCCATGAGCTACCGCCATGATCTCGACCAATTCGGCGCGCAGCTAGCCTTGATGATTCAGCGTAAAGGCGACCTGCCAGTCTTGCGGCAGTTGGAGCAGACGATTTTCAGTTATCAACCGGGACAGTATCAGTTGGAGGCAACGCCGTGGATGAGTCTCTGGACGCACGGGCGCATGCGCAAAGAGCGTGAATCCACCTGGTATTTGGGCCTGCGTCTCGGACAGGACGACTATCTTCTGGCTTATTGTCGCCTCAACGGACCATCCGAGGTGCGTGAGAAATTAAGCCCGCAGCTCTTTTATCACTTAAAGGTTCTGCGCTCTCTCGCGGTGATGAGTGGTCGCAACACGCTCGCTCCTCATGAGCTGCGCGAAGAATTAGTGGGACTCGTTAAAAGGGACTCTCGTTTTAGCCAGTTGGATGGCTTATCCTTTGCTTTTACCTTGTTTAATCAGGAGACTAAGGTCGCGGCCTCGGGGCATTTCGGTCCATCCCGCCCCCTCGTCCTCTGCGCTGAAAACGAAGTGACGCCGTTTAACGAAGCCATCCTTCACTTCGCCAACGGTCGCGTGCTGCGCTACTGGGAAGTGCGGGCAAGCCTGGCGAGCGTGCACACCTATATCCTTCCTCATGATTCCAGCAAGCTTGACGCTATTCCATTGGAATCATTGGAAAAATCTCTATCATCCAGCCCCACGGTGAAAACCCATTCAGCAAACCTCTATCGATTGCTGGACAAGGCCCTCCTGAAAGAGCACATTCCCCGTTATTATGTGGCCGCGGTCTTGAATGAACTATTCAAGGAAGCACAGCCACCCGCTGAACTACCGAAGGCGCAGTAACTCGTTTTCATATCTGAGTGATAAGCGTATATTGGGGCCTTCGATCGGGATGCTTAATTGCTCATACGACTTGGGATAAGAAGGGAGAGCTGGCAATGGGAATGCCTGGAACAATGGAATTATTGCTTATTTTCGGTGTCGTTGTATTGCTCTTCGGCGCTAATAAATTGCCTAAGTTGGGCGGTGCCATCGGTGAGAGTATTCGCAACTTCAAAAAAGGCATTAACGACGATCCAGCTAAGTTGAAAGACGGCGAAGCAAAATCACGAAACGATTCTTCTGATACCTAAGGTTCGCTTCACTCATGCTTTCGCAGGAGTTATGGCAACACCGGTTGCTGATGGTGACCGGCAAAGGTGGGATCGGTAAATCCCTCATTACGGCGGTCATGGGGTTGGCGGCAAGCCAGTCCGGCCGCCGTGTGTGTTTGGTCGAGGCGGCGCATCGCGACCAGTTGGCGCCTCTTTTTGGTGTGGCGCCGGTCGGTCACAAGCTCACGGAAGTGCGCCCCAATCTCTCCGTTATCAATCTGGATAACCAACAGAATTTCGTTGACTACGTTGTGAAGCAACTGCGTTTACCTTCCTTGGTGGACAAAGTATTCAACCGACCCATCGTGCAAAGCTTGATGGAGATGTTGCCGGGAATTGCCGAAATCATGCTGCTCGGGCGTCTCTATTATTCGCTGGAACTGAGTCCGGAGCCCTTTGATCTCGTGATTTACGACGGTTTCGCTTCGGGGCATTTTTTAAATCTCATGACGACACCAGATGCTATTCTTGAAGCGGACTTCGCTGGTCCCGTTACGAAAGAGACGCAGCGGGTGCGTGATTTTCTCGCCGCGAAAGGCAACGCGGGCATTGTGATGGTGACGCGCCCGGAAGGTCTGGTGGTGAGCGAAACCATCGAATTTCTCGCGAAATTTAAATCCGTTTCTCCCGCGCCCGTGGTGGCGCTTCTGTGCAATCGTTTCAATGAACTGAGCGCTGCCGCGAAGGATTTCGTGGCGCCTGACGCCGCCTTGGCGCCAGCGCTCGATTATCTCCTCGCGCGTGATGCCGAGACGCAGCGTAGTTTTGCGCAATTGTGCGCTGGACTGCGGGATCAAGGCACGAAAGCTCCTCTTTTCACCCTTGCGGAACAGGGCGTTTGGCGTGAGCCGCTCGATGATAAAGCGGTTCTTGCCTGGCTAGCGCAGGCGAGGGAGGTGCGTCCATGAAACACGAGCAGCCTCTTGTGGAGATGGTTCGTTCATCGCGCGTGATTATCGTTTTGGGAAGTGGCGGTGTTGGTAAAACCACTTCTTCCATCGCCCTGGCGACACTCGCGGCGCAACAGGGAAAAAAAGTCGGTCTTCTCTCCATTGATCCCGCGAAGCGTCTTGCGGATGCGATGGGCATTCACCTGAGTCACAGACTCGAAAAGGTCGCGTTCACGGGCGCCGAAGCCGTGAAGGGAGAACTTTGGGCCACGATGCTCGATCAAAAAGCTGTGTTTGATGAGATGGTGCGACGTTTTGCCCCGAGTCCGAAGATCGAGAAGCTTATTCTCCAGAACGGCGTTTACAAAGCCGCGTCCACCAAGTTGGGCGGGCCGCTGGAATACATGGCTTTGGCAAAGCTTCAGCAGATGGCTGAAGACACTTCGTTTGATTTGATTGTTCTTGATACGCCGCCGGACACTCACGCCTTGGACTTTTTGGTGCGCCCCAACGTGCTCGAAGGTTTTATGGAAAATAAGGTGATGCGCCTTTTGGTGAAGCCTTTTGTGCTCGCCAATAAGTTGGGACGCGGAAAGCTGGTGGCTTTTTCTGAAAAACTCATGGGTGGTCTCGCTTCGGTGACGGGTATCACCATGCTGCGCAAGCTCGCTGAGTTTTTGGTGTTGATGGAAGACATCATTCAGGGCTTCCATCATGCGGGTAGCCGCGTGGCGAAAGTGTTGCGGCTCGATACCACGCAGTTTCTGCTGGTCTCTTCGCCGACGGGGGCGAGCTGTCGCTCCGCGGCGGAAATTGCCGCGCGTTTAAAGAAAGAAGGCTTTTCTCTCCGCACCATTCTGATGAATCGAGTGATTTCGTCCGAGCTTCAGCGCGCTGTCGATGTATGGGAACGCCAAGATATTGACGCTGGACCCTTCCAAGAAGAAATGGTCTCGCTCCACAACGCGGTCAAATGGGGGAACGAATTTAGCGAACGTCTCCGCCGCGAAGCCGCGCACCATTTTCCACGACTTAGTTTCGTAGCCATTGAAGAGCAGAAGGAATTAGTGCATTCGCGTGAAGCGATCCTGCGGCTTTCTTCTCTTTATGCGAACTCCCATTAATGTCAAATAATTGGCATTCCCACACCAACTTCCCTACATGATAACATTGTTACTAGAGAGCTTATTTTTACGGCGAGGACTCCTTGGCCGATCAGACTCTAACCATTCCCCTGTGGCAAAAGCTTCCGATCTTTATCGGCCGTCGGATGATTGCGGCAAAAGATCAATTGGCGAAGTTCGGTGGCTTTTTACGCGCCACGGGGCATCAGCTGGTCGCGGGACCGTTTCGCACCAATCTTGTGTTTCAACAGATGGAATTCATTGGCAACGAATCCCTGACGATCATCATGATCTCCGGTTTTTTTATCGGTGCGGTTTTTAGTCTGCAAATTGGCTCCATATTCGCGATTTTTGGCGCCCAGGGCATGATGGGTGCGGCGACGGGAAAAGCGTTGGCGCGTGAATTAAGCCCACTCATTGTTGGTTTTCTTCTCGCCGGACGCGGCGGCGCCGCCATCACGGCGGAAATCGCCACCATGAAAGTGAATGAACAGGTGGACGCCATGGAGTCGATGGCGGTTGATCCCATCAGTTATTTGGTTTGCCCGCGACTGATCGCGGGTGTCACCATGATGCCGCTTCTGACGGGTATTTTCACATTCACGGGAATGATTGGCTCACTGGCGGTTGGTGTCGTGATTTTCAACGTCGATCAAGGCGTGTTCTTTGATAAACTCATTCGCATCGTGGGTATCAAGGATATTTGGAGCGGCATGCAGAAGGCGCTCGTCTTCGGCGCCATCATTTCTCTTGTCGCTTGTCGTTATGGACTTGTCGCTTCCGGGGGGGCGAAGGGTGTGGGAAGGGCCACAACAAATTCGGTGGTCACGACGTTGCTTGTGTTGTTGGCGGTTGATTTTGTAATCACGTACTTTCAAATCGCCGTGCTCAAATGATCTATTTTGAGAAAGTCACGAAAGTTTTTGGCACCAACACGGTTCTGGATGCGCTGGATGTGCATATCCCCAAGGGAAAAGTGACTGTCATCCTAGGAAAGTCGGGTGAAGGAAAATCGGTCACCATCAAACACATCATGGGTCTGCTGAAACCAACGTCAGGCCACATTATTGTCGACGGTGAGGACATCACCCTGTTTAGTGAGGACGAGCTACGGCAGTACCGAAAGAAGTTCGGGATGCTTTTTCAGCACGCGGCCCTCTTTGACAGCTTAACCGTGGGTCAAAACGTGATGTTCCCTCTGAAGGAACATTTCAAATTGTCAGAAGCGGAAATGCTGCGTCGTGCCGAGGATGTGTTGGAGCAAGCGGGCCTGCCCAATATCCAACACAAATTCCCACCCGAGCTCTCCACGGGAGAAAAGAAACGAGTTGGGTTGGCGCGCGCGCTGGTGCATCGCCCCCAGGTGATTTTGTACGACGAGCCCACGACGGGGATGGATCCTCTTGTTTCCGAAATGATCGATCACCTCATTGTTAAGGTGAACAAGGAAGAGCCTGATCTGACGTCGATTGTGATTTCCCACGACATGAAAGCGGCGCTGGAGATCGCGGATAACCTGGTGATGCTCTACAAGGGGCGGGTGCAATTGCAAGGGCCCCCAAAAGAGTTCCGGGAAACGAAAGACCCCATCGTGCGGCAGTTTTTTGCGGGAAAAGTCGAAGGACCGATGGAATTCTTTTAAAAGTCAGAGGGCTACGAGAGCCAATCGATGACTGTGTCCATACGAATTGAGCCTTACTTCTAAATCATTTCGTTCTGTTAACCGATGAAATGGTTAAGGCGAAGTCGGAATAAGAACGGGGAGATCCCGCAGATGAACAATTGGGGAACAGAATTTCGCGTCGGCGTGTTCACGCTGCTGGGACTTGCTGTCACTGTCTTTGCCATCTTTGTATTGAGTCCAGACCTTTTCGATACGGAAGAGAAGGCGCGATATTTTACCGTTCTTAAAGACGCCTCCGGCATCATGGTGAAAACCCACGTTAAAACAAACGGTGTGACCGTGGGTAAAGTCCAAGCCGTTGAGTTGGCTGATAACGCTACAAAAGTAACTTTCGAAATCAAATCCGACGTTAAAGTTCCGAAAGGTTCCACCATCGAAATCCGCACGGTGGGTTTCTTGGGTGATAAATTTCTTGAGATCAAACGAGTCAATGATGCGGGCGCCTATATCGCGCCGGGTGAGTTGATTCCGCGCTCACCGGATACGGTGGAGCTTAATGAAGTTGTTTCCATTGTCGGAAACATCGCGCAAGACATCCGTAAGGTCACGAATAACCTCGCTAAGGTTCTCGGTGATGAGAAGGGTGGCGAGTCGATGCAAAACATCGTGGAAAATATCGAGCAGTTTACCGCTGATGCGCGGAGCATTCTGGCGGATAACCGCGAAGATGTCAGAACATTGGTGGCAAACCTGCAGGAATTCTCCAAGAGTGTGAATCAGGTCCTCGATAAAGATAACAAAGAGAAGATCGACCGCATCATCACTCGCTTTGATACCACCATGGAATCGGTGGATGACGCCACAAAGAATATCAAGCTTATCGCCGAAAAAGTGGAAAAAGGCGAGGGTACCCTGGGTAAGTTGATCAACGACGAAGATACGATTGAAGAGATTAACGGCGCGATCAAGGAAGTTCGTAATGTATTGGCGCCGGTATCGAATCTGCAGGTCGCTGTCGACTACCATGGCGAGTTTCGTCGCGATGAGTCGACGCAGCACTTTTTCAACGTGAACTTCCAGACGCGTCCAAATCATTTCTATATCGTGGGTTTTACCGACCGCGGCAAAGAGGAAATTGATACGACGGTCGATAAAACCATGGATACCGATCCCAACGACAATCGTATGTATGAACGGGAAACCCGTGAAGTGCGACGATCCATTGCTTTCAACCTGCAATTTGGCCGCCGCTGGTATTGGACTGCGGTGCGTTTTGGTTTATTTGAGACCACCGGCGGTATCGCGGCCGACTTTTACCTTTTCCGCGACCATCTCAAGTGGAGTTTCGAGGCATTTGACTTCGCCAAGAAAGACGATACTGTTCGTAAGACAGCCCACTTTAAGACTTATCTCAGCGCTATCTTCTTCAACCATATCTACGGCGTCGTCGGGGTTGACGATCCAACCCGCTATAAAACTTACGATCCGACGATCGGTAAACGGGAGTTGGATAAGAAGCTCAACACCTTCTTTGGTGCCGGTATTACCTTCAACGATCAAGATCTTAAAGCTCTCTTTGGCGTCGCCGCGATCGCCGCGGGCGGCTCCTAACACTAGGGGACGGAGCCCTCCGTCCCCAGGATTCGCCTCTAACCCAACCTCATGAAATCAATAGAAAATCATAAAATCTTTAAAGTATCGTTAAAATAAGGTTGACGTCTTTATGATTTTTTAATACAAATCATCTTCAGTCGCGGCCCTCTCGCGACCTTAAATTTGCGGAATATGACCTGTTGATATTGTCCTTCTGTTGTCCTGGAGTTGAAGATGAGTAATGTACGTTTCCCCAACAAGTGGCTGGTTGTCGGCCTCTTCACCACAAGCTTCCTCTACAATCAAATCGCCGTCTCGTATGAAGAAGAGAATTTAGCGACAGACGATGTTCCCGCGATCGATGACATGCCAGTGGAAGAAGCGGGTACACCCGAACAAGTTGTCGGTACTGATTTTGATTCTGAAGCCGTTGCGGAAGATGCGGCCCCTGTAGCCAAGACGCAATTGCCGAAAGAAACAGTCTCTCAGAAGAAAGCCCGCGCTAAGAAAGCAGCTCCTAAAAAAGAGATGAAAAAAGAAGTAGCTGCCGCACCTGTCGCTGAAGAAAAAGCCCCAGCCACAACAACTGCTGCCGAGACAACAACAACTCCAGCTACCACTGAAGCCGTTGCCCAAACTGACGCCGTTGCTTCAACATCCTCTGATAAGAAAATCTCCGATGGTAGCCCCATCACCATTGATAAATTAGGCGTGACCATCGCACCACCTGTGGGTTGGGAAGTTCTTGAGAACTCCATGGGTATGACTCTTGTGATGCAAGAGCCAGCCGTTGAAGAGAAAGTCGAAGCGAAAGACGCGCCAAAAGCGAAAGCTGGCGAAGAGAAGCTTTTATTCCAACGTAACATCACTGTTGTTGCGATGCATGAATCCGCTCCGATTGATGAAAACGAAGCGACAAAAGTAAAAGAAAAGATCACGGAACAGTTTGGTAAGCAAGCGGGTATCGAGAACTTCCAAGTTCTTGAACACAAGTTCTTTGACTATAAGAACAAGAACGATGGCATGGTCATCTACACAGCGTTCACAATGAACAGCATCCCCATGACACAAATGCACGTTCTTGTTTCAGGTCAGAACAACCGCTTTCTTTTAACATATACGGATTTGTCGAGCGAATTTGAAGCAAACCAAGAAGCTTATCAAAAAGCCTGGACAACTATGTCCACAATCCAAGTGATTGGTGATGCTCCTGTTCGTTACGCGGATCTGAAGGTTTATGGCGGTATCGCCGCTGGTTTCGCCTTCCTCGTTGGTTTCCTTATGTTCTACCGTCGTCGTCGCGCTATGACGAAGTACGCACAAGAAGACGCTCATGCCGAACCTTCTGTGTCTGGCGGTGAAACATCTAGTCTTTGGAGCCTCGATGGTGGTGATGACGCGGTGTCCGGCATGGCTCCTATCAGCGCGGTGTCCCATATCTCTGAAGTTGGTCAATTCAACTTTGGCGATAACAAGGAAGACTGCAATGACGGCATCGACTTTAGCGACGTGACACCTCTTTCCAAGATGTCTCGCTTCCGCTAAGCACCTTCTCTCACCAAAATAAGAATCCCTCGCAACCAAACTGAGTTGCGAGGGATTTTTATATTTATCACCATCCTATTTCGCCGGAACGCATTCTCCGTCGAGGCCTTTTGTCGGATCAAACACTTCGCCTTCTTTGCAGCTGGCGGAATTAAGGATCACTTCAATCCCGCTCGCGGTTTCTTCGCTGATGGGCTTAAGCGTTAGAGTGTCGGGAACAAGCTGCGTCGCGCCGCCCGCCTTTGGGGTAAACAATTCTGGAGTCGCGATATCCGCGCGCCAGCGCAGTTTTCCTTCATAGGAAAGTGTTAGACGCGTGCAGCGAACGGGTTTGTCGGAAAAGGGGGGGAATAAGAGAAAACGAAATTCGCCCGTTTTTCCTTCTTTCGGCACAAACACACCGGCGCTCGCTTGCGCGGGCTCGCAGGTGAGAGCTCCGGTTAGCGCGTTCAGATCAAGGTCAGCGGGATCGGTCTCGGTGAAAGTAACGGGGGCGGTGAGCTTGTGATAATCGGGCGCTGGGCCTTCCACCACAAAACCAGGACTCAACATCGCCACGCCGCGCAGCTGTCCACGGTTACCGCGCTCAATCACCATAAGACTTTTTGTCCAGTAAATGGTTCCTGGTTCCGCGACCCATTTCACCGTTTTGTCGGATCGGCGCATCTCATCGATGACTTCCAACTTGCACTGATCGCCAGATTTCACGTCGCGAATTTTGAATAGCAACTTGTCGCTGGCATCGAGTTCTTGAAATTCAATGCCGCTACCACATCCTGACAGACGGTATTGCAATCGCCGCTCAGGTTGGAACGCACCGGAAATATCAACGGTCTCGATTTCCACGGCTTTCACTGGATCCACTTCGGGAGCATGTCCGCGGCCGCGGCAAGCCGTGATTTGTGTCGCCGTCAAAAGCGCGACAACCCCGAGAAACAAGGAGTGACGTTGCATAAAGATTCCCCTGCTGAGATATCTTCCATGATACACCGAAAGGGTCTTCGATTTTAGCTGGACCTTTCATCCTAAACATATCAGTATGGTACGGCCTTTGGCCTCGTTAAAAATTGGGTAAGTTATGGAAAAGACAGTAGATAAATTAAAATCGACGCGCTGGTTTTGGGAGCGTCTCGATGATTACCTCGCTGAAAAAAGCCTGAAGCAAACGAAACAGCGTAAGGTGATCATCGAATTTTTTCTGGGTCTTGAAGGTCATATCAGCGCCGAAGAATTGCATGATCATATTCGCGCAAAGGGTCATTCCACAGGATTGGCGACGATTTATCGTACCTTGAATCTCTTAAAAGACGCGGGATTGGTGGAGCAAAAACAGTTTGCGGAAGGTAAGGCTGTTTTTGAAGTTCACAAGCCCGACTCCCATCACGATCACTTGATCTGTCTTGAATGTGGTTTGGTTTTGGAATTCGAGAATCTTAAGATTGAGAAGCTGCAAGAGCAGGTGGCACGAGAAAACGGTTTTGAGCTGGTCTCTCACTCACTCGATATGTACGGTCGCTGTCTTGATAAGGCCGGATGCAAAAAGCGTCAGCAACAGCGCTAGGGTTCCTGAGACAACGCGTTATGGTTGTTCTTTCGGACGTACTTTACTCTGAAACTTCAGGAACTGCTCAGAGTACTCAGATCCCGATTTTTCGTAGCCTGGCGCTACACGGAACGTGATGTAGCCCAACACGCCAAAAATAATCCCCGTCACAAACAGAAATAACATCACGGGACGCAGCGTTTTGATAAACGCCTGCCAGTCAACCTGCGTTAGCCATGGCGTTGCTTCTTCTTCGTTTTCGTTGGCTGCGGCGACACGCGCGACGCGTTGCAGCGATCGAGATGCTTGCGGAGCATTCGCCGGGGCCGCGGCGGTTGTTGTCGCCGGTGGTGGCATCACAAGAAGGGATGAAGTTTCAAGCGGCGTCGTGGTCATGGCCGCTTCATCTTCCTGCACTTGTCCCTTCACCAGTTGGCGATGCATGATCTGTGCGATGCCTGCCGCCATCGCGGTTCTTTCTTCCGTACGGACGTTAATCAGGGTGCAATCCACTAAATTGGGAAAGCCATCGGTCTGCATCCGTGTATCAAGATAGGAGTCGGTGATTTTCGCATAGACGCCGTGGTCGAGCCATTTACCTAGAAACGGCGCATCGATGCGGCACAGACCGAAGTTCCCTAGCTTTGTCGCTAAGGCAATCTGCACGGCGTGGGGATGAAGCTGGCGTAAACGCGCGGCGACGCGCACCTCCGCCATGGAGAATTCGCTGGCGATATTCACCAGGAATGCGTCGTTTGGCTCACCGTAAGAAGCGCGTGCCGCGAAGCGCGGTAGATATTTCTCAAAAACCATGCGCGGCAGAGTCGGGCGGATCTGCGGAAGTGGGATGATTTTACGTCCCATGGCGCGCAGGCGTTCATAGTTTGTATTGGTGCCGATCACAACGATGGGCACGTCCTCGCCGATGATTTTCGCGACTTCCTGGATGTAGGGAAAATGTTCGTCGTCGCAGAGTTTATCTTCGATGAAGACCAAATGCGGACTGAAGTACTTGGGCTCTTCAACGATGCTTTTTTTGTTCAGCGCGGTTGCGATTTCAAAGCGCGGTGGTCGCAGAGTCTCCATGAGCTGGGTGCGAACGTCACCGGAATGAAGGATGCAGAACACGCGACACGCGGCGCCGGTATCCACCTTGCGAAGATGGTCTATTAACAAATTTTTCTTAGGAATCGTTTGTTCTGGCGTGGTCCAACGACACACCATGGCTTCCGCAAAACGGAAACGCAAGTTGTGTTTGACGTGTTCTTCGACGGTGAGTGTCACTGTTTTTTGACCAAGGTATTGCGCAATGGGGCCAGCGAGGTTGAGTTTCGTGCCAATCTGCGGCAACACCTTCGTTTCAAGACGCATTTTGGATGGGCTTAACCAAACAACGCGCGCTGGAACGCTCACTGATGAAATGGCATTCATCGTCATCATCGGAGCGGGGGCGTGCATTGCCGTGGGCGTGCCCGAAGTCGAAAAAAGAAAACGTCGCAGCCACTGCGCGCCGTCGAGGTCGAGTGGCAACATGTCGCGATAGCCAAAGGCAAACGCGGTTTTGATCGTCTCGGATTGGTAGTCTGAAAAAACCAAAACGAAACGTACTCCATAAGTCTCTGGAGTTGCTGCCAACTTCGCCATGATGGCTTTGACATCTTCTCGCGCGCCCGCATCACCAATCACCAAAACCGCAGCCCGCTGTTGTGCGAACTCTGGCAGCATGCTGGGAACATCTCGGAAAAAACGCACGATGAAATCACGGCTTGCTAATAAAGCCGCTTTCTCATGTTGCTCAGGCGTGACCTGTGGGGTCAGCCAATATACGAGGCGTTTTTTCATTTTAGACTCGTCTCATTGTGCCGATACGAGAGTACGTTTTCTTTATCGGCAGATGAGAGCAAAGGTTAATACTTTTGAACCACCAAGACACCCTACGATTGGTTGTTTGTTTTCGTCTGGTTTTTGTTAAAAGTACCAAACCAAATCCTATTTTTAGGATCTGAAATATTAGATAATAGAATGAGATTAAGACCCCAAAGGTTCAGAGCACGACCGCTAAAGGAGACTGGCATGAGAGCCTGGCGTGGATGGAAAAGTCGAATCGCGCTTGCCGCGATATCAGGATGGATGTTGATAGGTTGGCAGACTCCTGCATGGGCTCTCAACTGCGCGGAAGTGCGCCAGTTGACGATGCTGTATTTTAAGATGCATTACTCCTATAACAGCTTTGATCAAGAGTTGGGTCAACGCACCCTTGATAGCTTCATTAAAGCTTGGGACCCAGCGAAGGTTTATTTTTTCCAGTCCGACGTGGATGAATTCAAGAAAAAGTACAATGGCACAATGCATAAGATGGTGAACAACGCCGACTGCAGTGCGATTGACGATATCATGGCGCGTTATTCGCAGCGTTTTGAAGAGCGCCAGAAGTACATCGTGAAGCTCATCGATGAGAAGCACGACTTCAATGTGGATGAGTATCTCGAGCTAGACAGTAAAAACACCCCTTATCCAAAGACGGTTGAAGATGTGAACGAACGCTGGCGCAAGCGCGTGAAGTTCCAGCTTCTCACCCTCAAGGGATCTCTCGAAAACAATCTCCCCAAGGCAAGAGAAAAGCTCAAGAAGCGTTATGACCTCGCTCTCAAGCGTCACAACGAATTGACCAAGGATAAAGTTCTTGGTGTCTTCATGAATGCATTCTCCACGGCTTTGGACCCGCACTCCAGCTACATGCCCGCGGACGAGTTGGAAGATTTCCGCATTCGCACGCGTCTTTCTTTAGAAGGCATTGGCGCGAGTCTCCGTTCCGAAGATGGATTTACTATCGTGGCGAGCCTTGTGAAGGGTGGCGCGGCGGAAAAGAGCAACGCTCTTAAGATGGGTGACAAGATCATCGCCGTGGCGCAAAACGATGGCGAACCGGTTGACGTGATCGATATGGAATTGTCCGAAGTGGTTAAGCTCATCCGCGGTGCGCGCGGCACGACGGTGAAACTCACCATCATGCGCGAAGAAACGGGTGGCAACCAGAAGAAGGTCGTTCCCATCACGCGCGAGAAGATTCAGTTGGTGGACCAACAGGCTAGCTCCCGCGTAATCGAAGTGGACGTGGATGATGCCAAAGCGGGCAAGCGTAAGATGAAAATCGGCGTCTTGACTCTCCCTTCGTTCTACATCGATTTTGAAGGACGTCATAAGCAAGTGAAGGGCTACCGCAGTTCTTCCCAAGATACGAAGCGTGAAATCGTGAAGCTCCAGAAAGAGAAGATCGACGCGCTGGTTATGGACCTTCGTAACAACGGCGGTGGTTCGTTGGAAGAATCCATCAACATGGCGGGCCTTTTCTTTGATAAAGGTCCAGTCGTGCAGGTGAAAGCACAAAACGGTCAGACGGAAGCTTACTATGACCGCGATGGCGAAACGTTCTATGACGGGCCGTTGGTTGTTATGATCAACCGCCAATCCGCGAGTGCGAGTGAGATCTTCGCGGGGGCTATTCAGGATTATGATCGCGGCATCATCGTGGGCGATAGCCACACCTTCGGCAAGGGAACCGTTCAGAACTTGAACGACGTTGCGGCTCGCCTCGGTGCGGTAAAGGTAACAGTCAATAAGTTCTACCGCGCTTCAGGTGCCTCCACCCAGTTGGATGGCGTGGCTTCGGATATCCGCCTGCCAAGCATCGTGGACGAGCTTGAGATTGGTGAGAAATTCTACGACTACGCGCTTCCGTTCGAAACCATCCAAGGCGTGAAGCATCAGAAGTTCAATCTAACGAAGCCTTTTGCGACGAAGCTTAAGACCATTAGCGATAAGCGCATCGCGACAGATACGAAATTTAAAGAGCTTCAGACAGAAATCGCTGACTACAAAAAGAACGAAAAAGAGCGTCAGCGCGTAAGCCTGCAGGAAAAGAAGAACGAAAAAGACAAAAAGAAGAATAAAGACGCGGATGAATTGGTGGAAGCTGAAGAGCAAAAGTTCGTGGACGATACCTACCTCCAGGAAACGGTCCGCATTGCCACGGATTACGCGAATCTTCTTAAGAGCAAAGACACTGGAAAACTCGCCATCCCCGAGCTCATTGCCGCCGAGAAAGCCAAGGCCGCAAAGGACAAGGATAAGAAGTTAACGGAAAAAGATAAGAAAAAAGACGCCGCGAGCAGCGTCGATGTGAAGCCCAAGAAAGAAGATAAGACCCTCGTGCGCTAATGCGCCGGGGCCTCTTGGGCACTGAATACCTTTTTTTGACGACGCCAGGCTCCAGAGCCAAAGAAGACAACAGGTCGCGTTCCCAAGAAGGGACGCGGCCTTTTGTTTTGCGCCGAAGTTCATGGTCTCCCTCCCTGCACCGCGTCTGTGCATTCATCCATGGCCCAAGTCATGCAATGAAACGTTGCAAATTTTTCTCGCTTCGCCGATTTTTTTATTGACAGAAGTTTGGGCGAGATTTTTGGTATCGCCTGGATATGCATTAAATTCCGCGCCGAATTCGCCTACTTCACCAATAGAGCCTCGTTTCTTTTTTTGTACCTAAAAACCCGCATTTACCCTTAAAAGATCGAAACAAAGCACCAATACGTGAGCCGAAAAAACCGGGTGTATAACTCCTTCATCACTTTGATGATGGAGGCTTTTATGATGACAGATAACGAAATTCTTTCTCGTCTCGCAGCTCTTTCTAAAAACCAAGCAGAGGCGGAGTGTGAGATCATTGCGTATCTTGTGGAGGTGAGTCAGCGTAGCCTTCACTTAAAGAAAGCCTATCGATCCCTGTTTGAGTTTACCTTTCAGTTTCTCAAATGTTCCGAAGCGACAGCTTCGCGCCGCGTCGCGGTGGTTAGGATCTCAGGGAAATTCCCCGTTGCTCTCGAAATGCTTCGCACGCAGCAGGTGACGCTGACATCCCTCGCTCTAATAGCCCCACACCTCACCCATGAAAATCAAGAATATCTCTTAAAGAAAGTCGTTGGTGCATCGAAACGCGAAACGGAAAAATTGATCGCCGGATTCTCACCTGAAAAATCAAAGCGCGATGTCATTCGCCCCGTCGCAACGAGTGTCCCGGACACCCCCCTCACCGGTGAAACTCCGCCCAAGAATGAAGACGCAGCGCAACTCACCGGCGAGGCTTTGGTTTTAGGAGACACCGCTGCGGAAGAAAAAACAAAGAGACACATGGTTCGCATCGCCTTCGATGCGCCCACGGACTTGGCGGAGAAAATCGAACGTCTTAAAGAGATTCATGCGCATAAGTTAAAGGATAGCAGTCTCGCTGAAGTGCTAGAAATGGCCGTGGATCTGCTGCTGGATAAAACAGCTCCTGAAAGAAAGTCGGAGCCGCGAAAGAAGCAGAAGAAAGATTCACCCACGCAAAGCGTGGGTGTGCAAGTCGAAGCACGTCGTCCGCCCGCGACGGTGCAACGAGAAGTATGGAAGCGGGATGGAGGCCAGTGTTCTTTTAAAGATCATGATGGAAGGCGCTGTTCCGCACGAAGACGCCTCCAGATCGATCATATTAAACCGTGGGCGCTCGGTGGGTCTTCGAAAGAAGTCCATAACCTCAGACTCCTCTGTCAGGCCCATAATCTCTTGGCGGCCGAGAGATATTTCCCTGCGAAGCTAAAAAAAACGCGCTGTCTCACTGAATAACTAGGGGGCCGAAGCAATGCAGGGGAAAAGGACTCGGCCCGTTGGGGCCGACGTTGCTGCGGTATTCACAAGGTTCACACTCCTTCTTGGGAACACTTTTTTATTGTTCCAAGTGAGAGTAGGAAGGCGTTTCAAACCCTTCTCGCATCGAAGTGGCCAAGCGATAATACGCGCCTCGCTGTTTTATTAGGTCCTCATGCCGTCCTCGTTCGATAATCTCTCCATGGCGTAACAAGAGAATCTCATCGCATTGTTGAATGGTGGAGAGACGGTGAGCGATCACGATCACGCTCCGGCCTTTCAGCAAACGACGGATGCCTTCCTGAATCATCGCTTCCGCCTGAGGGTCAACCGAAGACGTCGCCTCATCCAATACAATCATCGTGGGTTTGCGTGCCAGGGCGCGGGCAAACGCGAGCAGCTGACTTTGGCCGTAGGAAAGGTTCTTCCCTTGCTCCGCCACCACAAAGTCGTAGCCGCCGGGCAGGCTTTCAATAAACGCGTGAGCGCCAACGGTTTTCGCCGCGTCCACGATGTCATCGTGAGTGATGCCGGGCATGCCGAGAGAAATATTGAAGGAGATGCTCCCCGTAAAGAGAACGATGTCCTGTGGCACGATCGCGATGTGCTGGCGCAGCGTCGGGCCGTCCAATAGACGTGTGTCGTGATCATCCAAAAAAATGTGACCGGTGTAACCGTCGTAGAGTTTTGTCACAAGTTTTACGATCGTGGACTTCCCCGATCCCGTTGGGCCAACGATAGCCACCGAGTGCCCCGCGGGTAAATGAAACGAAACGTCTTTCAGGATAAGTGGAGCGCTGGAATCTTTGCCGTACTTGAATGAAACGTGATCAAAACGCAGCTCGCCATCCAACTGCTCCACCGGCTTTTCACCGCCAATAAAATCTTTGACATCCAAAACGCCGAAGACGCGATCGATCGCGGTAAACGCGCCCTGCATCATGGCCATTTTGTTGCCGAGCTGTTTGATTGGTTCAAATAGGTTCATGAGATAAGCGACAAAGGCCACCAACAAACCCGGACTGAAAACGGCCTCACCCACGGCGAGGCGTGTGGCCCAGTACAACACGATACCGATGGAAATCGAAGCAATCCCGTCCAACACGGCGAACATGGAAGCATCAAGGACAACGCTTTCCATCTGCGCATCGCGGAACTCTCCGGCCATGTGTTTGTAACGGTCATTGGCCGCCTTCTCGGCGCTCAGAAGCTTCACGGTGCTTTGGCCATAGATGCATTCCTGGCTAAAAGCATTGAGGGAGGCGATTTTTACACGAGCTTTCATCATGGCGCGCTTGAGAGCGCGGGAAAACTGAATCACGGCAATGCTTACCAGGGGAAAAAGCGCCAGGGTGATTAACGCCAAGCGCCAATCAAGAATGAATACCCCCGCCAATGCACCCAGAAGCACAAAAAGATCCACGATCGAAGTGAGAACCCCCTGATTCAAGCTTTCGCTGAGATCGTCGAAATCGCTGGTGGCTCGTGTCACGAGAGCGCCGCTCATATTTTTATCGTGGTAGCGGGCCGAGAGTCCCAGAATGTGTGTCATCAGGTACGAACGCATGCTGCGTATCATGCGATGCACCGCGCGTGCGCTTACCAACGTCTGCGCCGCACGCATGAAATAGTCAAGAATGACGAGAAGCAAATAAGCGGTTGATCCCCACGCGAGGAACTGCAAGTTGTTGGCACTGATTCCTTGGTCGATGGTTTTTTTCAAAACGATCGGCATGCTCATCGAAAGAAGCGAAATCACGGGAATGAGTCCCGCGGCAATAAAGACGTACTTTTTCTCAGCGCGCAGATACGGCCATAAGCGCTTGAGACCGCTTAGGTCGTGCAATGTTTTACGTAGGCTCGTTAACGTCAGCATGGGCGTGATCCCTCATTTCCGGATGGCGTTGAACAAGCTCCGCGTAGGATCCCTGATCCAGCACGGCCCCATCTTTTAGATAGAGAATCTTGTGACAGGCTTTTAGCGCGGGAATGCGGTGGGAAGCGATAAGGACCGCGGCCTTTCGTTGTTTGATGCTATCAATCAAGTGCGCCTCGGTCTGATTGTCGACGGCCGCCAACACATCGTCGAGGATGAGAGCTTCGTAGGGGCGTAGGAACAGACGGGCGAGCGCCAAGCGGTGCTTTTGCCCACCGGAAAGGCGAATGCCCTTTTCGCCGACTTTGGTTTCGAGTCCCGCTTCAAAGCCGGCAACCTCGCCATCCATCACCGCCGCGTGCAAAGCCTTATCGATCTCTGTTTCACTCACATTTTCATTCATACCAAAAGTGAGATTGTCACGAATGGAGTCCGAGAAGAGGTGAACGGATTGCAGGGCGTACCCCACATGACGGCGCAGTTCCTGAGGATCCCAATCGAGAATGTCCACGCCGTGGAAAAAAACGGTGCCGCGAGGCGCATCGTAAAGGCGCGTGAGCAGACGGAAGAGTGTGCTCTTGCCACTGCCCACGGGGCCAAAGATGCCGAGAGATTCACCTGGATTGAGAATGAAAGAAATATGGCGCAGCGCGTTCCCACGCGTGTCATCGGTGCTGTCAGGATACTGAAAGGTAAGGTCTTTAACTTCGAATACCGGCTGAGATGTTTTTCGCGGCTGCTGAGCTGTTCCGAAGTTTTTCTCTGGCTGCGTAACGAAAAATACGTCCAGGCGTTCCAGGGCCGTTTTTGAGCGTTTGTACACCCCTAAAATGATGCCAATCGAAGTGAATGGGAAAGCCAGGGTCGCGAGGTAAATATTGAAGGCAAGAATGTCACCCACGGATAAACGACCGGCGATAATCTCATGGCCACCGTAAAATAAAACGAGAAGCTGCGAGATGCCGGTTAAGCTCGCCATAAGTGGGAAAAAGAGAGTGCGCAGCATGATCACCTTCATGTTGGTGCTGTACACTTCCTGATTCTCTGTCTCCGCGCGCGCAAGAAAGGCCTTTTCAGCGGCGTTCGCCTGGATCACATGGACGTTCACGAACGCTTCCGTCACACGATTGGTGAGTCGCCCCAGGGCGTCTTGGTTGAGGCGGGAAAACTGATGCATGCGTGGCAGGACGTATTTGGTCATCACCAACATCAACAAAAGCGGCGATAAGCAAATAGCCGTTAAACGCGGATTCACCGACACCATTTTGGCAATCGTAAAAATCAGCAGAAAGATCATGTTAAATATTTGCAGCATGCCAAAGGCAAAGAAGACCCGAAGATGACCAATGTCGTTAGCGAGGCGTGAAATCAAATCGCCCATGCCGTGGGTCGCGAAAAAATCTTGAGGAAGACTCATCATCCGCGAAAAAAGATCGACCTTGGCGGTGGCTTCGAGTTTTCGGCCGGGCCAAAACATCAGGATGCGTGAGAGGCTGCGCGCCAGAATTTGCAAAACACCTAAACCAATGATGCTGAGAGCGATCATCTGCAGGTGAGAGAAATCCGGTTGCGCCTTATCGAGAGCGTTAACGACTTCCTTGGCGAGCTGAGGGATTTCCAGCGTGATGAGGTTGGTGATCGCAAGAAAGATGAGACCAGACACGTACCATGGCCATAGAGGCGCCGCGTAGCGGCGCGCGAAAGAGGGTAGGGTCATCATGAAGGAGACTGCTCCCTGAAAAATAAGTGTTCCACCATTTCGATCCGCTGCAGCAAAGGTTTTGAATCCCACGTGGGGAGTGGCTCCAATTTGCCTTTCGCCATCAACCCGGCGCGATTGCAAAGCTTCGCGGCGAACAACAGCTCGTGTGTGCTCAGGATCGTGACTTTGCCGTCACGATGGCGTTGACGCAGCATTTCCTCCAGTGCATGCACGTGAACAATGTCCAAACCCGTGAATGGTTCGTCAAGAATCAGAAGATCGGGTTGATGGAGATGCGCGAGAGCTAAGGCGATGCGTTTTTGCATGCCGTGAGAAAGAGCCGCGAGAGGCTTATGGGCGAAGCCCGAGCAATCCCAGTAAGCTAAAGCGGCCGCCACGGCTTCCTTCGCGTCGCTGAGTTCGTGCAGCTTCGCGGCATAACTCAATACCTCGCTCCCCGTGACCCATCGTGGCAAGTCGCTATTCTGTGGCAAATAACCGATGCGGCGTCGCAGTTCGAATTTTTCCGGCGTCAACTTTTTGTCAGTGAACAACACCGTTCCGGTGGTGGCATCCGTGTTGCCACTGAGGATTTGGAAGAGTGTCGATTTACCGGCGCCGTTTTGTCCGAACAGGGCAAAGCAATCTCCCGCCTCAAGTTGCAAATCAACCGGGCCGAGTTGAAAACTTTTGCCACCAAACGATTTTGTTAGAGACTCAGCTCGCATCATCTGCTGCATGTCTTTTCCCTATGCCCGATAGTAACGGTTTGTTTGATACTGAGTGGCCTGATGCATAATCAAAGGCACCAGGAGCGCCGCAAGACCGTGTACCAAAATCGCCGTGCCGCAAAACAACGCGATCAAGAACAAGGCGATCGATTGCAGGGCGGGACGCCGCGCATCGATTTGAAACATAAGGCCCGGGGTCAGAAGGGGCGCAAGCGCCGCCAATAGAGGAAGCTTCCAGCCATCGCTGTAGTGCCACACCTGAGCCACAATCGCGAAGAACAGGGCGCTTCCCACCGCAACACCCCAAGAAAGGCGTTGGTATACCTTAACGATCTCTTGGTGGCTCACACCGGCGTTTCTCTCCATCCACGCGGCGCGAAGGTCATCCTGAAGCTGCCACAGCAACATCGCGCTGAGGAGATAACCTTGCCCTAAAGCAAAAAGCGCCAGGGCAACGCTGGGAAAACCTGCTATGGCCGCAACGCCACCAACAACGCCGACGCACGCACCTCCCGCGAGAAAAATCTGACAGACGCGTGAACGCTTAAGCATTTGCATCATACGCCAACGCACCATAACCGCAATTTTGTTCCCGTTGGTGAACGGCTTGGTTGCGATCGTTTTCTCTTCGGGGCGCTCATCGCGTTTGTGCAACCATCGCTGCAAAAAAAGTCCAATCGCCGATCCAAAGGCGAATGTTAGAAGACGTTGCGGCATCGGTGCGTGCCAAGGAGTGAGCTGGAGAATCAGCTCGGCGACGACGAATCCTCCGAGCGCGAGGCAGCAGGCGTAGAGGATTAAAAAATGGCGAAGAAGTTTTGGGTGCTCGCCTAGGCGATGCTGCCACCGGTGCAGACTGAATTCTTGCCACGCTTCGCGCGCAAAGAGCACCGCGCTCATCCAACCAGACAAAAACAGAATGGCGCCGCAAAAAATTCCTAGCAGCTGTTGCTGCAAAACACCGCCGAGGTGCGCGACTTTGTCGTTTATGAAATCATTAAAAATATAAAAAAAGACAGCGAGCAAAACGCCGCCACAAAGCAGCACCACAAGCTCTTGGATGAGGTCATGACGAAGACGATGCCAGCCGGCGCCAAAGGCGAGGCGAAGCGAGTACATCGTACGTGAAAACGGGATGTTATGAGGCTTCCGAGGGTGTGTCAGCCCCATCTGGGGTCCGTCTGTCGCGCGAGGAGATTGCAAGCTTTCATCCGTTCTTCATTACCATAGGCATACGGTACCACTTGGGTTTTAAGTTGCCTGTTGTCCTGCGGCCTAGGTCCAACTAGATTACTGAACATCGGATCGCCACTCCAGTCAATTTGTAAACAGATTGCTACCAATTGCGCATCCATTGCGAACCACCATCTTTGGCAGAGGAGGTTTCGTCTTGAGAAAGATTTCGACTATTTCTTTGGAAACAGTAAAAGCGGCGCTGCGTCGTGGTAAAGGCGGGGCCGTCAGAAATGAGGGCGGCTGGTGCGTCTTCGCGGACGCTTCTGGCAAGCGCTTTTATGTGGTTGATGAAACAGATCAGCGTCCTGTCCCATTTCAGCGCGTCAGCACACTTCGAGCGAGCTACGTTAATGCCGTAGGCGCCTCCCCCTGGTCATCGCAGCGAGAATAAAAAAAACGAACCGCCGTGGGCAGTTCGTTTTTGAGGATTTAACCCCAGAAATAATTAGCTAATTACTTCTTTTTTTTGCGAGCAACTTTTTTAGTCGCTTTTTTCTTACCAGCTGCTTTTTTAGTAGCTTTTTTGGTGGCTTTTTTCTTGCCAGCTGCTTTTTTGGTAGCTTTTTTAGTGGCTTTTTTCTTGCCGGCTGCTTTTTTAGTAGCTTTTTTGGTGGCTTTTTTCTTGCCAGCTGCTTTTTTAGTAGCTTTCTTAGCTGACTTTTTCTTCGCGCGCTTTTTCTTCTTCTTGCCGTTCATTTCTTCTGCCATGGCAGTGATAGCTGTACCTTCCAACGGATACCTCCTAAAGCTGTGAAACACTCTTACTGAGATTGGTTACTACTAATAATAGTGTTACCCAAAAAGTTACTGTTTTTCAATCTTTTCATAGAAAAAACTTTACAAAAAAAGTTGACGGACATTCTTTCAATGGAAATTCTTCCGCTTTATGCGTCGCGAAGGAATGCTTGAAAGCTTTATCCAGCAAGGCTTAGAAAGGTTTGATGGGAAATAAAAAAAGCCGACGTGTCGGCTTTGTGGCGGTTGTGAAAATTTCAAAATTTTTTCTGACTGGATCGTTCGACTCTCTCTCGAACAGTCAAAAATTTCTTCGTACGGATGGTTATTGGTTTCCCTCAGCCACTTTTAGGCAGCCTGCTTTTTCGAACAAGTCTTCCAGATCGTGCCCTTGCTCGTGAGTCACCAAACCATAGCGAAACAAGTCTTTTTTACCGAAGTCTGGCTGTCCCCATTGGACCTCGAGATGGATTTCTTGATCGGGGAGTTTGAGGATCAACTTCGTCCCGACGGTGATGCGTTCGGATGTGAGAATACCCAAACCATGACGGGATATGTCGACTGGCCGGCAGGAGATAAATGATTTACTACCAATCAAGCTCAACCGCCCTGGCAATAGCCCAGTCAGCTTTTTACGCTGCGATAATCTCTTCTCAGCAAACAATGGAAAATTCACGTTGAGGCCCCCCTCTTGCGATCTAAACGCTAAAGCCACGGTTTCTCCAGTTCTTCGGTTCAAGTTGTAACGGCTCAGTTTCGACTTCCAAAAGCATACGACTGCCTTTAAGTCCTCGATCGGAGCAGGCAGGCATAAGCTGAGAGTAGGGCGTAAATGCTGAATTCTAGGGAGCTTTACGGCGCCAATTATTTGACTCCGCGCAAGCCTCCCCCCCAAGGACGAATAGGCGTAAAATTGATGTAAGAATTCTTGTCGCAGCACACATCAAAAAGAAAGGGTCTGGCCATGATCGCCATTTTCCCAAAACTCGCCGAATGCGCGATGACCGGTAATATCGAGCGCCTTGCATGCCTCGTGCGCGAGCACTACGGCGAAGAGCAGACCTTTAAGCCCCGGCTTAACATCAGTGCTCTCTGCAAGCGTGTGGGGATCGCCGTCAACGCGATGCCAATGGATGCGCGTGGGGCGCTGATGGTGCGTGATGAAAAAGGACAATTCAGCGCCGTGGTCGCCATCAACGAAAATCTAGCGCCCGCGGAGTTTGCTTTCACCGTCGCCCATCTCCTCGGTCATTATTTTCTGCATGTGCAATTGCGTGTCGTCAAAGGCGATTGGGCGGGGCACGGGTTTAAGGAAATCATTGATCCCATGCAGCGTTTCGCGCAGGAATCGGACGCGGCGCAGAAAGACGAAGAACGCCAAACGGATGAAGAGGCCGATGCGTTCGCGGCGGCACTTTTAATGCCCATGGGCATGGTAAAGAGAGCTTGGTCGCGCCTTCAGGATAAGGAGAAATTGGCCCAATTTTTTGGCGTGCCCGTGCTGGTGTTGCAACGTCGCCTCGAGACGCTGGGACTTCTGCAAGCGCGTGCGCCTGGTAATTTCCTCGCGGCCGAGGCCAAGCTCAAAAAACCCGCGCATTCCGGAAAGACGGCGACGAAAACGACGAGAGCCAAAGCACCGGAGCCACAGATTGATAAGCCGGATAACATCGCCAACGTGAATAAGATGATGGCTCATTCCAGCTACCGCCCGCAGGCGGAAAAGGAGCCCAAAAAGGCTAGCCGCGGAAAGAGTGAGTCCAAACCAGCACCTGCGAAAGCAGCGACACCCTCAACCGAGGGGGCTGAAGGCGCCACAAAAAAGGGTATGGCGCGCATCCGCGAACTCGCCAAAAGGATAGATTCCAGCGTGGAATAGCGAACTAGTCGACGACAGGAAGTTAATCTGCTTATATGAGCCCGTGGGACAGATCCCGCGGGCTTTTTAGTTTAGGAATGAAAGATGACGGTTCAACCGCTTTGGCAGCCTTCTCTCGCGCGGCGTGAGAATTCCCTCATGCAGCAATTTCAAAACCACGTGAGCAAAAAAACGGGCGTCGCGCATAGTGACTACTGGTCTCTTTACCGTTGGTCCGTTGCCGAACCGGCACGCTTCTGGGAAACCGTCGCGGAATACTGCGATGTGCGTTGGCAGAAAAAGCCAAACCAAATTTTAGTAAATGAAAAAACCATGCGCGCCAGCCGATGGTTCGTTGGCGGTGAGCTCAACTTCGCGGAAAATCTTTTACCACCAGCGGGAGACGAGACCGCAATCATCTCCGTTGCGGAGGGGAGAGGAACGCCACGTTTTATAAGTCGGCGTGAGCTGCGCAACGAGGTGGCTCGCTGCCGCGGCGCGCTGGAAAAAGTTGGCGTGGGGAAGGGTGATCGCGTCGCCGGCATGATTGCCAATTGCCCCGAGGCTGTTGTCGCCATGCTGGCCACCGCATCATTGGGTGCCATCTGGAGTTCATGTTCTCCCGATTTTGGCGTGAACGGTATCGTGGATCGCGTCGAGATTATACTGCTTTGCAAGCTTTGCAAGCTCAAACTTGCCTGCGGTCGCGCGGTTCTCGGCCTCAACGCGCATCTCAAGATTCTTCTTGGTCGAATCTGTGACCACA
>CAYOJQ010000001.1:117786-125460 GCA_964404325.1 uncultured Oligoflexales bacterium
ATGTTCTCCAGACTTTGGAGCCCCCGGTATTGTGGATCGTTTTGGTCAGGTGGAACCTAAGGTGGTTTTCTTCACCACAGGCTACCACTATAACGGTAAGGCGTTTTCCTGCGCCAGCACCATTCGTGGGTGTCTTGAGCGATTGCCGAGCGTGAAAACGGCCGTTGGCGTTCCATTGGTGGATGGCTTCGATACGGCGGGTCTTCCCAGCTTTAGAGAATTCCTCCATACAAGTGGTCTGTCTTCGAGCAATGAAAAAGACCTTCCTCTGACGTTCACTCCGACCGCGTTCGAACATCCCCTCTATATTATGTTCTCGTCGGGAACCACCGGTGTGCCGAAATGCATCGTGCATGGCGCGGGTGGCACTCTGCTGCAGCATAAAAAAGAGTTGATGCTCCACAGCGATATTAAGCCAGGTGATCGTCTGCTCTACTTCACCACCTGCGGGTGGATGATGTGGAACTGGATGGTTTCGGCGCTAAGCACTGGCGCGACTCTTGTTCTTTTTGAAGGCTCGGTGAGCTACCCGGACTTTTCCGTTCTTTGGCGTGCGGTCAGTGATCACAAAGTGACGCATTTTGGCACAAGCCCAAAATTCTTAAGCGCGTGCATGAAAGCGGCCTACGAACCCAGCGATCTTACTCTTAGCTCCTTACGCGCGGTTCTCTCAACTGGCTCTCCCTTGCTGCCGGAACACTTTACGTGGGTGTATGAGCATGTCGGTAAAGACGTGCATCTCGCATCGATTAGCGGCGGCACGGATATCATTTCCTGCTTTATGCTCGGTGTGCCGACATTGCCCGTTTATAGCGGCGAAATCCAGGCGCCGGGGCTCGGTATGGCTATTGCCGCATGGAATGACGACGCGGAACCTGTAGTGGGTGAGAAGGGCGAATTGGTATGCACGCAGCCGTTTGTATCGATGCCCGTCGGTTTCTGGAATGACCAGGACGGCAAGCGTTATCAAAAAGCCTACTTTGACTTTTACCCGGATCGCGATGTCTGGCGTCACGGCGACTTTATCGCCATCACGGAACGCGGCGGCGTGATTGTCTTTGGAAGATCGGATGCGACATTGAATCCTGGCGGCGTGCGTATCGGCACGGCGGAGATTTATCGTCAGGTGGAAGCGATGCCAGGAGTTATCGATTCTTTGGCGATTGGTCACGAAGAGAGCGACGGCGATGTGTCCATTTGGCTTTTTGTCAAACTCGGTCCCGAGATGACGCTTACTGATACTATGATCAAAGACATTAAAACCCACATCCGCGAAGAACTAACCCCACGGCATGTCCCCGCGAGGATTTTCGCTGTCAAAGACATCCCCTATACCCGCAGCGGCAAAAAGGTGGAGCTCGCGGTGAAACAAGCGGTGCACGGTGAAACCGTGGAGAACCTTGGGGCTCTCGTTAATCCTGAAGCCATGAGTGAATATTTTGCGCTGTCGAAGACCTAAGAAGGCTAGGAAGCCTTCTTAGTGTTCCGGAGAGATTCGAGGCGCCGCTGCGCCTTCTCAAAGGCGGGATTATGATCCAACGCCTGCTGGTAATAGAACAAAGCCTGCTCGGTATCGCCGAGCTTTTCTTTGGCGTAGCCAAGGTTAAACAAGATCCGCGCATCATGGGGGCTGAATTTCAGCGCCGCGAGGTATTTTTCGATCCCCTCACCATAACGTTCCAAACGCACGTAGGCCATTCCGAGTGAGTTCAGAACACTCACGTCGTTGCGGTCAAGATCGAGCGCCTTATGGAAGTTCTTCATGGCTGATTGATAGTCTTCCTGCATCATATTGAGTTTACCGAGACCTTTATACGCTTCCGCGAGCTTTGGCGAGAGACGGATGCTGCGTTTGAAAAACTGCTCCGATTCGCCAAACTGACCCGCTTCCAGATAAGCCTTGGCGAGAATCAGGGTGTATTTGGGGTTGTCCGGACTTAGCTCATTGATGCGAGCGGCGTACTTCAAAAGTTTGTCCTGATGACCCTGTTCTTGGAAAATGTCCACGAGCTCGCGGTAGGCCTCGATATAGTCGGTATTTGCGGCTAAAGCCTTTTCGTAAAGCACCACGGCCTTCGCCGTGTCTTTGTTTATAAGGGCAATCTTTGCTATGCCACAGATGGCTCGAGCCGAGTTTGGTTGTTCCTCTAAAGTCTTCGCGAACAGTTTCAAGGCCTCATCGTACTTCCCTTCCCGCATGCGTTCCTGCGCGAGCTGGAGGAGGAGGTTGATCGCCGTGGGACTGTTTTTAGCGGTTAGAACGTTATGAAGGGCATCCGCGAAATCTTCAAAACTAAAAGGCTTCAATAGATACCCATCGATGCCCACCTCGCTCGCCAGAATGACGTCGCTGCGAAGATTCTCGACCGTGATTAATAGAAAGGGGATGTCCGCGGCGGCTCGTTCCTGCTTCATCTGACGGCAGAATTGAATGCCGTTGATGTCCTGCAGGGCCCATTCCACGATAAAAACCCCTACTTTTGTGGTGAGGAGCTCGCGGTGCGCTTCCTCGACCGAGCGTACGAACTTAACGTTTCGCACCTTGAGGTTGCTCAAGAAACTCTTGATGGAGCTGCGGTAATTAATGGCGGGTTCCACGACCATGACCCAGCTGTCACGGAGAATTTCACGGATTTGCTCGTAGTTTCGCGCCATAATTCTGACCTAACGGTAAATATTCCCTTACTTCTCAGTTATCGGTCTGTTGGTACAAATCTTTAGATTTTTGGTGCAATCCCTTGTTTTGCAGTGTTTCCTGTCGTCGCCTTGGAAGCCTTGAGTGACAAGGATGACAGCGAATGGACGTTTTTAATGCAAAAAAACCGTGTTTTTTTCACACAACTTTCTTGCTTTTTATGTGATGCATAACGTAACGTAGTTTTAAGAAATCAAATTCATTTGCAGAATGAATAGAAGGAAAGGAAGGTTTCCTATGGCGAAGAAGAAGACAGCGAAGAAGAACACGAAGAAGGCAGCTGCGAAACCAGCTAAGAAAACTGTTGTGAAAGCTACCGCGAAAACTAAGACCACAACAAAAGGTCCAGTTTCCACGAAAGCAATCACTAAAGTTTCTAAAGCTCGCACCAAAGGTCAAATCGTTGGCGCAATCGCTGACGCGACTGGCGTTGCTAAGCGCGACATCAACATGGTTTTCGAAAAGCTCGGCGAAATGATCGGCATGGACCTTAACGGCCCAGGCAAGTTCACACTCCCAGGCTTGATGAAAGTTGTTGTTATCCGTAAGCCAGCTACTAAAGCTCGCAAGGGTACCAACCCATTCACTGGCGAAGAAATGATGTTCAAAGCGAAACCAGCTCGCAACGTCGTTAAGATTCGTCCATTGAAAGCTCTGAAAGACAAAGTCTAATCAGAGACTCGACTAGCGAAAAAGAAGGGGACCCGTTTGGGTCCCCTTTTTATTTCAATGAGTCGTGCAGTTGCCTGACTGTTTTTCCCGTAACGGGGTCCAACCAGTCAGCGGCGATCGCCACCGCGGGTGCCAAGACGAATAGACGAGACTGAAATCGAGGATGAGGCACCGTCAGGTTATCTCCCGTCATCTGAATGCTACAACCAGCCCTTTGCCAAAGGATGATATCAAGGTCCAAGGTGCGGTTATCCCAACGCCGTGCTCGCTCACGTCCACACGCCGCCTCAATCTCATGGAGCCGCTTGAGGAACTCTTCCGGTGTGAGAGTCGTTTCGCATATCAACGCGCTATTCAAAAAAACCTGATTGGCGACACCGCCCTCCGGCTCCGTGGCGAAGGTTGGCGCTGCCGCCACAATGGGTCCGCATAATTGGGCGATCCGCTTCGTGGCTTCATGGAGATAGGTCTCGCGATCGCCGATGTTTGAGCCAAGGGCGACGAGTACCAGGGATTTTTGTGGGTTTTGCGTCATCGCGTCGAGAGTATGCGTGCCGGGGAAAAACTGCAAGTTATGAGATCCTTCGCTTTGCTCAGGATGACGGGAGTTCAGGATGATGAGAAGGCCCGAAAATGGCGTGCCTGGCATGGCCTATTTGCGGTAAGGTACAAACCTTCCGGAGGGTATAACGTGGCTGTAACAAACACCGATCGACACATCTCGATTCATGAACTGTTGGATCGTTTCAAAACATTGTTTTTGGATGCCTACGGGGTCCTCGTCTCGGGCAATGCCGCTTTGCCGGATGCCAAGGGATTATTGGGCGCGTTGCGTCAGCGACAGCAGGAATATTTTATCGTTACCAACGGCAGCTCTCGCTCCATCGAAGGGACCGCGCGCCATTACCAATCTCTGGGGCTCGACATCCCGACGGAGCGGATTGTTAATTCAGGAATGCTGCTTAAGGACTATTTTGCGGAATATAAACTCGCCGGCTCCCAGGTCGCTGTTTTGGGAACATCGGACTCCGCGCAGTATGCGCGCGAGGCGGGTGGGGAGGTGGTTCCGCTGGAAGTGGGACAAAAATTCGATGTTCTGGTCGTGGCCAATCAAACAGAGTACCCATTCCTGCCGACGATGGAGACGGTGCTAACCCAATTGTTTCATCAGGTGGACGCAGGCAACGTGCCTCATCTGATTCTCCCCAATCCCGACTTGATCTATCCACGCGGATTGACGGAGTTTGGATTTACCAGTGGCGCCGTCGCCATGATGTTCGAGCAGGCGTTGATGGCACGATATGGCCAGCACAGCGAACTCACTTTCACGCGTCTCGGGAAGCCGTATCCAGCCATTTTCCAAAAAGCCCTCTCATTGGCGGGAACGCGTGAGGTGGTCATGATTGGTGATCAACTTGAAACAGATGTCGCCGGGGCAAAAAACGCGGGGATTGCCGCGGCTCTTTATACCGGTGGGATGGTGCACCCCAAACAACTCGGGCACGCAACCATTCAGCCTGACTTCATCCTGGAGAGCTTGGCGTGGCACAGCTAAAAATATGCGCCACCACTTTGGGTGATCCGCACAGCATCAATGTGGCTGCTTTGGTGTCCTTGAAATCCAAACTCGAGGCCACCACTTTTCCAAAGTTATTGATTGGTTCACGAGCGCAATGGGACGATCAAGTAAACCGATTGGGTGTGAGGTGGTCGCTTAAAAACTTTGATGGTCAACTTAGCAGCCTTAAATCCGGCGATTGTTATTTCTGGAACATTGATCGCGGTGAACGAACGGCTCCCGCCGAAACCCTCTCGGCATTGGAACGCGGGCAGATCGCTAACGACGCTTTAAACGCTCTTAAACTTTTACCAAACGATGCGCGCTTGGCGGTTCTAACCTGTCCGATTGATAAAGCTGCCTGCGCTTCCGCTGGGTTTCCTTTTCATGGTCAGACGGAATTTTTTGAAACCATGTGGGGCGGTGGAGGCATCATGCTGTTAGCGGGAAGCCGCCTTCGCGTGGGCCTTGCGACCAATCATGTGGCGCTGAGTCGGGTGCCTCATGTTTTAACGGGGCAGTGCATTGAAATTAAACTCCATGCTTTGGCGCGGACTCTGCGGGAACTCCTCGGTGTTGACGCGCCGAAGATTGGTGTTTGTGGGTTGAACCCTCACTGTTCCGACAACGGGTTGTTTGGTTGGGAAGATGCGGGAGTCATCGCGCCGGCGATCGCGAAGGCGCAGCAGGATCTCGCGCCAGCCATCATTCGCGGGCCGTTTCCCGCGGACACATTATTTCATCGCGCGATGGCGGGTGAGTTTGATGCGGTACTGGCCATGTACCACGATCAAGGACTGGGGCCGCTAAAAACCGTGCATTTTTATGATGCGGTCAACGTGACAGGTGGACTACGCCACCTCAGAGTTTCGCCCGATCATGGTCCGGCGCGAGACTTATTCATGTCGGACGCGGCGCGTTTCGACAGCTTCCATCTGGCATGGGAATATTGCCAACGGTATCTCACGAAGGGTTAGGACATGGCGGAGAAATCCCTCATCACGGTGCGTGGCGCCAATGAAAACAATTTGAAGAACGTCGACCTCGACGTTGAACGTGGCAAGATCACGGTCGTGACCGGTGTGAGTGGGAGCGGAAAAAGCTCGCTGGCATTCGATACGATTTTAGCGGAAGCGCAGCGGCGTTTCTTCTACACGCTCTCGCATTATTCACGTCAATTTTTGGACTTGGGAACGCGACCCAAGGTGCGCCAGGTTCAGGGACTATCACCAGCCATCGGTCTCGCTCAAAATGAAACACAGCCATCCCGTAAATCGACCGTGGGAACTCTTTCCGATGCGAGCGAATTGTTGGCGGTGATGTTCGCGCGTTTTGGTGACAAGGCCTGCCCGAAACACGGAGTATCCACCGCGGCGCTGAGCAGCCAGCAGATTATTGAACGTTTACTCCGCGAAGCGATGGGACAACATGTGGCGGTGTGCGCGCCGGTGGCAAAGGCGAAAAAGGGGCATTTCGCGAATCAATTATCGAAGTTTGCGAAAAAGGGTTACTCCCGCGCCATCATTGATGGTGAGCTGCGCGAGCTAGATCCCATCCCCGAATTGGAACGAGAAGAAAAGCATGACATCAGTGTCATCATCGATCTTGTGAAAATCAAAGAGGGGAGTGACAAACGTTTGGAGAGCTCTCTTCAAACCACATTGGACCTCGGCGAAGGCTACGGCGAATACTACCTTCTCAATAAGAAGGGTGAGCCAGATATCAAAAGCGTGCAGATCTTTTCGTCCGCTCAGGGATGTCCGGAGTGCGGTTATAGCTGGCCGAAATTGGATTCGCGGTACTTCTCCATCAACTCCCTCGGTCGTTGTGAAACCTGTTACGGTTACGGCGAGATGGATGCGGCGGATGAAGAATATGAATACGAAGAAGACGATAGCCTTGGACAGCTCGACCGTGCGGATCTCGTCTGCGCCGAATGTCACGGCACGGGTCTTAATCCCGATTTGCACGCGATCACCATCGACGGCAAAGGGATGGCGGATCTGGTGCAAATGTCCATCGATGCTTTGCATGAATTTCTCAAAAATTTGCGCCAACAAGAATCACGTCTGAATCCCGCCTGGATTCGTGTGCTGGATGAAGTGATTGGTAACTTGGAGCGCATTCAGGCAGTGGGATTGGGATATCTGACACTCAGCCGACGCGTGCGCAGTCTGTCGAGTGGTGAGGCGCAGCGCCTGCGTCTGTCAGGTGTTCTCGGAGAAAACCTGCGCGGCGTGCTTTACATTCTTGATGAGCCGAGTCAGGGCCTGCACCCATCCGAGTTGGACAGCATTTGGCTTTCCCTCGAACATCTTAAAAAATTGGGAAATACGTTGGTGCTGGTGGATCACGACGAGGCCATCATGCGTCGTGCGGATTGGGTGGTGGATATGGGGCCGGGGGGCGGCGCCGAAGGCGGTCATCTGATGGCGCGCTTTCATCCCACACAGGCGAAGTCTTTTACCAAACAATCGCGAACGGCTCGTTTTTTAGCTCGTGACGAGGATGATTTGACCTGGCGTGAGCCGCAGCCACTTAAAGATTTTGTGATCTTGAAAAAGCCTCGTCTTCACAATCTGAAGATGAATGAGGTGAAGATTCCCCTTAAAGCCATGACCGTTGTAACCGGCGTGTCTGGAGCGGGGAAAAGCAGTCTGACTCAATCCGTTCTTTATGAAAACGCCAAAGCCTGGGTGGATAAGCAGCGCACCAAGAGCCGCGGAAAATTCGCATGGCGTTATTGTGA
>CAYOJQ010000001.1:125470-177597 GCA_964404325.1 uncultured Oligoflexales bacterium
CACGGGACTGGATGATATTCTTTCCGTGCAACTGGTGGATCGAAAGCCAATCGCGAAGAGTTCGGTGAGCATGCCCGCAACCTACCTTGATGTGTTTGGGGATTTGCGCACATTCTATTCGCAGCTTAAGGACGCTCAAGTCGCAGGTCTCACGCAAGCCTCCTTCTCACTGGCGCAAGGCACGGGACGTTGTGAGGAGTGTCAGGGGCGCGGACAGATTAGTTTAAACATGCGCTTTCTCGCCGCGGCGAAGGTGCTGTGTCCCGTCTGTAAGGGAGCGCGCTACCGCCCGCACGTGTTGGCGGTGAAATACAACGGTCTGTCTCTCAGTGATGTTCTGAACTTAACTTTGGCGGAAGCGCTGGAGCATTTCAAAAACTTCCCACGCATTAAGAAGAAGCTTCAGCCGGCGTGTGATCTTGGGCTTGGCTACCTAAAGATGGGGCAGCTGAGTATGAACCTTTCCGGTGGCGAGTCGCAGCGCCTGAAGTTGGTTGAGCTGTTCTATAAATCCAAAAACGAAAATACGTTGATTATTCTCGACGAGCCGACCACGGGTCTTCATTTCGAGGACGTGCAGCGCCTCATGCATCAGTTGCGTGAACTCGTGAATAAGGGCGTTACCGTGGTGATCATCGAACACAACCTGGATGTTGTCCGCTCCGCCGACTGGTTGATTGATTTAGGCCCCGGCGCGGCTCACGAAGGTGGCGAATTGGTTTACCAAGGAAAACCGCAGGGGATTCTTAAAAGCGAAGATTCAAAGACCGCTTTCTATTTGCATTAGTCGTCTGGCGGCGCTGCTTCTGACCGCAAGTTTTTTGCGGCCATCTTTTCTCCTCACGGAATGGTTATTTTTTTGTATCCAAAAATGTGTCTAGGATCCCAACAGGTGCGCTCTTCCAACACACCGCTCTCCACCAAAAACAGTAAATCGATCGGTTAGTTAGCCTTGGCTTAGCTCTTGCTCCTCATAAGGGTGTGTTTGCCCCTTTTAGAGGAGTGGGCGGGTTTGAAACGTGCTTATCGCTTCATTTTTAGCCTGACGGGCGTAATGGCCGCCTTGACCTTAATCGTGGTGACGATGGGTGTGGTGATGGCTCGTGGTTCGCTCGCCGCTCAAGAAGACTTCCGCAAGAATATGTCGCAAATTCAGGTCACGCCTCCTTCCGAACCGCCACGCCTGAATCAAGAAAGCATCGATATCGCTTTGGCGCTCTTCAACATCCCAGTGCCAGAGGGTGTCGAGCACCCCGCCCTGGATCTCACCATTGCCGATCGAGGTCTCACCACCCTCACCAATCGCGGTAAGCTTTTAGTCACCGTCGGCCCGGGCGCATTCACAAGTTGGGGACTGTTGGGTTCCACTTTGGCTCATGAGCTCGAAGTACACTGCCAGCAAAATTTCACGATGATTCGCTTTATGGATTTCTTTGGTTTCGAAGGCACCCATAACGCGGAGCGAGAAGCCTATCACCATGAGCTCTCGCAGGCGGATCGTTTTTTCCTCACTCCAGATGATCGCTTGAGCATTGCTCAGACCATGGAGTATTTCTACCCCGAAAACGCGGATAACAATCTCGCGGAACAGTTCACGAAGTCCGTTGGCCAGTGGTTGGCCCGTCCCATCAAATAAGAAAGCACCCATGATCCATCCAGACACACCTTTGGCCGATTTGCGTTGGCCCCATCTCTCCGTGATTCTAACGGAAGCGTTCGCGGTGCCTCATTGGGAAACGTTTCCTGATACTGTCGCGGAGTTGGCTCAGCAGGCGGAGATGGACGTTGATCATGTGATTCAGCGGCTACATATGCTGGCCGCGTTGATGAAAGATCCTGAGATAACTCCCCAGCAGTTGGATCTTCTCATGAAGAACAGCAAGGACGTTGTCTTACTCGATGTGCGCACGGCGATGGAGTACACCCTCTGTCGTCTCAATGGTTCTTTACTCGTGGCGCACGCTGATATGATGGCGCTGTTGCCAAAATTCAAGGAAGCGGCCCATGTGGTGACGATTTGTCATCATGGTGTTCGTTCCTTTAGCGCGGCTTTGTTTCTTCGTGCCCACGGTGTCTCGCGAGCGGTTT
This sequence comes from uncultured Oligoflexales bacterium, assembly GCA_964404325.1. Classification (GTDB taxonomy): domain Bacteria; phylum Bdellovibrionota_B; class Oligoflexia; order Oligoflexales; family Oligoflexaceae; genus CAYOJQ01. The sequence continues at coordinate 127,559 of CAYOJQ010000001.1, forward strand.
CACTTCAAGGAGGCCTGGATCGTTGGGCCGTGGAAGTGGATCCAAAGATGAAACGTTACTAGCTACTACTCATTAAGGGATTCCCCATACATACGATGCCAAGACGCGAAGCGTCTTGGCATTTTCGTTTGTGCGAGCTTAGATGGTGCGGAGCCAGGCATCGACGACGATGCGGACTTCGCCGTTCACTTTAGCGATGGAGCGTTGACGGATTTCGTTGCCAAACACGTCTGGCTCTATCCGTTCAATGTAATCCATGCCGATGGATTCCACGCCCGCTTCATGAACGTGTTTAAGTTCGTTCTTCTCGGAGATGCCGTTGCGGTTGGCATCACCCCAAAGAAGAAGATCTTTGAAAACTGGATCCGCGGCGTCGATCTTGCCGTCGCCATTGGCATCATACTTCGCGAGGCTCATGAAGCCGTTGGGACTTGATAGTCCATCAGGGCCTTTGGAGTTGTTGCCGAGCAGCTCATCGCCGTTATCGATCAGGCCGTTTTTATTTTTGTCCAAGGCAACAAAGGCATCGTCGGCGGAAGTGGGCCATGCCACCATCTCCTTCACGCCATCCACGTTAAGGTCAAAAGGAACGGCTTTAGCGAGACCACTCAAAGCAATGCCATCATTGGCAAGGTCAATGATTAAAGGCGAGTCGATGTCGTCACAATCTTCCCGTGCCTGTTTTTGTTGTTGTCCGAAAGATAGTTGGCGGTGTTGTTTTTTACCGTGGGGAAGGTCAAATAAAACTTTCGCCTGTCCTTGTTGCAACATGATTCCCTGCTGTACTTGGACATTTTGCACGTAGCCCACAATAGCGATGGAATCTTTACCATCATCCTTGTCTAAAGGATCTGAGGCACGATTTGGTGGAATGTAACAGGCTGAGTGTTGATTCACGTCGCAGAGAGCCGCGTAGAATTGTCCTTGAGGCATATGTTGCGCCACGGACATGCGCACTTGTTTATAGTTCAGAATGTCGTCACGTCGTTGTGCGGCGCGCTGATAGTCGTCATCTTGCGCCACAACACGTCCATCCTGGTCAAAAATTTTGACGGAAACACCTTGGACAGTTGGGATGGTCACGCCAATTTTTCTTGCGGTGTCTTTGGAGCAGTAAAAGCTGACGCTGACGGAAATGCCCTGCTGAACTTGTTTTTGTCCCGTTGGTCCCACCTGGCCGACGCCGCCACCCATGCCGCCGTCATCATCCTCTGATTCGATGTGAGTCGCGCTCACCGACTGCTTCATCATCTGACGAAGACGTGGATCTTCATCAACGGAGTTTGCCAAGCCGTAATTCGCGCAGCATAAAACTGACGCTGCGACAAGCCACTGTTTGCGCATCATAAAGTCCTCCTTGTTGTTTGTCCCAGTTTTGGACTATGCGGAGGATGCAAGTTCAAGACCTCATGAGAACTTCGGTGAAGAAGGAATGTCACAACGAGGATGTTATTTTGCCGAGAGGCGCGCGAGAAGATCGGATGGAATCAGACCTTCGGCAACATGGTCTTTTTCCCAGTCTATCGCCGCGCGATAAAGAAGGCATTGACTGCGAAGCATCGCGTGCGTTGTATCCGCACCCGCTAAAAGCTGCGCGGCGATCGCACCCGAAAGAACGTCCCCGGATCCCGCTTTCGCGAGCGTGTTGGAGCCTGAATCCAGGAGAAAAACATCACGCGGTGTTTGTGGATTCAAGGCCAGCGGCGTCGATGATTTATAAAATGCGGCGACGCCCCATTTTTTTAGTGTTCGCAACGTGTGTTCAAGAGCATCCACTGGGACTAGTGACAGTGGTGTGGCGGATAATTTAAGCCATTCACCCGGATGTGGTGTGAGAACCGTGTACCCTTCCGGGAGAGGATGTGCGTCGAGGCAATCTCCCAGTCCTTGCAGAGCTCCTGCATCAAACACACAGCGAAGCCCCACTTCATCCATCAGAGGACGTAGAATGCGTAATGCTTTCTCATCCACAGGAGAATGCATCATCCCTGGCCCCACAACCAATGCGCGCACGCGACGTTCACGGATAAATGTGGCGACCTTTTCCCAGTTAAAACCATCTTTGTGGGTGAGCGTTTCGTATGTGAGATCTGGTGGAAGATTGATGAGTCTTGGTTGTTCCGCGGGAGCGAAACCCAATGTGACCCAGCCCGCGCCGCAGCGCAGAGCCGAGAGCCCCGCGAGAACGGGAGCACCCCATTTCCCTTCGCTGCCCCCTAAAATAAGGGCGTGGCCGCGATCATATTTATGCGCATCGCGACTCAGCGTGTGCCACGGGTTATTGGCTACAATGTTTTTCTCGTCCGCGACGATAAAACGAAGAGGGGCGGATTCTATCACGGCATCCACGGCCTTCGTGCTAAAGCCAATGTCATCCACAACAACGTCGCCGCATAATTGACGTGCGGGTGCCAGAACCTGCGCGGGCTTTTTCGCGCCAAACGTAACGGTGGCGGTGGCGGGAAGAGGAGCTTCTTTTGTCTGCCAATCATCCACATCGATACCGCTGGGGATGTCCACGGCGATAACGCATTTTTCTCGCAGGGATTGCGCCTCTTGTAAAGCCATGGCTGTAAGAGGGCGGAGCTGTGGCCCGCGGTAGCCAATTCCCAACAGACCATCCAAGATGGTGCAGCGAGCATTCTGATACGCATCCAAACAATGCTGCTGATAAGGCGCGAACGGAATTTTTTGGGCGAGAATTTTTTGTTTCTGTTCTTGGTAAGAGGGCGTGCCCGGATGTTCTGGTGAATCAGTCACTTCAACGACTTTAACGTTCCATCCCTCAGCATGCAAAAGACGGGCGGCAACAAGGGCGTCTCCACCGTTGTTACCGCGCCCGGCTAAGACGATCATGGGGTGAGATTTTTGCGCGTAACTTTTACAGGCGTTCGCTATGGCTCTTCCAGCTCGCTCCATGAGATCAATGCCAGGAATCCCGTAGCGTTGGATGCTTTGTTCGTCGATGGCCGCGGCCATGGCACGAGTCCACACGACGCGCGTGAGCATAACATCCTCCTTAAACCACCGTTCCGCCCGCTTTTTGAATCACGGCGATGATCTTTTCTTTGACCTCGTCCTTAAACGCTTTGTGCGCGAGAGCGATTTTCTCCGAAGCTAGGGTCAATTCCGATCCTTCGCCCGCTGTTTTATGCGCAAAAGTGAGTTTTGATGTGCCCATCTTGGAGATGGTGACAACGACGTCGTTGCCTTCTTGGATGAAATCGACCATCTGCCCAAGCTTGCGGTCGCCCATGGTTTCTTTGATTTTGGTGATAATTTTCTTCGGATCTTTCTCGCTAAAGCGGATTTTCATAACTAAACCTTTCTTGGTTTTTCGCCAGCTTCTCGCAGCGCTCGCAATAACAACTTCAAAATCATCTCGTTGGTAACCATGCTTTGCTGATCGATCACCCAGCTAATGCCACCAAACATATCCACTTTTGCTTCAAATCGGTGCAGCGGTTTTTCGCGCTGCTGGAAAGTCTCGATAAAAATCAGACTTGCCGTGAGCTGATATTCGCGCTGTTCAACACGAACCTGTTTTCCGCCCAGCAGCATCATAAAACCCTGCGGTAGCACTCGTCCAGGCGCAGCCGCCAATGGAAGAATGCGTAGCTGCTCATCCGTGGCGTACATGTTAAATATGGCGCACCAATCTTCCGCTTCCTGTTGCAGGTGAGCCACAGCGGACATCAGCTGCCGCATGGACTCACGCTTAAGCCCATCGGGATCGTAAGGAACGAGGCGACCGTTTTCCGTCCGCGCGAGTGCCAGTTGCTTTAACCATTCTCGATCCATGCTGGTCCTCAAAATAATAGATTCAGCATTAAACTCATACTTGTTTCGGCGATAAAGTTCGGATGACTCTTTTCCAAAGTCGCAACATTCGCATCGCCATCCGGATCCACGGAATTAAAGACGCGCTGCAATCGGCTGCCGCGAATGTCGAAGGTTAACCAGCTAAATGGTTTAACGGCGAGATAGAGCGCGCCGTAGATATCGTTTTGTTCCCACTTAAAGCCGGGAAGAGTGGTTTTACGATAATGATGATTGGTCTGAAAATAACCTTCACTACCAAGGCGCGTGCCGTAAGGGAATTCGGAAAAGAGATTGACGTGTCCGCGGATGGAGTTGCTCGGGCCTTCCAGAAAAAGTCGGCGGTAACGAAACTGCTGCGCGCGCAGGCGGAAATCAAAGCCATAAGACTGTGGCGTGTAAAAACTTGTGCCAATGACCTCTTGGGAGGTTTCCGTTAGAAGCCGCCCACTGCCGTCGATCGTTTGGATGTAGTTGACGGTCATGGATGTAACGTTACCGGATTTTTTACGGCCTAAGTTTATTTCAATGTCACGGTTGGCGATGCTGTCCTTTGACTTAAAATCAGGATACGCACCGATATATGCGACTTTAGTGCCGAGCCAAAGAGAACCGCTGACGTTCTTCTCGTACCAGGCATTCATCGCCGCGAGACCGATTTTCTGATTGCCGTCGGGTTCACCCGTAAAGGTGCGATAGATGGTAAGTTCATCCGGCGTATCCGCCATCAAAAGTTCTGGGTTGTGATAGTTCCTGTCCCAGAGGTTCAACTTGATGCCCGCACCCATCGCGCTGGTGGAGTTTTTGTCGCGCTTACCGAGGATTTTTTGCACGCCGTTCTGAAAGGTAAAAATATTTGTGTGATGGCGATTGGTGCGACTGGTTACGCGGTTGAAGTCGACAAACTGTTCCTTAATGCGGAAACCCACTTCAGCAGATCGATTGATGCTGTAAAAACCATCATGAGTGGGTTCCACCGGAAGCTCGACTTCTTTGACGGGAGGCTTTTCGTTTGGATCATTCAGTTTTTCACGAAACACCCGTGTCTGATCTTTTAGGCGCTTTTCTTCAGCGGCTTTGTCACGACTGAGCTGCTCTTCCTGCTCTTTCTCGATGATCTGGTGGATGTGTTGTTTATAGAGATTGCGGCTTTTGATTAACTTTGACGGTAGGACCACCGCATTCTCGATCATGCGTTCAGCGTCGCGGAAACGCTTGAGTTTTACGGCGGAAATGGCGCCGTAGTAGGAAGCAAGATCGTAGTAGTCATTGCCTTCCGGCACTTGCAGCATGGCGCTAAACGCTTCTTCGTACTGTTCGTGATCGAAGAAGGATTTGCCGTATTCAAAGCTGGTTTCCGGATCCAGTGTTTTTAGGTTGAGGGTGCGAAAAACCTGGTAACTTTCTTCGTGACGATCCATGCGAAAGAGACTTTTACCGAGATAAATGCGTGCTGTCTCGTTATCCGGGTAAGTGCGCAGAAGGCGTGAAAAGATGGCGGAAGCCTCTTTATAACGATTGGCGCGGAACAACGTCATGGCTTGTTTCAATTGCGCCTGCGCGTCCGCTGGCAGACTTTTTTTCGTCTGACTGGGGGCGCGTTTGTTTTGTGCCGCGGCGGTGCTCTCGAGAGACGGCAGTCCGCTAAGGGCGCTCAGCACAACGCATGCGCGTATCCATGCCTGAGGAGTTGTCAGCCTACGCATAGGAACCTTCTTTTAGACTCTGGAATGACTGCTGTAATTCTAGCATCCGATGAAGGGTGGGGCGACGAAAAAAGCTGCAGGATTTAGATGTTACAGGAGCCGTCGGCGAGGCTAAACGCGGGTTCATTCGCGGTCGGTAGCTGTTGGCGCGACAATTGGCAGGCGACTCGCTTCAGTTCGAGGGTTGTGGGCTCATCCAAATTGTATTCTCGCGCCAAACCCAAAACGATCACTTTAATGCCGGTATTTACGCTGTTGAAAAGGCTGACAGCATGCTCGGATGTGGTTTGCATTGTCTGCATCCGCTCCAATGCGGTTTTAAACCACAAGATGCTGTAACGCAGGAAAATGCGCGGTTGGAGATCTTTTTGCTGTTGTAGCTGCGGGATGCGTAAGGCGGTTTCGGTGAAGATGCGGTGCAAGAGATGCGCAAGGATCGCTCCCGCATCGTGGGAGTTTGTTTTGATGGCGCATTCTTCTTCGGGACAAGGCTGATTAAAAAGCGTTCTCGCCGCCACCGAATTCAAAATTTTGGGAATCTGTCGCCGCTGCACCTCAAAAATGCCGGAGCCTGGATTTCTATTCTGGCCAATGCCCACGAGGTTGTTCACCAGCTCTTCGCGGGCATCAACCGCATAGAAGCCCACAAGATCCGCGAACCCTTCGGACAGCGCGTTGCGAACAGCGAGACGCTCAGCAGTGTTGTTTGCCATAAGCCCCTGCACGAGCGACTGATGCGCATGGAGTTCTGGCCGCCAGATGGTGCGCAAATCGTCCGCGAGATGTTCCGCGATTTGCTGCTCGAGGTGGTGGCCGGCTTCGTGCGCGAGCCCAAAAGGCGACTCCCACAGATGCCCGGCGCGATCGTACCAAGGCTGGTCGTCCTTGGTTTCTGGGAATACGGCGATTTTATTGCGCCGCGGAAAATAAGCTAAGTTATGGGTGAAATACGTTTGGAGGCGCATGGGTGCTCGCTGCGCCGTGAACTCATTCATAAACGTACTGGTGTAAAGAGGCATGATTTCTAGGGTGACCGACGGAAGCCTTTTGCCGTAGGCTTCGCCAAAGCGAGCCAGCACCTGCTCCAGGTAATAGGCTGAGGTCACCGCGATCCCCTCGTAGGTCTCGCGTCCGAACTGGCTGCTAAGCTGGCAGATGTTCAGAGGGGAAGGAGGATTCGTCACTTCCCAATCGATATAACGCCCACCTTCGGTGCAGAGACGGCTCTCCCCATAGGGGTCCTCGCAATTACGCTCATAAAGGCCCCCGACGACGGTAATGGCGATATTGGGGGTCTTTAGATAGGGATTGCTAGCCAGGGGAAGCCGGGAAAAGTCCGTGGGACTCACGGTCAGCTCGGTTCCATAGCCCTCTGCGCCCTGGGCGCGGCCGTAAACAACGCCGGATTCTAGGGCAAATGTGGGCTTTTTTTGCTGACACGTGGGATCGGCGAATGTGTAATGATCAGCGGGCAATGCCTGCGAGGCCAGTGGAGGAAGAACTCGGGGTTCGGTATCGTCTGAATCGAAACTGCCGCAGGCGGCGAGACCCCATAGTGCTGCTATCATGAGGATTTTGCGCCAACAGCCTGCCACCCATCTCCTCCAGAGAAAACCTGTCTTGACCATTGACTACTATGGAGGGATTGGCTAGAAAAGCCAATCTCTTTTAAATTGACTTCTTAGGGGATGGCAAGAATGGCACGTGTATCGATTGAAGACTGTCTACAACATATCGAGAATCGTTTTGCTCTTGTGGCTGTTGCCTCCCATCGCACGCGCGCGTTGATGAATGGCAAGACACCACTTGTTAGAAGCAAGAATAAGGAAGCTGTAACAGCTTTGCGCGAAATCGCGGAAGGCCTCGTTGTGGCGGACAAGATAAGTGATGCTGCGAAGCCCAGGTAGTTTTCTCTGTAAAAATGAATCGCCAGGATATTTTGTCCTGGCGATTTTTTTTATTCCGTTTTGACGTGTCTATTTTCACTTAGGACTGATTGGCCGCTAAAGTTTCGCATAAAATAAAGTACGTGGTGCAACGATCCACCACCTCGTCACGCGACATGAGTTTGTGGTCGAACCAATAGGTGTTGCGGATTTCCGCCCAAATGAGATCGCCGTATACATCGCCAATCGCTTCACGCAGAGAGTCACGGAAATCGTGATAGTCCCAAGCCATCTCGTTTTGCAGAACTTTGCAGGACATATATTGTGCCGTGAGAATCGAATAGGTCTCTTTAAAATGGCGAGAAACGAAACCGGCGAAGAATTTTTCGAGAAGGTGTGAGTGACTCTTCAAGTAGAGCGTTCGACGCTGCTGTCTGTATTGGGCTAAATTAGTCACACCACTCATAGGAACCTACCTTAGTTATGACGTCGGGGCACGAGCCAAGACGACCTCCTTCTCTCTTAAGTCACAGGCTCTATCGGCACTTTTTACAATATTCTAAAGTTTAACCCAATAATTCCATGGCACGAGGAAAATACTGCCTTTTGGCACTAGGAAAAAACTAATGGTTCCCGCTTCTTGTAAGGCCTGATGAGCGGCCGCTAAACTGTGAGTAAGGGCGTCTAAATCATTTTGCGAGGGGGTTTCCATGAGTTTTTCCATTGGCGATACCGTCTTCGACAAAAAAGGGCGGCCGGGCACCGTTATCGGGCGCGACGAAAAAGCTCAGTTGGTGGTGGATCAAAAAGACGATGCTTACCAGAAGGCGCGCCGCCGCGGCTTTGTCAACGGTCTCAAGGACGACCAGCGCGTTAAATTCAACGAAGTGATCGATCAAGTTTTGGAAAAAGAAACCACGCGTGAACGCGTCGATCAACTTCAAGAAAAGATCGACGAGCTGCGCACTGATCCCCGGAATCATGCCGTGACCCGGTATCTCGAAGGGGAAATGCTCCACATGATGAATTCCGAGGGCCTACACCCTCGATCTTATAAAGTTCAAGAACTAAGCGTGCGTGAATAAGGAGAAGGATCATGTCACAGATTGGCGATCTTGTTCAAAAAGCGGGGATCTATACCAACCCAGGTGTTGTTGTAGAAAAAAAGGAAGATGGCACCGTCGTTGTTGATACAGAACCGATGGTCATCAACAAATTCCATCGCTACACAAATACGTCGGGCTTGACCGAGCAGGAAAAGGTTAAGTTCAACACAATTCTTGATGATATTTACAAGAAAGAAAACGACGTCGATAAGATTAACGACATTCAGCAAAACGTTGACCGTCTCGCCGTGGATCCGGGCAATGCGCGTCTTGTGCAGTACCTGCGTAACCAACAAGCGCATTTGATTCGTAAGGCCAAAGAACTACCGCGTAGCTATACGTGGGAAGAAAGCAAAATCAAGGAATAAACGTTCCTGTTTTTTATGCGTCATTCTGAACGAAGCTAGAGATCCTTCGCTTCGCTCAGGATGACGTTTTTGCGTTCGGATGACGTTGCATCTGGATGACGTTGCACCTGGATGACGTTTGCATCTGGATGACGTTTGCGCCTGGATGACGCTTGCGCCTGGATGACGCTTGCGCCTGGATGACGTTGCACCTGGATGACGTTTGCGCCTGGATGACGCTTGCGCCTGGATGACGCTTGCACCTGGATGACGTTGCACCTGGATGACGTTCTCAGCGGGAAGTTCGTCATCCTGAGCGAAGCGAAGGATCTCTTCTAAGGACTCTCTTGATCGTACCATCCACCCAACCAACTTTTCTCCGCAATCTTATCCTGGCCGCGCCATGATGGATGAAAGCAGTCATAGCCGCTGATATCTTCTTTTTCAAAAGAGAAGGTGGCGACATCGGCGGCGTAATGCACCGACTGCGAATACTCAGATGCGATTTGTGCGAGTGAGTCGTTAAGATCGATCACACGCTGCCCAAACGCGGCGCGTTCATCCGCGTCGTGGTTCTGCAAAAGAGGGGCGCAGATGTTGAAAATCTTCCAGCGTGCGCTGCAGGCCGCCGTGGCCTTTCCCAACTCGTAGAGGCGCAGCATATCGGGGACGGGAACCAGCGTGATTTTAATGTCGGGGTTTAACGCCAGCGCGCGATCGAGGGTGTTACGAACGCGGGTATCAAATTGATGGAGGTTTTCGCCGTGATCAGCAGGCCATGAACAGACATCGTTGGCGCCGATCATAACTGTAAGATAATCCAGCTCACGTCCCTTCAGGCTTTTCGCGACGTTTTCCATTTGCGCTTCGATGGCGTCACTTCTCGCGCCCGCCTTAGCCATATTGAGTTGGTAGACTTCACCATCGAAAACGTTTTGCGCGCGCTTATAGTGACTTTGCACACGCTCGGTGGTGGTGTATCCCGTGCTCCAACTGAGGCTCTTATTATCCAGCGGATTTTTAGCATTGAAGCCCGTGGTGATCGAATCGCCGATAGCCGCCATGACAAACATACCGTCCTGACCAGCCATGTCCTGCGCGTGGGCAACCTTCGTGAAGAGCAGAGTAAGTGAACTCAGTCCGTAAATGCATCGACGTGCAATCCTTTGCATAGACCCTCCATCCCTTGGATATAGGGAGGGCATCGGCAGTATTTGCCTAGAGCTGTAGCCGGAAGGTCGTTAGCCGGCGGATTTTTGGGGGAGCATGCGCATCACTTGATCCAGCAATCGCCGTGCTTTCAGGTAATTGGGTTCTTTGATCAGAGCGATTTTAAGGAACTCAGCGGCCATATCGGGGCGACCCCAGCGGGAGTAGCAGAGCCCGATGTTGAAGAACAGCATCGGGCCTTTCTCCTGCTGCGGCAGAACGAACTGAGCTTTGGAATAGTGCTCCAGAGCTTCTTTGAATTGGTTGGCCTTCACCATCACAATGCCTTTTTGGTTGAGGTACTGCGCGGTTTTGTAGGCGATCATCGACTTCGCCAGAAGATTGCGGGCCTCGTCCAACTGATTTTGACGGAAACGCACCTCCGCGAGACCGTTTAAGGCGGAGGAGCAAAGCTTGTCTTTCTCCAGAGCCTGTTTGAAGTAGTGCTCGGCTTTGACATCGTCATTCATATCCGCGTGAATCTCACCAAAACGCACCATGCGCGAAATGGAGTTTTTATTCAGCGTCTGCATCTTCTTTAGAAGATCAAGGGCTTTTTCGTACTGCTTGCTGTTTTTATAAAATTGAATCAGGTTGTTGTAGGTGCGGTGGTAATTGGGGTTGATATCAAGGGCCGACAGCCACAGCGTTTCAGCTTGTTGATCATTGCCTCTAAAATGCTCCAAGGCCGCCAATGCATCGTTAAAAACAGCGGACGGTTTTCCGCCCTGGGCTTTATGAAGTTGTTCAATCGTGGCGTGAACGCGCTCCCATTGTTCCGGGGGAGTTTTCGGCGACATGTGATTGATCACGCGAAGAACCTTTTGCCAGCCGCTGCGGCGATGGGGATTGTCCGCGGAAAGAATAAACTGTTGAAGTTCCGCCGTGGATTTTTCCAGGTCACGCGCGTTATTGCTGAGTTTGACGATTTTCTGCAGACCGAGTTCGTTGAAATAGACCACGTCGCTGTGCATGGGATTCGCGGTAAGCACGATCACACGCTCCCCGACATTAAAGAGCGGATCGATTTCGAGAATTTCTTCGATAAGAGCGCCACCGCCGCGGAAGCTGCATTCCCAGTGAACGATGATGCGTTCGCTGTTTTTGAAACGCAGCCAGCTTTGACGAATGGGCGTTGTCGAGGGAAGACGCACATGCTCTTTGTTTAGGTTCTGCAGCACTTGAGAGGCGAAATTCCATACCCACGCCTGCTTGTCACACATGACAAGAATCTCGTTGAAGCTACGTTTTATCTCGCCCATAGGAATCCCTTCGTACGCCTTGCATCCCCTCGTCGTGAGGGCTATGCTGCTTCCTCGATCATCGACGTAAATGCCGGTAGGCTTTAGTAAACTTATGGTAACTTTTGATAAAAGCAGTGGAAAAGGTCCAGACAAGGGAACTGTTGGATTGATTGGATGGGGGGCCCTGTCCCATGGCCTCGCGTTTTGGCTGGCGCACGTCCCCGAAATCGCTGTTGCCGCCACTCATCGCGAAGGCCTTGTCAACGGCTCTAAAGCGACTTTCCGTTGTCGCGAAATTTCCACTTCATCCCTAACCGTTACCTTAAAATCCACGGCTCCAGCGCAGTGGGATACGGCATGGCTCTGCGTGCGCGCTCCCGATTTGTTGTCCGCCGCACGTGAATGGTTGCCGCGGCTTCGGCCGGGAATTCCCGTGACGATTCTTTGCAATGGCCGCATCGAAGATGAAGTGCGGACTTTGCGCGCGGAGTTTCCACATTTTCGCTGGCGCCAAGGAGTCGCCTTTTTCGGCACGAAAGAAGAAGGTGACGGCTGGTTGGTAAGCGGTGGTGGAAAAGTTCTTCTAGGTGCGTTGGATCGAAACGATTCGTCGACCACGTTTGAAGATCATGTGTGGCAAGCACTCGCATCCGCTGGATTTTTATGGGTCAAAAATCCTCGCGAAGTGGTGCGTGAAAAGTGGTGGCTCAACACCGTGTTGAATACGCTGTGCGCCCGTTGGCGTCTCGCGGAAAATCGTTTGGCGTTGCAGTACCCGGATGAACTGAGACAGTTAGGTGAGGAAGCTTATGCATTGGGTGAAGAGTTAGATGGCGCATGGCCCCAAGAATTATCCCTTTACCAGAAAGCACTTCAGGAGCTGATTCAAGCAACGGCCGCGAACGAGAACTCTTTGGCACGCGCGCTGCGTCTAAAGCTTCCTCATGAAAACGAGTATCTCGGTGGTGTCGTGGAGAAGGCTCGTGGTGCGTATCCGCTCTTGCGCGCCTATGTCAAAGCGATTTCCTGAATCCCTTGTGGCGCGTCTTATCGATGAAAACGAACCGATCAATGATTGAGTTGCGTCCCCTTCGGAGATAGAAATAGATGAGGGGAGGTGGGCTATGTCGATCCAAATTCTCAAAGAAGACGATTTATCTTACTCCAAAGCCGTTCGTGTTTTTTTGTGGATCGCGCAAATTGTCGCCGCGGTCATTTTTTTTGCCGCTGGCGTGCAGAAGTTTATCGGCCATCATGAAATGGTGCGCACTTTCGAAACGATTGGTATCGGCCAGTGGTTTCGCTACTTCACCGGTGCCGTTGAGGTCCTGGCGGCAGGTTTATTGTTAACTCGCTACTATTCTGGACTCGGTGCGCTGCTCCTTGTGCCGACGATGATTGGCGCGGTGTTAATGCACCTTTTTGTCATCGGGGGCAGTCCGATGATTCCTATCGTCCTGGTCACCCTTGTCGCGGTTATCGCGATGGGGCGCCAAGAACAGATTGTGAAATTTTTTCGAAGGAATTAGGGATCCATTGAATTTGGAACCCCGAGCCGATCCCATTTTGTTGAATAGCTTCTCTTCCTAGTCGATGGTTTTGGTAAGGATTGAAGTAATTGGAATTCAAATACCCAAGGCTCTGTCGCGCAGAGTCAGAATGTTCTATCGCTATGTATTTATTCCCGTCGGTGCTTCGAGGTGGTATGTCGGTAACATTCAAACTTGTGCGACGAGAGGTATGCGCTTACCGACGATGTATGAGACCGCAACAAGTGTTATAACGCATTCATATTATCCGACGGATGCTTCGCCTACTTTTGCACAGTCTACAGGCGTTCCTGTTCATCCTGCTGGCGAGGCTTGGACTGCGACATCCCACAGTTATAACTTTAACACCAATGGTAACTACTTTTCCTGGACCCCGGACATGTCTGGTAACTCCAGCTATGGATCTTCTTACGCGATCCGTTGCGTGCTCCCATAAGGGTTAGGGACCACGATTAGGAATTCTCGCCGCGCAGGATGGATTCGATCCGCTTAGCGTCAAATTCGAAGTTCATCTGACATTTCTTTGCTTCTCGTGAATCGGGAGCCGTCGTCAGGCATTCAATGGCTTCACCATAAGCTGCGTCCAAGCGGCTTTGCAGTGCTTTTGCTTCGGGATGATTGCTTGCCGCGATAGACAGCGACACTCGTTCATGAGTCTCTAAAATTGTTTCGTGCTGCGCGGGGTGTTTGCTTTCATCTTCACCCATTGCAAAACCTGTGAAGATGAGCACGGTACCTAAATAAAAACTCGCGCAGATGGTCATGAGCCGACGGTTCATCAATGGTCCTTTTGTTGGGGCGTTTGCCCTTCAGGTTGGGGAGCGTCCTTTACATCCGAGCGAGCAACGAATTCAAGCTCTTTTGTTTAAATCCTGCGGGTGATCGAAGAGTCTCTATTAATCCAATGATTCAAAGACATTAGATGTGGTGAGGTGTCGTGGTGTAAACCCACGTGCTAAGATCTTTAAGAAAAATCGAAGGCCGCGGGATGCACGTTCAAAAAGTTCCTCAAGGAGAAACGGCGACAGCCAATCATCTACGTTTTGCTGTGGGGAGTTTGTTCTTCCTGCATGGATTGTGCTTTGCGAGTTGGGGGTCAAGGATCCCTACCATCCAACAGCAACTGAATCTCAGTGAAGCGACCCTTGGTACCATTCTTTTTTCCATTCCCATTGGCTCTCTGTTATCCATGCCTCTGGCCACGTGGCTTGTGGCACGCTTTGGAACCAAACGCATTCTTCTCACCGCCATCGTTGCTTACCCAACCATGCTCCTAGCCCTCGGGTTAAGCGCCTCGGTCACACAACTTGTTGTCGCACTAGTGATGTACGGACTCGCCAGCAATATGGTGAACGTAGCCCTTAACACACAGGCCGTGGCCGTGGAGAGAATCCTAGGGCGCAATCTTATGGCGTTCCTGCATGGGCTCTGGAGTATTGCGGGATTCGTGGCGGCTTTTATCGGTGCTTTTATGATCGGCCGCAATATTGCGCCGGTGTGGCATTTCGCGATGATTTTATGTCTTGCGCTTGTCTGCGTGGTCCTTTGCGGCAAGTCATTGTCCAATGAAACAGTTCCGAAACAACAGTCTCGCTTTGTCTGGCCGGATAGGGAGCTCCTCACCCTCGGCGCCATCGCGTTTTGTTCCATGACTTGTGAAGGAACCATGTTTGACTGGAGTGGTGTTTACTTCACCAAGGTCATTGGGGCAGAGGGTTATTGGATTGGCGCCGGATACGTTGCGTTTATGAGTACGATGGCTTTGACGCGATTTTTCGCGGACGGACTCAGAACGCGTTTCGGTGTTGCGCGGGTTTTACAAGTCAGTGGCATGACCATCGCCGCGGGGCTTCTCCTGGCCATTCTTCTGCCTTACGTGGGGAGTGCCATTGTTGGTTTTCTCCTCGTCGGCGCGGGGACATCCGCCTGCGTGCCGCTTGTTTTTAGTGAAGCGGGAAAAACCACCCGCATGGCTCCCAGTCTCGCTGTGGGAACCATTTCGACCATTGGGTTTCTTGGCTTTCTGATTGGACCGCCGGTGATTGGTTGGATCGCGGAGTGGAGCAGCCTGCGTGTTTCGTTTGCGGTGGTGGTGTTAGTCGGATGCCTCATCACGCCGTTGGCCCGTAAGGTTCCTGCATAAGATGATTCTAAGGAAGACTTCTCAGAGCCTTTCCACTTTTGGTGGTGTCTGTGGGTTTGCCTGAAAAAATTCCATGCGGCGCGCGTGTTCTTCAAACACGGCTTTAACGCCTGAGGATGCGTGAGTCGCCGCTTGTTGGTAAGCGGTGGCGGCTTTAGTGAAATCACGAGCTTCTTGTAAATACATTCCCAAAAACTTGTACCATTCCACCGCGAACGTTCCCGGTAGTCCCGCCGGAACAGGTTGGGTGAGCAGTCTTTCCAAAACGGGAAGAGAACGTAGGCTTCGTTCCCCGCGGCGTAAGTGAAGATAGGTCAGAATCCACGGCTGTGCCTGTGCGGTTGCCGGAGGCATGCTTTCCCAACCCGCGATGTACGCACGCCAGCGGAGGGTCTGAGGTTCCGCGACTTCAGCCGCCAGAACCTGGCGGACGTATGCCTGACGGAGAAGGTCATCACCGATGGATTTTGTCTGCGCGAAGTCAATAAGCCGCGTGAGACGCTCCGCGCTCGCGGCGCGTTTTTGTGTGAAGTACTCCACATCACTCAGAAGAAGCTGTAGTTCAACGTCTTCCAGTTCCTTGGGGGGCCAATTGATTTCTTTTTCAAGCTGCGACGCGCCTTCTTCCAGTTGAACCCACTGCTTCTGATGATAGGCATCCTTCATGCGATGCTGCCACGTCATATTTCGCGCGGAGGCATCGTTGGGATCGAGCTGCAAGCGCCAAGGCCAATAATCTTTTTTGGCTTTCCATTCTTGAGGGCGCCGCACTTTTAACCATGTGTCGTCGTTATCATCCCGTCGTCGCACGGCTTTGGTGTGGGGGCAGCGATCATAAAGGATTCCGGGATTGCGAAAGAGGCTAGCCACCTGCAGGTCGCGGGAATGATCCGTGGATAGCGATGCGAGACTATCTTGCCACGATCGCAGAATGCTGATGCGATCTTCCCCAAAAACAGTATCCCAATTTTCGCCCGCGTAGAGGGCGCGAATTTTATCGATGCCGTGATTCTTGAGCAGGTACTTCACGATGGAGCCGGCAACTGTATAAGAGCGCGCACCGGATTCTTGCCAGAAAAGGGGCGAGAATAGCTGCGCGACGTCGCGAACCTTTTTACTGTTGATAAGAGCTGCGGCTCCTTCATCCAGACCAATGCGCATCTCGGGTGGTGCGAGGGCGACCGCGAGGCCTTCCGTGAAAGCCATGTTGGGATGAAAGCCGATGCCATAGAAACCAAACTCGGCGGCCAGGGCATGCACCAATTCGTGCCGCAGGGTTTCATGGGGATATTCGCCGGCGGTGATATGGATGGAGGGCGTGAAGACATCCGTGATGTCTGTTTGTTCCCCACCGAACCAGAGTTTCATGCTTTGGCGGTCGGGGTAGATGTAAATATCGACGTGCTGCGAGGCGATCTTCAGCGTGCGTTTCAGTTCTTGAACATGAAAGACCGAGTCGTAGTAGAGCTGTTCGATTTCTGGAGGAAGCGTCGCATCCGGCGCGGCATAGTGGATGGTGAAATCCGCTGTTTTGATTTCGTAGGGCATCAACCGATTTAAATAACGTTTGCCATTCTGAACGCTGGGGAACTCGCTCGCTTTATGGGTAAAACCGACAAAAAGCAGCAATGACAGAATAAGTGCGGAAGTTTGCAGCGCGCGACGGCGCCACCAAGCAAGAGCGATGAGTGTTGTGCCGAGAAAAACGTGGGCCAGACGCTGCCACAAAATGCCGTCGTTGATGGGAATCCATTCGTCGTAGATGGGGCCGTGGATAAAACCAACGAGAAAGTGGGTGACGCGCTTTTGTGGCAAGAACCACAGAGTTGCCGCCAGGGAAATAATAAAGAGCACCAGAATGCAGGCGTAAACAGCCGCAGCGCGCAATCGACTCAGTCGGTAGGTACCGCGGACACGCCAAAGAACTTGCGCCAATCCACCGCCAAGAATCCACGAGGGATACCACTGCACCAGCATCCAGAAACGAAACTCCTCCGTGCTGCACGGGCACCAGCGCAGGAGAAACATCAGCATGCCGGGAACAAGAACGAGAAGCGGTCCCGCCGCGAACAACCAAAAGAGGTGGAGAAAGCGTTCACGTCGCCCCGTGGGCATTTTCTCTTGGAGTAGAGATGCATAGGGAAGAAGGAGAATGCTGAGTATGGAAACGAGAAGGGCGTATTCGTATTCGAGGTTACGCCCCGCGGGAAGAGCAAGAGGCAACGCGCCCAAGGCCAGCGGAAAAAGAACTAGAAAAAGCCATCGGACGCGCATGGGTCATAAGGAATGGAAGAAGGCCCACTGACGTGTGCCTTGGCGACACATTTGGAGAATCTTGTGTCGGTTTTTCTGAAGAACTCGCGAGAGTTCCTTACTCTGATGATCGTGCTGCATACTACGCATACGGCTTTCAAATAAGGTGAACTGTTCCAAAAGGCCCTGGGTCAGAGTGGTGATGCGACCAGAAAAGACGCATTCTCCTGGAATGGCCTTGACGTTGCCGTTACCGGCGGTGGCCTCAAAATCCCGGAAGAGATCCAAGATCATCTCGTCATTAACAATTTCCGCGACGACATACAACTGATCGATACGATCGCTAATCTGTTGCGCCGTTTCGTGTTTATACACGCTGGCCCGATAGTAAGTGAGTTGATGCTTGATTTCGTCGATGGTGTCTCGGCCAAGCTCCAAAAGTTCCATCATGATGTCCATATGGTCGCGGGACATTGATGCCTCCTAACATGAATCGGGCTCAGTTGAGAGTGGAAATTTTTCTTATGTTTTTATCATAGCAGAGAGGCGTCGATGTCTGTCAAATCCTTGCCTGGAAAGGGTTTTGAGGGTTTCTATGAAGGCGAGAGAAAAGCCAATCCTTTTACGAGGATTGGCTGAGAGGTCAAATGAAATGAGCGCTACTTACTCAATCGTTGCGGTGTTTACCAATGAATCGTCACTTTTCCGTCGGCATTCGTGAAGATAAGTTTCGTTTTTGCTGATCTCACAAATTCATCGGACGGCATTCCCGCGGCGGGTATTTCGAATAGAACCACATACTCGCGACTCCACGGAGTGATGTAGTCGAAGAACGGCTGCCAGCGCTCTTTCTTCGGTAAATACTTCACCGCCACGGGCTTCTGGATTTGACCATCGGATTCAAGCTGAATGTTCCAAAGATCGTTGTCGCGGATATCGCGTAGATCCTTGTTCGACGTGTAGACCGACACAAAGAATGCAAGCTTGTTGCTAGCCTCTTCAAGGACGGGCTGTTTTTCGTTGTAAAGCGTTTGATAGCGCGCCGATAGCGCGTTGCGGAAATCCTGCGTTAGGACGGTCGCAAACAGCTCATAGCGGTTCTCAAAGTTACTGATCACCTGATACTGCCCCGTCGCCTTTTTAAGAGCTGAGGCGTATTCCTTGTCGCTTTGTACGGATGGATGAATATCGACATCCTTCTCCACGGATGTGACACACCCATGGCTGAAGACGGCAACGAGAGTAAAGGCCGCAGCGAGGGCTCGGCGCGGAAAAGCGGTTTTCATGGAAACCTCGCAATGATTGAGACGTCTAGACGGTGACGCGGTTTCTACCGTTGGCTTTGGAAAGGTAAAGCTTGCGGTCGGCATCCGCGAGAAGATCTTTGGGGTCTAGCATGTCCTTTGTCAACTGAGACACGCCGAGGGATATGGTCTGCTCAATGCGCTTCGATTCGAACTTGAAGATATGGCGTTCGATCGTGGCGCGGATGCGCTCCGCTAAATCGTAAGCCACCTTGGCGTTCGTGTTCGGAAGAAGGACCACAAACTCTTCGCCGCCAAAACGACAGAAAATATCGTCTTTGCGAATGGCGGATTTCACCAACGTGGATGTTTCCCGCAGAATAAAGTCGCCGGCGTTGTGGCCGTATGCATCGTTCACTTTTTTAAAGAAGTCGAGGTCGAAGTAGATCACGGAGAGATCGCGGCCATAGCTTTTGCTGAATTTGAATTCCGCTTCCAGTGATTCCGTGAGGTACTTTTTATTAAAAGTTTGTGTCACGGCATCAATCGTCGCCATGCGATAAATTTTGTCGTGGAAAACATTCTCGATGTTATCGTGTGCGAAGTATTTAAAGAGAATGGTACCCAAACGGACAATATCGCCATCCTTTAAACGTGTGCGTGAAGTCACGCGCGCGTCGTTAATATGCGTGCCGTTCGAACTGCCGAGATCCTCGAGTTCGATGTTGTCGCCGACTTGAAAGCATCTGGCGTGATTGCGAGAAACACTTTGTTCGTTGATCACGATATCGCATGTGGGCGAACGTCCAATGGTCATCTCGGCGTTGTCGAGAATGTGACGCTTACCAAGTCCCGTGCCACTGTATTGCACCAAACAAGCACGAATCCGCTTGGGCGGATTGTACATGGTCATGCCGGCCGGGTCGGCTATGATGGTTTTGTCATCTGACATGGGGCCCGCTGCTTTTTCGAAGTGTTCCTGAAACGATGGGTTTTCGTATTCATAGGATAACACCGTTCTCATGAGCGGAGCAATGCGCCCATGAATGAGAAAAAACCGTAATCAGCTTAAATCATTAGATAAAAAGCATTGCTTGGAATTCGCAATATAAAAACAGCTGGAATTTTCTGCCTAGCAAAGCCGTTGAACATACTCCAATCCGCCGTTATAACTTAGCTTTCTTTACCGAGCGTTTATCAGGCGGAGTGCGCATGCAAGTTGTGATGGTGGGAACCGGTTACGTGGGTCTTGTATCAGGAACGTGCCTGGCCGAAGTGGGTCACAATGTCATCTGCGTTGATACGGATGAACGTAAGATCCAACTTTTAAAAGACGGTAAGCCACCCATCTATGAACCAGGTCTCGAAGAGCTGATTCGCCGCAATGTGCATCATGAACGTCTCCAGTTCACAACCGAATTGAAAGCCGCTTTGCCCAAAGCGGAGATTGTTTTTATCGCCGTGGGCACCCCCGAGGGCGAAGACGGCTCTGCGGATTTGAAATATGTAAAAGCCGTGGCGCAAAACATTGGCGAGCACATGACGGGAAATCTCGTCGTGGTGGTTAAATCCACGGTTCCCGTCGGTACCTGTGATCTTGTCGATGGCATCATCAACGGCGCTCTTAAGAAACGCGGTGTGAATTTCCGCGCGGTGATCGCTTCCAATCCCGAGTTTCTGAAAGAGGGCGTTGCGGTTAACGATTTCATGAAACCGGATCGCATCGTTGTGGGCCTTAACAACGGTGAGGGCGAGAAGACCCTTAAGAATCTTTACGCTCCGTTTATTACCGATGATCCCAGTAAGCTGCTGATTATGGATCGCCGTTCCAGCGAACTCACGAAATACGGCGCCAACGCGATGCTGGCGACGCGCATCAGTTTTATGAATGAACTTTCGCGCCTATGCGAGAAGTTGGGCGCGAACGTCGATAATATCCGCCGCGGCATGGGCATGGATGAACGCATTGGTCGCAAGTTTCTTTATGCCGGCCCAGGATACGGCGGCAGCTGTTTTCCGAAAGACGTGGCCGCGCTTCTTCGCTCCGGAGAACAATACGGTGTTCAGTTCGCCGTTCTCAAGGCGGTGAGCGATGCCAACCACGCGCAAAAAAATCACGTGGCGGAAAAAATTAAGCGCCACTTCGGCGATCTTAACGGTAAGCGCATCGCGCTGTGGGGGCTTTCCTTTAAGCCTGGCACTGATGATGTGCGTGAGTCACCCGCTCTGACTATTGCCGCCTGCTTGGAGCAGTGGGGCGCGGAAGTTGTCGCTCACGATCCCGTTGGAGCGCCTAACTTCAAGAAAGCCATTGGCAATGGGACGAAAATTAACTATGCCAAGAGCGCCTATGAGGCTCTTCACGGCGCGGACGCGGTGGTGCTGATTACGGAATGGAGTGAGTATAAGCGTCCAAACTGGGAAAAAGCCGGGACTCTCATGCGTCAGAAAGTTGTTTTCGATTTCCGCAATCAATACGATGGCGTCGCCCTTGTGGAAGCTGGTTTCCACTATCAGTGTGTTGGTCGCCCGGATTCAATGACGAAGGTTTAAATGTCTTCTAAACACAAGAAAGCAATTCGCGTTACGGTTATCACCGCTTTAATCATGTTATTGCCGCTGGGATACCTCGGTTATCTTTACAAGCGGGATCTCACGGGTGAGTTTGGCGACATGGGAACTGTGCCGGAGTTTTATTTAAACTTTGAGAATCGTTCCGGTGGCTTCACGCATTTTGACACCCAGCGTCAAATCACGGTGGCGGCGATCCTCGGTCAATCCTGCGCCACCGACTGCCAAGCGCAAACCAGCGCGATGGCCGACCTGTATCGTTGGGTCCAAGAAAATCTCACGGAAAAATACCACGACGTTCCCACACCGCTGCCGATCCGTTTTGTCACGATGGCGGAAGCTTTGCCCGCGGCGGCGCCTGAAGGCTGGGACACCGTGCATGTTCAGGATCCTCGGCAGTACCTTGTGCCCGGAGAAGCCATGGCCGCGCCAAGTTTTGTGGTCATTGATGACGCGGGGCGTTACCGTGCGCAGTTAGACATGACTGAGCCGATGACGCGGGAAAAAATGCACCGCCTGCTGACGAAAATCAATTCGCACCAGTTTTTGATCCACTATCTCGTCAAACAATCGCTGATGTGGGAAAAGGCTAAAAAGGGCCAGCTACAATAACGTTACCTGGCCGTGGCTCTGAAGGAGAATGGATGACGCGTTCTTCTCTCGAAAAGCTCGAACACCGGATCACTCGCTGCACTCTTTGTCCGCGCCTTGTGGCTTATCGTCAAAAGGTTGCGCAGCAACCTCCCCCTCGTTTTGCTGGTCAAAAGTATTGGGCGCGTCCCATCCCTGGATTTGGTGATCCCAATGCTAAAATTCTTATTCTCGGACTTGCGCCCGCCGCTCACGGCGGTAATCGCACGGGACGTATTTTTACCGGTGATCGCAGCGGCGATTGGTTGTTTCGCGCGCTTCATGAGGTAGGGTTCGCCAATCAACCCACATCACAATCAAAAGATGACGGATTAAAACTAAAGGATGTGTTTATCACCGCCACGCTGCGTTGCGCGCCACCCGCGAATAAGCCGCTACCGGAGGAGAGGGCAAATTGTGAGCGTTATCTTCTCGCGGAACTAGAGCTTCTTGATCACGTGCGTGTAATCGTCGCCCTTGGACAAATCGGATGGAATGCTTACCTTACCGCGCGCCGCCACGCGGGACTTTCGATGCCGAAGAAGCTTCCAAAGTTTACTCACGGCGCGACCCATGTGTTTGAAGACGGTATCACCTTGTTAGGGTGTTATCACCCCAGCCAGCAAAACACCTTTACGGGAAAATTAACGCATCGCATGCTGTGCGATGTCTTTAAAGCCGCGCGCACGCACTTAAAGTGATCGAGCGTGGCGTTGCAGGCAGGTCGCGATGTCCACTTCAAAAGCCGGTGTGTCGTTGATGTTAAGGACTACAACTTTTGGACTCAATGTAGATGCATACACGCCCACGGCATTGTTTATGATGCTCACGCGCCATCCCTGTGGATCGAGCGTCACAAATCGCACCTTATAAAATTGAATGGGATTCCAAGGGTCATCACTTGTGACCAGCGCCTGTGCGGTATTCGCGATGATTTCACCATTCGCGTTTCTGAGCAAACCCACCGGACCATAAATGGCTCCCGGTCTATTCGATGACTGTGGATACACCTTGCCGTTGATGCATGTTTCCAAGGGTGAAGAAGGCTGTGCAAAGAAGAGAAAGATTTTAGGGGTCTCAGACGCCGGCTGTACAAAGGCGTCGCTCATCAAAGTTGCTTCTTGTGAATTTCCACACGTCGTCACGGCACATAATAACCAGGCAGCACATAACCGCGTCAAACATGCGGATACATGAGCGCGCGAAGGAATCATAAAAGCCTCCTGTTGGACGAGTGTCACGTTCCTTCAATTTTAAAAAGCGCGGAAGGAAAGGCAACAAAAAAGGGTTCCCCATGGAACCCTTATTCTGACTCTGTTGACGCGGTGTGCCGGGGCACTTTCTTTTGCTTAGCTGCCACTCGTGCATGAGGAAATATCGAGTGTAAACAAAGGGGAGCTTGCCCCGTTGCTCATAACCTCCACTTTGGTATCCATGCCGTAGCTATAAGCGCCAACGTATAAATTGCGAATCTGCTTGGTCCAACCGCGAGGATCCTGTGTTCTGAATGTCAACGTGTAGCTGTAATCCTTATCTTGATCGCCTTTTCCGGTGAACTGCGCGGTCGCCGATGACTTTTTTCCACCAGCGCCTTGGATCAAGTTGAGAGGGCCTCGCACCGTTCCGCTGGTGAGTTTGTCCGGAGATTGCTGCAGCAGCTGTGATTGAATGCAGGTCTCGGATGTCGTTAAATTATTTGGCTGGAAAAATAACGCGGTCTTCGCGCGGTCGGGAATGGGCGTTGGTGATGTCGGGCTTGTTGGGTTCGCGCCGCTTGTGTCGCGATTGGGTAGACGCCCGCTCGTGCTGGGATTCGCGCCCAAGTCACCGGATTGTTTAATCGTTCCGTGTGGATCTCTTTCTTCGTCCTGTTTGCTGCCGCAAGCAGAGGCGAGGCATACGAAAATCAAGGCCATGAGCCGGATGCGTGAAGTTATCATTTTTTCCACTCCATTTTTTTTGTGCCACTCTAAAATTTTCAGGCACCTTTTTAAGGAAGGCAAGGTTCTCATAAAAACAAGTGCTGGTTTTTAACGAAGGATAGCATGTTTCAAAGGGTGACAGCTTTAGGTGAAGTCAGTACAATCCTCGAATCTTTTCTCGCAAATCAAGGATTTGGAATGGATGCGATCAGCTTGCTTGTGGGCGTGATGTTTGGGTGTTGTGTGGGTGGGGGAGCCGTCTGGTTTCTATTTTCCCAACGCCTCAGTCTCATGCAACAAACCAAACAAGACATGGAGAACGCATTTAAAGCGTTGTCGGCGGATGTGTTGCAAAGCAATAACGCCACGTTTTTGGATTTGGCAAAAACCACTCTTGAAAAATATCAGAGTGAAGCAAAATCAGATCTGAGCAACCGCCAGCAGGCGATCCAGCACCTTGTGACACCGATTCGCGAATCGTTGGATAAGGTGGATCAGAAAATTGGCCTGTTGGAACAAGAACGCGTCGGTGCTTATCACGGTCTGAAAGCGCAGGTGCAGTCGCTCCTTGAGGCGCAACAAGCATTGCGCGCGGAAACTTTAAATCTCAGCAACGCTCTTAAATCACCCGTCACCCGTGGTCGCTGGGGTGAGATTCAGCTGAAGCGTGTGGTTGAGATGGCCGGCATGATGAAACACTGCGATTTCGTGGAGCAGGAAGTGGCGTCATCGGAATCGGGTAAACAGCTCCGTCCCGATATGGTGGTAAAACTTCCCGGACAAAAAAATATCATCGTCGATGCGAAAGCGCCGCTTAAGGCTTATCTCGAAGCAATGGAAACAACCGACGAGACGGCGCGGCAGCAGTTTCTTAAAGATCACGCCCGCCAGGTTAAAGTTCACATTCAATCCTTGGCGCAGAAATCCTATTGGGATCAGTTTCAGCCGTCGCCTGAATTTGTGGTGTTGTTTTTACCGGGGGAAAACTTCTTTAGCGCCGCGTTGGAATACGATCCCGGCTTAATCGAGTTGGGCGTTGAGCATCGCGTGATTCTCGCGACGCCAACGACATTGATTAGTCTTCTGCGTAGCGTTGCCTATGGTTGGCGTCAGGAAGCGATGGCGGATAACGTGCGTGAGGTGCAAAAGCTTGGTCGCGAATTGCATGGCCGGGTCGCGGATTTGTTAGGACACTTCTCCGATGTGGCAAAACATCTCAAAAATACCGTTGGCTCCTTTAACAAAGCCGTCGGAACATTGGAGACTCGCGTGTTGGTGAGTGCGCGTCGTTTTGAAGAGCTAAAAGTGGATGACGCCAAGAAATCAATCGGCGAAGCACCGTTGGTGGATCTTGAACCACGTCCCATCACCGCCGCGATGCCCGCGCTGCCGGAGGCTGATTTTTAAGCGTAAATAAAAACGTTCTTATGGCAAGAATAGATGGAGAGCGACCCAGTCGTTCTCCATTTTTTGTTGGTGCAAGCGGAAACCAAGTTTTTCGGCGGTGGCTAAAACACTCACGGCATCACCGCTAAAAAATCCCGCTAAAACCAAAGATCCGTGCGGTACGAGGGAGCGCCGCAATGCGGGGAGGATGGGGATAAGGCCACCCGCGGGAATATTCGCGGCAATGCAATCCCATAAACGTCCATCTTCAGGATTTTCATCCAGACGCACGTCCACGCTCACGCGGTTGATCGATGCATTTTCTTTTGTGGCGATGATCGCTTCATCGACAACATCGGTGGCGGCAATATTTGTAATGCCAATTTTCCCCGCCGCAAGGGCAAGGACGCCATTGCCACATCCCACATCCAAAAACGAACACGGAAGCTTTTTCGTCCACATCTCGTCGAGAAGATCGAGAATGACGCGCGTGGTCACGTGACGGCCATCGCCAAACGCTTCCATGGGAGCCAAACGAATAACGTGTTTGTCAGTGGAGATGGGGGCGTGATCGGTGGTGATAAAAAAGTGCGGTGTTTCGAACGATGTTAGATCCGTGCGCCACACATCCGCCCAGCTGTGCGCGGAAAGAAAACGAATCTGCGTCTTAATTCCGGTATGAACTTGCAGGTGCGTGGCGAGTTGCTGCGCGGCTTCTTCCGAGTTGAGATAAATCATCAGCGGGGCTTCAGCCCAGGACTCGTCCGCGGCATTGTCGGAGGCCATGATTCCCTCCACGACCACATGCCCCACCTGCTCGAGCTCATTCCTAACACGGGCGCGCAACCGCGCCGACGCGTCCGTAAATGAAATAATGAGTTCCCAGCAGTCGGCGTGATTCATCTTAATTTGTTGCGGCTGGCTCGTCGTATTTACGATGAAGTAGTTCAATCTTGTCTTTCGTGCGGTCGAGGCGCTCGCGCATGGATTGAATCAATTCATAGCCGCGCTCTACCTTGGCCACCATCTGATCAAGATCCAGATTGGGTGTATTCATCTGTTGAAGGATGTCTTCCATCTCTTGCAGCATCTTTTGGTAGGATTGAGATTCATTCATGATTTGTCCCTGCTCGTGAGGTCGATGTTTTCTACTTTCAAGCGCAGCAAAGCATCCAAAAGACGCGCGTGAATGCTTGCGCCCGTCTCAATGGTGGCACCGCTTTTCACCAGTTGGCCAGCTTCCGTGAAGAGCTGTGTCCAGCCCTTTGCCAACCATGGTGTTGGATCAATGGCGACCAATTTATTTTCAAATCGCGCCAGCTGCTCACGCTGTTGGCTTAAACTTTGTTGCGCTTTTTCAAACAGCACCTGACGCTGACGGGTGCAGCGTTCTCGTTCGCGGCTCAAAAAGCGTTCGCTCTGCACACTGAGGCGGCTGGTCCACTGACTTAAGATGCGATCGGTGCCGTTGAGCTGCGCGCCAAAACGCTGCTGCAGCGCGGCGCTGTATTGCGTGTGACGCAACGTCTCCCGCTGTAAGGCATTTTGCGATGACAGGCGGAGGCGCTGGCAAAGTTGCTGCTGCCAGCGATTTTGCTGTTCGATGGTGCGATCCAACAGCTGGCTCAGTTGACGGGCGCGCTTGTCTAAACGCTCTTTCGTGGCGTTAAAACAATGCACGAGAAAATCAGCCGCCGCTGTTGGTGTCTTTTCGCGGCGGAAAGAAATTTCTTCCGCGACACAGGTGTCGTCGTGGTGGCCAATCGCGGCGATAATGGGCACGGGTGATTCCGCGATGGCGTAGGCTACCTCGCGGGCATCGAACCAGCGTAAGTCCGCGGCGCTGCCACCGCCACGGGTAATGACGATAACGTCACAGCCCGCTTTGCCGAGAGCTTTTATACCGGCAACCGTTTCCGGCAGTGTGTTTTCACCCTGCATCTGTGCTGGATAAAACAAAACTTCACCCGGAAATTTATAGCTAAAAAGTTGGTCCAAAAAGTCGCTCTTCGCGCGTGATCCATCGGCACTGATTAAGCCAACGCGAAACGGAAAAGCCGTGAGCGGGAGCTGTTTGTTCTTAACGTCGAGACCTTTAGCACGCAATTCTCGTAACAATTGCTCTCGCTGCAAGGCCAGAGCGCCGCGCGTAAAATCAGGATCGGCGTCCATCACCTGTAAGCTGATTTGCCCACGATCACGGTAAAGAGAAACCTGACAAAGCAGGCGCACTTTAATGCCGTCTTGAAACATTTGTTCAAGTGCGGGCGCGCCGTGTTTTTGTTTCAGCATGGCCATGGTGTTTTGCCAAAGGGTCGCTTTGACCGTAACGGTGGCGGTTTGCGCCGCACCCTGCTTCGCGTCCGCAAGTTCAAAGAAACACGCCTGCTTACGCAGCGCGAAGTTCTGAATTTCTCCCAACACCCATACCGATTTCGGGAAAGTCGCATGAATCGCTAGCTGCACCTGCGTCATCAATTCGCTGACCGTAAGACCGTCCTTGATGGCTGCGGCGCTCACGGCGGTTGGCAAGCCAATATTTTTTGGCGTCACCTTCATAAGGGGAGCTGGGGCGATCGTGGGTTCAGGGGCTAAGGCCGGCGCCTCCTTGAGAACGCCACCACCCACACGTTTACAGAGAGCGGCCACCTGCGTGAGAATGGCCTCGTCCAAAGGCAGCAACCACGTTTTCTCCGTGGTCTGAAACTTTCCGCCAAAAGAGCGAATCATGTCTCGATACGGGTAAGTTTTTCCCGTGAGAAGAATTTGATCCGCTAATTTTCGGTAATAAATAGCCAATGTTTTTCCCTATAGGCGCCAAGACTTTAGCGCACACTGGCTTCAGGGGCAACAGCTCGCACTGGCGTCAGAGGATGGCTCGCGGCACGGTTAGTTATAGCGTTCGTAATGGATATCATATTTGGCGATGCCACGGTTCGTGAGGAAGTCTTCAACCGCATCCACCATGGGATTGGGGCCACAGATGAAATAGACGGCATCCGGATCAAAAAAAGCCGGCAGATAATTCGTCACGCGTCCGCTGGGGATAGCGGGATCGCTGGAATTCTCCGCGCAGAACTGCACCTTAAATCGATCAGGGAATTCCTCTTGCCACTGGAGAAGCTCACCCCGGTATGGAATCGCCACGTCACTACGACACCCGTAAATAAGGCGTAACGAGGACTTATGACTATTTTTGCCAATGTATTTCTGCAGCAGCCCGCGAATGGGAGCGATACCGGACCCGCCCGCGACGAAAACCAGAGGTCTTTTTTCTTCGGAGGAAACAAATTCACCCACCGCGCTGCTAATGGAGAGCACGGTGCCGGCCTTCAGACTTTGCATGATTTTATAAATGCGACTTTGAGGGTGATAAGCGATGCAGAAGTCTACGAGTCGATCGGCGCGGGGAGCGGAAGCTATCGAAAAGTAATACAAAACATCATGCCCGTTTTCCTTGAGGCGGAACATGGTGTGTTGGCCTGCTTCGTGCTTAAATTGCGAGTCGGGACGAACGGTCAATAGAATATAAGAATCCGCAAGCGAACTGATGCGGACGATATCCGCTCGGTGCCACGTCTGTGACAAAGACTCCACCCACATCCTCCCACCGCTGGCTCCGTCTAAAGGCGGCTGAGCATAGCGGGAAAGACCCTTCGGGTAAATGCTAAAGCCTCACTAAATTATGTACTGGAACATAACCTCGATGCGGTCTTGGATGTAGTCCTTGCTGTTGATGGGTTTCCCATCGCGGAATTTCGGCGCCGCGTTTTCATAGCGGGTGACCTGGTGCTGGATGGCCATTCCAAAGTACCGGCTCATGGCGAGCTCAAGACCCGCGCCGTAAAGGACGGTGAAGGACCCTTCTTTTTCGTTGATTTTATTGGATTTTTTTAGCTTCCAGGACTCATATCCCGGACCCGCGAAAACGTACGGTGTGAACAGCGTGAGGTTTGGCGCCTGACCGCGGAAATAAATTTCCGAGGCAAAATTATGATAGTCGTAAATATCTTCGTGGCGGGCGCGATAAAGAACATCCATGCCGATGCCGGACCAGCGGTTAAAAGATCCGTAACCGCCCACGCGTCCACCCAAATCCTTTTGATTCATAGTGATACCAACACGGGCGTAAAACGCGTTTTCTGGGCTAAAACGTTCACGCGTCGCGCGCGGGGCACTGATTTTACCAACTGACATCCAACTTGGTAAGGCGATGCTGTCACTCGAAGATGAGCGAGCGGCGGGAGCTCTCGTGGCTCGAGGACTAATGGCCGTGGGTTCTTCGGCATTGCCGCCGTCAACACCGACCACGCGGCCTTCCTCAAGGATGGCCTTGTTATCCTTACGCTCCGGTTTTCCTGTCGTTATATCGAGTTCTTCAAACGCCAAGCCGCTCTGACTTGTGGCCAAAATAAGAATATAGGAGAAGCACAAGGCTAGGCGCCGCATTCGTCAGACCTCACAAAGTGGGTTGATATTTGCACCATTCTAATGGCTTGGCGCCCGCAGCAAAAGCGAAAAATTCTTGTGGAGACGTACCCTTACTAGATTTTTTCCCGGTCGTGCAGTATAAACCACGGGCGTTTTTACGTTGCCTTTACCGGTCTTTTTCAGGGGAACTCACATGGCCACTCGCATTGGTATCAATGGATTCGGTAGAATCGGACGCGTCGTTGCGCGCGCGATGCTCGATAACAAAGATTTTGAACTTGTTCACATCAACGACTTAACGGACACGCCAACGTTGGCGCATTTGTTAAAGTATGACTCCGTTCATGGAACGTTGAAGAACGACGTGAAAGCAAAAGACGGAAATATCCTTATCGATGGTAAACCTGTTTCTGTTTCCGCCATTAAAGATCCAGCGGAGCTTCCTTGGAAAGATAAGAACGTCGACATCGTTTTTGAATGCACAGGCATTTTCACGGATCGTGAAAAAGCCGAACGCCATTTGAAAGCGGGCGCGAAAAAAGTTCTAATTTCCGCGCCAGGAAAAGGCGAGGACATCACCGTTGTTTACGGTGTGAACCATGAAAATTTGAAACCAGAACATAAGATTGTTTCTAACGGCAGCTGCACCACAAACTGCTTGGCGCCATTAGCGAAAGTTCTGAACGACAATTTCAAAATTCAAGTCGGTCAGATGACAACCGTGCACTCCTACACCAACGATCAGCAGGTGTTGGATCTTCCGCACAAAGACCTCCGTCGCGCACGTGCCGCGGCTCTCAGCATGATTCCGACATCCACAGGCGCCGCGAAAGCCATCGGTTTGGTATTGCCAGAATTGAAAGGTAAGATCCAAGGCATGTCCGTTCGCGTGCCGACACCAAACGTGTCTCTCGTGGATTTGACCGTGATGTTGGAAAAGCCGACGACCGCGGAAGAAGTAAACAAGGTTCTTAAGCAAGCCGCTGACGGCCCTCTCAAAGGCATCATGGCGTTTAGTGAAGAACCCCTTGTTTCCATTGACTATAATGGCAACACAGCATCCTCGACCATCGACTCGTTAAGTACGATGATGGCGGGCGATCGCATGCTGAAAGTGCTTTCCTGGTACGATAACGAAACTGGTTTCAGCAATCGCATGCTGGATATCGCGAAGCTGATGAAATAGGGGCTCACTTTTTCTGCACGCGCGGAAAAAACGTGCTAACGTCATCCTAATCAGAAGCAGACACAAGAAGCGGCGCGGATATAATTCGTGCGTCGCATCTTGTTTTGATGGAGTCTTAAGGAAGTTATGAGCAAGAATTCAGATAACTTGGTAACTTTGACCCGCAAGGAAGTGTTGGAACAGCTCGCGGAAACAAAGAACCTGCGTAACATCGATGCCCGTAAAGCGAACCTAATCAAAATAGACTTTTCTGGCTGCGATCTGCGTGAAGCCAATTTCTCTTATTCAAACTTGAAAGACGCTATTTTTCGCGATTGTGATTTAACCGGAGCTTCTCTTTGGAACGCGAACCTCGAAGGCGCCGACTTCACAGGCGCCAATCTTGAAGACGCTGACCTCGACTATGCGAAACTCCGCGGTGCGATTCTTTATCGCGCGAACATTCGCCGCGCGGCGCTTCCGACGGAATTGATTCCTCGCGAGGATATCATGGCATCCGTGGAAAACGGTGTAAAAGTCGGTGTGAAACGCTAGTTCATTGGAAAGAAATTATTGCGAAAGGGACCTCAGATGAGGTCCCTTTTTGTATTTGATCCCATCTTGATGCGCATGCGAAGTTTTACAATTCTACAAGAGCGTTTCGGGCTGACGGGGACTTAAGGTGGCGTGGGATTGTTATTGCCTTTGTCTTTGTTGAGAAAGTTGCGCAATTTCTCCGCGGTCGATGCGCCTTCTTGCGATTCAATCTGACTGCGAATTTGAGAGATCTGTTCCGCGGATGCTTTCGAGTTCGCGCTATCGGGAAGGAGACCGTCCGCCATGGCGGATTCGGCATTGAGAAGGCTGTCGAGAATGGAAATGGCGTCGTCATCACTCAGATCTAAAAGTTCCACGGGTGAGATCAGCCCGTCACCGTCTTTGTCGAATTTTTTCGTCTGCAACGTAAGCGCCGCGGTGTTCATCAAAGAGAGATAGAAGTTGTCGGCGCGGGTGCGAGAGGTGGCGGGGATCGTCATCATGATACGAATGGCTTCATTGATGCCGGCGATATTCTCCGGCGTTGACGCAGGAACGGCGGAAAACAGCGCCGTGATATTGTTTGATCCGGATGGTGTCTGATTCTCAGCCTGCTCTTTTTGCGAATTCACCATCCGCATCACCATCGTAAACGCATCAATGCCGTACTTCTGTGCTGTAGCCGCCGACAACAGTGATACGAGCTGATAATTCTCGGGATCATCTTCGAGAGCCGCGTTCAGAATGCGAATAGCCTTGTCGGGTTTATTCTGCTCCAAGGCGATGGTGGCGTCTTCCGCCGGTTCTTCTTCTTCAAAACGTCCAAACATATTTTTTCCGCATGCTGTGTGGAACAGCAGCGAACACATGATTACGATTGTAAGGCTAAGGTGTCGCATGCGATCTCCTAAAAGCCTGCCGCAAGACGGAAGAAGTAACGCACGTCGGGCCGTGTTCCGACGCGATCTCCCATCTCCTCAGCGTATGCGCCCGCGTCAAAACGCAAGAAGTAGGCGTTCATATAGAAACCAACCGTGGGGTAACCTTGATTCAAACCACCAGTGACACCGAGAAAGCGTAGGACGGCCAGCTCAGAGCCGAGGTGAATTTTTTTAAGAGAGTTTTTTTCCGTTTTACTGAGAATGTCGCGGTAGTCCACGAACAGACGGAACTTGCTGAAGCGTGTTCCCGGTTCAAAAGAGAACCCGAGGTTTACCGTTTGTGGAAGAGTGACATCATCGTCCACGGCGGCGTTCCCGCTCAGTGTCGTGCCGCCCACGTTTTCGATCTGCAGACCAAAACTCAGTGGCGCCACGCCCGGAATGCGATAAATCATGCCCAAATCAACACCACCGCCGGTGGAGCTGTTCGTGAGTTCTTCTTGCTTCATGTTGTCCATGGCATCCTGCGCATCGGCAAGGCTTACGGCAACCTTGGCTTCGTTGCGCATCAGATATTTGTAGGTAAAACCCATGAGGAGCTGGTCTTTGAAAAAACTTTCCGCAAGTCCAAACACAACGCCCGTGTTGGCGACGGTGTTTGCGGAAATCGCATTTAAAGAGGCTTGTTCTGGGTCTTTTGAAATCAGAATATTTGTTTGATTGGATGCGATGGCGCCTAACGCGGCGCGACGGAAAACGACACCCGTGAAATTGTAGAGACCGATGTGTTGGTTTTTACCTTGGTAGTTAGCGAGTGTTTCTGGATCTGTTTTTTTCTCGATCGCAATCTGACGGACAAGATCTTTCGTGGCGCCGGACACCTCGACGAGTGGTGAAATCAAAACAGTTTCTTTGTAGATGCCCTCGCCCAGTGCGAGACCCGCGGGATTGTAAAATAGAGCTTCATGATTATCAGCGTTAGCAATACCGGCATCGCCGCGTCCTAAAAAATAGGCGCTACGAAAGATGCGCTGCGATTCATCGGCATGGAGGCGTGTCGGCGCAAAGCTCGCAAGCATGGCGAGAAGCGACAAAACCGTCCGGCGATGGCTAACACGTCGTTGCATAAGTCCCCGATGTTAAAAGGGCAAAACACCCCTTTCCTATTCCATCGGGTCCGGTTCGGATCGCTTTAAAAATTTTTAAAAAAACTAAGGAGTATTAATGACTTATTTTGTTTATTTGTTCGGGAAAATCCCGGCGAAACGCGGTTTTTCTCGGGAAGGAATGGGAAAGAATAGGTTGGCGCGGAACGATAAAAAGAAAAAGGGGACCCTTGTGGGGTCCCCCTAAGCTCTATCCACCTAACGTGATAAGTACATTTTGTAGAAAACGTTTGGATAAGACAGTACGTGCAGCACTAACTAAAAAACGGGAAAGGACAAAGTTTTTTGCAGCGGTAGAGCTTTATGGGTTACTTTTTTTCTAAAAATTAGGACCGATTTCGTCCGAGCTACTGCAAGAGAAAGACCAACAGTGACGGGCTCGTCGGTCAACCGGAATTCCCCATCAGCAATAGGAATAATTCAACAAATACAGCGAGATGCTTGATTGGGTGGTCTTAAAAGGCCGTCCGGATTGTCGGAGGGAGAATTACGAGTTTTTATAAAGTTTGTCAAGTTTCAAAGAAAAGTTTTGATAAAAGCAAAATAATTATCACTTAAATATCAAATAAACGAGCGTCAGACACCGTCGCAACTACCCATAACCACGAACGTTTTGGGGCATGCGACAAAGCACTTTTGTTGTTTTTAAAGTTTTTCTGACAATGCAAAATTCTTGGGCAACCTTAGGCCATTTGGGAAAAACAAAGAATGGTCAGTGATATTACCCAGGTAGCACCTTTTTTGGTGTAGGGAAGGGTAAAATGGAGTCACACTCCGGAGGTTTCGATGACTGAGAACCGTTTTGATCGCAAACACATCCGTTTTCGCCCCGACGCGACTGCATACGCGCAAATCGACAAGAACGCCGATCGTGAAGAATTTCTCTTTGAGCACACGGGTCTTATTCTTGAAGAAGCTCCCATGGGCGGCTGCGGTCTGGTGGTTCACGAAATGGTCGGGCTACAGGTTAGCGACATTGTTCGCGTGAAGGTTGGTGAACTCGCACCCCTGAAAGCCAAGGTGGTCTGGACAAAACCACTTGGCGATCAAGTTGTGCGCATCGGTATGAAATTTCTCGAGTGACTTTTTACGCGGGATTGCTGGGTGTGCTCTCGTTCACGACGAGGGGCACCCGCATCAGCTCTGACCAAAGCAACGCCGCATGTTCGCTGATCGTGCCAAGTTTTGCTTGTTTCAAAGATTGGATGTAAGTCGCACTGCGATAAAGCAAGGCCATCACATCCCCTTGAGCAAACTTCTCCGTCGCCACCTTCTTCACCAATTCATCCCACGACACACCCGCTAGCCACTCTTTTAAGATAAAGCCAGCGTTTGGATTGAACTCGCGAATCTGCGGGTAAGAGCGACGACCGAACGGTGGATCGTACATCTCTTCAAAAAGCTCGAACGGATAAAGTTCTTCCAGCTCTTCCTCAACGTCTTTCACGTCAAAAGGAAAATCGTATTTGCGTGGCACATCGGGTTCCTTGAACCGTGCCATCGCCATCGACGCCATCAGTTGCACCGCATCCATCAAATTTCCTTCATGGAGTGTGCCGTTGGCGAAGTAGCGGGCCAGAAGAAGTCCGCCCGCCTGCGGGAAGTAGCGAGCGATGGAGCCGTAATCCGTCAGTTGTTCCTGATCGTCGATGCAACCAATCATATGCAGATGCAAATGAAGCATCGACAAGGAGCCGCCTAACTTATTCTCCAAGAAGGAATGGCACTCCTTGCGCACCGGGCATGCATAGCAACGAGACGCCGCGTCTTCTTTGAGATAACGAGCGAATTCATGTGCGGGCGATACACAAGGAAGATCCTTACGACCAACTTTTTCAATAATGCGTTCTTTGCGAATCAAACTAAGGTCAATGGTGCGATCGCGGAAACGCATGAAGCTTTTTCCGTAGAAGGACTCGAGGTTCTTGAGCGAGAACCCACGTCCCAACAAGCCTAAAAACGTTGTGGGATCATTGCGCAAGCGCGAATCGCAACGCTCGCGTCTCGCGTTGCCGAGTTTACGGAAAGAGGGGAGTGATGGCCAAAGGCTAAAACCCACCATGTCGCGTCCACGTCGACCCGCGCGACCCAACATCTGCAACACTTCGGAGGGAGGGTATTGCACAAAACCCATTTCCGAGGGACGGCGATAGTCGGTAATCAACGACGAACGCACGGAGAAGTTGATACCGATGGAGAGTCCCATGGTCGCCGCACAGAAGCGCAGCATCCCCGCCTTCACCAACTCTTCAACGGCAATACGCGCCGGGGGCGCCATACCGGAATGGTGAAAGGCGACGCCGTACATAATGATAAAGCGACGCAAGTTACCGCGCATGAAACTGAGTGACGCCTTTAAGTCGTCCTGTTCAAGGCGCTCTTTTAATTTTTGTGATTCTTCCTGCGGCAGTGGTTCGAGATGTTTGCACATAATCTCGGCCATGTTTTCACAGGAGCGTCGCTGCCCGCAGTAAAGGATGCAAGGTGTTAAACCAAGCTCCGGAAGTTGTTTCGCGCGGCGCGCGATCTCATTCTGTTCCAGTGGAAACTTTAAGAGCGGATCATTTTTGCCAACCAGTGGCATCGGCAAAGAATCTTTAAGCAGCCAGTGCTCACGGAAGAAAATGATATCTTCGAGTGGAACCGGTCGATGGGTGGTGCGAACCAGGCGACACGGGCGATTTTGTATCTTTTCGATCCATGCCACGAATTCTTCGGCGTTGTCCGCGGAAGCCGATAGCATCAGAATCTGGCAGTTTTCAGGTGTGAGGATGATGGCTTCTTCCCAGGCGCTTCCGCGACTGGAGTCTTGAAGGAAATGGTATTCGTCAAACACCACGAGCGAACGTCCCATGTCGGGTTCAACGCCCAGGAGCGAATTGCGATAAGACTCCAGCGTGGCCACGACAATCGGCGCGCCCAGATTTTCTTTGACGTCCCCCGTCGCGATGCCGACGTTTTCCGTCCCGAACATCTCGCGAAATTCTTTCACCTTGTCATTGGAGAGGCTTTTCACCGGCGTCGTGTAACAGGCGCGGAATGTGGGATCGTGCAGGTTCTGCGCGAAATAAGTTTCAACCACACGGGTTTTTCCGGCGGTCGTCGGAGCGTCCACAACAACGTTGCAGCCTTCCACCATGGAATCGACCGCCTGCTGCTGCCAGGGATCTAAAGTGGGAGCGCTTCCAGGGAGTGGTTTAATCCGCGGTTGGCGCTGCATCTTTTCTGACAATTCAACCCATCGCTCGAGAGCGGCTTTGGTGTCGGCAATGGCTTGGGTGAGAATAGCGTCAGGCGCGCCATCTTTTTCGCGGCGGCGTGGGTCTTCTGTTTCTTGGCGCGGGCGGCGCTCCATATTGGGGCGCAGATGACGAGGGCCTTTGCGGTGGCCGCGAGGGTGTTCACCTTGATCAGATTCTTGACGAGACTTTCTTTTACCCTGCCGATTGCCGGAGCGACCACGTTTTGACAACTTTTATCCTTTTCGTAGTGAGGACGGAGCAGTCCCCTTCGCTAACGTCATTCTGAGCGTAGCGAAGAATCTGGAGGTTCTTCGCTACGCTCAGAATGACGTTTTACGCCCTGAGGGCGATTTATCACAAGATGTATAACATCTCACGGTACTTGGGCAAAGACCACAGGAAGTCATCAACGATGAGCTCAAGCGTGTCACAGGCGGCGCGCGCCTTCTCTTGTTGGCGTAAGCCGTCGTCGGCGAGGGTCTTCGCCACTTCCGCATGATCGCCGTTCTCGCGGCAGCGGTTCAACAGAGCGGTGAGCTCATGTTTTGCCTGCAAAAGT
This sequence comes from uncultured Oligoflexales bacterium, assembly GCA_964404325.1. GTDB lineage: Bacteria > Bdellovibrionota_B > Oligoflexia > Oligoflexales > Oligoflexaceae > CAYOJQ01. The sequence continues at coordinate 164,556 of CAYOJQ010000001.1, forward strand.
TCCTTAATCGCTTGGCCAATCTTCTTACATTCGATATCCATTTCGGCCACACCTTCGCCGTGGATGGATGTAAGTTGATCCTTCGCCTGCTTCAGATTTTCCAACTGCGCGTATGCGGCGGGTAAAACCTGCGTCGCGATCATCTCGCGCATTGTCTCCAACTCGATCAAGCGCAACTTGATGTAACGCTCTTCCACGATGTTGTAGCGAAAATCCACTTCAGACGCCGACATGATCCCAAGCTCAGTCAGGAGTTTTTTCACGCGTGGTAGCTTCAGCACTTGAATCGCTTCAACCGTGTTGCGGTTGTTGGGAAGACCACGTTGCGCCGCTTCGCGGTGCCATTCTTCCGAGTAGTTGTTGCCTTCAAAACAGACCTTACGGCTTTCCTTCACCACCTCGCGGATGACGTGGAGGATTTGGTCGTGGTTGGGTTGCTGATTGTTCGCATGCGTTTTGAGGCGTTTGTTCATATCATCCAACGCGTACGCGACGGTGCCATTGATGTAAGTCAACGACGGGCTGATGCTGGCTGAGGAACCGCAGGCGCGGAACTCAAACTTATTGCCGGTGAAGGCAAACGGTGAGGTGCGGTTGCGATCGGTGGTGTCTTTGGCAATCTGTGGCACGTTAGCCAAGGAAAGATCGATGAATTTCTTGAAATGATTCGCTTCGGCATCTTTGCCTTCGAGGCGATCGAGAACCGCCGTTAAGGATTCTCCGAGGAATACACTCATGATGGCTGGCGGTGCCTCGTTCGCACCTAGGCGGAAATCATTGCCAGCGCTCGCGACGGCGGAGCGAAGGAGATCGCCGTTATCACACACCGCTTTGATGCAGGCGGTGAGGAAGTACAAGAAGCGGATGTTGCTGTCGGGGTCGTCCGTTGGTTCCAGCAAGTTGTTGCCGTTGCTGTCCATCAGTGACCAGTTAACGTGTTTTCCGGAGCCGTTCACATCCGCGAAAGGCTTCTCGTGGAATAGCACAACAAGGTCGTGCTTTTTTGCGACGGATCGTAACACTTCCATGGAGATCTGATTATGGTCCGCGGCGATGTTTGCGTATTCAAAGGTTGGCGCCATTTCAAATTGATGCGGCGCAACCTCGTTGTGACGTGTTTTAACTGGCACGCCTAACTTATAAAGTTCGTGCTCCACTTCCATCATGAAAGCGAGAATGCGTGCGTTGATGGAGCCAAAATAATGGTCTTCCATCTGCTGGCCTTTGGGAGGCGGACGACCAATCAAGGTGCGTTTCGCAAGCAAGAGGTCTGGGCGTAATGTGTGGAATGCTTTATCGACCACGAAATATTCTTGCTCGGGACCGCATGTGGGAACAACGTAATCCGCGGGGTGTCCCAAAAGAGCGAGGGCTTCCACCGCTTTGTCGCTAATGGCGTGGGTGGAGCGGAGAAGTGGTGTTTTCTTGTCCAGCGCTTCGCCGCTGTAGGAAATAAACACGCTGGGAATACAAAGCGTCAACCCGTTATCCGTTTCCATCAGAAACATGGGGGATGACGCATCCCAGCCGGTGTAACCGCGCGCTTCGAAGGTGGCGCGAGCGCCGCCTGAAGGAAAGCTGGACGCATCCGGTTCTGATTGAATCAACTGAGCGCCGGTAAAAGTTTCCACGCCTGTCGTGCCGGGAAAAAATGAAAAGAAGGAATCATGTTTTTCCGCCGTGGCGCCGGTGTGCGGCTGGAACCAATGGCAATAATGAGTGGCGCCTTTTTGCATCGCCCATTTCTTCACCGCGAGAGCAACTTTGTCCGCGAGTTCGATGCTGAGCGGGGTTGATCGCGAACGTGCGTACTGTCTTAAGATCGCGACGTCTTTTTTCGGAAGGCTTTCTTCCATCGCCTCGAAGCTAAAGGTATTGCAACCGAAATAATCCGATGTGGTGAGTAACTCGCCTTTTGCGCCGCGCGAGCGGGCGAAAGGGCGCGGGTGCCTTGTCGATGCTGTCTCCACAGCGCGAAGCCGTGCCTGAGAACGAATATACGCAGACATCCTAGAAACTCCTTGTTGGCTTAGGCCAAACCGTTCTGAATGGATTGTCGCGAGTTTACCGAAAACCTGAGGCGGGAGCTAGAAATTCTTAGAGCTTCTTCGGGAGTGTTTCCAAAGCGAGGCGTACCTTGGCTTCCATCTCTTCCATGGGAGCGTTTGTATCGATGACAACATTGGCGCGGCTGGCTTTAACCTTCGCCGGCATCTGCGCGTCGAGGATTTTTCGCGCCATTTTCTCGTCGCATTTATCTCGTTTGATCAGGCGGCTGATTTGTACCTGTGGCGGACACACCACAGCCCAGATTTCGCGAAAGTTCTTATCGCGTCCGGTTTCAAACAGAAGGCTGGCCTCGTAAAACCAGTAGCGCGGATGCTGAAAGAGTCCCAGATCCACCAGGCGCTTCGCAAGAAGCTCTTGGATCACCGGGTGAAGGATGCTCTCCAGCAGGTCTTTTTTCTTGGGATTGGTAAAGATGATGTCGCGCATCATCGGGCGGTTGAGAGCGCCCGTCTTTAAAAGAACATTGCCGCCAAAGGCTTCAACAACGAGCGCAAGTCCCTTCGAGTTTGGCTCCACCGCCTCACGCGCCAAATCGTCGGCGTCAATGACGGGAAAGCCAATATTGCGAAGAATTTTCGACACCGTGGACTTACCGCAGCAGATGCCGCCGGTCAGGCCGATGCCGTATTTTTTCATGACTTCTTCTAGCACCATGTCGCTACCTAAAACCGCCAGTCTAACTTGATGCCCACGCCCCAATCCACGCGATCCGATTGAACATTGGGTAATAGACCAAATGATACGGGCGGAGCATAGGGCTCTGGCGCCGCAACGTAAAGGTCTTCTAGAACCTCGCCTTGCGTGTTTGGCAATAATCCTTGATCTATCAAGGAGTAACGGCGTTTCGGCGCTTCTTTGCGCGCGGAACGGGTGAGGAACGCCTCGATGGAGCCAGCCACCCAAGCCACACCAAACAAGCCGATGCCGATATTCGCGTTTTGTTTTTGCGCATTCACATATTTCTCGGTGTCGGTGAGGAACGTGTCCTTTTCGTCGTCGGAGAACTCACCGCTTTGAACGACCGCTTCCGCGTTCTTAATCGCGGCGTCCGCCGCGTCCAAACTTGTTTTGTAGAAGTACAACGAACCAATCTGCGCGCCCATGAAGATCAGACCGGACATGGTGTCGCCGTTGATAAACTGACCCACGCCGAATGGCATCAGGAGTCCCGTTGTCACGAGGAAGGTGTCCCCGCCACTGGAGCGTCGGCGCCGTGAGCGCATCGGCGTGAGCGGGGGAGGCGGCTCATCATAACTAGGCGCGGCCGCGGGCGCCGGCGCTGATTGGAAATCGGAATAAAGATCCGTGGGCGGCGGCGGTGCCGGGGCCATGGGTGCTGGAGCCGCGTATTGCGGCGGGTAGTATGGCTGTTGATATTGCGGCGGGTAAACCGGCGCCGCATAAACGGGCGGAGGCGCCGCATACACAGGAGCCTGAACCACGGGGGCTGGCATGACAGCGGGTGCCTGATACTGGGGCGCGGGCGCCGGTGCCGGAGCCACGGGTGCTGGCGCAACCGGAGCGGGAGGCGCTACTGGCTCAGGGGCGGGCGGTGGCGCACCGTCGCGTCTAAACTCAGACATAAGGTCGCCGCCTGGCGCCGTTGGGTATTCCGGCTCCTTCTCACCGAACATGTCGTGATCGGATGCTTTCATCTTGCCAACCTTCTTCCCGCCAGCACGAGCGACGGGGGCTTTTGGTGGCGGCGGCGCTTTGGGTTGAATCTTATCCAAGTTCAACGTGAACTTGTTTTCAACACCCGCACGGATGGTGACTTTGAAATTCTTTGTTCTGAATCCTGGTGCCTTCATTTGCAGCACCGTTGTTCCCGCTTGTGTTTCAATGCGGTCATTCACCATCCCCGCCAAGATGCCATCGATAGAGATCGATGCTTTGGGAGCGTTTGATGTCACAAGCAAAATGGTTGAGTTAAGAGGCTTGCCGTAACGCGGGCCTTTCGACGCCGTTGGAGTACGCGCTGGCGCCGCGACCGCGGCAGGTGCGCGTCGACCCGGTGCTTGACCGGCGACGGCTGGCTTCCCACCGCGCTGAGCTTCGAAATATGGAATGACTGATTCATCAAGAACTTCATCCGACTTGATGGTTAAGCGCGGATCAATACCGAGCGCAGCCTTAAAGCTTGCGGCCGCTTGAGGTTTCTTATTCTGCATGTATTGCGTGATACCAAGGAGCTTGTAAACCTTCGCTAGTTCGGCGCGATTTTTTGTGCGCTTCGTCGCTTGGATTAACGCGGCCTCGGCACCCTTCACATCGCCCTTAGCGTATTTGCGCGCGCCGAGGACGTAAGACTGCGCCATGGCCGTGGAGCTTCCGACGATAACGGTTGGTTCTGGCAAGGCAATGAGCCAAGCCAACAGGCAACAAACGGCCCGTTGCCACAACAACATGCGTTGCTGCGGCCGCGCGGTCTTCATTTTGTTACCAAACCAACTCAACTCTATTCCTCTTTAAAATCCGCCGTGAAGGTGAGTGCCTCACGACCTGGAGAAAGCGTTACGTTCCGTTCAATCACTTGAGCGCCATATTCCACCCGGATGCGATAAGTACCGGGCGGTAAATTCACGGCGACGCTGTCGCGCGTGACGTTCAATTCCTTGCGGTAAAAGCTTCCACCCTTTTCTTCGATGGTGACTTTGGCCGGAAACCTGTTTGTGGCTACCGAGAAGCGTGTTTGCGCTTCTTTCTCCAACCTAAAACTCAGCGTGCGGTTATCACCGGCTTCAACCTGCAGACTGCGGGTTAATACCGCGTATCCCCGGCGGCGAAGCTCGAGGCGATGAGATCCCGGATTGAGGCGCACGCCGCGCCGGCGATTTTCAGGATCGTTGGTGGTTCCGTAAGGTTTGCCATCGATCAAGATTTCCGCCGCTGGTTGCGACGAAATCGCTACCTGCGCATAAGGCACCGTGTTCGTTTTTGGCGCCGGTGCTGTAGCTGTCGGCTCCGTCGTAGGTGCCGGTGTCGTTGTGCTCGCGTTTGGCGCCGTGCTCGTACTTGAACTTGTGTTCGTTACCGGTGGCGTCTTGGCCGTCGGTGTGGACGCGGGAGCCGAGGCAACCGGCGGTACTTTTGTCACTGGGCGCGTGATTTCCGGTCGTGTCGCGCGCGACGATTTTTTCACCTCCGGTTTTGTCTTCACCGGCGTTGTTTTTGTTGCCGTTGATGTTGATTCTGTTGGCTTCACAGGTGTTTTTCCTGAGTCCACAGGCACGGTTACTGTCTCTGATTTGGGTACTTCCGCTGCGGGAGCTTCCGCCGCCGGATCTTTTTTCACTTCCGGTTTTGTTTCAGGAGCCGTCGTTTTAGGGGCTTCCGTCACGGTGACCGAGATTTCTTCCTTGGGCTCGAAGAGCTCCGTGAAATCAACAAATGGCCATGCGGCGAAGATGGTCAGCACCAAAACCATCGCGATTCCCACGAGTCGCTCAATGGGATTGCGAGCTTCATCCGATGCGCGACGACCACCCACACGATTTGGCTGCTTGATGCGCCGACGATCCGTCACTCCCGTGCGATCAACACGCGTGTGTTGTGTGTGAACGGTTGAACGTGTCGATGTATATTTTGTTGAACGGTCCGTGGTTGTTCCGTGCGAGGTTGTCTGTTTGAAACCTTGCGGAGCAATCAGTTCCGTTGGTGCGTTTTGCTGTGGCAACGCCTGCGTCGTCGATTGACCAGCGCGGTAGTTGCTCTCGTTATGGTATTGAGCGGAACGCATGGGGCGTCCCGAACTAAAATGAAGTTTACGTAAGCGCGATTCGAATGTGGCGCGGTCACGGAAGAAACGTTCCAGCTCAATGTGACTTTCCACAAATCCGTGCTTGCTTAGGAACTGTGACAGCGCTTCTGAGATTTCCTCAATTTTATGCTGCCGCAGGGCTGGCTCCTGATCCATTGCCTTCACAACAAGTGCGTTCAGCTCGGGCGGTACACCGTTAATGACCTGTGCGGGCTCCATGTACTTGCCAACGATGATCTTGTTGATCACGTCGGCGGTGCTGCCTCCGGTGAATGGCAACACTCCGGTGATGATCTCGTAGAACATCACTGCCAGGCTGTAGATGTCGCTGCGATGATCTATGTCGCGACCGCGAATCTGCTCGGGCGACATATAACTCGGCGATCCCATGAATGTTCCGGTCATCGTCATGCTGTGATTCTTGATGTCCTTGGCGATACCAAAGTCCATCAATTTAATGCGTCCATCATCCAACACCATGATGTTGTCCGGCTTTACATCGCGGTGCACGATGCCTTGGTTGTGCGCTTGGGCCAAGGCTTTGCAGACTTCCTGCGTTATGATGGCTGCGAGGATAGGGTGGAGGGCGGATTTGGGGAAGTTGCGAACAAAGTCAGCGAGACCCTGTCCTTTGAGGATTTCCATGACAATCCAGAGCTGCTTGGATTCAGCTCCAGAGAAATCGTAAACTTTAAGAACATTCGGGTGTTCAATGCCTGAGAGGGCGCGAGCTTCTTGGCGGAAGCGTGTGCGGATATCGTCGTTCTGCGCCAAATGAGAGTGGAGAACCTTGATGGCAACGCGGCGCTCTAGCTTCATGTCTTGGGCTTTGTAGACAGAAGCCATGCCACCTTCGCCTATCAGGCTTAGGATGCGATAGCGATTTCCCAGTATCTGGTTTCGCATCGAAACTCTAACCACTCAATCTGTAAAAAAATAGTTGCGCACGAAAGGTTTATCGGTGGCTTGAGGAGGGAGCTTAGAAATTCCCGCAGAATTTTGTTGGCTTCTGGCTATTTAAATTTGGTCAAAAATTAAAAAAGACAAAAAAAGGGAAGTCATCACGGTAGGCGGTGGGCTCAAATATAATTTCATGGGGTGGACTTCCGACGGTTTGGTGCTTTCACAAAATTCGTTTAAGCCGGTGCACACCCCTCTGGACAGACCCCATTCGCTGGGGTGGTGTAAGAAATCCGTACTTATCTGGTGACACCCATCATTTGATCTGAGGACACCCAATAATCGCGATGTGTTTGCAACGCCTCGTCTTCGAAGACTGGTCCGATGACTTTGACGGGAGTGCTGGCGTGAGCGAATATCGCGCGTGATTCGAGGAAAACGCCGTCGCGAATAATTTGTTCCACGGAGCGTGTTGAACAGGCAAAAACCACGCGACGAATGCCCGCGAGCCACATGGCGGTGGCACACATGGGACAAGGTTCCGTACTGCAAAAAACGGTGGCTAAAGCCCGTTGCTGAGGTGAGAGTTTTCTAAAAACGTCGCTTGTGACAATGTTCATTTCTGCATGCTGTGTGACATCCATATTGGAATAAACCGTATTTTCAGTTTCCAGCAAAACTTCGTCATTCAAAGTTAATACAGCACCAAACGGCGCGTTTCCTCGCGCGACCGCATCGTCCGCTAAGGCAATGGCACGCTGTAAATGTTGCTGTTCAATCGCATTCAACATAGCCGTTCACCTCCACAAATCCGTGTTGCAAAATCACCGCCATTTTTGATGGCAAACAACAAAATCAACATAGATTTTTCTAAAGCTCAGATTCGGTTTTTAGCGTGTGTAAGTGTGGCGGAGATAAAAACCCCTGAGGTTCCAGGGGCGTTGCTCTTAAGCGTAGGCGGCGAGTTTTTTTAGGTCCTGTAACATGAGACCACCGCCGCGAATCACGTTCGCAAGGGGATCGTTTGTCACTTGAACAGGGAGACGGGTTTTTTCCGCGATCAATTTATCCAAATTGAGCAGCAGAGAGCCGCCACCGGATAGACTGATACCGCGCTCGACAAGGTCAGCCGCTAGCATCGGTGGTGTTTGTTCCAACGCGCGGTGAATCGTATTTACAATAATGTTCAAAGATTTTTCGATCGCCAGCCGCGCATCTTGCGCGGAATAAGAGATCATTCGCGGCAGTCGCTGATGCAAGTCCAGACCGCGCACATCCATTGTTTTGTGAGGGTCAGTCAGCATCACATCGCAAAGACTGTGTTTGATGGTTTCCGCCGTGTGTTCACCGATCGCGAGATTAAATCGTTTTGCCATCGAGCGGATAATATTCTGTGTCACCGTATCGCCACCAACGCGCACTGACTCGGCGAGCACAATCTCCGCCATCGAAATCACAACAACTTCCGTGATCCCCGATCCAATATCCACCACCATGTGCGCCGCGGGAGTGGCTATATCGAGGCCCGCGCCCACTGCCGCTGCTAAAGGTTCTTCCATGATGTGAACGGAACGGGCGCCCAGAGCCATGGCTACATCCCGAACGGCACGACGCTCGATATCGGAAATGGCGTAAGGAGCACCAATGAGAACACGTGGTTTCTTAAAATGCCGACCGATGCCATGTTGGCGCGCGACGGTCTTTACCATAAGGCTAGCGGCTTTCACGTGCTCAACAACGCCCGCGCGGAGAGGCTTGATAACCTGGATTCCGTGCGGTTCCTTGCCCAGCATGCGTTGGGCTTCACGACCCCAAGCCACAACTTCTTCATTTCCAGAGCGATTAGTGCGGAAGGCAATGACCGACGGCTCGTTGATAATAACGCCTTGACCCTGCGCGAAAATCGACGTGCAAGCCGTACCTAGATCAATGGCGATATCCACCGCGGCAAAAGGATTCAACAGCTGCATGCCAAGCTTTCCCCTAAACATTCTGGTGCGTATGTGGGAGTTTAGCTGGCTGAGGACGGTGTGGCAAGCAGGATCCCAACCGTTTTGCTTCTATAATTTCAACTCATTTTATTTGAAACTCGCGGTCACAAGAAATCGTCCGTTTCGTGCCAAATCCCGCCCAGGCCGTGTCAAAACTTTTTACACTTGTTTCAATCCATGACGACCGAGTCGTAACTGCAATTCAAGCTTTTGCGCTTAGGCTTCGCCTAGAAGGGGCAAGCTTTTAACTTTATGCGAGTTTTCCGGTATGAAACTAGGAAAAAATAACTATCTTTCCACTGCTAAATGGCATGTAAACTGCCTATACAGGTGACCGGTTGGGTCCCTCCAACCGCTAAATCCGGCCAAGGTGCGTTCATGTTCCCCGAAAAATCCATCGGCTTCACACGACATCTTATGGTGATTTTCCGCCTACCGCTGCTGGCTCAAGGCAAACTTGAAATTGAACTAGGTGATACATGCAGTTAACGATTCGTAACATTGTCAGCGACGACGAAAAAGAAATCTTCCTCGATCATTTTGAACATTCAGTGGGTGTTCGTGTTCCCCGCGCATACTTGGATCAGGGGCGTATTGTTGGCTATTTTTCCGATGACGGGGAAATGTTGGGTGGCTATGCCCTTATTATGGAGCCCGGTTTTAGATCTCTTCTCTTTATCCCCGATCAGGTAAAAAAGAACTCGGCATTTCTCCGTGAAAATACTCTTGAGTCTTTTCTTGAGGTTAACTGTGCGTGGCTGAGTCCCAAAGTTAAGTCGAACATGGATGCGATTCGCTTTTGGATGCACATGCGTCGCGAGATTCTCGCCTGCAACCGTACTTATCTTCTCGTTATGTATAATCGGAAAGTCCGTTACCTGGCCACATTCTACGCACGATTGAATCCGAGGAAAATCTACGAAGGTCCCACGGAACTAAAACCAGGCGAGCAGGGACATGACGAGGTTTTTGTCGGGTATGTGCGCATGGCCGATATGTGGTTAAGCCTTTATCGAAATCTCTACTCTTTCGCCCGTCGTCTTATCTTGCGACCGGCGCGCGGCCACAAAAAAACTTCTCGGATCCCTCAGGTAGTGGAAGCCAAAAAAGCTTGATGCAAGGCCGCTACTGACCCACACCCGTCGGTCGGCGGCGACTTTTACCTCTTCTTGGTAAAGATAAAAAAGAAACAACTTTCCCCAGATAACCCAAGAAGCCAGATTTCCGACGTAAAGAATCGTAAGGAAAATCCGAAATCCCTTATAAGAGGAATCTTATAGAGGACGGAATGGAACACGGTGTCTACCAAATTGCGCGCGCCTATTGTCGCGATCACCAAGACGAGTTCAGCAAATGGTTGAACGTTGAAACAAGCCGTTTGTTGGCAACACCGCAGTTTATGTTTACGGGCGCCGCGGCCTTCGCGGTATTTACCGCCATCAATTATTTCGCCGTTTATGGAGCTCGGTGCCTTCCCGCTTATGCGGCGAGCATCTTCCTATTTTTAGCCTATCGCGTTCTCCGCGATGTTTTTGGCCACAAAATGGATAACATCAGTCCATACTACATGGATTTGATTGCCTTGAGTTCCTTGGCGGGCGTGCTCTACATGGTTCACCTGGCCATCTCGCTCAATCACACGCTCATCAACTCCCCCGTGCAGGCGGCGTTGTTGTTGCTTTGCATTTTGTCCTATCACACAAGCCATGCACGCAATTTGGCGCGTAATCTCGGCCTAACCGTCTTGGTCTCAATTGGATTATATTTCATTGATCCGGACTACATGCGTCGCGCGTTCATCCAAATCGCCACGGGTCTCCTGCCGGGTGTTTATGTGAACAACTTTGTGATTCGCAGCCTGCAGATTCGTTTCTACCACGTGCGAACCAACTCAAAGGCGCGCGACCATGCCTTTAAACAGCTATCGAGCGCGTTTTATCCGCATCAGGTGGAACGTATGGAAGCGGGCGAGCAGCTGGAAGACACCATGCCGGTGGGGCAGAGCAACGCCTACGTGATCTGCTTCGACATCATTAATAGCAGCTCTGTTCTCCATGAAGGCTTTCATGATGTGCGCGACCGCATTTTTGGTCGGTGCTATGACGTGATGCTAGAAAGTTATCAGTTCAATCCGCTGACGGCGAACGCCCACAGGATCAAAGATTTGGGTGATGGGTTCTTGTGCTCTGTTGGCTTTCCGTTCGCGGTTCCTCATGGGCGCAAGGGAGCCGAGCTGGCGCTGCATTTGGCGCATCGATTCGTATCTATCTTTGACGAAGAGATTGCGAAGATGGAATACATCGCGCCCGTTTATTGCAGTATCGGTATCGCTCACGGGACAGTGGAAGCTTTTTATCCAAGCTCTGGCCTGAGACTATACGATCTTCGTGACAGCGCGATTATTCTCGCCAACCGTTACGAATCCATGCGTAAAGTGATTTTTGCGGAATTAGGAAAGCAGCTGAAGAATCGTGTTAACGGCAACATCATCACCGTTCAGGAGAAGGTGTTCGTCAATCTCTCCGCGAAGCAGCGTCAAACTTTCCAGGAATGGGATGCGGTCGGTGAAAATCGCGCCGTGCGTGACGATCCTGAGGCAAAGCGCGCTTACTATCAAATTTTCGCACCGGGCAGCATCACTGTTAAAAACGAGTCGGCCGCGTAGTCTGTTTACAGATCGTGTGGCATCAAATCGTGTGGTGATGTGAAGCGCTTAAACGGCGAATAAAAACGCAGGTTCGAAACTTTCGCCGTATAGATACAGGCGTATTCTTCCACCTGCTTCGCAAAACGACTTTTCTCAAAGCCAACCCGCATCAAGTCACCCCAAACAGGATGAATCGCCTCTTCGCGCTTCGATAGTCGATCCTTGATTTCACGATCCAAAGCCACAAGTTGGTCGTCCATCTCTTGTAACTTCTGCAGATACTCTTCTTCTTTCTTCGCAAGAGCTTCCGATTTCTTTTTGTCGCCTTTCTTTAAGGCGATCTTAATTTGGCGCTGATCCGAGGCGAGTCGTGAGCGTATCACCTGCGTCTCTTCATCGAGGGTTTCTCGATCGGATAGTCTTTCCTGAATCGACTGAAGCTCTGGCTGTAGCCCTTCAAGCTTCGGCAACTCCTGCTCCATTTCTTCAACAACCAGAAGGGTGCGCCAGTTGAAGAGTTCTTTGGATCGGATGATATCGCCGTAGATATGGTCACCCGCGTAAAGGATCTCATCGCCCTTAATGGATGTGAGGTTTTGGAACAAACGCGCGTTACCGCCGTGATAAACAAGGCCGGCTTGTAGCGGGCCCGAATGCATCTTCAGAAGTCCCGACTCCGGCATCACCTCATAAAAAGGCGCGTTACCCGTAAAGAAGGTGGGCTTACCACTGCCTACGATCACCCACTCAAAATAGTCGCGCCAGCTGGAGAAGTCTTCGTGAGCGTTGTCGTAAAGATAGGACATCACCGTCTGGGTGTAATCCCATTGAGAGTTGGTTAGGAGGAATAGTTTTTTACCGGCATCGATAAGGCGTACCAACGTTTGCGTGCGATGCTTGTCCTTGTGAATGTATTTTTCTGGGTCTTTAACGACAACGTTCTTGATGCTGCCGTCCGCGTGACTCAAATCGATAAAGCGACGCAGGTCGTCATAGACCTCTTTATAGGATTTCTGAATTTTTCCGGGGTTGACGCGCATGTAGTCAACGATCTCGGCAAAGAGCTGCACTTCACTCAACGCAAAAAACGTGTCGATGGAGAGGAAGTTTTGCGCCTTGAAACTCTCGGCGTTGTAAAAGCGGTGTCTTTCTTCTTTCTCGAGGCGTTGTCGTCCGTGAAAGGCGATTTTTACGTATTTGTGCGCGTCGACTTTTAAGAGATTGCCGCGCTCGCGATCCACGAGAAGACCACGAATAACAAAGTTAGGGTCGAATTTGACGCGCGACAATTCTTCCGGATAGCCAGCGGCGATAAACTTCTTCAGAGTTTCACGGAAGGCTAGTGTTTCAAATGCCACGCGATCATAGGGAGCCAACGTATGATCCATATCGAACCCTATGGCTTTAATGGATGCCATGTTGAGGGAACGATTAACGAATATGCGCTGGTTTTTATCTAATTTCGATTTTGCCACGGAGAATCCTTTCCTAGCGGCGGGGCTTATTTTTCGAAACGAAAGCCCACTTGTCGAAAGCGCTTGCCGCTTTGATTGAGGAAGAGTCGTTGGTAGACCACACGCCCGCCGGCCTTTTGTTTCAACTTTCCGTTCACGTAGATCTTCATGTCGTCAAAAAATAGCCCGGGCTGAGAAAGCTGAGATTGTGGGGTGGTGC
>CAYOJQ010000002.1:0-15114 GCA_964404325.1 uncultured Oligoflexales bacterium
ACTTTTTGTTCACGCAGGGGCTTGCGGCTAAGCCAGCTCACAATAAAGTAAAGTGTTGTGGAGCACACAGCGCTTGCAAAGGCGAGAACCGTACCGGCTCCACTCATAAGGAGTGTTTCGATAAGATAAGGACTGTAAAACGGTAGAGTCTCTCGAAGCGAAACCAGATTTCTTGGCAGCCAAAGATCCATGAGTGGCCGCAGCGAACCCATCCCGATGAGAAACAACGCAAAGCCCGCCATTAAAAACATCCCAACGCTCACCGCCTGAACGAACGCGTATCGTCGTAGGCCCTTTTTCCCTTTGGCATATCCAAGCGTTAGCGCATTCAAACAGGAGTTGAGCGCGCCGCGATTTTCCGTGACGAGAAGGACGGGAGCGAAGGCAAGCAGCGAAGCGCCAATGCTTCCAACCATAATCATGGGTTGCGTGATGAAGAGAAAAACAAAGAGGAAGATCACAAGGCCCAGGAAGGAGCGCAGGGATTTTTTAAGCCCGAAAAAGAAAGCGGCTCGAGCCGACCCAATGGGATGGCCGCGTAAGTGCTGTGTGCACAAATAGACGATTCCCAGATACGCCGCTAAACCTAAAAACGCCGTGATAATGAGCCATCCAAGGTACTTCACACTGAAGGAGGAGAGCTTAAAAATAAGCTCACTAAAGGGAACGACTCCCTGATGGGAAGGCGACAAAAGATTAGTTATTTCCGTTTGTTGAGTAGAGAATAAGGCCATCCCCCATTGAAAGCCCACAAGCGGTATTGCTATTCCCAGGAGGCTAAGATAAAGCGCAGGGGAACCCACGGCTTTTGCCGTCTCAAAGCTTTTTTTCCAAACTGAAACCCGTTTCATAAAGCTATCCCAAGATGAAAGCCCAGCTATTCATAACCGAGATTTACGCGAGTGTTCAAGGTGAGTCCTCTTACGCAGGCATTCCTTGTACATTTGTGCGTCTCACCGGGTGCCCCCTGCGGTGCCGCTGGTGCGATACCGTTTACTCTTTTGAAGGCAAAAACGCCATGGATCTGGATGAAGTGATCCAGAAAGTGGAAGAACTAGGAATGCCGCTGGTGGAGTTGACAGGTGGAGAGCCTCTCGCGCAGGCGGAAACTCCAACACTTGTTAAAGAGTTACATGAGCGTGGTCATAAGATCCTTATAGAGACGAGCGGAGCCGAACCCATTGCGGCCGTAAGTCCGTATGCCCATATCATCATGGACTTGAAATGCCCGGACAGCCGCATGGCGGATCGTAATCGTTGGGAAAATTTAGACGATCTTAAACCAACCGATGAGATTAAGTTTGTTCTCGCTAGCCGTGCCGATTTTGACTGGGCGCTCGCGGCGATTCGTGAGCACCGCTTGATGGAGCGGTTTAACGTTCTTCTTTCTTGTGCCTTCGGTTTGTTGGCGCCAAAAGATCTGGTTGAGTGGATGGTCGCTGAGAAGCTCAATTGCCGCCTCAATCTTCAACAACACAAATACATTTGGAATCCACGAGCGCGTGGAGTGTGACGCATGAAAAATCAAACATGGATCGATCGGCTTAAGGCGGTTGAATGTCAGGACAGTAGTTTTCTCGCCGCAAATCCACCGCTTGTATTTCACTCGGCTGGAGGTTCCACCGTTTGGGATGCGGACGATCTTCCTTATATCGACCTCTGTGCCGGCTTCGGTGTTTTGGCGCTCGGCCATGCGCATGAAGTGAGCCGTGGTGTTTTCAAGCGTCATGCGGCCCTTGCGGGTCAGGCGCCGTTGATGCACGCCATGGGTGATGTGTACCCCTCGACGAAAAAAATTGAACTCATGGAGGCGTTGGTTGGTCTTCTTCCAGCGCATCTTACGAAAGCAGCGCTGGCACTCACCGGTGGCCAAGCTGTCGAGCTGGCTGTGAAGACGGCCATTCTTGCCACAAAATCAACCGGCTTTATCGTATTCCAGGGCGCCTACCATGGCCTCGATCTTGGACTTTTACCACTGGTTAGCCGTGAAGATTTCCGTGAACCCTTCGCATCCTGGCAGAAACTTGGCAATGTTGTGCGCCTTGATTACGCGTGCTCCGCGGAAGCGTTACGCGCAGGGATCAAGCAGTTGAAAGACGCGGGCGTTGGATTTGCTGGAATCATTGTCGAGCCGATTCAAGGTCGCGCTGGTGTGCGTCTTCCTCCGCAGGGCTGGTTGCAGCTCTTGAAAGAGCAATGTGTCGCGGAAAACGGTCTGCTTATTTTCGACGAAATTTTTACCGGACTTGGCCGCACGGGGCGTGTCACTTTCGCTGCCGAAATTGAATGTGATCTTCTGTGTCTTGGTAAAGCGTTAGGTGGTGGCATGCCGCTATCCGCTTGCGTCGGTACGGAAAAAGCTATGGGTGCATGGCCTGAAAATCAAGGCGAAGCGATTCACACGGGAACATTCTTCGGGCATCCACTCTCCTGTGAAATGGCTCTCGCGACTTTGGAATACATGAAGCGTGAAAATCTTTTTGAGCGTTCGCGCATCGTGGGTGCGGAGGTTCTCGCGTATTTGCGTGAGGCCTTTGCTCAGCATCCCGCGGTTAAAGATATCCGCGGCGAAGGCCTGATGATGGCCATCGAATTCAAGGAAGATGGATTCGGTGTGCGGTTGATGGATGCTCTGCGTTCAAAGGGAGTAATCGCGCTTTGTAGTGGGGAGAAAGGGCAGTGCTTGAGTATCACTCCGGCGTTGATAGTCGATCGCCCCATGTTAAAGGAAGCGATCGACCGTATTCGTTTGACTCTCGACGAGCTCTAATCAGCCAAAGCCTTTAGGTTAAGCGCAATCTTATTCAACTGATTGCGCATGTCCTCACTCTTCGTGCGTGTTTCGAGAAGAACTTCTTCAGGGGCACGCGCTACGAAGTTCGCATCGCTCAGCTTCTTCTCCATGCCATCGATGACTTTCGTAATGCGCTGTTGTTCGCTCTCAAGGCGTTTTTTTTCTTTCGCAATATCCATAAGTCCCGCAACGGGAACGTAGGTTTCAAAACCTTGCCCAACATCGGTGAGAGATTGGCCGGGTCGTTTTACGTTTGTTCCGACTTCAAGCGAAGAAAGCCCCGCGAGACGTACAATCCAAGGACGCGCTTTTTCAAAGATCGGTAAAAGCTCTTGATCCGCGCGGACATGAGCGGAGAGTCGCTCTTTCGGCGAAATACCGCCCTGCGTTCGTGCGGAACGGATACCAGAGATAAGATCTTGAACTTTTTTCCAAGACTGCGCTGCCGCTGGGAAGTCTTTCAACTTCTCGGCGTTTGGAAACTCAGCAACGGTTAATGCATTGGCTGCTTGCCAATCTGGATGACGCGGCATCTTTTGCCAAAGCTCTTCCGTCACAAACGGCATGATGGGGTGTGCGAGTCGCAAGAGGCCATCAAAGGTGTAAACAAGAACGGAGATAGCTCGTTCTTTCTTCTCTTTATCTGTACTTGCTAGATCTTCTTTAGCGCATTCAAGAGCCCAGTCGCAGTAGGCGCCCCAAATGAAGTGATAAAGCACCTCGATGCCTTCATTGATGCGGTAAGATTCATAGAGGCGATCAATTTCACCAGCAGCGCGTTTTAATTCCGACACCAGCCACTGCTCATGCAGCTGTAAATCCAAGCTGGCGAGTGGTTTTAATTTGGTGTCTTTGTCGATGTGGTTAAACAACAAACGCGCCGCGTTCCAGATCTTATTGATGAACCGTGCACCCGAATCGAAATCTTCAGGCGCCATACGGACGCGTCCACCTAGAGGCGCAAGGCTTACAGCGGTATAGCGCACCGCGTCGGCGCCGTGGCGCTCAATCACATCAATGGGATCGATGCCGTTACCGAGCGTCTTACTGAATTTACGTCCTTGTTTGTCGCAAACAATGGCGTTGAAATAAGTGTCTTTAAACGGAACCTTGCCTTTGAATTTAAGGCCCATCATCACCATGCGCGCAACCCAAAGGAAAATAATTTCCGCGCCGGTAACGAGAACATTCGACGGATAGAAGTAATCGGCGGTTTCTTTCTCTTCCTTGGAATCTGCCGGCCATCCAAAAGGACTGAGAGGCCATAGCTGGCTGCTAAACCAGGTATCAAGCACGTCTTCATCCTGCTTGATATTTTTGCTGCCACATTTTGCACATTCCGTGGGATCGGTCATGGCGCTTGTAAGGCCGCTGCAATCTTGGCAGTACCAAATGGGAATACGATGGCCCCACCAAAGCTGACGGGAAATACACCAGTCTTGGATGTTATCGAGCCAGTACAGATAGGTCTTCTTCCAAGCATCGGGAAAGAAGCTAAGGTCGCCGGTTCGAGCCGCCTCGGCGGCAGGGTCTGCAAGCTCTTTCATACGCACAAACCACTGCATCGAAAGTTTCGGTTCGATAATGGTTTTGGAGCGATCGGAGTGAGGAACCGCGGTCTTATACGGTTTCGCTTCATCAAAGAGCTCCAGCTCTTTCATGGCTTGAATCACTTCTTTACGCGCGACAAAACGGTCCATGCCGCGGAAGCGTTCAGGAACGTTGTCCGCCATGGTTCCGTCGTCGTTCATCACCGAGATGAATGGCAGGTTGTGGCGCTTTCCAATTTCAAAGTCGTTGGGGTCGTGAGCTGGTGTGATTTTCACCGCGCCCGTGCCAAACTCACTCTTCACGTAGTCGTCGGCAATGACCGGAATCAGGCGGTTGGTGAAGGGAAGGCGAACCTTCTTGCCAATAAGGTGCTTGAAGCGTTCATCTTCGGGATTCACGGCAACAGCGGTATCACCCAACATGGTTTCAGGACGCGTTGTCGCGATAGGAATCTGTTCGCTGCTGCCTTCGACAGGGTAGCGATAGTAGTAGAGCTGACCGTTGATCTCTTTTGTTTCAAGCTCGTCGTCAGACAAAGCTGTTTTTAATGCGACGTCCCAGTTCACGAGACGTTCGCCGCGATAAATAAGACCTTCCTCGAAAAGCTTTACGAATACATAACGTACGGCTTCGGAAAGTTTTGGATCCATCGTGTAGGCAACGCGATCCCAATCGCACGAAAATCCGATGCGAGCAAATTGCTGCAAAATAATGCCGCCGTATTTTTCCTTCCACTCCTGACAGACTTCGACAAACTTCTCACGCCCGAGCGCTTTTCGTGAAGTCCCCTGAGCTTCGAGAGATTTTTCCACCATCATCTGCGTGGCGATGCCGGCATGGTCCGTGCCAGGAAGCCAGCAAGCGTTGAAGCCCTTCATGCGTTTCCAACGGATCAGCAGGTCTTGAATGGTGTAGCCAAGTCCGTGTCCCATGTGAAGTTGGGCTGTAACGTTGGGTGGAGGCATGAGAATCGTGTAGGGCGTTTTGTTCTTATCAACGGGAGCATGAAAAAATTTCTTCTCCATCCAGAAGTCCCAAACGCGCTTTTCATAGGATTTCGGATCGTATTTGCCTTCAAGCTCAATCATAAAACCTTAAACTCCGTTGCCTCGCATGACTTAACGTACAAGGGACTTACCTTAGCGCAGATGAGGGCTTTTTGCAGTATCTCGGGCAACAAAAAAGCCGCCTTGCGGCGGCTTGGAAGGAATTCTCTTTGGTTTAACCATTAATGGGCGGTCAGGTCATTTTGCACGCCGTCCGCGCCTTGGCTGATTTTTTTGTTATGGGCGGCGGCTTCCATCAGGCTGTCAATATCGCAGGCTTCGCCATAACAACCGTAGATCGTTTGAATTCTTTCAATATCGGCGCGTGAAAGCTCGCGGGACGTAAGCCCCTCACCGATAAGAAGCGATGGGTTCATGATAGACAGACGGTCATGATCTTGCTCCACATGCGCAAGACCGAGTAGGTGGCCCAGCTCGTGGAGCGCGAGCGACTGCATATCGACAACTTCACGTGTGTCCGTGGCTTTCAGGAAAAGGCTGTCACCAATCTCGTAGTTTTCCACATTAAACCGAATATCGGCCTGCGTGATAGCCGAGTAGTCAGGGCTATTGTTCCAGATGGTCGTTGCAAGAACGTAGTCTGGCTTTTTTGTTTTTACCCAGTTCTTATCGAGGTAGTGGCCGTTGACGTTGTCATCCAGCGAACTGTAGAGATCTTTAAATGTATCCCCTGTTACCCCGGCATGGGTTCCTTGGAGCTGAAATAGTTTCTTACCAACAGCCCACTCCCATTTTTTCATGGCGCTTTGGAGTTCATTCCGTTGCGTTTCATTCATGGACGGATCGAATGAATAACTGATCGGAAGGGTTCGCCACCCACTGACGGTATGGATACCGTAGGTAGGCGCTTGCTGATTTTTAACTTCAGGATTGGCGTGCGCCGCCTTTCTATCGTCGAGGTCTTCCTCAACGGAGACTTGATAGAGCTGGCTACCGCAGGCAACGAAGTTAAAAAAGAAGGCAACCGTGCCTGAAACGAAAGCCAAGTAGCGTAAACCAAACCTTTTCATGGCCTTAGACCTTTCTTTAGGGCTTGAACCTTTGGGCGGTGACCCCAGCATTACCTCCTTATCGACGGCCTTGGTAAAGGCTTTAGTTATCCCTTAATTATCAATGGTTTCAGCTTGTTGAGCGTCACTAAAAACAAACAAAAAACCCCGGGAAGTAGCTCCCCGGGGTATTTTTGGAGTCTTAAAGAGTTGCTTTAGTAGGTTGAGTTCCCAGCTGTGCCACCATCGTCCTGGCGACTGGTGAGAGGAGCGACGTAGTAAAGCACTTGTTCAGAGTGGATGTGGTTTGGGTCTTTCACCGCTTCAGCGTTAAATTGCCAAAGAGTTTTCCAGTATGAGTTTTTGCCGAAAACACGCTTTGAGATTTTTTGTAGCGTGTCACCATTTTGAACGACGACTTTTTGTTTTGAGCCGTAATAAGAAGTTTCAAACTGTTTTGATTTGTTGTTGCTTGAAAAGCTGATCACATCGCCTGGGTGGATGCGGTCTGGGTTTGGTAAGCTGTTTAGATCTGCAAGGGTACGCCATTGCTTACTATCGCCGTAAATTCTTGCCGCTATTTTTCCTAACGTATCGCCGCGAACCACGACGTATTTCATCGTACCGCTGTGGTTGGTAGTAGTAGAAGTGTTTGCTGCGTGCGCTGTGTGGGTTTTTGCCGCGTGTTTCTTGCTGGCAGTTTTAGTTTTTGTACGTTTTGCTGGTTGTGGTTCTGGAACCTTAACTTTTTCTTCTTCTTTAAAAGCAGGGTTATCTTCTTCTACTTTTGGCGTTGTGTTGATGTACTCGCCGAGAGCGTATTGTTTGGGTTCTTCTGAATTCATTTCTTCAGCGCTGACAACTTCTTCACTCGCGCTTGTGTCATTTTGTGTTGGTGCTGCGATTTCTTCAGTAGCGGGAGCTTCTGCCACGGGGCTAGGCTCGTCCGCATTGATTGCTGTGAGTTCTTCTTTAAATTGTTCAGCCGTGGATTCTGGCAAATCAGCGTTAGCCGCTTGCTCTTCTTCAGTGGGTTTGTTGGATTGCATCCAACCAATGTCTTGTGAGTTATCGCCACTGGATGCGCCCTCAGAGGGTATCGAGGCGGCCTCGATATTCTCATCACGCATCATCTGTTCTTCTTCCATCCTCGGATCTTGCGAGCATGCGGCGAGACCCAGGTGCCAAGCGAGCACCGTCGTCGCGAGTATCCGCAGTCGCGTGCGTAGAATCTGATACACGGCTAAGACTCCTCTATTGAATTTCAATGGGCAACACTGCCATGTGACTCCTTCGGATAGGTTTTTAAAAAATTGAGAAATAGGGTGGGCGTATATCTTTTATTGAATCATTCCACGGAACTGAGTCCGAATAAGAAAAGCCCGCTTCGACAGCGGGCTCCTCATACATTTCAATTTATCGGGGGCTTACTCAACCTTTAGGAGTTCCACTTGGAATTCGAGGGTTGCGTTGGGAGGAATGACGCCGCCCGCACCGCGATCACCGTAAGCAAGTTCGGGTGGGATTGTGAGTTTGCGCTTTCCGCCAACTTTCATTCCCTTAACGCCGATGTCCCATCCTTTGATGACTTGACCAGAGCCAAGTTGGAACGTGAATGGTTGGTTGCGATCGAGAGAGCTGTCGAACTTTGTTCCGTCCGTAAGAGTTCCTGTGTAGTGAACAGTAACTCGCTTGCCTTCTGTCGCTTCATCGCCGGTACCTGGAACTTCATCGACAATCTTCAAGCCCTGAACCTCACTTCCACCGCCAGACTGAGTTGTGCTTTCACCAGCAGCGTTTTCTTTCTTCTGGCAGGTACATCCGACTGCAAACTGTAACGCTAATGCTACCAATCCCGCTTGCCAAAGGATCTTCATGCGCCTCTCCTTTTCCTTTGAGTTCGATAGCGATTATTATCCTCGATCCCCTGAAAATTGCATATACCTAACTTAAGAAAAGTCTTTAGTTTTCAGAGTCTTCGTCTTCACTTGGATTTTCTTTGGCAGCCTTTTCGGGAGCTTTCACGGGAGTTTCTTTCTCGTTTGTTTTTGCTGGCTCAGTTTTAGGCTTGTCTGTGGGCGTTACCGGTTGTTTTGGTGACTCAGCGGGCTTTTTCTCCGCTTCTTCCGTGCGCGGAGTGGAGCGCACTTGGTAGCGGCCCAACAGTTTTGGTGTTTTCTCAAAATCAGCCGATTTTTCTATGTGAAGAACCAACTTGCCGCGTGTCTTTCCTCGTTCCGCATCAAACAAGAGAATGTTTTGCGCCGCGGCAGGTGAAGGTGCGACAGTATCATTCGCGGTTTTAACGGCTTTAGGTTTTGTCTTAGGCTCGTCGGATTCCTTAGGTGCCGAAGTATCTTCTTTTTTCGCCTCTTTTTTGTCTTTTTTCGCTTTCTTCGCTTCGCTAAACCCCGTCGTTGCGAAGGTTAGTCCAACAAGGACAGCAAGAATCAGACGCTTCATGGGCTCATCTCCTTAACTGGGGATCTGAAGGTTTATTTAAGGTCCGCGAGGATCTCCGCCGCCACCACTTCATAATAATCTGTTGTGTCGTTTTGTGCCTGTAATAGGCGCGGGCTCGTAATATTTATTTCGGAGATGAGATCACCAATCACATCAAAGCCAATAAAAAAGACGCCGTCTTTCATGAGGTCCTTGGCAATGTGCTCGACGCGTTTTTGTACGGCATTATCAGGAAGCATTTTTTCGAGGCGTGCGCCGGCCGCGGTGTTCGCGAGGAAATTGCCTTCTTGGGGAACCTTCCGGCACCAAGAGATCGCTTTTCCACCTGCCGCAAAAACCCGCAGTTCTCCTTCATGAATAGCAGGGTTAAAGGGTTGCATCAGGCGCCAGGTAATGCCGTCTTTGAATTCTTCACGAAGACTCTGTCGGGATTTTGCTTCGCCATCCTTTGAGAGGCTCAACCGTTTCACGCCACGCCCGCCGTGAAAATGAAGAGGCTTTAGCACGGCCTCGCCATTGGCTGTTGCAACGAAAAACTCCCACAGCTCGCCTTCTTGCGCACTCACAAGGGATGGAGCACAGAACTCGGGGTAACGAAAGATTCCGAGCTTCTCGTTAAGTGAGCGTAGTGCCTCCGGGTGATTGTAGATGCGCGTGAATTTAGCGGCGTCATTGAGGAGCCACGTAGTCGTAAGATATTCGAGGTCAAACGGAGGGTCTTTGCGCATATGGATGGCGTCGAAAGTTTTCAGCGATGCCTTTTCCTTCTTGGCGCTTATTTCTAGACCTTCAAGGTTTCGCCCCTTTTTGAAATAAAGAGGGCGTACCTGCCCAAAGGCACAGTCTTCATCCTTTGTTTGTGCCAGCTCATAGGCATCACAACAGAAGACCGACGCGCCTTTTTCGGCGAGTGCGCCAGCCATGCGAAGGCTGGAGTCCAGTTTGAGATTCAACTTTTCAAGCGGATCAATGATAAACAGATGACGCATATTTCCTCCGGCTTGCGAGCCCGCAACCTAAGTGATAAAGCATGTCGGAGTTTAATAGCGAGTTCAAGGGGTTGCAATAAGTCTCGCTGTCGCCATAAAAAGGAAGCTCCATGGAATTTCGTAAGCTTAAAGATTTGAAACTAGATGGGAAAAAGGTTTTTCTTCGTCTTGATCTAAATGTGCCCATGAAAGACGGTAAAATCACAGACGATACCCGCATCAGAGCCGCTATCCCCACCTTAAAGCATATCCTCGAGCATACGAACAAAGTCGCGGTGGCGACACATCTTGGCCGACCCAAGGGCGCGCCCGATCCGAAATATTCCGTGGAACCCGTTGCGGCTAGGCTTGCCGAGCTTCTGGACCGCGAAGTTGTGTTTGTCGCTGACTACGACAAAGAGCCGGTGGAGCAGGTGCTTCCTCAACTCAATGACGATCAGTTCGTTGTTCTGGAGAACCTTCGGTTCCATCCCGGAGAAACGGAAAACGACAACGAGTTTGCCCGTGAACTCATGCGCGGGTTTGACCTTTATGTGAACGATGCTTTCGGTACATTGCACCGTGCCCATGCGAGTGTGGTTGGCGCCGCTGAATGCGTGAAGCCACAAAATCGCGCCGCCGGGTTTTTGGTGGAAAAGGAAATCGAAGTTCTCAGCGGCCTGCAGAAACACCCCAAATCGCCTTACACGGTGATCATCGGTGGCTCAAAAGTATCCGACAAAATTGGCATAATTCTCAGCCTTTTGAATAAGTGCAATAACCTGTTGGTGGGCGGCGCCATGGCTTACACCTTTTTGAAGTACAAAGGCGCGGCTGTCGGCGCATCGCGGGTGGAAGAAGATAAATTGGATCTTGTGGAGACCATCTATCGCAACGCCGAGCAGCGCCGCGTCCGCATCGTTCTGCCAAAAGACCACGTATGTGCCAGCGAGTTCGCAGAGACCGCGAAGCCTGTGGTCGTTGCGGCGCCTGATATACCAGCCGGTCTAATGGGTCTTGATATTGGTCCCGCGACCGCCATGGAATACGCGGCCATTATCAAGGAATCCAAAACCATCTTCTGGAACGGCCCCATGGGCGTTTTTGAATGGCCAGCCTTCGCCAAAGGCTCAATGGAGGTGGCTAAAGCCATGGCTGAAGTTGGTGGCACAACGGTCATCGGCGGTGGCGATAGCGTTGCCGCGGCGAACATGGCTGGTATCGCGGACAAGATCTACCACATCTCTACGGGTGGTGGCGCGTCGATGGAATTTTTGGAAGGTAAAACCCTTCCTGGCGTAAAAGTTTTGATGAAATAGAGGCCTGATTCATGCGGAAAACTCTCTTAGCCGGAAACTGGAAGATGCACAAAACGCGCGGGGAAACGCGCGACTTTCTCACGAGCTTTTTTAAAGAAAAGGCTCCTTTTTGGCCGAAAGCCAAAGAGAAAGTTGATCTACTCTTTGCCGTGCCGTTTTTAAGCTTGGACGACGCGAAAGAACTCGCGGAGCCGCAAGGGGCTCGCGTTGCCGCGCAGAACGTGCACCAGGAAAAGCAGGGGGCGTTTACCGGTGAGATTTCTATCCCCATGTTGAAGGACATCGGGATCAATGATGCTCTTATTGGTCATAGCGAACGACGTCAGTACTTTGGGGAAACAAACGAAAGTGCTGCGAAGAAGGTTCACGCCGCCCTTGCTGCCGGCATGCACCCCATCTTTTGTGTGGGTGAAACCCGCGCTGAACGGGAAGCTTCCCGAACCGAAGCCGTCCTAGCGGCTCAGCTCGCGCCGCTCTTTAATGAGAAGGCTGATTTCAACAACCTCGTGGTTGCTTACGAGCCCGTTTGGGCGATCGGGACAGGTCTCACTGCCACCAAGGAACAGGCTCAGGCGGCACACGCTTTCATCCGTGGATACCTTCGGGAAAAGCTTGGGAACCAGGCGGACAAGGTCCGCATCCTCTACGGTGGAAGCGTGAAACCAGATAACTTCGAGGAGCTTCTTCGCCAGCCGGACATTGACGGGGGTCTTGTGGGTGGGGCATCGCTCAAGCCTGAAGACTTCGCTGCGTTGCTTGAGATCGCTAAAAACGTCGGTTGAAATCTGGTTTTGCAGTTGCTCGACGAAACGGTTTTTATGCTATAAGGGGCCGCACAAGATGCGGTCCTTTTTTATTTTCCGATAGAGAATTGAAATGACAGGAAAAATTCCAACAATTCATGTCGTTGGTGGTGGAATGGCTGGCTGTGAAGCTGCCTGGCAGGCGCTGAAATCTGGCGCGAAGGTCGTGCTTCACGAAATGCGCCCCACAAAGATGACCGACGCCCACAAGACGGGAAATCTAGCCGAGCTTGTTTGCTCCAACAGCTTTAAGTCGCTCGGTGAAGCTTCCGCCGCCGGTGAGCTCAAAGCTGAAATGAGAGACATGGACTCTATTATTGTTGGCTCCGCTCTCTCAGCAGCCGTCCCCGCGGGGCAGGCGCTCGCCGTGGAACGAGAGGTCTTCTCGGCTCTGGTTGAGAAGAAGCTCGCCGAGCACCCACAATTCATTCGTTCGAATGAAGAAATCACCGAGCTCCCTTCCTACGAAGAGATGCTCGCCCGTGACGAGATCTGGATTATTGCCACCGGCCCTCTTACGTCGGACGGTATGGCGGACGAGCTGAAAAAGCTTTCCGGTGGCGACGAACGACTTCACTTTTATGACGCCATTGCGCCGGTCTTGGCGGGAGATTCACTCGATAAGACGAAAATGTTCTGGGGCAATCGCTATCAGAGCAGTGAAGAGGGTGATTACCTCAATATCCCCTTAAACCGCGACCAGTACGACACGTTCATCCGGGAAGTGGCTCATGCAGAAAAAATGCCCCTTCACGATTTTGAGAACACCCAATATTTCGAAGCGTGCCTCCCCATCGAAGTGATGGTGGAACGAGGTCACGATACCCTCCGTTTCGGCCCGATGAAGCCGGTGGGCTTTCTCACCGCCAGCGGACGGATGCCGTACGCCGTTATCCAGCTTCGTATGGAAAATGCCGGCGGAACGATGTTCTCGATGGTGGGCTTCCAGACCAAAATGAAGTGGCCCGAGCAGCGTCGCGTGTTCTCCATGCTCCCAGGCATGGAAAATGCCGAATTTTATCGCTTTGGCTCAGTTCACCGGAATACCTACCTCAATAGCCCAAAAGTTCTTAACCAGAACCTTTCGTTCAAGTCCAACGACCGCGTGTTCCTTGCGGGGCAGATTACGGGAGTTGAAGGCTATACGGAATCGGCGGCAATTGGCCTCGTGGTAGGTCGCGCGGCGGCGGCTAGGGCCTATGACCAGGACTTTGTGTTCCCGCCCGACATCACCGTTATGGGCGCCCTGGTGCGCTATGTTAATGAGGGTTTCCGCGGTGAATTTTCGCCCATGAATGCGAACTTAGGACTCTTGCCACCCATCCCCAAAACGAAAGCATTCCGCAAAGCGGACCGTCAGGCGATGCAGTGCCGCAATGCGCGTGAGGCGATGCAGGCATATTTGGGTATGAGTCATTAGAAACATAATTTCGGGTACTTATGACATGTATGACTTGTATGACAAGTACGACATGTCATCGAGTCACCCATTGTTAGGGTTTTAGGCGAGGCTGTTTTTTGTAATTTTTGGTGGGTTTAATTTTTTGCAAAAACTTTCGTTTTTTATTTGCAGAAGTCGTTGACACTCTCATCCAAACATAATACAAACCAGCCTCCACAGGTAAGCCTGCGCAGAGCAAGCCAATGCCGTCTTTCTCTCGAAAGAGAGCAATACGTTATTTTCTCTCTCCAGTTTCCTGTCTCTATTTGTTAGCAAAGCAAATTGAATTTAGGGTTTTAAGAATGAGCAGCCAAAACATTCGTATTCGCCTGAAGGGTTACGATCATCGCTTGCTAGACCAATCTGCAGTTGAGATTGTCGAGCGAGCAAAGCGCACTGGCGCACGCGTAGCGGGTCCAATCCCTCTTCCGACCGCCATTAACAAATTCACTGTTCTGCGCAGTCCCTTCATCGACAAGAAATCTCGTGAACAATTCGAAATCCGCACGCACAAACGCGTACTCGACATCATGGACGCCAAGGCTCAGACCATTGACGCTCTTATGAAACTCGATCTCGCCGCAGGCGTGGACGTCGAAATTAAGCTTTATTAAGGTGTGAACGCTCGTAAAAGGGCGTCAACTTGCCAAACCTTCAACACAGGTTTTGAATAGCAATGCAAGGTTTAGTAGCAAAAAAAATCGGTATGACTCGCGTCGTCGACGCGGAAGGCCAAATGATTCCAGTGACACTTCTTCAAGTTGAAGATCAAGCGGTCACGAAAATCCTTTCAGACGAAAAAGAAGGCTATAAGGCGGTTCAGGTTGGTTACTACGTGAAACCAGAGCGCCGCATTAATAAGCCTGACTTGGCTCGTCTTAAGAAAGCAGGCGTTCAAGAGACGTTTACTCGTTTCAAAGAATTCCGTCTCGCAAAGCAACCAGAGGGTATCAACGTTGGCGCGAAGCTAACGGCTGAACTACTCAGTGGCGTCGCTTTTGTTGACGTTATTGGTATTACCAAGGGTCGCGGCTTTGAAGGTTCAACAAAACGTTGGAATACCGCAATCGGTCGTAAGTCTCACGGTTCACGCCATATGCGTAGCCCAGGCTCACTCGGTTGCCGTACAACTCCAGGTCGCGTTTTCAAAGGCAAGAAGATGCCGGGTCACTGGGGTGTTGAGCAGCGCACAATCAAGAATCTTAAGGTTGTTGATGTTGATGCTGCGGCAAACGTTATCGCGATTCGCGGTTCTGTTCCAGGCATGAAAAACGGTTTTGTGTTTGTACAGCCAGCTAAAAAACACGCCAACAAAACGGAAAAAAACTAATCCGTTAGACGGGTTAGGGTAACTAAAGAGGTTTTCGGGAATGCAAGTTAAAGTCAAAGACATTAATGGAAAAGAGGTCAAATCCATCGATTTGCCTGACTCCATTTATGGCGTCGAGATGAACGAGCATGTTCTGCACACGGTTGTAAAAGCGTACCGCGCTAACCGTCGTCAAGGTACACATGCTACCAAGACCCGCGCTTTCGTAAGCGGCGGCGGCAAGAAGCCCTTCAAGCAAAAAGGTACTGGTGGAGCGCGTGCGGGTTCAACTCGCTCACCATTGATGCCCGGTGGTGCGACCACTCACGGTCCACAGCCGCGCGATTACTCAGAAAAGACAAACAAGAAGTTGCGTAACCTCGCTCTTCGTATTGCTCTCTCTGACAAAG
>CAYOJQ010000002.1:15214-54009 GCA_964404325.1 uncultured Oligoflexales bacterium
AATGCACTTCACCAGCGAATCGAAGGGGGCGCGAATGCATCCGTATAATGTAATTGTTCGTCCAATTCTTTCTGAGAAGAGCAACGAAGTTCGCGAATCTGAGAAGAAGTATGTTTTCGAAGTAGCAAAAGCTGCGACGAAAAAAGATATCGACCTTGCCGTTACAAAGATGTGGAACGTTAAAGTCGAAAAAGTTCAGACGTTGATCCGCCGCGGTAAAATCCGCCGCCGCGGAAACAAAGTTAGCAAACCGGTTAGCAGCAAAAGAGCCTACGTGACTCTCGCTGAAGGCCACAAGTTGCCACTGTTTGAAGATCAGTAGACGGAAGGAACAGTTTAGCTATGGCTATTAAGCAATATAAACCAACATCTGCATCGCGTCGCGGAACGTCTGTAGTGGATTACCGCGTACTGGATAAGGTAGAACCATACCGTCCGTTGTTGGCTCCTAAGAAGTCAAACGCAGGTCGTAACAACACTGGTCGCATTACTGTACGCCACCAAAGCGCCGGTAACCGCAACCACTACCGTATCATCGATTTCCGCCGCGATAAGCGCGACATCAACGGTAAAGTTGAGTACATCGAATACGATCCAAACCGTACAGCTTTCATCGCACGCATTCTTTACGTCGATGGTGAGCGTCGTTACATCTTGGCTCCAGATGGTTTGAAAAAAGGCCAAGCGGTTATCGCAGCTGAGCGCGTGGACGTTCAAGTTGGCAACGCGATGCCTTTGAAGAACATTCCATTTGGTACCAACATCCACAACATCGAAGTTCGCCCAGGAAAAGGCGCACAGATGGCGCGCAGCGCGGGCGTTTTCGCTCAGCTCGTAGGTCGTGTTGATGGATACGCACAGATTAAATTGCCAAGCGGCGAGATGCGCCGGGTACGTGAAGAGTGCTACGCAACAATCGGTTCCGTAAGTAACTCTGACCACTTCAACGTTTACGTCGGCAAAGCTGGTCGCAATCGTTGGAAGGGTATCCGCCCAACAGTACGCGGTGTATCCATGAACCCAGTAGATCACCCGCATGGTGGTGGTGAAGGTAGAACGTCAGGTGGCCGTCATCCGGTTTCTCCATGGGCGTTGCCAACCAAGGGTTACAAAACGCGTCATAACAAGCGTACTGACAAAGACATCATTAAGCGTCGTAAGAAGTAAACTCGGGAGGATTACGTGGCTCGTTCGATTAAAAAAGGTCCTTTCGTAGACCATTACATGTTCAACAAAGCCGAGCAGGCGAAGAAAGATAAAAAGCCTATCAAAACATGGAGCCGTCGCTCAACGATCGTTCCAGATTTCGTAGGACTCAACTTCCTCGTTCATAACGGCAAGAAGTTTGTTCCAGTATTCGTAACTGAAAATATGGTCGGCCATAAGCTGGGTGAATTTGCTGCAACCCGGACATTTTTTGGTCACTCTAAAGACAAGACGGTTAAGAAGTAAATCGGAGACCGGCAATGGCAGATGCTTACAAAGCAATATTACGTAATGTACGAATTGGACCCCGTAAGGCCCGTCTAGTGGCGGATTTGGTACGTGGTAAACCGGTTTCAACAGCCCTCGACACTTTACGTGTTATGAACCGCAAGGCAGCTCCCATGCTGTCAAAGCTGATCAAATCAGCAATGGCGAATGCGACTGACCGCGCGACAATAGACGTAGATCGTCTGATCGTGTCTGAGGTTTTTGTAGACGGCGGTTATGTGTTGAAGCGGTTCCTACCGCGCGCACAAGGTCGCGCAACACCGTTGCGCAAGCGTACGTCGCACATCACTGTTAAACTGACCGAGATTTAAAGAGGTAGTTTCGTGGGACAAAAAGTCAATCCAATTGGTTTTCGCACAGGCGTAACGCGCCCATGGTCTTCCCGCTGGTACGGCAAGCATAACTTTGCCAAGAACTTGCACGAAGATCTTCGTATCCGCGCTTACATCAAGAAGAAGTTTGCTTCCGCTGGTGTATCTCGCATCGATATCGAGCGCGCAGCTTCTAACATGAAGGTAAATATCTTCTCCAGCCGCCCCGGTATCATTATCGGTAAAAAAGGCGCTGGCGCGGAAAGCCTCAAAGAAGAACTTGTACGCTTTTGCAAAATTACCTCTGGCGATCCAAGTGTAAACGTTTTTGAGGTCTCTAAGCCAGACCTTGACGCCAACTTGGTTGCTCAAAGCATTGCTCAACAGCTTGAGCGTCGTGTTTCCTTCCGCCGCGCGATGAAAAAAGCCATCGGCGCAACGATTAAGGCAGGCGCTAAGGGCATTAAGGTTCGCGTATCCGGCCGTTTGGGCGGAGCGGACATGTCTCGTGCTGAGAACTACCGAGAAGGACGCGTTCCTCTCCATACTCTCCGCGCGGACATCGACTACGGCACCCATGAAGCAGCAACCACCTACGGCATCATCGGCGTTAAGGTGTGGATCTTCAAGGGCGAGAAGCTGGATCGAGATAACTAAAGAGAAGCCTTAGGGCGTTAAGAGGAAGCGAATATGTTGTCACCTAAGAGGATGAAATTCCGTAAGCGGTTCAAAGGTCGCATTAAAGGCGATGCAGAGCGCGGCGCTCAGTTGGCCTTCGGCGATTTCGGCTTGCAAGCTCTTGAGCATGGTCGTATTACAGCACGTCAGATCGAAGCTGCTCGTGTAGCGATGACTCGATACATCAAACGCGGCGGGAGCGTTTGGATTAAGATGTTCCCCGACAAGCCAGTTACAAAGAAACCATTGGAAGTGCGAATGGGTAGCGGTAAAGGGTCTGTCGATCACTATGTCGCGGAAGTTAAAGCTGGTCGCATTCTTTACGAAATGAACGGCGTTACGCCAGAAATCGCAAAAGAAGCACTTACTTTAGCAGCTGCGAAGCTTCCGCTGAGAACGCGCTTGCTAATTAAAGGGGAGGATCCTTGGGCGTAATGGATATTCTAAAGATGAACACGGATGAAATCCGCAAGTTAGACAGCGCAAAGATGCGCGAAGTTCAGGATGATATCAGAAAACAGTTAGCGCAAATCCGTATGGATATCTATTCTGCGCCAACCGTTAACACGGGCAAAGTTCGCAAACTGAAAAAATCTCTTGCTCGCGTTCTGACGATCGAAAATGAAAAGAAAAAAACCGTCATGGCAAAGGGTAAATAACTGTGAGCCACAAAACCGAAACAAAAAAAGCCAGACCATTTCTCTGCGTCGTTACTAGCGACAAGATGAGCAAGTCTCGCGTCGGCTTGATCGATCGCACGGTTAAGCACTCAGAATACGGCAAATTCATTAAACGCCGCACGAAGCTCATGTTCCATGATGAGAAGAACGAAACAAAGATCGGTGACTCTGTATTGGTTATTGCTGCTCGTCCACGCAGTGCCAACAAGCGTTTTGATCTATTGAAAATCGTTAAGCGTGCAGAAGAAGCT
The DNA here is from genome assembly GCA_964404325.1 of uncultured Oligoflexales bacterium. GTDB lineage: Bacteria > Bdellovibrionota_B > Oligoflexia > Oligoflexales > Oligoflexaceae > CAYOJQ01. The sequence goes on from CAYOJQ010000002.1 coordinate 18,629, forward strand.
TAAGCGCTAGAAATACCGGCTAGGGGAATTTATTTATGATTCAGATGGAATCCACTCTACAGAGCGGCGATAACTCCGGCGCCAAACTCCTTAAGTGCTTTAAGGTTTTGGGTGGTAGCAAGCGTCGTTTCGCAACTGTGGGCGACACAATCGTCGTGTCGATCAAAGAAGCGGCTCCCAATAGCAAAGTTAAAAAAGGGACCGTGCATAAAGCTGTTATCGTCCGCGTGAAAAAAGATGTTTTGCGCCCAGACGGTACAACGATTCGTTTTGATGAAAACGCAGCCGTTTTGATCAAAGGTAAGGACAACGAACCAGTCGGCACACGTATTTTCGGACCGATCGCTCGTGAAGTTCGTCAAAAAGGTTTTGTGCGTATTGCCTCATTGGCGCCAGAAGTTATCTAGATAAAAGATCGCTTCTTTCGGCCAGGATCGTTTTTAAATTTGTAGTTAAACGAAAAGGTGAAAGATTATGGGTAACATCCCAACAACAACCCCTCGCTTGCAAAAGCAATATAAAGAAATTCGTGCCGACCTCATTAAAGAGCTGGGCCTCGAGAACGCCAACGAAGTTCCCAAACTAGAAAAAATCGTGGTCAATATCGGCCAGGGCGAAGCCGTACAGAACATCAAGATTCTCGAAGGCGCTATTCGCGACCTGACGGCGATTACCGGTCAAAAACCAATCATGACCCGCGCTAAGAAAAGCATCGCGACATTCAAACTCCGTCAAGGCATGCCTATCGGCGCTTGTGTAACTCTACGTCACCAACGTATGTATGAGTTCTTGGATCGCTTGATCAACGTAGCGATTCCACGTATCCGCGACTTCCGCGGTTTCTCTCCAAAGGCTTTTGATGGCCGTGGAAACTACACGTTGGGTGTAAAAGAGCAGATTATTTTTCCAGAGATTGAATACGATAAAGTTGATAAAGTTCGCGGTCTTGGCATCACGCTGGTAATGTCAGCGAAAAATGATGTACATGCGAAGGCCCTGATGGACAAGTTCAACTTCCCGTTCCGCAAAAACTAAGCCGTTGGCTTACTTGCCAGATATTTGAGGAGATGGAATGGCAAAGAAATCCATGATTGAGAAGGCGAAGAGAAAGCCCAAATTTTCAACGCGCGGTTATACGCGTTGCAATAAGTGCGGACGGCCTCGCGCGGTTTATCGGAAGTTTGGCATCTGCCGTATTTGCTTCCGTGACTTGGCATCAAACGGCTTAATCGCCGGTGTAACGAAATCATCTTGGTAAAACTGACAAAACGGTCGGAGACTATATTTCATGAATATTACAGATCCCATAGCGGACTTGTTGACCAGAATCAGGAACGGCCAAAAGGCTGGCCTTGAAGTTGTGTCGATTCCCGCATCCAAGATCAAGATTGCGATTGCTCACATCCTTCGCGACGAAGGCTTCATCCGCGGGTACAAGTGCGTACGCGATGGAAAGCAAGGCCTTCTCAAAGTTGCGCTGAAGTATGGCGAAAAAGGCCAATCCGCAATTCAAGAGATTAATCGTGTAAGTACATGCTCACGCCGTGAGTACGTTGCCGCTACCAAAATTCCTTCCGTTAAGAACGGATTCGGTATCGCGATCTTGTCCACATCGAAAGGTGTTATGACAGACAAGGAAGCACGTAAACTCAACATCGGTGGCGAGCATATTTGCTCCGTGTTCTAGAAGGAAATGAGCTATGTCACGTATTGGTAAGGCGCCGATTTCTCTGCCAAAAGGCGTAGAAGTTAAAGTTGAAAATAATACTGTGAAAGTGAAGGGCCCCAAGGGTAGCTTGGTCCGCGATTTTCATCACACGGTTAAAGTAACTGTTGAAGGCGACAAAATTCTTGTTGCTCCAAAAGCTGACACTAAAGAGCATCGTAAATACCACGGTCTCAGCCGCACACTTATGGCGAACATGGTCCATGGTGCGGAAAAAGGCTGGACAAAGACTCTTACGTTGGTAGGCGTTGGTTACCGTGCTGCTAAGCAAGGCAAAGGTCTTAACCTAAGCTTGGGTTTCAGCCATCCAGTTTATTTTGAGCCTGTTGAAGGCGTTAACGTAGAAGTGGATAAGCAGACAAGCATCACAATCACTGGTGCTTCTAAAGAAGACGTAGGCGAAATGGCAGCGAAGATTCGCGGTATTCGTCCTCCTGAGCCCTACCACGGTAAAGGTGTTCGTTACTCAGACGAAGTCATCGTTACTAAAGTTGGTAAAGCGGCCGGCAAAAAATAAACAAACTGAATCTGTATATAGGTGGATAGATCATGGCAAATCTGAAACAAAAACTGCAGCTGCGGCTTAAGCGCAAGAAGCGTATCCGCAACAAGGTTTCCGGAACCGCCGAGAGACCCCGCTTGACAATCAGCCGCTCCGCGACGCATATCTACGCGCAGGTTATCGACGACAATAAGGGCGAAACAATTGTTTCGATCCATTCTTTCAAGTCTGATTCACGTGCGAATAAGGAAGCGTGTTCCGATCTTGGTAAGAAACTGGCCGAGAAATGCAAAGCTAAGCAAATTTCCGCCGTTGTTTTTGATAAAAACGGCTACGCCTATCATGGGCGCGTCAAGGCTTTGGCAGATGGTGCACGTGAAGGCGGTCTGCAATTCTAATTAAGCGCGATTAACGGAGGGCCAAAGTGGCTAAAGAAGTTAAAGATAAGCAAAGAGAAGATGGTTTACAAGATCGCGTGATTAACATTGCGCGCGTAGCCAAGGTTGTTAAAGGCGGTCGCCGATTCAGCTTCAGTGCACTAGTCGTCGTCGGTGATGGCAAAGGCAAAGTAGGCTTCGGCCTTGGTAAAGCAAACGAAGTACCCGATGCAATCCGCAAAGGTTCTGACCAAGCCAAGAAGATGATGCACGCTGTGCCCAAGTACAACGGCACTATTCCTTTTGAAGTTATCGGTAAATACGGTTCCGCTAAGGTTCTGATGTACCCAGCTAAAAAAGGTAAAGGTATTATCGCCGGTGGCGCTGTACGTACAATCGTTGAATTGGCCGGTATCGAAGATATCGTTTGCAAAGTTCACGGCACCTCTAACCACTCCAACATCGTTCGCGCGACAATGGACGGTTTGATGAAATTGATGCCAGTGGCCGAATACGCAGAATTGCGCGGCAAACCACTTGAAGAAATGGTTCAAGCCCGCCACTAAAAGGCAGAAAGCAGGAGAATAGGCGATGTCTAAGATTATCGTGAAACAAAAACGCAGCTTGATCGGTCAGCCTCCGGCTCACTGCAAAGTTGTTGAGTCGTTGGGCTTGGGCCGCATCGGCAATACAAAAACCCACAAAGACAACAACTGTATCCGTGGGATGATCAATAAAGTTAAGCACCTGGTTGAGTACCAGCTTGTCTCTGAATAAAGGTGTGATTCATGAAAACGGAATTAAAAAACCTCGGTAACTTGAGCCCAGCCAAGGGATCCAACACAGCAAAGAAGCGTTTGGGTCGTGGTACTGGTAGCGGCTGGGGAAAGACTGCGGGTAAAGGTCACAAAGGTCAGTTGGCTCGCAAAGGCGGCAAAGTTCGCGCCGGTTTCGAAGGCGGCCAGATGCCATTGTACCGTCGTCTTCCAAAGCGCGGTTTTAAGAATCCTTTCCGCGTAGACTACAACGTTATCAACCTGAGTCAGCTGAATCAGTTCGACGCGACGGTTAAGGTAACCCCAGAGGTTCTCGTAGACGCGGGCTTGATTCGCTTTACCGATAAGCCAGTAAAACTTTTGGCAAAAGGTAAGCTTGAAAAAAGTCTGACAATCTCGTTACATAAAGCAAGTGCGACTGCGAAAGCGGCTGTTGAAAAAGTTGGTGGTAAGTTCGAGGAGATCTAGTAGTGGGTAAGCGGGTTTCATCTCTACCGGAAGTCAGCCTGAATCATTTGCAGAAGAAAATTTTGTACACACTGGGTTTTCTAGCGTTGTACAGGATTGGCGTCCACGTTCCGATTCCTGGTGTCGACTCTCATGCGCTAGGTGAATTTTTCCGCAGCCAAGGGGCTAACCTGTTCGGCATGTTCAACATGTTCTCAGGTGGTGCACTCGAGCGTTTCAGTATCTTCGCTCTTGGTGTGATGCCTTATATCTCCGCATCAATTATCGCGCAGCTTTTGACGGTTGTTGTGCCGCATCTCGAAGCTCTTTCCAAAGAGGGAGATGCTGGGCGTAAGAAGATCACGCAGTACACGCGTTACGGCACTGTTGTTCTATCCCTGATTCAAGGTTTCATGATTGCAAAGACCTTGGCGGGCGCACAGTTCGGTGGCGGTCAATTGGTGATGGACTCCGGACCCTGGTGGTTGTTCATGACAGCTCTTTCACTAACAGCCGGTACGGCGTTTGTGATGTGGTTGGGCGAGCAGATTACCGACAAAGGTGTCGGCAACGGCATGTCACTCATTATCTTCTCTGGCATCGTCGCGGGCTTGCCGCACGTTATCGGAAGCACGTACTCGAAGGTCAATTCTGCTGAGATGGAGATTCCGCAAATTCTTCTTCTCGTTACGGTAGTCGTCGTCATTACTGCGGGTGTGGTTTTCATGGAACAAGGCGCACGCCAAGTTCCGATTCAATACGCAAAACGACAAGTTGGGCGTCGCGTTTACGGTGGACAGACTTCGCATCTACCAATGCGTATTAACACGGCGGGAGTTATCCCTCCCATCTTCGCTAGTTCGCTTTTGCAATTGCCAGTGACTGTCGCTGCAGTTTCAGAAAACACGCCGGTAGCGAATTTCATTAACACGTTTTTTGTACCAGGTGGTTGGCTCTATAACCTTATCTACCTGACTCTTATTGTTTTCTTCGCTTTCTTCTACACATCGATCCAGTTCAAGCCGGACGATATTGCTGAGAACTTGAAGAAGCACGGTGGCTTTATTCCAGGAATACGCCCAGGTGCGAGAACCTCAGAGTACCTCGGAAAAGTCATCAACCGTTTAACTTTGTTCGGCGCGTTGTATCTCGCGGCAATTTGTCTTGTACCGTCCCTCATTACTGACCGTTTTCACGTCCAGTTCTATTTCGGTGGTACCAGCTTGTTGATCATCGTAGGTACGGCACTTGAGACGTTCCGACAAATCGATGCGCATCGTCAGTCTCTCCGTTACGAAGCTTTCTTGAAGCAAGGAAGTATCCGTCCGAGAGGAATGCGCGGATGATTATCCTTTTAACGGGAGCGCCAGGCGCCGGAAAAGGAACACAGGCTGAACTACTTGCTGAAAGAGATCATTTTCGCAAGATTTCGACTGGTGATGCCCTTAGAGCGCAGATTCGACTAGGCACACCCGTTGGGCTTAAAGCCAAGGCATTTATGGAAGAAGGGCGTCTCGTTCCAGACGACGTTCTCTTCGAGGTGCTAAAAGCGGAGCTAGGAACAAACAAGAATGAGCGGATTCTATTAGATGGGTATCCGCGGAATATAGCTCAAGCCAAGACCCTAGAGTCGATGGCTGATACGCACCCGGTAAAGGCCGCCATTCATTTGGATGTTGATCGAGGTGAGTTGATCGCTCGAATTAGCGGCCGACGCGTATGTGGGCAATGCGGTGCGACCTTCCACGCGGAGTCAAATCCGACGAAGAAGCCCGGCGTTTGCGATAAGTGTGGTGGGTCGGTAACCCAGCGAAAAGATGATGAAGAAGCTAAGGTTCGGGTCCGTCTTGAGGTTTATGACAACGAGACCAAGCCCATCCTGGAGTTCTATAAGAACGAGAGTCTCTACCACTGCATCAATGGCAATGGCGATACCGAAGAGGTTTACGCGGCCGTGAAAAAGGAAATGCAGCGGATCCTGTGAAAACAGGTGGAAAATAAAGAGCAGTGTTGACATCAACCCTTGCTCTCTTCAGGGGCTTAAGGTACATTGTCGCAGCTTTTGTCTCAAGTGGCTGTTGACCCGCTCCGTTTCTTAAAAAACATGAGACATTTTGGATAGTTGCAGACTGTATGGCTAAAGAAGAAGTCATTGAGATTGAGGGTGTCGTTAAGGAACCGTTGCCGAACGCGATGTTCCGCGTCGAGCTAGAAAACGGTCATGAGGTTCTGGCCCATATTAGTGGCAAAATGCGTATGCACTTTATTCGGATCCTCCCAGGCGACAAAGTTAAGTTGGAGATTTCACCGTATGATCTTGGTCGCGGCCGGATCATTTACCGTTCGAAATAAAGCGTCCTTTTTTAGTTTGATAGATCGAGGGCACCATGAAGGTTAGAGCAAGCGTTAAACCCATCTGTGAAAAATGTAAGGTGATTCGTCGGCGTGGTATCGTGCGCGTCATCTGTGACATTAAGAAGCACAAGCAGAAGCAAGGTTAATCAGGCCTAGGAATCAGGAGAAGATACATGGCTCGAATCGCAGGCGTAGATTTGCCTGGTACAAAAAGAGTAGATATCGCGTTGACGAGCATTTATGGCATCGGTCGCGCGGCAGCCGTTAAAGTCATCAACGCTGCGGGAATTTCCCTCACGAAGAAGGCAGCGGATCTTTCACAAGACGAAGTAAACAACATTCGTAAAGCGATCGATTCTGAAGGCTATTTGGTAGAGGGTGACCTTCGCCAAGAAGTTTCTCTCAATATCAAGCGCTTGATCGACCTTGGCAACTATCGTGGAATGCGCCACCGTCGCGGTCTACCTACTCGCGGCCAGCGTACTAAAACGAATGCGCGTACCCGTAAAGGTCCACGCAAGACTATCGCCAACAAGAAGAAGTAACATCGCGAGATAGGATTTAAAGATGTCAAAGGTGACAACTCCAACGACGACTACACGTAAAAAGCGCGGTAAGAAAAACGTCCCTATGGGCGTAGCTCATATCCAAGCTACTTTTAACAACACGATCGTTACTATCACCGATTTGAACGGTGAAGTCGTGTCTTGGTCATCCGCTGGTGCTAAGGGCTTCAAAGGCTCTCGTAAAAGCACTCCTTACGCAGCTCAGGTTGCAGGCGAAGAAGCGGCACGCAAGGCGATGGACGCCGGCATGCGCACTATCTCCGTACTCGTTAAGGGACCAGGCGGCGGTCGCGAAAGTGCTGTTCGCGCACTCGCAAACGTTGGCCTACGCGTGAATCTTTTGAAGGATATTACACCAGTTCCACACAATGGTTGCCGTCCACCAAAACGTCGCCGCGTATAACGGAACGGAAGAGCTGCCCTCTCAGTCTGAGAAAATCAGGTGCGGCTCGCTTATTTAATTTGGTTTGGTACGCAACTGAGTTCTAACGGAGAACGCCTTTATGCATCGTAACTGGCAAGATCTAATCAGCCCGAAAAACGTCGAAGTAGAAGTGTTGCGCGACGATTACGGCAAGTTTGTCGCGAAGCCTTTGGAACGCGGTTACGGGATTACCTTGGGTAACTCATTGCGCCGTGTATTGTTGTCCAGCATCAACGGTGCTGCGATTGTTGCGGTACGCATCGAAGGCGTCGACCACGAGCTGAGCACAATTCAGGGCATCAAAGAAGATGTTACTGACGTTATTTTGAACCTTAAGCAAGTTAACATCCGTTACCTCGGTGAGCGCGATGCGCGCATCACGCTCAAGTCTAAAGGCGAAGGCGTTCTTCGCGCAGGTGATATTGAGTGCAGCAGCGATGTTGAAATTTTGAACCCAGACCAGTTTATCTGCACCGTAGGTGAAGACGGTAAATTGGACATGGAAATGATCGTTCGCCACGGCCGCGGCTATGTTTCCGCTGAACTAAACCGTACGGAAGACATTCCACAAGATTACATTGTTACCGATTCTATCTTTGCTCCTGTTCGTCGCGTTGCTTACAACGTTTCCAACGCTCGCGTTGGTCAAATGACCGACTACGATCGCTTGACGGTTGAAATCTGGACAAACTCAGCTGTTCGTCCTGACGACGCGCTTGCATACGCGGCGAAGATCTTGAAAGAGCAGCTCACGATCTTCATCAACTTCGACGAGTCTGAGGAGACAGAAGCGAAGAAGAGCGTAGAGACAGATAAAGATTCTCGTCCAGCTCTGAACGATAATCTCTTCAAGACAGTTGACTCTCTCGAGCTCAGCGTTCGCGCGGCGAACTGCCTTGAAAACGCAAACATCAAGTTTATCGGTGAATTGGTAACCAAGTCCGAAGCCGAAATGCTTAAAACGAAAAACTTCGGTCGTAAATCTCTTAACGAGATCAAAGACATTCTCGCGGAAATGGGTCTATCACTTGGCATGAAGATCGATGGTTTCGATCCATCCATGTTGCGTCAACGCGAGAACGACAAGAACTAAGAAAAAAATTAGGGTGAGCGAGGGATACTATGCGACACAAGCACGGATACAGAAAGTTAGGTCGAAACAGCGCGCAGCGTAAGGCGTTGTTGCGTAACTTGGCAACCTCACTCGTGATTCATGAGCGAATTACGACAACTTTGCCAAAAGCTAAAGAACTACGCACAGTCGTAGAAAAAATGGTGACTCTTGGCAAAAAAGGTGAACTCCACCACCGTCGCATGGCTGCCGGCTACATCTACGATAAAGATGCGGTAGGTAAGATCTTCGGCGATCTCGCGGATCGTTTTAAGTCTCGTCAAGGCGGCTACACCCGCATTCTTAAGCGCGGTGTGCGTTTCGGTGACGGCGCTCAATTGGCGACGATCGAATTCGTAGACTTCGCTCCAAAAGCGGACAAGTAATCCCTGATAAGTTGGTGATCGAAGCCTCCGGAACATTCCGGAGGCTTTTTTTATTAAAGCCCATCCTTCCTGGCTGAGTTATTGGGGTTTTTTGGTTTATAATGGTGAAAACTCGTGACGAGAATTGATGGAGGGGGATGGACTCATGGCCCGAATCTTTTTACTTTTGTCATTGATGCTAACGGGCTGCTGGGGTGGACGTTCGCTTCCGGAGGCGGTTGACGATTTCAGTTTTGGTCTGACGGGGGGGACGGTCTTTAGTGACCCGAGTCAGGTTACAACCAAAGAGCTTCATTTTGACACCGGCCATCTCATGGGCAAGGAGGTTATTCTGGAAGGATCTATCCTCTCTACGGGGAAGTATTTTACGCACTTGATTATGAACGACGATTCCGGTCGCATGCTTGTTGTGCTGACTCACCTTGATAAGGCAGAAGATCTTCTTAAGGACAAAGAGTTACATGTTGTAAAGGTATTTGGGACCGTAGAGCGGGGTAAAAAGGGACTACCTTATATTCTCGCTCGATCACTCACACCAGTGGCTAGCGGGAAAAAGTCCTGATTCATGACTTTATTTTTTTACGTCCTTCGTGATTTTTTCAAATACGTACTGAGTGCGATGTTTCTCTGTACGTTTCTTTTCATGTTGTTTGATTTCATTCACAAGTCGACTCGTTACCTCGCTCGTTACAATCCGGAAACAAAAGATCTTATCCTCTACTACATCTATCAAACGCCAAACTTACTCCTTCAAGCTCTACCCATTGCGGCGCTGCTTAGTTCGGTTATTTGTATGGTGCTTTTAAGTCGCACCAACGAAATTACCGCCATGCGGGCGGCGGGTATGAGTCCATTGCGAGTGGGTGCCCCCGTAGCAGTGGGTGGAGTGATACTCAGTTTGGTTTCCGTTCTTATTGGTGAAGTCATCCTGCCAGTCTCCGCGAGAAAAATGCACTACATCCAAAAGGTAAAAATCGAAAAACATTCAGAGATGCAGATTGCGGAAGGAGCGCGATGGATTCGCGACGGGAGCGTGCTCTACAATTTTAAGGACTACGATCCTTTGACGCGTACCATGATCGGTGTGCGTGTCATCTACACCGGCAACGGATTCCGCCCAAAAAGAACTCTTGAGGCGCAGCAAGCCGTCTACAAACCACAGAGTGATGACTGGCAACTCTATAATGTAAAGATGGTTTATTTTTGGCCCAATGGCACCGTTTCCTACACAGAGCAGCGTAAAACTCTTAGCATTCCGATTCCCGTTGAGCCGCAGAAGTTGAAGAAAGAACGGAGGCTTTCCAGCGAGATGAGTTTGGCGGAGCTCTCAGAAATTGTCTCGCAAGGACGCGTGAGTGGCCTGGATGTGTTGTCTTTGGAAGTTGATATGCACATCAAGTTTGCGTTTTACTTTGCCGCGTTCGTGGTGTGCTTGATTGGATTGAAATTTGGCTACAAATCCGAGCGAACGATGGAGACGGCGCGCGGAATTCTCCTCGCCATCGCCATCGGCGTGTCTTACTGGTTTATTTTGAATGCGGGTAGAGCCTTAGGGAAGAGGGGGACGTTGCCCCCTTTCTTTGCCGCATGGCTAGCGAACTTTACAGTGTTCACCGCAGCGGTGGTGTCCATTTATCGCACCAGAAAGAGTTAGTGACTTTTGGATGATGCCATCTGGTCGCTAACAATTTTTATCTTTGATCGCTTACGCTCATCGCTTAACCACCGCATGGTCTGTCGACCCACTTCTTCTTGGCGCAGTTGCATTTCTAGTTCACGTTTTTTTCCCGCGTACTCAGTATTTCCGGCAAAAGACTTATTCTGCAAAAAGAAGATGTAATATCCTTGTGGTGTTTTTATTCCCTCTGAAGACTCACCTTCCTTGAGCGCTTCAATGGCCTTCTGAAAGGGAGTTGCCATGTCTTTCAAATAAATGAGTGGCATGAGCCCACCGTTCTCTCGCCCCTGTGTGTCATCGGAATAGATCTTTACCGCCTCTCCGAAAGCCATGCCATCTTTCAACTTCTGTTGAATCGTTTTTACTAACTCCTCTTTGCCTTTTTTAACGGTTTCGGAAGAGCTTGGATCAAGGCGAACAAAAATTTGGCGCAGCTGAAGCTTAAGGTTCTCAGCCGTATTACCGGATGTTTTTAGATAATAAATCTCGATGTCTTTATCGGTGATTTTCACTGACGGAAGAATCACGCGGCCTTGAAATTGACTTAGGATGATTTGGTTGCGGAAGTCGCGACGGTATTGCTCCATCGTAAGTCCTTGCTGGGCGATGGCGGCTTTGAGGCCGTCTTCCGTGAGGTGCCGCTTTTCGAGAAAATTTTTGATCTCTTGATCGAGTTCCTCGTCAGTAACTTCGATCTCATACTCCTGCGCTTTTTGCATGATCAGCTTGCGGTTGATGAGATCTTGTAAGGCGACGTCAAATGGCGGGTCATTTTCTTTAGCAGGATAGGGAGCTACTTCAACGAGTGGACCATTTGTCACTTTGTCCATCACTTCACTGTATGCGATAGGCTCACCGTTAACTTCCGCCGCGAGCCGATCGATAAGCGTTTCCTGTTCCGCATGGAGTGAGGAGCTAAAGACGCCCAGTGCGAGAAACAGACCTACCACAAAGGCTTTGGTGTTTTTACCGGTATGGCGTTGAGTGCGATCTCCACCCATTTTTTATATTCCTCTTCTTTTTTCTTCTTCAAAAGAAGATCCCGAATTTTTGGCTGCGCTTCACTGTAGCCTAACGAAACTTTGGGAATCTTTTTTTCTAACTTAATAATGTGAAAGCCATAGTGCGACTTTATAATGCCATTAATTTCGCCTGGCCGCATGGAAAATGCCACATCAAAAAATGAAGGCATCTGCCCCCTGGCGAAGGCTCCCACAAGCCCGCCCTGGGTCGCTTCTGGGGCGATAGAGTACTCTCTGGCATATTCTTCAAAATTGTCGCCCTTTACTTTGCCAAAAACGCGCTTCGCGTCATTCTCGTTGGCGAGCACGATTTGCCGCACGATGGCTTTTTCGGGGGAGCGAAATTCGTTTTTGTTGTCGTTATAGTATTGAAGTAGTTCTTCGTCTTTAACTTGGATCTTCGGATACACCCGTTCTTCCAGGTATTGATCGAGGATACTTTGCTCACAGAGGCGGCTTTTGAGGCGTTCTTGATCTTTGTTGGTTTTAGCAATGCTGGCGGTTTCTTTCAAACTGGTCTGCCATTCCTCAAGGCAGCCCGTGTAGCGCGCCGAGATACTTAAATCGAATTCGGGATCTTGTCCAACGAAGTGGTACAAAACCTTGCGTTCAATCATGCTGGCAAGCAATCGCTCTTTTAGTGGCGAAAGGGCCTGGTCAAGTTTTGGCCCTAGGTCGGGTGTCGGAGTGAGTTCTTCCGACGCTTCCAATCCTTTGGTTTGCAAATCAAATTCCCACTCCAAATCTTCTGAGCTGATCGGCTCTTCACCCACATAAACCAGTGTGGCATGCAGCGGAATCTGTGTTGTTTCTAGATCCTGTTTTTCATTTCTAGCGGTATGTCGCCCTGTGTAGGCGATCTTCCATGTATAGGCGCCGACAAAGAAACATATGAGAATGCCGATGATGATCCATTTTTTACTCATTTTTTGCAAAGACCTCCATGTCTTGTGCAAGTGGATGGAGTCGGCTGATAAGAGCTTCCAACATGTTTACCTGTTGGTCGTCGTGAAAGTGCTCTTTGCGATCCAAGAATATGTTCAGACGGTAATCGGGAGTTAGCTTGTAAGCATGCGGCTTCTCGCTAACCACTTCGATTATTTTAGCAATTTGTGTCTCTCTTAGAGAGTGGAAGCGGACTTCAAATTCCTTCGCGCTTTTGCTCGTGATGCTTTGCGCTTGGCAAATTCGCAATAAAATCTTTAATCGCGCCACTTTTAGGAGCCTTAGGGTTGCTAATGGAACTTCACCAAAACGATCCTGAAGATCTTTTGCAATCTCATCCAGCTCCGTTTCGCCCGCGGCGGAGAACAGATTTTTATACACCATCAAGCGATAGTTTTCGTTTTGAATGTAATCAGGTGGAATGGTCGCGGAGACGGGAAGCTTGATTTCCGTGTCGATTTTTTCGGCGACGACCTGACCCTGCATTTCGCGGATGGCTTTCTCAAGCATCTCGGTATAGAGCTCAACGCCGATTTCCGCCATTTGTCCCGATTGGCTAGAGCCAACAAGGTTACCCGCTCCACGCATCTCCAAATCGTAGTTTGCGATGTGAAAGCCTTCACCGAGTTCCTGATGGGTAGCAAGGAGCTCCAAGCGTTTACGTGCATCCCCGTGCAAAGATGCGGCGTTCGGGACGAGAAAATAAGCATATGCCTGCTGCCGGGATCGTCCTACGCGCCCCCTGATCTGATAGAGCTGTGAAAGGCCGAACCGGTCCGCGTGGTTCACGATAAGAGTATTTACGTTGGGCATGTCGATGCCAGATTCGATGATCGTTGTGCAAACAAGAATGGGGAACTTCTGCTCCAAAAAATCAATGATGACTTTTTCGAGTTCGTGCGCCGGCATTTGGCCGTGCGCTACACGGGCTTCCGCATGGGGCACAAGGCGGCTGATGTGGTTGCAGACCTCCGCGATGTCTTCAACGCGATTGTGGAGAAAGAAAATCTGTCCGCCACGACGGAGTTCCTGTTCGAGAGCGTTCTTGATCAAATCCTCTTCGAATGGCGCAACGTAGGTTTTAATCGACAGACGCTCCTTGGGGGGCGTGGTGATAAGACTGATATCTTTTAAGCCTAGCAGCGACATGTGAAGCGTGCGCGGAATAGGTGTCGCGGAAAGTGTTAAGATATCAACGCCGTGAGCGAACGCCTTGAGCTTTTCTTTATGCTCCACACCAAAACGTTGTTCTTCATCAATAATCAGGAGTCCGAGACGGCGTGGTTTTACATCTTTTGAGAGTATGCGGTGCGTTCCAATAAGAACGTCAACTTTCCCGGCGCTCAGATCTTCGAGAGTCTTTTTAAGCTCCTGTGGTTTTACGAAACGATTTGCTTGCGCCACGCGAAGACCGAAGCCTTCCATACGATTCTTAAATGTTCGAAAGTGCTGATGGCACAGCACAGTTGTGGGAACGAGAACCAACACTTGATAGCCATCAACAACAGATCTCATAGCCGCACGCAAAGCGACTTCCGTTTTGCCAAAACCAACGTCTCCGCAGAGAAGTCGATCCATGGGGTTTTGCGCGCTTAGGTCCGTATTGACGTCCTCAATGGCCTTAAGTTGATCGGGAGTTTCTTCGTAAGGGAACTCTGCTTCGAAGCGATAATACATTTCGCCAGGCGCGCTGTATTGGTGGCCCACCGCGAGTTTTCGTTTTGCCTGTGTGGCGATAAGATCTGCAGCGATATCCTTAACCGCTTTACGGACGCGACCTTTTCGTTTCTCCCAGTTCTGTCCGCGCAACTTATCAAGCGAGGGATTAACGCGTTGTTCGCTTCCCGAGTTGTAACGCTGAAGAACGCCAAGTTTATCGACGGGTAGATAAAGTTTGTCCCCGCCTGAAAATTCGAGATGCAAAAAATCCGCGTCACCAACACCCACTTTGAGTGTTGTCAGTCCTAGATAACGACAGATGCCGTGCTCCAGGTGGACCACAAGGCTACCGACCTTGAGATCTTTGAAGGAGCTGAGGTAATTTTTTAATTTCGTTGAACCTTGCGGCAGTCGCTTTTTGGTGCCGAACAACACTTGTTCAGAGAGAGTGAGTAGCTTTTTTTCGCTGAGATAAAACGGGGACGTAAAGCTGCCGCGACCGAGTGTCACAGAATTTTCGGGAATGGACCCGCCGAGTACTTTTTTTAGTATCTCATCGTCTCTCGCCGCATAGATGTTGCGATGTTCAAGCAGGGAAGCGAGACGCTTGAGTTGATCTTCTTGTGGCGCGAGAAGAACTGTTTTCCCACCTTCCGCAAGAAGTTTCTGAACCTGCCCCATCCAGTGATCAAAACGAAGGGATTCGTTCTTGAGGTTTTCGCTTAAGCGCTCTTCTTGGTGCAGCGCGAGAGACAAATCTTCCCAGGATCTCTGGGTGAGCGGCTCGCCGACACTGATGAGGTGACCGCGTTCGAGAAGATATTTTCCAAGGTCGGGCGCACTCGCAAAATGCATGTCGGGAGGCATCGACCCGCGCTTCGCGTCAACATCTTGTTGAAAGTTGTCTTTTAGTTTTTCGAAGTATTCTTCGAAGGACGTTAAGCTCGCCCCATAGGATCCCGGAAAAAAAAGGAGATCGTTTTCCGAAAGATACTGCGCAGAAAAATTTTCATTGGCGCGGAACAGCGGCTGGAAAATCTGAAAGCCAGGAAACAAGAGCCCATCTTGAAAAGCATCCACCATGCCTTCTCGTTCATGCTGATCCATGTCGAGTTGCAGAAGGTAGTCGTAAAGATGCTGCGCATCTTTTTTTCTCTGACCGAGTGGGGCAAATGACTCGCGCGCTGGGGCAAGAGTCACTTCTTCGATCGTTGAAACACTTCTTTGTGTGTCCAAGGAGAAGAAGCGCAGAGAGCGAATTTCATCACCAAAGAACTCAATGCGGACAGGATGCAGATTCGCGGGAGAAAAAATGTCCACGATACCGCCGCGAATCGAAAACTGACCTACCTCATCAATCGATTCTGTACGCTGAAAGCCGAGATCACGCAGCTTCTCCTCGAGTTGATCGAGCTCCCATTCCTGCCCCTTAGCAAGGTGGATGAGGCTAGTCGCAAGCACGTCCGGAGAAATGGTTCGCTGCGCCAGTGCAGCCATTGTCGTCAGAATGATCGGGTTCTTTTTTTCTTTGAGATGAACAAGGGAACCGATGCGTTGGGCCTGCAGCTGATTTTGATTCACGTAACGATCAGCGCCCCATACGGAGTAGTGGGGCATTTGATCGACGATAAAGTTGTGGTCTTTAAAGAGTCGCGCATTGTCTTCAAATAGCTGAACCCAGGCTGAAAATTCACGAACCTTAGACACAACAATAACGAGAGCGCCTTGGGGGCGTTGCAATCGAGTCTGTAAAAAGAACCAGGGGAGAAAATTCTCGGGTAGGCCCCTTAGACTGAGTAAGTTTGTCTGCTGGAGCTTTTCAAGAAAAGCATCAAAAAATGAGCTATAGGTCTTCATGCTAGTCATACGTTGGTCCTAGCGAAGCGCGCACGAAAGAGCAGTGTTAGGCCGACGATGCAGATGAGCATGCTTATCCCCTGCGAGGTGCTCAAGGCGGGAATAAAAAAGAATCCCCGTGGATCGTCGCGCAGGTATTCGATGAAGAAACGAAAGCAGCCGTAAAGTATGAGCAGCAGAAGCCCCGTTTGACCTGAGGCCTTTCGTGGCTTCTTAAATAGCCATAGGGCTAGAAAAAATAGACCAAGCGCGAAGGCGCTCTCCATAAGCTGTGTGGCATAACGTGGTGTATTGTCGCCGAGGTTAGGAAAGATGACGGTGAATAAGGAGGACTCAGGGCCAGGTTTACCGTAGTCGTCACCATTAAGAAAACAGCCGATCCGCCCGAACATGAGTCCCAGAAAGAGGGCGGGGACGCTCAGATCTAGCACGGTGCCGGGATCGAGTTTTTTTATGCGACAATAGATCCAGCCAGAACAGAGACCAAGAATCACCCCACCGTAAAAAAGCATCCCACCAAACGAGAAGAGTTTTTCAAAAAACTCGCCGAGACTTTGCGCTTCTTTTGTGACGATCATTTCAGCGAGTCGAGACCCTAGAAGCCCCGCGCCATAGCAGATCGCGAATAGTGTGCGTAGGTTGTCCGCATTGATCTGCGGGAAAAAGTGTGTTCGCATTTTTAAGAGGGCGAAGAGAGCGGCAATGCCGCCAAGGGCGACGAATAGATGCCAGGCGGGCACAAAGAAAGGACCCCAATCGAGTAAAATCGGTTGCATGGGGTCCTCCTCAGACGAATTTAATGAGAAACGATCGCTCCCGAGGTTTCGCGCATCAGTTGCAACGTGCTCTCTGGCAAAATGGTTCCCAGAAGAATCGTGGCGACAATTGCGGCAACCGTCAAAGAAGTGATGATCCAGCTTCGTTGTGGTGCGATATCAACGACGACTCCACTTGGTTTCGTCATGAACATTTTAACCAAAACTCTCAGGTAATAAAAAAGTGAAATGCTGCTGCCCAAAACACCAATAAGGACGAGGCCGTATAACTGGCTTTTGATGGCTGCGTTGAAAACGAAAAATTTGCTCATAAAGCCGACGGTTGGCGGGAAGCCAGCAAAACTGAACATAAAGACCGCCATTGCGGCACACGCCCATGGGTACTTCTTTGAGAGACCCGCCAAATCTTCAAGCTGCAGATTGTCGGCGACTTGGTTCTCAAGCCACATCAGGATGCCAAATGTCCCTAAGGAGAGAATGGTGTAGCCGAGGAGATAATAAAGCACCGCTGCAACCGGAAGCTCTCCAGAGGTGGCGCTGATGGCGCAGATGGCGACGGCCATGTACCCGCTGTGAGCGATGGATGAGTAAGCCAGCATGCGTTTAAGACTCGATTGCACGAGGGCCATGATATTGCCGAGGATCATGGAGAGGGAGGCTAAAAAAAGAAGACCCGGTAACCAAACGCCGCCCAGGTACTGCATGCCAACAGCCATGAAGCGAAGCATAAGGACAAGGATCATCACTTTCACGGCGGTTGCCATGAAGGCCGTGATGCCCGTGGGCGCGCCTTCGTAAGCATCAGGGCCCCAGAAATGGAACGGGGCGAGAGCCAACTTGAAGCCAAGCCCGGCGAGAACAAAGAGTCCACCGAGTTGCATCCATGGATGACTTTCTTTGGCGAGGGCTGTGATGATTTCGCTGATTCGCATCGTGCCAGAACCCGCGTACATAAGGGCAAAGCCAAAGAGTAAGAAGCCTGTCGCGAAAGCGCCGAGGATAAAGTACTTGATGGCGCCTTCCATACTGCGTTGTGATGGATGGACGTAACCCACAAGTGCATAGATACCGATAGAAGCAATCTCAAGACCCGTGAACAGGGAAATCATTTCATCGGCGGCGACGAGCACCAGGGCTCCGAGAACCACAAGTTGAAACAAACTTGCGATCTCCCCACGGAAAAACGATTTATTCAGGTATGTCGCATCAAAGAAGAGGGCGACGACTAGGGAGATGGACAAGATCGCCAAGAATCCAAATCGTGCCAAGGATTCGGAAAGATACGCACCTTGGAGATAGTCGGCCTTTTCGATACCAAAGTTAGCGGCTGTCGCTGCCAGGGCCCCAATCAAGGATGCGTAGAGAACAACCTTAATAGCTCCGGGAGAACCAAGGCGCTTCGTGACGCTTTGCAAAATGCTAATCATCGAGCCGATGGCAAGAATGAAGATTGGTGATGCCGCGGAAAAAAATTCTTTTGGAATTTCTGGAAGTACAATGTTCACTTAGTTGCTCCTTCTTCCACAAGACTTGGACCATGTTCTTTCGTTGACGCCTGTGGAATGTTCTCCAGCATATGATCCGCTTCGAGACGATATTCTTGATAGTTCTTTGCTAAATGATCGATGGACGGGCGAATCTTATCGAGGAAGAGATTCGGGTAGATGCCCATAACAATCGCCAATACCGCAAGAGGTGTCAGGTAGAGGAATTCAACAAAGTTGAGATCCTTTAGCTGGCGGTTTTCTTCATTTGTGATGGGTCCAAACAGAATCTTTCGACACAGCGTTAACATGTAGATGGCGCCAAGAAGAACGCCACTTACCGCGAGCAATCCCACAAAAGGAGCTGCTTGGAATGTGCCGAGAAGGATTAAGAACTCACCCACGAATCCGCCCGTTCCCGGAAGGCCTACGGAGCTAAGCGTTGCCACGATAAGCATCACGGAGAACCACGGCATGACTCCCGCCAGGCCGCCGAACTCACTCAGCATGCGCGTATGGCGACGCTCGTAAATCACGCCGACAAGGAAGAAGAGTGCGCCGGTGCTAATACCGTGGTTGATCATTTGATAAACGGCGCCCGTTAAGGCCTCGGTGGAAATGCTCGTTCCCATGATGGCAAAGCAGCCGAGTACGACAAACCCTAAGTGAGACACCGAGGAGTAGGCGACCAATTTTTTCGCGTCTTTCTGAACCCAGGCGATCAGCGCACCGTAGATAATGCCAATGACGCCGAGACCAAGAATGAAAGGCGCGCATACCTGCGTGGCTTCTGGGAAAAGAGGAATCGCAAAACGTAGAAGGGCATAAGTACCCATTTTCAACAAGACGCCGGCGAGGATCACGGAGCCGGTCGTAGGCGCCTCAACGTGTGCGTCCGGCAACCATGTGTGGAATGGCCACATGGGAACTTTAATGGCAAAGGCTAGAGCGAAAGCAAGGAAGAGCCAAATGCCGGTGCTCTCTGGAACGTTAACCTTATAGAGGTCAAGCAAACTCGTCGAGAAGGAGCCGAACTCTTGATAGTAGAGGAAATAAAGAGAAATCGCCGCTACCAACATAAGAAGAGAGCCAAACACCGTGTAGATCACGAACTTTGTTGTGGCGTAGATGCGTCGCTCGCCACCCCAGATACCGATCATGAAGTACATCGGGATGAGCATGACTTCCCAGAAGACGTAGAAGAAGACTATGTCCATCGCCACTAGCGCGCCGATCATGCCTGATACAAGCGCCATGATAAGGGCCATATAGGCTTTAGTGTTGTTCTCTTCCTTGTGCCAAAGGCTCAAGATAACGAGAGGCGTTAGGAAGCCTGTTAGAACGACGAGAAGAAGGCTTAGACCGTCAACACCGACAAAGTAGTTGATCCCGTAGTCTTTAATCCAAGGATAGACTTCAACGAATTGTAGTCCAGCACTCTGGGGGTTGAAGTAGTACCACACATGGAGCGTGCCGAGAAAAGTGACGACACCGCCAAGAAGGGCAACCCACTTAGCCAGCTTTAAAGTTGGTGCGGCCAATATCACAAAGGACAACACCAAGGGGAAAAAGATCAGGAAGCTTAAAATATGGTTATTGATCAAATCCATGTCGATTACCTATGAAAAAGCGAGAACAGAGACGAGACAGATCATTCCCAACACAAACGCCATTCCGTAGCGGTGTAGGCTGCCCGTCATTTTAAAGCTCGCGAGCCCTGCGATCATGCCGAAGAACTGAGCGACACCGTTTACAAGGCCGTCGATGATTACAACATCCACGATCTTAAAGAAGAACTGCGACATATCGTGGAGAGGTTGCACAAATACAGCGTGATAAAGTTCATCAACGTAGTACTTGTTAAGGAGCGTGTTATAGGCACCGGAGAAGCGCTCGCGCATTCTGACCACAACAGGGGAGAAGCCGTTGCCGTAAAGCTTTACCGCCGCTGTTGCTGAAACCAGCATCAAACCAACGGACACAGCCATCAGACCAAATTCAAGGGCATGGCTATGATGGGCTTCCAAGAATGCCCAGCTTTCTTGGGCTTGAGCGGGAACTTGAATGATCGGATGGAAATATTCTTTCAGAATGTTTTTCACGCCGAATGCTTCAGGAACGCCAAGGTAACCAACAAATGCACTGAGAATCGCAAGGACAACAAGGGGCCCCCACATGTGGGCGGGTGTTTCATGCAAATGCTCACGTGTGTGATGATCGCTTCTATTCTCTCCTTGGAACGTCAACATGTAGAGACGAACCATGTAGAAGGCGGTCATCGCGGCTGTTAGAACGCCGATACCCCAAAGCATTGGGGAGTACAAAAACGCGTGCCAAAGGATCTCATCTTTAGAGAAGAACCCGGAGAATCCTGGGAAACCAATGATCGCGAGTACGCCCACCAGCATGACTTTGGAAGTGATGGGCATGTACTTCTTCAGACCACCCATCTCGCCCATTTCTTGGTTGTGGTGCATCGCCACAATCACGCTACCCGCGCCCAAGAACAAGAGGGCTTTGAAGCATGCGTGCGTGAAGAGGTGAAATACGCCGGAACCGAAGGCGCCAACGCCACAAGCCATAACCATGTAGCCGAGCTGACTGACGGTTGAGTAAGCGAGAACCTTCTTAATATCTGTCTGCACAATGGCGATGGTCGCGGCGAAGAGTGCTGTCAATCCGCCAGTGTAAGCGACGATTTCCATCGTGGTTGGTGCCAGGTAGAACATGAAGTTCAACCGAGTCATCATGAAGATACCCGCGGTCACCATTGTCGCGGCGTGGATCAACGCAGAAACTGGTGTTGGACCAGCCATCGCATCGGGGAGCCATACATACAAGGGAAGTTGTGCGGACTTACCGCAGGCTGCGACGAAGAGGCAGAGAGTGATCGTGCCGATAGCCGCGATCATGTTGGGGTCGAGACCTTGGCCGTTTAAGATAATTTCTTTCAATTGGCTGAATGAAATCGTTTGGAAGTATTTGAACGTCAAGAAGATGCCGATAAGAAAGCCAATGTCACCAATACGGTTCACAACAAAAGCTTTCATGCCCGCTTTGGCGTTGTTGTCGTCTGAGAACCAGTAACCAATCAGAAGGTAACTGCAGAGACCTACGCCCTCCCAGCCAACAAACATCACGAGCATGTTGTCGCCAAGAACAAGCAGTAGCATCATGAAAACGAAGAGGTTCAGGTAGGAGAAGAAGCGATAAAGCGTCTTCTCTTCATGCATGTAGCCGCCCGCGTAGAGATGGATGAGTGATCCAATTCCAGTGACGATCAACGTCATGAAGCCTGAGAGGCGATCGAAGACAAGTTGCATCGGAGCGTTGAAGTTACCAGCCTGAATCCAATCGAAGGCTAAGTAATAACGCGGCTCGCCGCCGCTTGACATAAAGTCAAGATAGAGCGTCAACGCACACAGAAAAGCCCCAATCATGGCCGCGCAAGCCACCGCCTGCGATACCAATTTAGGAGCTTTACGGAGAACGATTCCGTTAAGGAATGCGCCCAAAAGAGGAAGAAGAACCACCAACCAAATCATAGCGACGACTCCACCAATACCTAGCCGCGCAGCGTGCGCAGAAAATCAGTCATTACAGTGCCATACTTGCGATATAGAGCGATGACCATCGCAAGGCCAACGGCCGCCTCGCAAGCGGCAACGGTCATGACGAAAAAGACCATAATCTGTCCGTCCACATGACCCAAAGAGCGCGAAGCTCCAACGAATACAAGATTCACCGCGTTAAGCATCAGCTCAATAGACATGAGAAGCATGATGAGGTCACGGCGGTAAAGCACACCTATAACACCCACACAAAATATTGTGGTGGCAAGCACGAGAACATGCTCAAGGCTGACTGGCATCTCTTAAAACCCCTAAGCTTAAATCTTTTTAACGCGTTCTTTGCGAGCAATGACGACACTGGCAATAATTGCCATGAGGATCAAAAACGACGCCAATTCAAATGGCCATAGATACTTTGTGAATAATTGGATGCCGACGGCAAATGTGTTGCTTGCATCCGCGGGCACCGGATTCGCGGCGGTGGCCGTGAGACGACCGTTGCTAATCCATGAACCAATAAAGATGAACGTTACAACTGTCGCGATCATCACGATGAGTTCTGCGGCAGGTAATTTCGGGCCTTTGAGTTGTTCTTTTTTAAGATTGAGAAGCATGATGACAAAGAGGAAGAGAACCATGATGGCGCCGGCGTACACGAGCACTTGAATCGCAGCGACAAAATGCGCGCCTAAGAGGGCATAAAGACAAGCAATTGAGAACAAGTGAGCGATCAATAAGGTCGCGCTAATCACCGGATTTCGTGTTAGGATAACGCCAATAGCGCTCGCAACGGTTATAAACGATAAGATGTTAAACATCAGTTGCTCAGTCATGCAGCATCCCAAATTTTGAAGGCCGAAAGTACGGTCGGATTAACGGTATATATAGCGAGCAAGAGATTTTTGCAGGCACAAATTATGCGGTCGTTGGGAATATTCATGCATTCACTACGCGAGATCATCCGATTAAGATTTTTTAATATAGAGGGTTTCGAGGGTTTCGCCAACCAGGATCATATCCTTAGGGGCGCTCATCTTGGCTAAAACACTACCAACCCACAAGAGTATTTTAGTTCTCGGCAGCGGGAATTTCGGCACCTGTCTCGCGCAGCATCTCGCGAGCAAGGGGTTATCTGTTACGATTTGGGCGCGAAATGAAGAAGTTGCGCGAGGCATCAACACCACGCGGCGCAATCCCGTCTACCTAAGCGACATCCTTCTTTCAGAACGAATCAGCGCAACGCCAAAACTGGAAGCCGACACGCTTAAGGATCGTTCTCTGATCGTGCTGGCGGTTCCCACTCAGTCAGTGCGCGCTGTCCTGGAATGCATGCGCCCCATGATTGCACCGGATACGATTATTGTGAGTGCCGCAAAGGGGATTGAAAATAACACCCTGGCTCTCCCCATGGACATCATTAAAGATGTGTTGGGGCGTGATCACGGTGAACGCGCCGTCGTTCTCTCTGGTCCAAGCTTCGCGGCCGAAGTCATTTCCATGCAGCCGACAGCTGTTTCCCTGGCAAGCTACTCGGAACAAGCGGCCTTGGCGGTCCAAGCGATTTTTCACACCCCTTACTTCCGTGCTTACACGAGCGATGATCCCGTGGGCCTCGAGGTGGCGGGTGCGCTGAAGAATGTGATTGCTATTGCGGCGGGTGCCTGTGCGGGACTGGGCTACCAGCAGAACAGTCAGGCAGCGCTTCTCACGCGAGGACTGGCGGAGATTACTCGCATCGGTGTTCGTCTTGGGGCGAACCCTCTAACCTTTACGGGATTAGGGGGGGTAGGGGACTTATTTTTGACCTGCTCGTCCAAGAAAAGTAGAAACTATTCAGTTGGTTATAGGCTTGGGCAGGGTGAGGTTCTCGATCACGTTTTAAAGACTTTGGGTTCCGTCGCGGAGGGTGTGGCCACCACGAAAGCGGCCAGGCAGCTCGCAAAAAAATTAAGCGTAGATGCTCCCATTACGGAGCAGGTCTACGCGGTTCTTTATGAAGGGCGCCCCATTAAGGAAGCCGTCATGGGGCTCATGACACGAGAAGCCAAGCCGGAACTGACTCTCGATCAGCCATGATCGTGATCATGCTCATCTTCAATCCCGTGGTCTTCCTCGATTCCTAGATTGGGTGCCGCCGCTGCCGCCTGTGGGTCCGTGTGAGTGAGGACCTTCGCATCGACGCGATAAAGCGTTGGTGTTCCTTCTAGGCGGAGGAAATGTTTGTCCTTCGCGGTCTTATCAACCCAAGTTTCGGCGATGAACTTTTGGCCTTCGCCCTCCAGGGCGATGCGATGAGTCGGCGCCCCGAGTTTTTTGAGAGTGCTTTCCGGGAGAGAATCAAAGCGATCTGTCTTGGCACCGGACAGGTCTGTCAACAGCAACGCGATATGGTTTGCTGGTGTGGTTTGTCCCTCTTCGAGCCAGCTGTCACCCTTTCTTGCAAACTTTTTTCCGTCCAAAGTGACTGAACTTATGTTCTCCGGCGAGAAGCTAAAGATCCTTCGGTATTGGAAGTTGATGGCATCTTTGGCTAAGCGCTGTTTAAAAGCACTGTTCAGGCGGAAAATCTGCTGGCTTGGATCATAGGCCGCGTAGAGTTCATTGTTGTTCGAGAGAAACGTTAAGCTTTTTTTCTCTCCACCTTCCTCCAGCCAGCTCAATTTTGCGATGATCTGTGTGGCTTTGTTGTTGGGAGCAAAGGCCTTTTGCATCTCTTCGGAAGGCTGGTCTAAAAACGAGGCGACAATTTCCGTATTGAGAGCGCTCACCAGATTTTTCAGCTCTTCCTCGTCCGCTTTTTCTTTGGCGTTCAACTGCCAGCCTTTTTCGCTCTTGGTCAGAGCGACATGGGGCTGACCGGGGCGTTGGAATTCGAACGTCGAAAGTTTGTCCCACGCGAGTTCCGCGAAATTCTTTTGGCGTAGATCAAAGAGTTTCTTGCTTACCGCGAGGTCAATGTACTGGCTTCCCATGAAAACGGTGGAATTGTCCGGTCCTATGGCCACGTAGGTTGAATAGCCAACGGGTGCCTTGCTGCCGAGACTGAATTCAAAGGGAGATCCCGCGGCTTTTAGCACGATCTTCACGCGCGGTTGATCCAGACCAAATTCGCCCCATTTGTTTTTGTCGTCGGTTACCTTTTTTTCAAAAGAGTATTCGCGAACGTTTTTCACGAGGTTGGTGATCTCGTCTTTTTCCGCTTTTGTTTTGACGGGCGCAATGATTTGCCAAGACTCGCCTTCTTTGAAGAGCTTAATGGTCTCAGGCTTTTCGTTGTCGAGATAACTTAACTCGATTTCGTTGATGGCGTTGGCATCAAATGAGAAGAGTTTGTTTTCCGTTTTTTTGCTTTCATCTTCTGTCTTTGTTTTCCACTCGTCCCAGTAAGCCACCCCCGAGAGGGCGGCTAACACGACGAAAAGGATCAGAGGCGTGCGAAAGTTTTTCATGCCCTTCTCCTGCGCAGCCAATGAACGATACCAATGCCTAAAAATAGGAATGGGTAGATGTAGGTAAAGAATGCCAGAGACAGCTGGGAGGATGCGCTGGTCATATCGATAGACGACTTACTCAGGTCTTTTGCTTTGATGGAGATAAAGTCTTCGTCCTGGAGGAGGTAATTAGCGATGTTAGAGAACATATTAAGGTTCTCGGCGCGTTGAGCGCCCATGTTGGTCGCGAATTGGGATGATCCGACGGCCACGATGCGCACTTCTTTATGGGCTTGCTTACCATCGTTTTCTTTCACATCCTTCTTTTCGCCGTCTGTTTTTGGATTCTCAGCGAGAGCGCTTCCTCCGGCAAGACCTGTGGCCACACCGATAACGCCAAGAGCGCCACTTTTCACGCGATCGGGACTAATGTTTTTCAGATCGCCGGCGGTTCTCACGTTCGAAACGCCAATGATGATGGGGTTCGTTTTTCCAACGAGACTGGGTTTCATGGCATGAGCGTTGTCAACTTTTTCCGTGATGGAGCGCGTGTTTCCCATCAGTAGCGCAACGGAGCTTTTGCCAGCGAAGTCTTTGGTGATGGGGCTGAACTGATCAAAGTCAGAAACGATCGCATTGTTCTGCCCAAGAAGAGCCGCGCGGGGATCATCAGGACGAAGAATGAGTAAGTCATCGTTAAAGATTAAACCGTAGTCACTCAAAAACTTATTGAGGTGATCGGCGGGAACCATGGCATCAAGCATCACAAGAAGGGGCTTTGCTTTTTCCAGGTAACTTTTAAGAGCTTTGATTTCTTCTTCTTTGAAGTCGTATTTGGGTCCAGCGATGATGAGAAGATCCGCGTCATCAGGGACGTTGGGCGTTTCAAGGAGAGATATTTCCGCCACTTCGAGCTTATTGTTTTTCAGCTCATCGGTTGCGAGCTTGAAGCCTTCACCGTCTTCCCCCGTTAGTGAGCCTTCACCGTGTCCCTTCGTGAAGTAAACTTTCTTTGAGCGCTCTTTCATGACCGAAAGGAAGGCGTTGGTCAATTTTTCTTCCGTGAGTGTTGTGATGCGGGCTTCTTGTTCGCCGTTCTTAACAATCACCGTGCCGCCCTGTGTGATCTTATTGGAAAGGGCGCTTGCGGGATCTGTCTGTGGATCAATAAAAGTGATTTTCGCGGGAAGACCGTGCGCCTCGTATAGGTGTAGAAGATCGCGGAATTTTGTTTTTTGTGTGTCGTCTTGGAAGAATCCCGTGATTTCGATCTCGGTTTTTCTCTCCTTGAGATTATCTACCATTTTGGTTGATTGTTCGGAAAGCGTGTTCACGCCGCTACGCGTGACGTCCCAACTTTTATTGAAGCGTGGTTTTGAAGTGAGAATCGCGCTCCCGATTAGGACGAGTAGAACCAAGATGATAGAGGCGCCGGAACTTGCTCCGTATTTAGATCCTTTGCGTGAAAAGAGTCGGACGAAGTTTTTGCGATCGAGGAAGCCCCAGGTTCCAAGGCAGATCGCCGCGATCGCCCAAAGAGCATAAGAGATTCCCGGTGCGTCTTTTAAAGTTGCGCCTACGGCAACGGCGAAGGACGCGAATAACAACGAAATAAACGGTAAAATAATAAATCCTGAATTCATTTCTTATCTCCAGCGCTGCGAGTCTAGAACAACGTTCGTGAAGAACAAGAACAAGACGGTGAAAATGAGGAAGTAAGCGATATCGGCAACTGAAAGCATCCCTTTGAAAAAGACATCGAGATGAGTTGTCGAGGCCATGTACTTCACGACGCTCTCGGCACCGCCAGAGCTGATGTTTGGTGCAATCCAATTAAGGATGAGTAACAGGAAAAGGCCAAACATGGTGAAGACGAACGCGATGAATTGATTGCTGGTCATGGATGAGACCCATAGGCCGAACGCAATCTGAGAACACATAAGAAGAAAGATTCCCAGATAGCTCGTTAGGATCGGGGCGACATCAGGGTTCCCGTACATTGCTGTGAAGATCGGGTAGACGGATGAGGCCACCAACACCAATCCGAGTACGCTCGCACATGCAAGGAACTTTCCCAGCACAATTTGTGTTGCGGAGATCGGTGCGGTTTGTAGCAGGCGCAGTGCATGAGTTTTGCGCTCTTCCGCAAAGGTCGCCATGGTTACCGCCGGGACAACAAGTAAAAGGATAAAATGAAGATTGTGGAAGATGGCGGTGAGCAGCTGCTCCAAAGTAGGCGCTTCGCCACCCATCATCGGCGCTCGTTGCTGTAGTTCAACGAACGTGAAAATAAAAGACTGAAAAAAGAAGCCCATAAAAATCAGGAAGAACCAGAAGATTACAGAACCCTTCATCGAATTGAAATATGCGGCAAGATCGCGCCGCGCTAAGGTCAAAACGGCTCCCATTTTAAACTCCTTGCGCTTCAGTGTGCTGTGTCAATTGGAAGAACACGTCCTCGAGGCTCTTCGAGCGGAGACTCAATTCGCGCAGACCCAAAGATGCATCGAGAACGGCGCGGGCCGCGCGTTCGATGACGTCTTCTTGTGTGCAGCGGAATTCGAGGGTGTTGCGTCCGCTGCTGGAAAGGCGAACATCGCTCACGCCATCCACGGCGCGCAAGACTTCCAGCGCTTTATCTGGATTGTCATGAACACGAAGACAGTAAAGGTGACCTGATTGCAGCCTTTTTACGAGAGTTTCGTAAGGCCCTTGTGCAACAACTTGGCCCTTGTCGATGATGATGATCTCATCACAAATGGACTGCACTTCAGAGAGAATGTGCGAGCTGAAGAGAATCGTGTGCTCACCCTTGAGTGAGCGGATGAGATCGCGGATTTGCACGATTTGGTTAGGGTCGAGTCCTTCCGTGGGCTCGTCAAGGATCAGGACTTCGGGATTGTGAACCAGCGCCTGAGCAAGTCCCACCCGTTGGCGAAAACCCTTCGATAGATTTCCGATCAGACGGCCTTTGACTTCGTGGAGTGACAGGCGATCGATGACTTGGGGGACCCGGATTTTAATCTCTTCGGCCGTGAGGCCTCTTAGGCGCGCCGCATAGGCGATGAAATCTTCGACCTTCATATCATTATGAAGAGGCGGCTCGTCAGGGAGATAGCCCAGCTTTCGTTTGGCGTCTTTCGGTTGGGCCGTGATCTCATTCCCACACACGAGAGCGTTCCCTTGATCGGCACCGATGCAGCCGCAAAGGATATCCATGGTTGTAGTTTTCCCGGCCCCGTTAGCCCCCAAAAACCCAACAATTTGGCCTTGTTGCACAGTGAAAGAAACGTTCCGCAGAGCGTCAATTGCACCATAGCGTTTACTAATTCCAGATACCTCAATCATCTGAGACGTCCTCCAGAACTCACCGACGTTAATGGAAAATTCTGGATTAATGTTAATGAGACACAAAGTGAAGTCAAGTCTTTGGCGTTGGATATGATTGATAAGATTACTTAAATTAAGATTTTTATAAGGAAACACTTTTCAAAAAACTGCCATTCTTTTCTTGCCTGGCGTTCAACTTGTTGGCAGAACCTGCTAATATAACTGAGTAAGTTAATTCGTCAGACGAAATGCGTGGGACACTCCTGGGAGGAAATACCGGATGGGGACTTTGACCAAAGATATTCTTGTCGAGATGATGCGCGATAAAGTGGGTTATCCCGTTAAGGAAGCGAAAGATATTTTGGAAATCATCCTCGAAGAAATCAAGCTTCGCCTTGAGGACGGAAAAGATGTGAAAATTTCTGGCTTTGGTAAATGGACCGTAAAAGAAAAGCGTGCGCGCCCAGGTCGCAATCCTCACACTGGCGATAAAATTGAAATTTCAGCGCGTCGCGTTGTTACGTTTCACCCATCAGACAAAATGCGTGATTCGGTGAACCGTGGATTCCATAAGCCATCATCTCCAGATGAGCCTGACGAATATTCATAATTCAGTCTCCCGGTACCACTAACGGCCACTCAACTGGCGCGGTTCTTTGTTGAACGCGCCAGTTTTTAATGGGGTTGCCAAATTGTCTCGTGGCTCATAACCTCCATTAACCCCCAAATGGAGCGACACATGCGTCTCACAAAGATTTACACAAAGACTGGTGACAAGGGTGATACACGTCTAGCGACAGGCGAGAAACTATCCAAAAGCTCCGCTCGTATCGAAGCTTACGGGGCTGTCGATGAACTAAACTCCTTTATAGGTTTGTTGCAGGACTCCCTCAGCGAATACCAAACATTCTCTTCTTTGCGAACGCAGCTCGCACAAATTCAAAATGAATTGTTTGATATCGGTGGTGAACTCGCGACCCCTCTTCCTCATTTAAACACGTCGCGCCAGCAGGTTGTCGGTAAGGCCGAGATTGAACGGCTCGAACATGAGCTGGATGCCTACAATGAAGATTTGCCGCCGCTGAAAAACTTTGTGTTGCCGGGCGGGCATAAAGCCAATTCATTGGCTCACGTTGCGCGCACTGTTTGTCGTCGCGCCGAACGGGGGGTGGTGAGGATGAGAGAGACGGAACAAGTTCGTGACGAGGCCCTTATCTATCTGAACCGTCTGAGTGATTGGTTTTTTGTCGTGAGTCGTTACATTAGTTGTTCACTGAATATCCCGGAAGTTCTTTGGGCCCAACGTAAACCCTAACAGGAGAAGCCAGTCCCATGGAAGGAAGGCTGCGTCGGACTTTACTCATCCTTATTCCGATACTGGCCTGCCTCGTCTGGTCATGTTACCCCGCACTTCAGGCAGTTGTGGCGGCAGGGATTTTGGATTTTCGCAAAGACGCGGTTTTGGGCGAGAACAACTCCCCCTTGGAACATAAGCGTCGCTTGCAGAAGCATTTCCTCAACCATGGCGTTTACATACCCTTGAGCGATATGACTCTGGCCAATGGTGAGAGCGCTCTTGATCAACAACGTCTTTTTTCCATGCGCAAAATCTGCGGCCAAGGTAAAATCTTTGTCTGGATCCCCCTCAAATTTAGATTTCCAATACTAGGTGAAAAGGTCTTTGAATGGTGTCTGAATATCTAGTGGAAAGCCTTGGTGCGAACGCTATGACAAACCTGCCGCGCGTAGCAGCGGACGCGGATGTAAGCGGCCAGTTTCAGACCGACATCGATCGCTGCTTAGAGACCATCATTGACTGGGTAAACCGTGACTTTGGCATGAACGCATTGGTGGAAGCCAAAGAGGAATTTTTCTGGAAGACCGGAAAAGTTTTCTACGATGATGAGTTTTTTCATCAGCGCATGAGCTATTTCACCGACTTCTTTTTGTTTCAAAGTCCTTTATCCGTTGCCAATCCAGCGCTTGCTGGCATGACCCCGCTTCAAGCCTATTGTGAGCTCTTCGTGGAAGACAACGTGTGGCCTCTTAAAGATGTCCGTCACTCATTGTTCTGCGTACAAAAAGTCAAAGAACAAGAGATGCACATCGTGGACATGCTTTGTGACGATAAGTACACGATCACAAAAAGAGAAAACGAAACATTTCGCGGTGTGACCAAAAAACAAGTGTTTCAGGGATTTGTTTACATCGCGGGCTCGCGCAATCTCGTGAGCCGTGGTTTGGTGTTCCACCCCGAAGAAGCCATTTCTGGAATTAAGAAGTACCTTAAAAAAGCCAAAAAAGAGCGAGGTTTTGACGAGATGACCTTCCTCGCTCGTCTCGCGCGCCAACAACTTAGACATCTCCGCCATCGTCACGTGGATCCAAAATTAATTTATTCCGAGGATCCTACCCTTTAGATACTTAAGTCTTTAAAAAGATTCCCGATAAAAGAACACGAATAAAAAGTTCTTTTATTGGGACTGTGGCATTGGAAAAGATTTTTCAACAAAAGCTGATGCAAGAGTTGGGCGTCTCAGCAGAGACATTTGAACAGGCATTGCGTCAGGCAAAAGAAAAAAATAGCGTCCTTGTCCACGTCCTCATTGAGATGGGCGTCGGTGATCCTGAGAAAATTCTGCAGATCTTCTCGAAGTCCTACAACATCCAATACGCTAATCTAGCTTCGATGGATATTCCGGAGAATATCATCGATCTCATCCCTAAAGATCTCGCACAACGTTCCGTGATTGTGCCGATCGATCGTGTCGGGAACCACATCATCATCGCTATGGCGAACCCTCACGATTTGAAGCTAATCGATCTGATTCGATTCAAAACAGGTTACTCACCAAAACCAGTTATCGCTGCTCTGCCAGATCTGAACGCCGCTCTTGAACGCTATTACAAAGTGAAAGCGTTCGATATCACGGATTTTAGCGCTTCGAAGGGCGAAGTTGTCACGCGAAGAAAAGAAGCGCGTGCGGTCATTAGCGAGACGTCTGAAACGGATCAATCCACGCCGATCATCCGTTTGGTGGATCAGATTTTGTTGCAGTGCGTTGCTCGACAAGCATCTGATATCCACATCGAGCCTTATGAAAATCAATTGCGTGTACGTCTCCGAGTGGACGGCGAACTGATTGAAATCGCGCGGCCTCCCGTTGAATTTACGAGCGCATTAACTTCACGCATCAAAATCATGGCGGGCCTGGATATTGCTGAAAAACGTTTGCCTCAAGACGGTGGCATTCGCGTAACGATCGCGAATAAGCCAATCGATTTCAGGGTGAACTCTCTACCGACGATTCACGGTGAGAAGATTGTTATGCGTCTTCTCGATAAATCCAGTCTTAGAGTCGATTTGACTAAACTCGGATTTGAGAAAGATGACTACGAACGTTTTCGTGAAGCGATCTACCGACCCTACGGGATGGTGCTTGTTACGGGCCCCACAGGCTCCGGTAAAACAACAACTCTTTATTCCGCTTTGGCCGAACTCAATAAGATCACGGATAACGTTGTGACGGCTGAAGATCCTGTTGAATTTAACTTAGAAGGCATCAATCAAGTCCAGATCAATGCGCAAATCGAATTTGATTTCGCCACGGCTCTACGCGCCTTCCTTCGTCAAGACCCTGACGTCATCATGGTGGGTGAGATTCGCGACCTTCAAACAGGAGAGATAGCGATTAAGGCGGCCTTAACGGGTCACCTTGTCTTGTCGACGCTCCACACTAACAGTGCGGCGGATACCATTATTCGTTTGCAGAACATGGGGCTCGAACCGTTTAACCTTATCTCGGCATTGAATGCGATTGTCGCGCAGCGCTTGACGAGAAAGATCTGTGACAAATGTCGTGTTCCTGACGAGACCATAAAACGAGATCACCTCATTCAGCTCGGTATCCACCCCAACTTTGTGGACAAAATAAAAACGTTCAGGGGTTCTGGTTGTTCTAATTGTAACAAGTCGGGCTATCGCGGACGTATAGCGGTGCACGAAGTGATGGTACTCAACGATCCGATTCGCGACGCCATTATGAAACGCAAGACTTCCGTGGATTTGAAGAAAATCGCCATGCAGCACGGTATGCGCACTTTGCGACAGAACGCGATTAACAAGATGGTGCGTGGCGAAATCGACTTCTGGGAAGTGGTGAAAAATACGGCGTCAGATACAGATAACGTTGTTGGACAGATGGATCAAGCATCGTAGGTGAAACGTGGAATATACACTCACACAGCTTTTTAAAACACTCGTGGATCAGAAAGCGAGTGACTTGCATATTTGCGCCGATAGTCCTCCTCGACTGCGCATTGATGGTCATATCGTTCCATTGAACCTTCCGCCCCTGCAGCCAAAGGAAACGTTGGAGCTATGCTACAGCGTATTGAACGAATCGCAGAAAAAACATTTCGAACAAAACAAGGAAATCGACTTAGCCTTTTCCGTGAAAAACTTAGCGCGTTTCCGCGCTAACATCTTTTATGACTCGGGTAACGTTGCCGCTGCTTTCAGGGTGATTCCATCCCAAATCAAATCCTTGAAAGAGCTGAACATGCCACCCGTCCTCACGGACCTTTGTTCTTTGCCTCGTGGTCTTGTCCTGGTAACTGGTCCAACAGGATCCGGCAAATCAACGACACTTGCGGCGATGATTGATCACATAAACCAAGCTCGTTTTGATCATATCATCACAATCGAAGATCCTATCGAATTTGTTCATCATCATAAAAACAGTATTATCAACCAGCGCGAAGTCGGTGAGGATACCGAATCATTTGCGAAAGCACTTAAGTCTTCATTGCGTCAAGACCCTGATGTCATCCTCCTGGGTGAGTTGCGCGATTTGGAAACCATCTCCGCGGCGATTACCACAGCCGAAACGGGTCATCTTGTCTTCGCTACATTGCATACTAATAGCTGTGTATCGTCGCTCAATCGCCTTATTGACGTTTTCCCCCCTCATCAACAGCCACAGATCCGCGCTCAGCTCTCTATGACGCTTGAAGCCGTTGTGTCGCAGATTCTCATTCCCTCGCAAAAAGGAGGGCGCGTGATGTGTATGGAAATTATGCGCGTAACCAACCCGATCCGCGCGTTGGTTAACGAAGGGAAATTCAATCAGATTTATTCCATGATGCAATCGGGTCAACAAGAAACCCAGATGCAGACTATGAACCAATCGTTGTTTAGTTTGGCTAATAAAGGCTTCCTAACCAAAGAGGTGGCGTTGTCTAAATCGTCGAAGCCCGATGAGTTGAGTGAAATGTTCCGCGG
Organism: uncultured Oligoflexales bacterium; assembly: GCA_964404325.1. GTDB lineage: Bacteria > Bdellovibrionota_B > Oligoflexia > Oligoflexales > Oligoflexaceae > CAYOJQ01. The sequence goes on from CAYOJQ010000002.1 coordinate 52,337, forward strand.
CAAAGCACCAAACGTTGGCACATCTGTGCCGATGAAAAAAAGTAGTTAACGGATCTTTATGGCCCAGTTCTCATACAAAGGAAGACGAAAAGACGGCAAGGTCGTGACCGGAGAAATCCAGTCCGATTCAGAGACGGCCGCGAAGAATGCACTATTGAACCGAGGTGTGCGTCCGTTAAAGCTGGTGCGCGTTCAGAAGGAGGGCGCCGAAGTTGCGGAGCGAAGATCTGGGCTTAACAAATACATCTATCGCGACAAGAATGGCGCCATTCAGATTCGGCTCACACAAGATCTTCCATCCGCTAAAGAACTAGCCGTTTTTACAAAGCAGTTTTCCTTGATGATCGAAAACGGCGTTCCCTTGTTGCAAAGTCTCAATCTACTAAAGTCACAACAAAAGCGCGCCGCGTTCGCGGAGGTGATTGAAGGCGTCGTTCAACGTGTCGAGAGGGGCGCGAGTTTAAGCGATGCACTCAGCCCCTATCCTCAGGTGTTTGATTCTCTGTATATAGCCATGGTGCGGGCCGGTGAGGCATCGGGTCGCCTGGATCTGATTTTGAGACAGTTAGTTGTCTACATCGAGAAGGCCGTCAAGATTAAGGCGCAGGTAAAATCGGCGATGGCTTACCCGATCATTATCGTTGTGGTTGCGACGGTGGTTATGTGGGTTCTTCTCGCCTTTGTCGTGCCGACGTTCGCACAACAATTTAAAGACAACGGTCAACAGCTTCCTTGGCTCACTCAATTTGTTGTTAATCTGTCGGACGCGCTGGTGGCCTATAGTTTGTATATCGTTGGCGCTGTCGTCGGAGCCGTGGTAGGGCTTCGCTCATGGCTGAAAACAGACGAAGGCCGGAAAAAATTCGATGAATCGATTTTGAAATGGCCCGTTATCGGTGATGTTCTAACAAAGATCGCTATCGGCCGTTTCTGTTCGACGATGTCGACCCTCTTAAGCTCCGGTGTTTCCATTCTCGAAGCTCTCGCCATATGTGCGTCTTCTTCGGGGAATAAGAGAGTTGAGACGGTGGTGCTCGATGTCCGACAAAAGATTATCGAAGGACAGACCTTCGCCGACCCACTCGGGAATACGGGATTGATGCCTAAAATGGTTTCATCCATGGTTGCGGTGGGTGAGGCTACGGGTACCCTTGATGCCACACTCGCCAAAATCACAGAGATCTATGACGACGAGGTTGATAGCGCCGTGAAAGCCATGACCTCAATGATCGAGCCGGCTATGATCGTCATCATTGGCGGCATGGTGGGTTTCGTTGTTATCGCTATGTACCTTCCCGTCTTCGACATGGCTGGAACAGTGGGCGGTTAATCTCAGCTCGGCTGAGAGGGGCCGCTCCATTGATGCAAGCATTCCCCGCATGAATACCGAAACGTGCCGGCTGCGAAGGAAGTGGCCTCCGCTTCGTTCTGCCCGCAACGAGGGCAGCATACTTCTGTGTGGTTGTGGCGGCACAAGGAATTGCGGCAGCGTACGTAATTTCCTTCTTCTTTAGCAGGGCCTTGGCACACAGGGCACCGGGCCTGAGAACGTCTATCCACAGCTTTTCCTCATCCTAAAATAACCTTTCCTTTTCCCCTCTGATCCATTTTACAGGAGACAGTAGTTTTTAGCTAAGGTATGGAAACCCAAGGCTAAAAAAGGAGGCACAGTG
>CAYOJQ010000002.1:54031-148629 GCA_964404325.1 uncultured Oligoflexales bacterium
CGCAATTTGCTCAGCTACTTTCTGGGTTGCATCGTTCGGTTCCAGTTACCGAAAGGGCTCGCGGAATGGGTCAATACACAGTTCGTGCGCATCTTCAAAATAGATATGGCAGAGGCTGAGTACCCACTTGAACACTACCGAACCGTTGAAGACGTTTTTACACGCCGGCTAAAACCGGGAGCCCGTGAGATTGAAGGCTCAGTGTGCTCACCGGCCGATGGCATCTTGTCTGTCTCACAGGCCGCAACAAATAACGATGCCCTGCAAGTTAAGGGCATCACTTACAGCCTTGAAGAATTGATGTTTGGGGAGACAAGCTCGGTCTCTTTTGGTGGTTTTTCCACAATCTATCTTGCGCCCCATAACTATCACCGCGTCCATAGTCCGGTATCCGGGGAGTTAAAAGAAATTCGTTATTTTCCGGGAGATCTATGGCCGGTGAATCAGGCCGCGGTCAGAAATATTCCAGGTTTATTTATTCGCAATGAGCGCCTTGTTTTCACGATCGCGCAGGCCGATGGCAGTCATGTCTACGTAGCCATGGTTGGTGCTTTTAACGTTGGTCGCATGCAGGCCAATCATGTGCCTGACTTCTTTACCAATGAATGGCCCCGCCGCGTGAGCTCACCGTCAGTTTCGCTTAACGTTAAGCCGACGATGATCCAGGCGGGTGAAGAGCTTGGGGTATTTATGCTGGGTTCAACCGTTGTCATCGGCTGGGACAAGCAGTTCCTTGCATCGCATCCCGTCGTGCAAACTTCTGGGAATCAACCTATAATGATGGGGCAGTCGCTGCTTCAGAAGAGGTAAAAGCATGTCCCCGATGATCCAACAGAATAGCCGTCGTACCAATGTCATCTGGTCTTTCGAGAGCCGTTGTTTTAACGACGGTCTGATTGAGGCTTTCAAAGAAGAAGACGTGGACGCCATCCGTCTCGTGTCTGAAACCGGCGATATGTCGAGCGTCTTTAAGTTTGTTGCGAAAATTAATCAGGCTTTTGCAAAAGCCGATCAACAGCCTCCCATCATGATCGATCTGCTCTCGCAGGTACGTGGCTTTGTTATTGGCTTAACGGAACCACGTGAGGTCGCCTTCGGCGATAAGGTTGTTTTTGGTAAGTCTAATGAGAAGAACGCGATCAAAATCCGCTGCCATGACTTTCCATCCTTTTTCGCAAAAGGCGCGCTGACTTTTCTCGGAAACGGGTCAGTTGTTCTCAACCCGGTTGAGCTGAGCAAAGATTCAGTCGTGTGTGAGGTGGTGCAGGGTGGTGTGATTTATCCAGACATGGAGATTCATGTCCCAAAGACTCGGCAGCAACCACGTTTTCAAGATATTCCCGCTGAGGATCTTGAGGCAGTAACCGCTAGTAAAATAGATTTCCTCGTGGTCCCCGCATTTGAACGGCCCGAGGACCTTGTGAAGCTTCAGGCTTATTTGACTGAGAAAATGGAAAACCCGCCGTGGTTGATCCTGAAAGTCGATAGCGAAAGCACCTATCAAAATTTGGCGCAGTTTCTGCCTGAAGTTCGCGGCGTTCTTATTTCGCGGGTGGAAATGGCGATGACCATGGATCCAGCCCGTGTACCCATGCTGACAAAAGAAATCATCCAGCTTTGCAACGACCAAGCAAAAGTTGTGTTGTTGGCCAGTGAAATTTTGGGATCCATGCGTCACAACGCAACGCCCACGCGCGCGGAGATTTCCGATATCGCCAATGCGGTTCTCGATGGTGCGGATGGTGTGGTTCTCTCCGAAGACCTTCCTTATGGCGACTACGCTCGCCGCGGATTGATGTTGGCAAGAAAGGCGGTCGAAGAGGTTGAATCGCATGAAAGCAGCCAGCGCCTAAACTGGATCAAACACACACCAGCTGTCAAAGATGAGCTGGAAGCCATCACATACAATGCTTATCGGTCGGCGCAAAGAAACCAGGCGAAGGCTATTGTTTGTATTACGAAGCAGGGAAACACCGCTTTGCTTCTCTCCTCATTCCGCGCGCAGATTCCCATCATCGCCATAACGATGTCGAAAGACGTTCTACGTCGTTTGAAAATGGTTCGTGGCGTTTGGGGCCTGGCGTTGGATGATGTGCCAAACATCAATGACGTTCTGCCGTTAATCAATGATCGTCTCGTTAATGATGGTTGGCTGCGCATTGGTGACAAGATTGTTTTTGTTTCCGTAACGCTCTCCTCCATCGGCAGTACCGCGAGCAATTTGTTCACCATTCAAACGCTGCGGTAGTTTGTATGAACGAGGCAATGCACTTTCGTGAGATCGAACATAAATTCGTTGTCAGTGCGGACTTCGATAAAAAAATGTTTGCGCAAAAAGTGCGCGCCTTGGCGCCCGCAAGTGAGACGGAAGTTGATGTGAGTGACACCTATTTCGTCACGAAAGCCTGTCCAAGGCACATTTTTCGTCATCGCATCGATAAAGAGTTGCACCAGCTTACGGTTAAAAGCCTCGAGAAAAACACGGAAAATCGACTCGAGGTCAATCTTGACTTAGCGAGGGAAGAGCAAAAGGATGAGGTCGAGGCTTTTTTGTCACCTCTATCCATTGTTTGGCGCGGTACCATTGAAAAAAACGTTTGCGCGTTCTATTTTGAGCGCTGTGAGGTGGTTTTTTACAAAGCGAGTTTTGCTGGTAAGAGCGTTTACTGCGTTGAGTTTGAGGCCGTCGCATGTAAAACCGTTGAGGAGGCCATGAGCGTTCTCGAGCAATACGAAAACAAACTCGGCTTCGATTCGCTGTCGCGCACCAACGCTTCTTTGTATGATCTTCTCATAAAGCCCCATATTCCTGTGACTTAATGGAGAGCCTATGTCACTCGTCGATAAGTTGAATAATGATATTAAAGACGCCATGCGCGCGAAGGATAAAGTTCGTTTAGGAGTTTTGCGCATGATGCTGAGCGAAGTGAAGTACGCTCAGGCAGCTGTCGGTATGGGTCAGCCGTTGGATGATGCCGCCGCAACGAAAGTCTTTGGCAGCTATCAAAAGAAGCTGCAAAAGTCCCTGGATGATTACCCTGCGGGAGAAAAAAGAGACGCAATCCAAGATGAAATCAACATAGTAGATGAGTACTTGCCGAAGAAGGCCTCGGCTGCGGAAGTTGAGAAGGTTGTGAAAGAGGTGATATCCGCGAGCGATAACAAAGAGTTTGGCCCTTTAATGAAGCAAGTGATGGCAAAATTAGGGTCTTCAGCGGATGGAAAAGTTGTTAATGAGATTCTGAAGAAATTGTTAGCCTAAGAAAATAAAGACCGCTTGTTACGCGGTCTTTATTTTTTTGGGTGGGATGCGGCAGAATTTGCCGGTCTTGTCTTGAACCAGGGGATTCTTTAAAATTTAAATAGCGCAACTGCGCCTAAGTCTGGAAAATTGCAAAGATAATTTCTTAAGTATTCTCTCTCCCCAGCCGAATACAAAATTGCCAGACTAGCGTTTAGAAGAGTGATCCCATATGTGCCGCAACCTTCTCTTAGCGATATTCTTCGTGAGCACAGGCTTTACACAAGCCTTTGCTCAAGATGTATTTTCGTCTGAGAATTTACGCGCCAGTCATGATCGTCTTCCGCGCGACGAGAAAACAAGTCCTGCCGCAAGTGTGGTGAAAAAGACTGCGGGCGAAAGCTTTACGGAGCTCTTTACCGCGGAAGTGGCTGCTGCTGACGATGAGATTGTGAGTGATGCGGAGCTGCTGGCGCATCCTGATTTTGTTGTTGAACAAAAAGTTGAAAAGCCTTTGGTTCTTGCCGCGCCACAAAAAGAACCCACGTTCGTTGACTCTGCTCCTGAACCGCAGCCTGAACTAGCACAAACCAAGCAAACCAAACATCTTGTGTTGTCGACCGACGGAGCTAAGCTTCGCGTTGAGCCAAGTGTTTTGGAAGCGATTGCTGTGGGTGAGTCAATTCACGTCAATCTAGCCGCACCGATCAATCCAAACATTTTTGTCCGCGATTCATCCATCGTCTCCTGGGATCCAAAAGCAGCGGATCTCATTGGTATGAGAGAAGGTGCAACAGAGCTTTATATTGTTCACGCTGGCAACATGAGCATTGTTAAGTTGCAGGTCGGGAAAGCCGCTCCAGCAACTTTGAAGGTGCCTGAGAACCTAGTTGCGATCGTGAATGCCATTCCAGAAAAAGAAAAGCAGCTGTCGAGTACTCCTCAACAAGGGACACTGAAGGAGCCGTTCCGCCCGGCATTGAGCATCACCGCGAGCGCGCAGCAAGCGAAGGACACACTGCAAAAGGTGCGCGATCAGCAGGCGTATTATCGTTTTGATCAACAGGACGTCACCTATCAAAATCTCGCCATTCAAGTGATTGATGAACGCTCTGTGCCAGAAGCTGGTATTGTCTATCCGGTGCAAGGTGCGGAAGTCAGAGTTGTGGGTGCTGAGTTTTCATTTGTGACGGACGCGACAGGCGTTGTGCGATTTAAAGACATCCCCGCCGGCGCGCGTCTTCTTGTTGTTGTCTACGACAAGGAAGGGCGCATTGCGCCGACCATACAGGAAGTGCAGACGCAGAAGGCTTTGCGTGAGGACACGCAGCGCGTGAAAGTTCTGCTACGCTCCAGTTTCGACGTTTACTCGCGCGCCTTTCAGGTTGTGCAAGATGCCGGCCTTTCCTCCATGTGTGGAAGGCTTGCAGCACCGAACGGTCAAGCACGTGATTTTTCTGGCCTCCGCATTGCTCTGAACTCTGAAGCGGAAGGTGCGTTTTATTTCAATCGCTACGGTCCTGATCCTTACGGTCGGGAGATGGATGCTTCCGGGCAATTCTGTTTTTTCAATGCGAAGCCAGGTGTGACTGAAGTGCGCATTTTGGAAGGTAACGAAGTCGTGGGTGCGTTCCCCATGACCTTGATTTCAGGAACACACCTCCAAGATGATTTCGAAGTCGAAAGCGCACCGATGCTGCGAACGCATCTAACCGTGACGGCTTCAGGACTTGATCAAGTTTTTCAAGAGGGCGAGCGCGCGTCGCGCCTAAGCCCAGTGGATGATGCGGAAATTCTCGTCGTGGGTGAGAACGAACCCATGCGTCATATCGGTCGGACGATTCTAGAGGTTCCGGCTGGGAAAACGGCCTATAAAGATCGCCTCTACGGCTTGGTTCAAGGTGCTGAATTTGAGACGACACTGTTTCCGTATCAAATAGATGATGCATCCTCTCTTCCCATAACCCCGCTTGTCCCAAGAGGGTTTGTTCAGGACGTATTTAACGAACTGTATCAGCAAGATAACAGCACTTCATTTGCCTTTGATCCATCTCTGGGTGCTTTGCTTGTGCAGTTTGGTCACCCGTTTACGCTTTCCTCGCGTGATGTCACGATCCGTGTATTGAATCCGCATGGGCAGGAAGTTCAGACAGGTTGGTATTTTGGTGCTGAGTCAGGTGCGCAGACGAAGGCGATCTATTTCAATATGGGGCCTGGGATTTATACTGTGGTCGCTGAAGATAAGAACGGGCAGTGGTTAGATGTTTCAACCATGCCCGTTGATTATTGGACTCTTTCCGTCGCTCGCCTCGGGGCGATCATGCATTATGATCCTAGCAAAATTGCTCAAGATCCAAATCGCTGATTTCGTAGCAGCCAGCTTCTTGCTTGCCCAGCCACCCACTTAACCGCAACGCACTTTTGGCAAAAAGGTCCCGCGACAAGGCTTTGTGGGTAAGTTCTATTTCTTCATAGTCCCCTAAAAAGCGAATCGAATGCTCCCCAAAAACGGCTCCGCCACGCAGAGCGGCAATGCCAATTTCATTCTTCTGGCGATCTTTTGCGCGTCCGTAGATGGTGGTCTTATCGACTGCTTTGGCCAGTGTCTCAGCTAAAAGCTTCGCTGTTCCACTGGGGGCGTCCTTTTTATCGCGATGGTGAGTCTCCACAATCTCGATATCGTAGCCAAGCGGGCAGAGTACTTTCGCCATTTTTACAGCGGACTGGAGAACAAGAAAAACACCGAGACTGGTGTTGGGGGCTTCAAGAAGCGCGAAATTTTTTGCTTTCGCGGTCGCGCGCCATTTTTCGTACTGTTTCTGCGTAAGCCCGGTTACAGCGAGAAGCACGGCGGGGGCTTTTCCTTTTAAGGAATTCATCGAATCAATGAGAGTCTGTGTGCCCTCGATGGAAGAAAAATCCAGAACAACATCCGCTTGAGTTAAGAGTGACTCAGGCGACTTTTCTGTTGGTTGAAGTTGTCCTTGCCGCCACTCACCAGTGACTCCCTTGCCTGAGCCTCCAATGATTTCAAAGGCACCGTCGGCTTTCGCTTCCTTGCAGAGAAGCTCGCCCATGCGCCCAGAGATTCCATGAATCCAGATTTTGATGGGAGTTTTCATCCGTTCAACCCAAGCTTTTTAAGCGCGTCTTCCGTCTTAGCCAGTGACTCCAACAAACGTTTTTCGTTTGCTGAACTCATCGGGACGAGTGGAAGTCGAAGGGTGTTTTTGCACACTCCCTTTGCCGCCAAGGCTGCTTTGATGGGTGTGGGATTGGTTTCAACAAAAAGAAGCTGAATGAAATCCAGCATCGCTTCATGAATTTGCAGTGCTTCGGTGTTTTTCCCTGTCGTGAAAGCGTTCGTCATAGCCACAAAAGCTTTCGGAAGTAAATTAGTCACAACACTGATGACGCCAGAGCCGCCGACAGCGAGGCTGGCGAGGTAAGTGCCATCGTCGCCGCTAAGAAACTTTGCCTTGGAAAGAATTTTTGCTTTCGAAAAAAGTTCGAGATTGGCGCTCGCTTCTTTTACGGCCAGTACTCTAGGGACCTCACAGATTTGTGCAATCGCTTCCGGTGAGAGTGTCTGCGCTGTTCTTCCTGGTACATGATAAAGGCAAAGAGGAATTTTTGTGGCCTGGGAAATGGCGCTAAAGTGCCCCTTTAACCCTTCCAGGGTTGGTTTATTGTAAGGAGGCGTGACGATGAGAAGGCTGTCCGCGCCAGCGTCTTCCGCAAGACGCGAAAGTTCAACAGATTGATCGGTGCTGTTTCCACCCGTACCAGCCATGACTTTTATGGAGGTCGGTAGAAACGCGCGCGCCTTGCGCACGAGAGAGATCTTTTCCTGCACCGTCAGGGTAGGGGATTCGCCTGTTGTGCCGCTTACGACCACACCTTGCACACCCGCTTCTTTCTGCATGTTTAGAAGGCGTTCAAAGGCTTCAGTATCGAGATGACCTTCTTTTGTAAAGGGTGTGACGATAGCCGTCCAAACACCTTTGAATTCATTGTTCACGAGCTTTCTCCTCTAACGCTCCTTCTTGGGGAGCGGCTGGTTTTTGATTTTTGCGAGGCCGAGGATTCTCTCCCTCTTCATGGAACTGAATGGAGGGACGGAAATCTTCGATTTCGGAGCGTGGAGCGCCTTTGAGGCCGCATCCAGTGATATTCATGCAAAGCATGATGGCGAGTGCGGTAGCACCGGCCGAAAGGATGCGGGAAAAATTTTGGCTCAAATTCTGACGCACCGAGAGTAGGCGTTCTTTCTCCGCTTGAGCGCTTGGTGATAGGGTATGCTCACGCGCGGCGCGACCAAGGTTCGTAAAATACTCCTCAAGAAGCAGCGGATGAATTTTTGGAAGCTCCGCCGCGATCAGCTTATCCGGGCCAAGTTGATGGTTTTGACAATACTGGCGAAGGGCTGTCGCAGCCATATTTGCTTCCTTCGAAGAAACGCCTTTAACCATCATCGTAAATACAATTTCACGTTCCATAGCGCCAGTCAGTACGGGATGACGTGTTTCCTCGGCCAGTTTGGGGAGAATGGATGTGAAAGCCTCAGAAATCTGCGTGCAAAGCGCGGCGAGTTGGTTCACGGTTTGAATAAAGCTTAAACGACGCCACTCCCAACGTTCCCAATGGTGGGCGTGATCGAGTTGCCAGTGATCAAGGCGTGTGCCTTCTTCAAGCAGCGTCTCCACCAACCAATCAAGTGCGGCGGATTCCTTCACATCTTGTGGTAGATGCTGCAAAAATAGCGACAACGTATGCGACAGATTTTTTGTTTCTTCAGCGAGAACGCTTTTCAGCCTGCGCTCTTTTTGCAGCGGCAAAGCATCCAATGTGACGGTATCAAAACCAAGCGCCTCGCTGATGCGTTGATCGGTGATAGAGTCACCAAACTGCGCCGGTCGCATGGCGTGTAATGTTTCCTCGTGCTCGTTGAGGCGATCCACAAAAGTTCCGATTTGTTTTGCCAGTTCAACTAGCACGGATGAAAGGAGTGTCTGATAGTCAGAAACGCCTTCATGCTGCACTAAGAAGGGGCGGTTAAAGTACAGCTGAGTTTTTTGCAAAAGCTCCGCGCCAAAAAGGCAAAGGCTTTTCTTGACATCATAGAGAGGCTTACGGAGGGTTAAGCGAAAAAGATTTACCGCCAATCCCGCGGCGCCAAAACGCTGCTTGATAAGATAAAGGGTTTCACTTTTTTCTTGGGCCATAACGAGAAGCGCGCTCTGGTTTAATTTTCCGCTCGGCTTGAGTGAGCGAATGCTAAGGCGTAGGTCATCGAGATCCTTAGGCGCTAGGGTTTCTTCCGCGGCGAGTGCAGTGACGATGACCGACAAAAATTCAACGACTTTGGCGGTGTCCTGTCTCAGGATGAGCTCGTAATTTAAAGGCTCCATGCATACCTCGCTGGCACGTGAAACGATCTAGGAAGGTTAGCGCAACTAACAAAAAAAAGACAGACGGTGGTCGCCGTCTGTCTTTTTGTAGAAAGGCGTGGAGAGTCTAGAACGTGAAGGTCACGAACGACTGCAACAGGAAGCTCATAGCTGGTTTGTCGCTGCTTGTTTGCCAAGCCTCTCCAGGGAGTGCCACGCCGCCGTTGAGTCCGACCTGCAAACCACGGCTGACGAACGTGTCATACTGAAGGTCTAGTTCGTAGCCAATGCTATCACCCTTGTATCCCGCTGGGAATGTGGCTGAGTTCGCGTAAAGGGCCTTGATGTTTCCTGGCATTCCTTCATCCATTGTCGCGCCAAGAAGCTTGATCTCGAAGTTACCTGATTCGAGACTCTTGTAGCGATAACCAGTTCCCAAAACCAAGGCGTTCATCAGACGGCCTGGATCAAAGACGCCGTCGATGCGCATGGTGTCGGAAGATGGCTTGCCGTTAAAAAGAATGAGGCCAGGCTTAAAATTACGATGAAAGGCCACAGCCGTAACACGATTGTCTTTGCGGACTGGATCGCCAGCGGCGTCGGTGAGCGCGGTATAGCCGTCTTTGTCGCCCGGTGCGTAAGCATACTCAAGGAAAATGGAGTGGCTGGTTGCGTTGCCCTTTTTGAACTCTTCTGGGCCGACGGCGCTACCACTGCGACTCAGGGTGTACTCAAGACTTCCGGCTGCGGCGATGGAGTCGAGTTTGTTTGTGGACTTAACGCGTTGAGCGTCTTCGATCACAAACTGGCTGCCGCCGAGGCGTGTGTAAGAAGGATCCGCGGATTTTCCCAGTCGAAACAGGACTTCCTGCTTGATGGTTAAATCCTGAAGGAAAAAGCTCATGAACAAGTCAGCAAATTTAATATCCGTTTTCATCATTTCGCCACCAACGATGTTGGCGAAATAGATGCCGACTTGTTGCGTGAACGGGCTACCTGCATTGGCCTTACGGTCGTCATATTGGATCGTAAAGAAGTATTGATCGAGATCGTCACTGCGAGCTGCGGGGCCGAACTTACGGTTGGGCGCTGGATCAGTTTCGTCGAGATTTGTGCCGGTTTCCTGGAGTTTGTCGTATCCAAAGGAGAAGGCGAGCGTCTGGGATTTCTGGATGTTGATGTCGCAAGACACACCATCGAAAATCGACGATGCCGTATCAAATGGGCCGTAATCGTTATTCAAAAAGATGCCCATACCCCAGTTGCGACTGCGGCGACCGGCTTTGAGCAAGCAGAAATCCATGGCGTACTGAGCATAAGCCTCGGTGACGCGCGGCATGTAGGGAGCGTACCCCGGCTCGGAAGTGTTCTGGGCACGTCCAACGCAGTTTGCCGCGTTTCCGGTGTTGTTAACACTTGGTTCGCCACCGGCGGGTCGATCAATCGGCGAGCATTCCGCTGGTTGAGCTGTGTCGCCCAAGTAAGCGGCGCGCGGGTTATCGAATAGACGAAACTCCAACATGAAGCTGGCTTTGTCACTCACGCGGAGCTCGCCGTTTAAGCGAAAATATTGCTCGATTGCCTGAAAAGTGCCGTTACTTTTGTCGAAGTTCGGGTTTGTTCTCGTTTCGCCGCGAAGAGAGTAATGACCTTGGCCATCCACAAATATCGCGTGCGCGGGAGTGCTCGATAACCCAAGGAGTGCGGCGACACTGGCCGTGAACAACAAACTGTTCTTCAAAATAAGACCCTTTTTTTGCCGTGAACTTTAGCCTACGTTTTAGCAGGTTTAGGCTTTAATCAAAAGGGAATTTGGGCAAGAGGGATCTACTCCGCATCTTCCGAAGTGCTGTCATTGGCGGGGTCTGACGTCATCTTGTCGAGCTCCCAGCGGAAGCGCTGAATATTCTGACAGGCGCCGCTGCGCTCATCGATATCCGCGACAATAAAACACATCCAAGGATCTTCAACGGCAGGTTCAAACCTTTGTGCCTGACCCGTCAGAAGGCGCTCGATGGAGGCCTCCTTGCGCACGCCAATCACGGAATCATACGCACCCGTCATGCCGATATCAGTGGCGAAGCCCGTGTGCTTGTTGATGATGCGCTCATCCGCCGTGGGGACGTGCGAATGAGTTCCATAGACGAGACTTACTTTTGGTGTCAGAAAATGCGCTATGGCTTGTTTTTCACTCGTTGCCTCGGCGTGCATGTCCAAAACGCGAATTTTCACGGATTCTGGAATGCGATCGAATATACGACGCGCCGTTTCAAGAGGATTGCGGTTGTCTGGGTTCATAAAGGCGCGGCCAATCAGATTAATGACTGCGTAACGCACGCCTTTTTTGGTTTCGAGGATGGTGTAACTTTTTTCTTCGCGACTCGAGCTGACGTTCATCATGTTCGCGGGAATAAGCAGTTGCTGCGTGTCGTCAAGAAACTGGTGGATTTCTTTTTTATCAGCCCAGTGATTGCCTGTTGTGACACAATCAATGCCGAACTGATCGATAAATTGATTAAAGATCTTTTTAGTAATACCAAACCCGCCAGCGGCATTTTCGCCGTTAGCGAGCACTATGTCGGGATTAAATTGTTCGCGAGCGATGGGCAAAAGTTTTGCGAGGCATTTTCGCCCCGCTTTTCCCATGACATCGCCAATGGCAAGAACACGGATCATCGAGCGAAATCAACATACTTGCTTTCCCGGAGGACGGTTACTTTAACCTGACCTGGGAAGGTAAGTTCCTTACGAAGTTTATAGGCAATATCATTGGTTAGATCGTTGACTTCATTATCGTTAACGCCAACCGGGGTTACGATGGCACGAATCTCACGACCCGCCTGAATAACAAATGACGACTCGATTCCATGAAAGCTATTAACGATCTCTTCCATCTTGGAAAGTCGTTTGATGTACGTTTCAAGGATCTCTTTGCGCGCGCCTGGGCGGTTTGCGGAAAGAACGTTGGCGGCATGTAGAACCACTGTCAGCGGACGCGCATGGGAAAGCGTTTCACTGTGGTGGTTGCGGACAGCTTCAACGATGTCGTCGCTTTCATTGAACTTCTTCAAGAAATCGGCGCCAATCTGCGCGTGGTGGCCTTCGATCTCTTGGTCAACGGCTTTGCCGATGTCATGGAGAAGACCGCAGCGCTTCGCCCGTTTCACGTCGATTCCCATTTCGCCAGCCATGATGCCGCAAATGTGAGCAACCTCAACGCAATGCTGCAATACGGTCTGTTGACCTGAGGTGCGGTATTTCAATTTGCCAAGCTGGGCGAGGATCTCTGGGTGGAGGTCTGTAATACCTGTATCGAATGCGGCCTGCTCGCCGTTCTCGAGAATCGTTTGATCAAATTCTTCTTTGACCTTTTTCACGGTCTCGTCAATGCGCGCGGGGTGAATACGACCGTCCGCGATCAAACGGCCGAGTGCGATCTTTGCGATTTCGCGACGAATTGGGTTGAAGCAGGAGAGAATCACGGCTTCAGGGGTATCGTCGATAATCAAGTCCACGCCTGTCGCTTGTTCAATCGCACGAATGTTGCGACCTTCGCGTCCAATGATGCGGCCTTTCATCTCATCCGTTGGTAGGCCTACCACTGTTACGGTTGAGTCGTTCACGTATTCACTGGATACGCGCTGAACAGCCAATGAAACCATGGATTGGGCGCGGCGCTCGCCTTCAAGACGTGCGGCTTCTTCAATCTCTTTAATGGTTTGCGAAGCGGCCTTTTTTGCTTCCTGCTCAAGAGAGCGGACCAACTCACGCTTTGCTTCTTCTTGGGAAAGATTGGCGATCGATTCGAGGGTCTTACGATTTGTCTCGATAGCGCCCTCACACTCAGTGACGAGTCGCTTATAACGAACCTCTTCTTGACCGAGGTGTTCGCCCATCTTTTCGAGATCGCTTTCTTTCTTCTCGAGAACGGAAAGCTTTTTCTCCATGGCTTGTTCGCGCTGCTTTACTTTTTGTTCAAGCTTTTGCAGCTCGGAGCGGCGCTTTTTCATTTCATCGTCGAATTGCACACGACGGGTTTTGTTCTCTTGTTTGGATTCATTGTGCGCATCGCGAATAATACGATCGCGTTCTGTTTGAGCTTCACTGAGAAGCTTCTCAGAATCCAACTGAGCTTTATCAAAAGTACTCTTAAGTTTGCCTTTATGTAGGACGATTCCAATCATGAGCCCAACAGCAGCAGCGATAAGGGCAATCAGAACCGGGGCGAGCAGATCCACTCAGAAGCCTCCACACGTAATCACAAGGTCATTGGTGGTTCGGATAGGTTACATTAGAACAGGGGATCGTACCCTGAAGCCAAGCTCTTTGCAATCGCCATCAAGGAAAGAACAAAGTGCGTTAGAACAGGCTAAAGATCGGCGCTCTTTAACAAAAAAGCCCGGCGCGAACCGGGCTTTTCGTTTTTTATTTCAATAGCTTAGTACTTAGAGAGCACGAATGCTGCGCGACGGTTTTTCGTCCAAGCGCCGTCGTCGTGGCCCTCAGCGACAGGCTTTTCTTCGCCGTAGCTGATTGTTGGCAAGCGGTTGGCTTCAATGCCGAGCTGAGTCAAATAGTTCTTGATGGATTGAGCACGACGCTCGCCGAGGGCGAGGTTGTATTCGATAGAACCGCGCTCATCGCAGTGGCCTTCGATTTGGATCACAGCTGCTGGATTCGATTTCATGTAGTCAGCGACTTCCTGAGCGCGCTCTTGGCCTGCCGCATTCAATGTGTACTCATCGAATCCGAAATACACAGGTTGTGCAATCGCCTCAGCCGCTCCCATGGAGTCTTGCGGAGGAGTTGCTGGAGTTTCAGCGGATGAAGGCTGAACAGCTTCTTCGGCTGACTTGTCGTCGTCTGTACAGCTAACGTTCATGAAGCCAAGACCGATTACCATAGCTACCAAAGGCATTCTGATACGTAACATCATCGCCGCTATCTCCTGAGAACTGGGATGTCCAAAATGAATTTGTGTTAAGAAGTTCTATTAATACTTTTAATGGTAAAGGGTGCCGGATGCAATATGTAAATGCTTTTTTTGTCAGCTTTTTTTGCCACCAACGGCATTCGTTTTAACCGCGCTCACGAATGACCTCCGCAAGTCTGTACTGAATTCCTGAAAAGCTGCCGCTCGACATAAAGATTACGGCATCTCCCGCTCGCGCTTCATTCGTAATGTCGCTGAGTAATATTTCGTTATCATCGTAGGACGTCGCGTGGGTGCCAATACGCTGCTGCAGAACGCTTGTATCCATTCTCTGCATTTCGGGAATGCGCTGGTCAACGGTGCATTTTCCGACGAAAACCTTGTCCGCCAAGCTTAGCGACTGGGCAAACTGGTCCGTGAAGACGTTGCGGCGGCTGGTGGCATTACGAGGATCAAAGGCTACCAGCAAGCGTTTGCCGGGATTTGTCTTGCGAAAACCTTCAATGACAAGGCGTACAGCGGTTGGGTGGTGAGCAAAGTCTTCGTAGACATCGACTCCGCCGCCAGAGGCGAGGTGGTCCAAACGTCTTGTGACACCCTTAAAGGTGGCAAAGGCGCGCACAATCTCTTCCACGGAATGTTTTTTGAGCACCCCATCGCGGGAAAGCGTGGTGAGTGCCGCGAGAACCTGAGCGATGTTGGCGATATTGTGTTCGCCGGTCAGGGTTGTCTTTAGTTTAATAACACCCCAATCCGGGCAAGCGATCTCCGCTTGCCACTGGGGTTTGCCACCGGCGGCCGGCATGGATGCTGGACCTTTGGCGAGCACGCGAACCTTGGCGTCCGCTGTCCGGCCCAGGGTCGAAACAGTGAAAACCTCTTTTTCCAGCCCAAGCTTTTTCAGGAGATTGAGAATGCCCGCGTCATCAACGTTGGCAATCACGTTCTTCAGATGCGGGACAAGGCTGATCAATTTACTAAACTGAGCCTCGATCGCCTCCAGGTTTGGAAAAATATCGGCGTGATCATATTCGAGGTTGTTGAGTATCAAGTGCTTCGGACGGTAATGAAGGAATTTTGAGCCTTTATCAAAAAAGGCGGTATCGTACTCGTCCCCCTCGATCACAAAGACTGCCCCAGTACCGAGGTTGAAGCTGTAAGTGAAGTTTCTGGGAATACCGCCAATCATAAAACCGGGGTCTTCGCCCAGTTCTGTGAGCACGTGCGCAAGAACGGATGTAGTGGTGGTTTTTCCGTGAGTGCCACTCACCACAAGGCTGGTGCGCTTTTCTAGGAAGTAGTCGCCGAGAAATTGCGGAAAGCTTGTGTAAGGGAAACCCTTATTAAGCATATGCTCAAGCTCTTCGTTACCCCGCGATAGCGCGTTGGCCACGACCACAAGGTCAGGCTGAACTTTGTCGAGGTTGCCCGCGCCATAGGGAGTGAGGACAGGGATCTTGAGCTCTTCGAGCATTGTCGACATCGGTGGATAAAGGTCTTTATCAACGCCGCTCACTTGGTAACCAGCCGCTTTGGCGAGTCCCGCGACAGAAGCCATGCCGGTTCCGGCGACGCCGAGGAAATAAACTTTGCTTCCGGATTTAATCTTCATAACGAACCTTTCAAGTTCCATGTCAGCGTGTTGTCTTTGATAGAGGCACGACATCCAAGTCCCACAGGATAATTGGGTATGCCGTGGCCGAATTGATCACTTGTGAAAATGGGAAACGGAAAGCGTTGCGCAATCTCTGCGAGGACGTCCTTGACGGTTAGGCTGGTGCCAATGTCTTCCAGCTGACCGAAAACAATTCCCCGAACGCCGTTGAGTAGCTTTGCTTGTTGCCACTGATTCAAGTAGCGCATGAGCCTTCCAGGATTTTCCCCCACGTCTTCAAAATAGAGGATCGCGCCATCGAGCTTCCGCGGGAGGTAAGGGGTGCCAATCAAATTCGTGAGAACGCTCAGACAGCCGCCAAATAGTAAGCCGGAGACATTTTTTTTCGGTGCGGAGACGGAGGAGAGTTCAAGAGAGCCTTTGGTGGTTCCGCTTTTCAGGATGGATAAAAGCGCATTGCAGTCCGCTCGGTCGGAGGCCCACTTTTCTGTTCCTGGCATGGGCGCGTGAAGGGATGGCCAACCAAGACGGGCGAAAAACGCACTTTGCAGGGCGGTCGCATCCGAAAAACCAATAATGATTTTAGGCGATTGCTTCTTTAAGCGCGTCCATGGGAGAAGTGGGAGCAGGTCGCTTGCGCCATAGCCGCCGCGCCCACACAGGATGAAGCGGCAGTCCTTCGCGAACAAAGCATCCATGAGCTGGTCTAAACGCTCGTCGATTGTTCCGGAAGTCATAGGCCAGCTTGAACTTGTTCTTATTTCATCATAAACAAGCCTAACTCCGGCCTGGCGCAGTTCGTCAATGCGCGTAGCCACGAGTGAAGAGGGCGCTCGACTTGACGGAAATACTAACCGAACAGGGTTGGTTGCTGTGGGCATGGCGCTCTCAATACGTTCTAGAAGAAATTTCGGCGATTATAACAACTGAGATCAACGAATGGGATATAAATTCGATTGCCGGCTTTTTACCGGCTACAAGCCATGTGTTCACAAGCGCGCCTGCGATGGCTGCGATAAATACGAGCCGGTGAAGAAACGCCTTGCGATCGTGAGCTTGGAGGCGTTGGGCGCGGTCTTGCGCTCGACCTGTCTTCTTCAGCCCATGAAACGAAAGTATCCCGGTAGTCACATTACCTGGATTACTTATAAATCAGCCGCGAACCTGCTTAAACACAATCCCTATATTGATCGGGTGATTGAGTTGGAGGGGAACACCTCGCACCTTGTGCAGTATCTTGAGTTTGACGCGGTCTTTGCGGTCGATAAATCACTGGAAGCAGGTGCTTTGGCGCAGACTATCCGCGCGAAGGAGCGATTTGGTTTTGGGTTGAATCGGGACGGTGTCATTGTGCCGCTGAATCCTGAGGCTCAATATCAATACGAAGTTGGATTGAGTGATGAGTTAAAGTTTTTCATCAATGAAAAACCGGAAACGCAGCAGATCACTGAATCCATGCAACTTGAGTGGAAACGTGATCCTTACGTTCTTGCGAAGACTCCGGAGGAAGAAGCTCTTGTGAAGAGTCGTCGTGCGGCTCTCTTGCAAGGCAAGAAGGGTGTTATCGGTTACAACACCGGTTGTTCTTTGCTCTTCCCATATAAAAAATTTACCGTCGAACATAGCATCGACGTGATTCGTATGTGGCGCCGAGCGTATCCAGATTGGGTGGTCGCACTTCTTGGTGGTCGCGAAGATTCAGAGCGTCAGCTCGCCATGAAAGAAGCGTTTAAGGATGATCCCCTCGTTGTAAACACGCCGACCTCCGAAGGTCTGCGTTCAGGCATTCTATGGATGGATGCTGCGGATTTGGTTTTGTCGGGTTGTTCGTTGGGCTTGCACATTGCTATCGGTTTGCGAAAACCGGTTATTTGCTGGTTCGGGGTGAGTTGTGCGCAGGAGATCGATACATACGATCGCGGCGTAAAAATTAAGGCGGATGTTTCTTGCACGCCATGCTGGAAAAAATCCTGCAACAACGAACCGAAGTGTTATAATCGCGTTTCAACAGATGAGATTGAAAAAGCGACGGCAACATTGATGAAAAATCATTTCCCTGCTCGTGTTTGATTCTCCATTTGCACGACTTGCTCGTATTGCTCTTCCAAACATTTGATTTGTTTTCCAAGAGCCTCTTGAAAGAGGCTCTTCATTTCCGCGTCGGGATTCTCTTCGCTAAGAAATTGTTTGAGCTGAGTCATGAGACTCATTGTGGCTCTGATATCGTGACGAAGCTTGTGAAAGGCTTTGTTCATTAGTAGATCCGTTCGTCGAGATGATTGACTTTGACGTTGTTCACATTGATGCTGATACGGCCGCAGTGGCATCCGCCAGAATATTTCATCTTTGCCTCTCAGTGTGGTTTGCTTTTATCGTAGCAGCTTTAGTAATTCGACAGCATGGTGAATTCCTGCTAAAAAATTGAGGCAACTCGGAGGGTGTTGTTTTGATCTTCGATATTTCTCCCATTATTGCGGAAGAGTCGGCTGTGTGGCCTGGTGATGTGCCTTTCACGCGTCAATGGCAGGCACGTTTTGCAAATGGAGCGCATCTTGATTTATCAAGCATTACGACAACAGTGCATATCGGTGCGCACGCTGATGCCCCCAGTCACTATCACAAAGATGGTGATACAATTGATCGCGTGAGTTTGGATCCTTACCTTGGCCCGTGCGCGGTGGTGAGTGCAGAAAAATCTGTGATCAGTGTCGAGGATTGCAAAAGAGCGCTACAAACAAAACAGAAACGCATCTTGTTTAAGACGCTTTCCCAACCACGATGGGATCAATTCAACGAGGACTTTGCCTATTTTAGTCCTGAAGGTCTTGAACTGCTGGGGACTGCTGGTGTCATTCTTGTCGGAATTGATACACCCAGCGTAGATCCCTTTTCTTCTAAGGGCTTGCCCGCTCACCAAGTTCTTTTCAAATATCGCATGCGAAATCTTGAAGGCCTTGATTTGAGCCAGGTTCCTGATGGGATTTATGAACTTATTGCATTGCCGCTGAAATTGTCTGGATCCGATGCGAGTCCGGTCCGAGCGATTCTTCGTAGCATTTAAGTATCCCCCCGATACGTTTTAAAATTTGGTCCGAGATGGCCTTTTCCGCAAGGTTTTGCGCGATTGGCCCGCTGGATTTTCAGCTTGGACCTTGCCATAATAAAAATATCCCCGAGAAAAATTTGCCCAGCGTGTTCGGAAAAATCTTCCGGCCTTTATAGGTCATTGGCGGAGGTGTTTTGATGTCTTTTCTTACGGAAAGGCTGTTTCAGATTTTGGACAATCACCGGGTGTATAGCTTGGTCCAAAACAATGCGACGTTGCGTTTCTTTATGGAGCGTCACGTCATTTGTGTCTGGGCTTATCATGCGCTGCTGCGTTCTTTGCAAAAAGAACTTATCGCACACAGTCTTCCGCTTAACAGTGATGACTACAAAGAGGCCCTGCGGCTTTTGGCGGAAATCATCTTGGATGAAGAGGTTGAGGACTGCGGTGATGGGAAATTCGTAAGTCACCTGGAGCTTTACCTTGATGCGATGCAAGAAGCTCGCTGTGATATCGCACCCATTCTTGGTTTCTTCGATATGTTGGAACATCGGGTGCCGCTGGAACAAGCTTTGGAAGAAGCGCGCTTCCCCGCGGAAACAATGGCGTACGCTCGTTACATCGCATCTCTTCTAGACTCGCCGATCCATATGCGAGCCGCCGCGTTGTTTTATGAAGGTGAGCCTTTTGTTCCCGATCGTTTTCTGCACCATCTGTTCCGTTTGGGCGACTCGCTTCCTGTTGAGCGCTTGTTGGACTATTTTGAGCGCCACATCGAAGGCTTAAAAAAACCTGGGTTCTCAGCCGCGGGGCGTCTCGTGGAGCTCTTCTGTCGCACCGACGTGACGATGAATCGCGAAGCGGAGATTGTTGCGGAAAAGCTTATGAGTCAGCGCATCGATCTATGGAACAACATCGCGTGGGGCATCGACCACTTCTTCATGGATCCTGCTCCCGTTGAAAAGGTTGAGCCGGTAAGACATCTTCGCTTGGTTGTTTCGCGTTAAAATCTATCCGATAGCAGCACTTTGCTTTCCCAGGCCGCAAGCACGCTTGGGAAAGTTTCGCGAGCTCCGCCTTTCACTAACTCGGTGTGTTCCGCCTGACTTGTTATTCCAATCGGATACATCTTGGCACTGACCGCGGCGTTGAGACCGTGAATACTATCTTCAAATACGACGGTCTTTTCGTGGTCCGCGATATGAATCCCCAACATCCGCGCTGCGAGCAGGTAGATATCCGGTGCAGGTTTTGGTCTGGGAACGCTCTCTCGCCCTAAGATGACATCCACCTTCAGGTTGTTCTCCCGCAAAATCGGCTCAATGAAAGTGACGGGGGCATTGCTAGCAATTGCAAAGGGAATACTGTGCGAGCGAAGGTGTGAGAAAACGTCTTTTACACCAGGGAAGAGTGGGATGGCGTTACTGTTCTCTCTGAGCCAGTCGTTTTTTCGATGCATCAGTTTATCGGCTTCCGCTCTTTCGCCCGCTTCGGCCGCTAACATCCCCGCGATACGCGAAGTCGCGTGACCTGTAATCTTGCGATAGATCTCAGGATTAAGCTTTTTCTTAAAACATTCTTGGTAGGCTTCCGACCAAGCACGAAGATGTGCGCCCAAGCTATCAGCCAAGACACCATCAAAATCAAACAAAACACCGGCAACCGCCATATCTAACGATCCTTTTTTGTTTTCAACCCCGTGACCTTGCGCGGAATAAGTTCGACCTTATATTAGTCAGATCTGGTTTCTCAACCAGATCTCTTAGTGGAATCTTAATGAGGGGAAGTGGCATGGCACAACGATTACTGAAAAATTCCACAGTAAAAGTCGCCGAAGCCCTACAGCGAACGCTGATGGAACATGCCAACATGCGAAAATCAGTTGTTTGCGCGGAAGGCCTTTTAGCGGCTTTACTAGAACAAAAAGACTCAATCATTCTAAAAATATTGGATGAGCTCCGTTTAAAGACTCAAGAAATTCGCCACAATATGACTGACCAAGTCTATCAGGTGATGAGTCATCTCCCGGATTTTGACGAGGAGCGCGTCGCCCATCTACAGATGTCCAAAGACGTGCAGAATCTTTTCGAAGCGGCGGAAAAGGAGCGCCAACGTTCGGGTGATACATTCATTTCGACGGGAGCGATTTTTCTGGCTTGTTTCAGCGAAGAGGTTCCTGGAAACCGAAAGATTCTCTTGGATAATGGGTTAACCTACAACGACTGCTCAAAGGCTCTTGATCGGCTGCGTGGGCATACGAAAATCACTGAACGCGACGGTGAATCGAAGCAAAGTATATTGGATGAATACACTGTGGATATGACCGCCTTGGCGCGACGTGGTGAACTAGATCCTGTTGTGCAACGAGATCAAGAGATTGATCGCGTTATTGAGATTCTTTCGCGGCGTAAAAAGAGCAATCCTCTCCTCATCGGCGAACCGGGCGTGGGTAAGACGGTGATTGTGGAAGGACTGGCAAACCGCATCGCAAAGGCGGATGTTCCGGCCTTTTTGCTTAACAAGCGCGTCTTATCACTTGAGATCGCGAGTGTTCTTGCTGGCGCGAAGATGCAGGGTGAATTTGAAGAACGCCTCAAGGGTATCCGTGACGAGGTGATTGCATCCGCGGGAGATGTGATTCTTTTTATCGATGAGATTCATACCGTAGTGGGCGCGGGACGTTCATCGGGCGCGCTTGATGCGTCGAATATGCTCAAACCTGCTTTGGCGCGCGGTCAGTTGCAATGCATCGGCGCTACGACTATTAAGGAATACAAGCAGTATATCGAGTCGGATAAGGCGCTTGAGCGGCGCTTTCAAACCATTAAGGTGGAAGAGCCTGGTCTTTCCGAGACGGTTGAAATTCTGAAGGGAATTCAGCCTAAGTATGAGGCTCACCATCAAATTGAATACACGGAAGAGGCGTTAAAGGCGGCCGCGGAACTAGCGCAGCGCTACATTCCCGATCGTGCGCTTCCTGATAAGGCAATTGACCTGATCGACGAGGCGGGGGCCGTTAAACGCCTAAAAGTGATCTACACGCCACCAGCCATTCGCGAGTTAGAGCGTAAGAAGCAAGATCTTATGCTGCAAAAATCTCAGGCTTTTACGGAACAAGATTTCGAAAGCATGGCGCGTTATCAGATGGCCTTGTCTCGTCTCGAGTTAGAGATGGATGAAGAAAAACAAAAACAGCGTGCGGGATTCGCACATGAAGATAACTTTGTCGACAAGGACGACATCGCGGCGCTTATTAGCAAGCAGACCGGAATTCCGGTTCAGAAGATGGTTGCCGAGGAAGCGCAAAAGCTTTTGTATCTTGAAGAGCGTTTGCAGGCACGTGTGATCGGGCAAAACCATGCGGTGAAATCCGTAGCGGATGCAATTCGACGCAATCGTTCTGGATTGCGTAAACCTTCCGCGCCCATTGCGACTTTTTTATTTGTTGGACCGACGGGAGTTGGGAAAACAGAGCTTGCCAAAGCTATCGCCGCCGAAATGATGGATGACGAATCACGGATCATTCGCATTGATATGTCGGAATATATGGAGCGTCACGATGTCTCTAAATTGATCGGCTCACCTCCTGGTTATGTCGGTTATGGAGAAGGCGGGCAGCTCACGGAACAGGTTAAGCGTCAGCCGTACAGCGTCGTCTTATTAGACGAGTTTGAAAAAGCCCACCCCGATGTGTTTAACATCCTTCTGCAAGTCTTTGACGAGGGATGGCTCACGGACGGGGAAGGTCAGAAAGTAAGTTTCAGAAACTGTGTGATCATCGGAACGTCAAACATCGGATCTGATATTCTCTCCAGTCGAAAGGCTCCTATTGGCATTGGCGCTCAGATGTCGGAGTGGTCAAAAGACGATAAGACCAAGGCGTTGTTCCAGGAAGTTAAACGTCACTTTCGTCCAGAGTTCATTAACAGGCTTGACGAAATTATCGTGTTCAACAGCCTGGGTGAAAAAGAACTAAGGGACATTATCGATCTATTGTCGCGAGATTTACGGGAAAGGCTCGAGAAGATGGGGCTTACGCTCATCTTTGAAGACGATGCGAAAGAGCTTATACTGAAACAGATTGATACTTATCTCTATGGCGCGCGTCCTCTGCGACGAAAGCTTGAACAAGCGGTTGAGAATAAGATCGCTTCTCTTCTGATTGACGATTTCAGTAGGCAAAAAAGGACCATCCGCGTTCGGAGCGATGGTGCTGAGATCGTGGTTCTGACAGAGTAACTCACGGAAGTTTTAGGTTAATTTTTGAACCCCAGTTTAAGTCTCGTGTCAACGTGTTGACAGGCTTACTGGGGTTTCTTGCTCTTGTTATGCTTGATGATGAAGGCATCCATCCGCATGGTGATGAGGAGTAAGAGGTCTCTATGGCAGAACAGTGGTTATCCATCGTTGAATACGCACGTGCCTTTGCGATGTCAGATATGACGGTTCGCCGTCGTATCAAAAACGGCAAGATTAAGGCGGTGCTAAAAGATGGGAAGTACTACATCCCCGTGGCACCTGAAAAAGCAGCGGTAACACAGCCGCGTGAACACATTCAGCGTCCCATTGTGCATCCGAAGGTGCCCACACATACAAGCGAATCGTTCGAGCGAAGACATGAACCCGCCGTTACTCAGCCAGTGAGTAGACCTGAGGTCATGTCGTATACACCAAGTACCGCACCGAGCCACAACGCGGCTAGTTTTGTGATGCCAGAAGGCGTGAGCAAGCATTTGTTAGCTCAGGAACAGTCATTGATCCATACGCAGCAACTTCTTAACTATTGCAGTAACTCTCTCAAGAAGTTTGAACAGCTGGAACGAGTTGCCAATGAAAAGGGAGTCGCGCGCACCCAAGCGCTCGAGGCAACCCTTGCGAAAAAAGATGCGGAAATCGCCCAGCTTCGTCAACAAATTGAGGATCTGCAGCTTCTCGTCCGCATTTTTGAGAAAAAAACTGCCGGCTACTGATCCAGAAAATACAAATTTGCATCGCCATAGCTTAGGAAGCGGTACTGCTTCTCGACAGCATGGCGATAAATTTTTTGTGCGGAATCCAGTCCCAATAGGGCTGAAATCAGCATGTAAAGGGTAGAGCCCGGTTGATGGAAGTTTGTGATGATGCCGTCGATCAGCCACGGTCGGTAACGATCATGAAGTGTTTTTGGACGAATAAACAGACGAGTCCTGTGCCATTGATTGCTGTGAGAAAACTTTTCTTCCCAGCTTGAAAATTGGCGATGGAAGGATTCAATGCAACGAAGACTTGTTGTCCCCACCGCGAATATATTCCGTTTATTCTCCTCAGCATCCTTGAGCACTTGAAGAGAGGCTTTCGAAAGAAGGAAACGCTCCTCATGCATCACGTGTTCGCTAATGTTGTTCGTTTTTACGGGTAAAAAAGTACCAGCGCCCACGTGAAGAGTCACGGGCACCAAGCTAATGCGTTTCTTTTCGAGTTCAGACAAAACATGTGGCGTAAAATGTAACCCAGCAGTAGGTGCGGCGGCTGAGCCCGTGTTTTCCGCATACACAGTCTGATAGCGTTCGCTGTCTTTTGACTGAGGTGCCTTTTCCGCATGCGGCCTGGCAATGTAAGGCGGTAACGGTACGTAACCGTTCGCGTCAAGCCATTGGGAGAAAGCCGCTTCACCGAGATTGAATTTTACAGTGAAAGGCGTGGCCGCCTCGCCGCCGGCGGGTGGTTCAACAATTGTGGCGATGACGCCATCATCAAAGAAAATTTCTGAACCAGCGGTAAATTTTCTCGTCGGCTTGCCGAGAGTTTTCCAAGTCTCGCCCTGCCGCTCCAGCAGCAATAACTCAGCTTTCCCACCGGTCTTTGTCTTGCCCAAAATACGACTCGGCATCACGCGGCTGTCGTTAACAACCAGAACAGAATCTTCAGGAAGAAGCGTGGCTAGTTCCGCGAACATGCGATCTTGAATCAGTCCGCCCCGACATAACAAGAGGCGAGACTGATCGCGATTTTTTAATGGTTCCTGCGCAATCAATGCGTCTGGAAGATCGTAGATAAAATCTGTTAGTTGGAGATCGTGGCTCACAACGCACCCTTAAGATGAGTCATATTTGTCGCGAAGAGCGGACGTCCTTGCAGATAGCCATCCCATGGAGGCTGATTCGCTTGCCCGAGAGGGCGCGTTTCAACACCTGCGATTTTTTCCGGCCGCGTCGCTGTAAATAAATTAAAGTCGGTGATATCGCGTTTAAGGCGCTGCAGAAAGGAAGTGATTCGTTCTGGGCTCACGAATAGGACTGGTATCACGAGACTCCTTTGTGAAAAGAGTTCTTGTACCGGAATGCTGAGCTTCATTTCATCAAAGCTATAAATCAACGGTAGCCCCAAGCGAACACGTTGAGCTTTTTTGCGAAGCCGCGCTTCCGTCCATTCGTGATCGAGTGAAACGTCTCTCGCAGTGTCGGAAAGGTAAGCGACCCAGGGTGACGCCGTTTCTTGCAGCTTCGCCATAAAGTCGTCCGCGTCAGTATCTGAATAATTTTTTTTGCACACTAATAGCCGTGTCGACATGCAGCCTTTTTGGGCAAGGCTTAGACAATCCTTTGCGGCAAGGTTCAAAGACGCCGGTGAGAAATCGTCCATTTGGCTTACTGTAAGATGGGAGCCGTAGCCCGCGACCGGCAGTCCACTGATTTCTTGTAGGTGTTTTACGGTTTCATCACTGCCGAAACAGAATATCGCTTCCACATCTGGCATCTTGTCCGCGCCAATGCGGAAAGAGGATGAGAGGAGAGTGATCTCAGCGCCCGGTAGATCTGCTAGAAATCTAAAAAACTTTCCTTCAAGACTTTCACCCACTTTTGTTGGGCGCAACCACATCTTAAGGCCAAGAGCATAGCCTAAAACACAGGGGTAAAAAGCAGCCTGTGGATGTGTTGCGGAAAGAATAAAAAGCCATTGCGCATAAGTTTTTTCTTGAGAGCCCAGCGCTCTTTTAAGGACAGATTCAGGATCTCTTCGGCAGTCCCTTAATCCAGTAAGAAGATCGTTTTTAAACCCTTCAAACAATGTTTCATTACCGAACTCTCTCACGCCTAAGTCATGTAACGCGGCATCCTGCAAAAATTGCTGCAACTTTGCCGTCGCAACGTTGAGGCGATCAACCGCGGGCTTTAATGAGGGTGCATACGAAGCCGCCCTTGATGTGGGCCGCGTGCTAAACGGCACGCCCGTGATGGCCTCGGCATTAAGAGAGCAGCCTTTCAAAGCCGCGACTGGAACGCGTCCTTTGAGTGCGAAGGAGCCATTTTTTCTTGTTGTGACGAGATCCTGCGTTCTTATGGGAAGAGGAATATCGATCCGCGCGTGATCGAAGAGGCAAAGTGCTCCAAATTCTTCTTGATGCGATGCGCCTTTTGCATCCGTGGCTTGTACATCAACCCACCAAGGGAAGCGCATCATCCGCGCTTTATGATTTTCACAATGCTCAAGCCATTCGTAAGCTTGGGAAGCGAGTTCGCTCATGCCGTATTCACTCAGTATCTGCCAAGGGCGAACGGCAAAACCTTCTTCGAGAATACGTAAATACTCTTCTCGCGTGACTTCCCGTGTTTTTCCCTTAGTTCCTCCGGTCTCAATCACAAGACTTCCAGGAGGGAGAGGGAATTTCTTTCCTTGATCAAAGAGTTCAACGAAGTGGAAGCCCGTTCCAAAGACCCAAACGGGAGTCGTTTGCTGTTCAAGCAAAGTCAAATTGTTGGCGTCGAGGTAGGTCACCGGGCTGATGCCGCCGATCCATTCGACCATCTGTGCCAAGCTTGATTCAGGCCACTCCTTAACCGAGGGGACAAGACTGAACCCTTGAATTGTTTCAGGTGTCGCAAAGAAACGCTTAAGCACACGGTAGAAGGTTAGGAGCGAAACCGAGCGGTATAGTTCGTACCCGTCGTGGCTGAATTTTGAAACCGAGCGCTCGCGCATGGTGGTGCCACTTGAGCGAAATGTCCGCACGGCAGCACCCATTGGCATCAGGTTGGGAGACCATTTGAACATTTCAATCGGCAGAAACGGTTCTTTCCCTTCCTCGAATAGTTCGATTCCTTGTGAGCGAAAGGCATCGCGCCATGCGCTTATCGCATGGTTATCAACTCTCTGCTTGAGAGTCGGGTGCTGAGAAAAGGGGTCTTCAACAGAGGCAATCGCATTCCAGAACTCACGGGCAGCGGGAGTCCGCAAATCAGGGGTAAAAGATTTGGGGGATGGGAAGCTCAACGATTCGCCTAACTGTAACTATCTGAAAAAGATGATAATTATCGCAATAAAGATAACTTGCGATAACAGCTTTCGCGATATAACCTAGATTGGGCGAATATGTCTAAAAGAATTATATGCTTATAGAACGGTTTGAGATAGCCGATGGCCTCTCATTATTTTTTAAAGCTGGATCAATTTGAAGGGCCTCTCGACCTTCTTATCCATCTTATTAAGGTGAACGAAATCGATATTTTCAATATCGATGTCTTCCTCCTTACCGAACAGTACCTAAAATATCTTCGCATCTTAAATTACGACGATTTAGGGGATGCCGGCGAATTTCTCGAAATGGCGGCAACTCTGATCGAGATCAAAACGTGGATGCTTCTTCCGCACGATGAAGAGAAGAAGCGTAACGAAGATGGCGAAGAGATCGACCCACGCAAGTCACTCCAAGATCGCTTGATCGAGTACGAAAAGTTCCGTGGCGCGGCCGATCACTTATCTTATATGCCGCAGCTAGGTGAGCAGATTTGTACCACCCGCGAGTGGGAGCGCCTCATGCCTCTTTACGAGGACATTGAAGCGCCGCTTGAGGGTGATGCGGCCTCTTTGGTAGTCCTTTATGAACAGATGCTTCGTGATTTTGCGGAGCGAAAGCCACCTGCAAAAGTCGAAGCAACGACGCACCTTGTAACAGTAGAAGAAAAAATCGCGGAGCTCTCAAACCTCCTTGAAAAATTGAAGTTTGTGCTCTTTCAGGGCTTCTACGATCGATTTAACTCGCGCTATGAATTGGTTGTCCACGTTCTGGCGATGTTGGAGTTGTCGAAGTGGGGCAAGATCAAGATACACCAAGAACAAAGCAACGGTCCCATTTGGTTGCACATGGCGGATTACGATTCCTCATTGTTGCCGATTGTATCGACTGTTTCCGAAGCAATGCCGATTGATGTGGTATCAGGTGAACCACCAGTATCAGTCGATGATGGAGCCTAACGATGGCACGCAAGTCGCGAAAAAAAGAAAAAGCGGTACAAGCAGAAGAAAATACGGAAGTCGTTGTCCAAGAAGAGGTCGAAGCAAGCTTTGAAGCCGAGGGAATCTCGGAAGAAGAGGTTTTAGCGGCTTTGTCGGCGGATGAAGCGGGCGAGAGAGCCTTTGATTCCGAGCTTATTGAAGACTTTGATGAAGATGATGAAGATGACTCGGACGACGTTGAATTAGACGATGAGTCTTTCGACGATGAACACGATGATGACGACGACTTCCAGCTAGAGACTCAAGAGGATGTGGATCAGGATGAGCCTGTCGCGCCACGCCGCAGCGGCCTTCTGCGTTTTGAGGAAGCTTTAACCCTTGAAGGACAGATTGAAGCGCTTATCTTTGCGGCTCCCAAAGCTCTTCATCCAGATGAAATCCTTGAGATTGTTCAGACCGACGATATGGCCTACACAACTGAGGATATCGAAGGTGTTTTGAATAGCCTCGTGACTCTCTATAAAGAGCGTAACGGTGGTTTCCGCTTAGAGCAGGTCAAAGGCTGCTATCAGTTTCAGACAGTTGCCGCCGCGGCTCCGCTCATGGAGCGCCTGTTCTCTTCTCGCCCGCGTCCACTTTCACGGGCTGCTTTGGAGACTCTTGCGATTATCGCTTACCGTCAACCAGTGACCCGTGCGGATGTTGAATTCATCCGCGGTGTTGACGCCGGCAGTATTATTAAGAACCTTCTCGAACGAAACTTGATTGCCTGTGTGGGTCGAAAGGAAGATTCCGGACGCCCCATGCTTTTCGGCACCACAGCGTATTTCTTGGAAGTTTTCCGCCTTAACGCGATTCAAGATCTTCCACCGCTCTCGGCGTTCCAGCCAGCTCAGGAAACAATGGCGGAAGCCATGAATAAGCTGGAAAACGAAGAAGCGGTTGATGTAGAAGGCTTCATCGCTGACCGGGAGGATAAGCCGCTTTCTGACGAAGAAACTGAATTATTAGCCCAAGATGGCGAAGTTGAAGACGGTGAGGGAAGCGGATTTGTGTTCGCTGCGGATGATGAATCAGTTTCTGAAGAAGAGACCGACGAAACTTCTGATGATGAGTCTGAAGAAGAGTCATTTGAAGGGGAAGAATCATGCGAAGAAGTGGACGAAGAAGTTTTAGAGGCCGCTTCGACTGAGACAGAGGAACATGCGGAAGTCACCGCGGAAGAATCATCAGATCAAGAAGAACATCAGCCCGCAAATTCGGATGACCCGTTCTGGGAACTTGAGATGATGGAGAAAAAATCTAAAAGCTCTCGCTCTTTAAAAGGAGCGTCCGCGAAAAGTGAAGAAAGTGATAGTGATGAAGACATCGGAACCGATGCGAATTCAGAAGTGGATATCCCAGCTGGGTCTGGCTTCCCGCCGCGAGGCGGAAAAGTGGATTTTGGCGGGACGGATATCGATTAACGGTGAAATCGTTCGCGAGTTAGGGGTCAAGTTCGACCCCGAACGCGATAAGCTGGCCCTTGACGGAAAACCAGTTAAGTCGAAAGACACTCCTCCACGCATCTACTGGATGCTCAATAAACCCGATAAAATTCTAACGAGTCGTCAGGATCCGGAAGGTCGCGAAACTATTTTCGATCTACCGAGTCTCAAAAGCGTTCCTTTTCTGTTTTCGACTGTGGGGCGCCTTGATTTTCGTACCGAAGGTCTATTGCTGATTTCCAATGACGGCGAGCTAGTTCACCGTCTGAGTCACCCTTCATTCAAAATGCCGCGCCACTACCAGGTGCTGGTGAACAAGCGCCTTGAACCACAACAAGAGGTGGCCATTCGCCGTGGTGTGGAACTCGAAGACGGAAAAACGCAGCCCGCCAACTTGAAGTTCGTACAGGGACAAAACTTGGGCGCGGGTAAGGGAAGCTGGTATGTGATTGAAGTGCGCGAAGGAAAAAACCGCCTGGTGCGTCGCCTCTTTGAGCATTTTGACGTGAAGGTGGTGCGATTGATTCGTTATGGGTTTGGTGATCTTCGCCTGCCCGATGATTTGGCTCCAGGTCAGTATCGACAGCTTACATCAGAGCAGATCCTAGACTTGAAAAAAGCAACTGACCTTGCTTAATTAGCGGTTCACTTCTGGAGGTTAGTGCCTATGAAACTAGGAACCATTAAGGACGGATCTCGTGACGGTCGTCTTGTTGTGGTGAGTCGCGATAATCAACGCTTTACTGAAGCCGCCGATGTGGCAAAAACCCTTCAAGAAGCTCTCGATGATTGGGATAAGAAGGCGCCACAGCTTGAAAAAATCTATGCGCGCCTGAATGCTTCCAGCGAAGGTAAAAAAGTTTCTGACGGTCAATTCTTGGCGCCTCTTCCACGCGCTTACGAGTGGATCGATGGCTCGGCTTATATCAATCACATCGTGTTGGTGCGAAAAGCTCGCGGTGCTGAGCCACCAGCGACACTTCGCACGGACCCTTTGATCTATCAGGGTGGTTCAAGTCATTTTCTCGCACCCACCGAAGACATCGCTCTTGGCGATACGGCTTGGGGGTGCGATTTTGAATCAGAAATCAGCGTGATTCTAGGTGATACGCCTCAGTCTACCAAGAAGCAGGATGCGTCCAAATATGTGCGCCTCATCATGATTGCTAACGATGTTTCTCTTCGCAATCTGATTCCCGCGGAGCTAGAAAAAGGTTTCGGCTTCTTCCAATCAAAACCGGCAACCGCCTTTGCTCCTTTCGCCATCACGCCCGATGAGTTGGGTGATGCTTGGAAAGACGGCCGTGTTCATTTGCCGCTGATCACCAAGTACAACAAAGAAAAATTCGGTGATCCAAACGCGGGCCCGGAAATGCACTTTTCGTTCTTCGATTTGATTGAGCACATCACAAAAACGCGTCAATACTCAGCGGGCACGATTTTGGGCAGTGGGACTGTTTCAAACGAAGATCGCAGCCGCGGCTCTTCCTGCTTGGCAGAAAAGCGCATGATCGAAAAGATCGACACTGGAACCATCACGACGCCGTTTATGAATTATGGCGATACGATTGAGATAGAGTTGTTTGATAAATCGGGTCAGAGCTTATGCGGAAAAATTTCCCAGAAGGTTTCGCCCTTGAAGAAGTAAAGAAAAAGCCGCCTTGTTGGGCGGCTTTTTTTATGTGCGATACGTTTTATAAACGGTGGCCTGTGCGGTTGGCATGATGATGATGTCATCGATGTTCACGTATGCAGGTCGGCTGATCACAAACTCAATGCATTCCGCGATATCTCTTCCTGTCAGTGGCGTTAACCCAGCATAAACACTTTTTGCCTTCTCTTTGTCCTGCTTATAGCGAACAAGGCTAAATTCCGTCTCAACCATTCCGGGATCGATGGTGGAAACACGAATGCCAGTGCCATTGAGTTCAAGCTTCAGAGTCTTTGTGATGGCTTGAAGGGCGAACTTCGATGCGCAATAGGCGCTGCCGCCCTCATATACTTGGTGTCCGGCGATTGATCCCAGCATGACAATTTGTCCGTTCTTGCGGCGGATCATTTCCGGCAGGAGCAGCCGCGTGAGCCTTAAGACGCCCATGACGTTTGTGTCGATAATAGTCGACCATTCATTGATGTCGCCTTGAGCCACGGGGGCATTGCCGATAACCATGCCCGCGTTATTCAGAAGGACGTCGATGTGACCATGTTTGCTTTGAGCGGCTTCACAAAATGCTTTGACGGAAGCTTCATCACGTACATCGAGACGGTGGCTGAAAACAGAAGCCGCACCCATTTTCAAAAGTTTTGGCGCCATTTCCTCAAGACGCTCGAAGCGTCGTGCGCCGAGAATCAGGTGATGGCCTTTCTCCGCAAGAAGTTCCGCCGTGGCAGCACCAATGCCGGAGGAAGCGCCCGTGATGCAAATGATCTTCGCCGCCATGACTACTCCTGAACATCCGGACGTGTATTTTGTCGGGTGACGACGACAAAACGTTCCTTATCCTGGCCTTCAGAGCGAGAGAAGAATCCCTCTTCTTTAATTTGGCTGTGTTGCAGATGGCGGTGGAAGCTGTTCGCTGGAACTAGATTCACCTCATCCAAGCTGGAGTCTTGACGCAGCTTTTCTACCGCCGACTTGATTTCTTCCAGTTGCTGAGAGGTGAGCGTCACATCTCTTCGTGCGCCTTGACCTTGACCTCGATCTCGTTCGCGCTGCGGCCTTCGCTCTTTAGCATCGCGCTTATCGCGTCGTGGTCTATCATCACGTTCTGGGCGTGAAGGCGCTGCTCCGCGGCTTGGTGGAGCGCTTCTTCTTGGGGGAGGAGGCGCATAGCGCCCGGTGGGAGGACGTTCTTCCTCTTCATCGGGAACGACTTCTTCTTGGTAACTCCACCACATGTATTGCTTGAAGTAAGGAGCCAAGGCCGGAAAAACTTTTTCCAAACCGCTGAAAATCGTCGGCCATGGTTCGGAGGCTTCCTCCACCTTATTAAAGGATGGAAGCGGGCCACCTAAGATCTTTTGCCCGAGCAGGCGAATATCCATGCTGATGTATACGAGCGGTTCAATCACTTCGACGAGATTCTCGTCGTTGATCACGACCACTTCGAGCATCTTTGGATAATTTTCTTTGTACCAATGAAGCATGGAACTCAGTTGATTCGCCCAGTGGCTATCACCGATATCTGTGGCTTCAAGATTTTCTTGCAAGGAACGGCCAAGAGGCCAGCGTTTGACTGAATCTAATTTGTGGGGAATTGCTTTGCAGGTTTTCTCGAATTCAAAACATGAATAGAGGAAATAATCCTGACTAACTTCGGACTTACTCATGAACTTCTTTCATTGCGTGATGAGGGCCTTAACCTGTGTGCCCTCGGGCAGCGTGTCATAACCTTCTGCCAGGTCAACCAATCCATTGGCCAGAATGCTAGCGCGAAAATGGCTGCTGCCTTGCTGTTCAAACACAAAAGCCAAGTTATCTTCTATACTAGCACGGTAGAAACAACGCAAATCCTTTGGTTTTTTGATGTTTCTGGCCAGTCTGACCGTGATGGGTTTTAGTGCGGGTATTCCAGCCCAATGTTCTAAAAGAGGTCGTAAAAAATAATACCAGGAGGCAACCGTCGAGATCGGATTCCCCGGAATCCCAAACCACAATATCTCCTCTCGTCGAGCGAGAAAGACAGGTTTTCCAGGTCTTACCGCGACCTTATGGAGAAGTGGGTCAAAGCCGAGGTGCTTAGTGAGCGCCGGAATAAAATCCTTGTCTCCCGCCGATACGGCTCCGGAGCTGATAAGTAAAATAGGGCGATCCTTTGGAAGTCCCGCCAATAGCTCGCCGACCCTCAGAATATTTTCGTTAAGATCATCACTGATATGTTGCTTCGCATGCACATCCAGTTTCATTGTTTCAATGGCCGCGGCTAAAAACGGTCCGTTGCTGTCGAAGATCTTTCCTTCTTCCCAGCGTTCTCCGGGAGTGAGGAGTTCGTCCCCCGTCGTCAGTAAGATCACGAGAGGGCTCAGGCGCACCCATACGTTCTCGATGCCAAAATTAGCGAGCATGGCCAATTTTTCGGCACTAAGCATCGTGCCGGCGCGAAAAAGAGTTTCTCCGACCTGGATATCCTCACCGACACGCCGCACATAAGCGCCTGGCGCCACGCTTTGTGTGATCTGGATGGTGTTTGGGTTTATCTTCACCACATTTTCGACGGGGACCACCGTGTTGGCATTGGCTGGTAGCGGTGCGCCCGTCATGATCCGTACGCACTCTTGTGGATTTCGCAACACGGGCAGACTCGGAATGGTGCGCCCCGCGTAGATATCCTCAACCACATGAACGGGACTATTGAAATCAATCTGCTCATGGCGAAACGCAAAACCATCCATTTGCGAGTTCGTGAAGGATGGCGAAGGCAACGGCGCCGCGATATCTTCCCACAAGAGCCTTTTGAGAGCCTTGTGGAGGGGGAGTTTTTCCTTCACCCAAATGGGGTCGATTGTTTTGAAAAGTGATAAGGCTTCCGCGTAACTATGCATGAAAAAGCCTCAATGTTTGCATGTGTTGGTCAAACCGCGGATCAGACGTGGCAAGAGATCATCAAGCATCATCATCATTTCCAGAGCTGCTTTTTGGCTTCCCGGAAGTGCGAGAATGAGTTTTTGTTGGCTTGTCCAAGCGCCACACCGGCTTAGGAGCGCGGTTGGAGTGATTTTTAAGCTTTCAAAGCGAAGGTATTCACCAACTCCAGGAATTTCGTAATCGCATAACTGCGTGAGTGTCTGTGGTGTCACATCGCGTGGCGAAAGACCGGTACCGCCCACGAAGATCGCTACGTCGGCGCAAGCAAGGGACTCTTTCAGGGCTGACGCAATGGCATCTTGGTCATCGGGAACAATGGTCGGTGCATCACAATGATAGTCACGCTCTTTGAGCCAATTCTGGACGGATGCTCCCGCGGAGTCTTCGTATTCGCCCCGTGAAGACCGATCGGAGCAGACAATAACCGCGGCCCTAGTCATGGCGTTGCCAGCTTCCGCTTTTGCCCCCGAGCTTTTTCTCAAGGCGAAAGGGCCCCATGGAGGCGGCGGGGTCGATGGCTTTGATCATATCGTAGACGGTCAGGGCCGCAATGTGAGCTGCTGTGAGTGCTTCCATCTCGACGCCCGTTTCCGCTTTTGTCGATGCGGTCGTGGTGATCGCAAACTTGTTTTGTTCGCTCAAGAAGGTGATCGCAACATCCAGTTTCGCGAGGCAGATTGAGTGGCAGTAAGGAATAAGATTTGCCGTTTGTTTCGCGGCTTGGATGGCGGCGATTCGTGCCACCCTACAGACTTCGTCGACTTGCGCCGCGCTCACTTGTGACGAGAGAGCGATCGAGGGCGAAACCACTCCCGAACAAGTTGCAAGGCGGTGCGTCGCGGTCTTTTCCGCGATGTCCACCATCCGCGAGGTTCCGTCCTTGTCGACATGGGACAGATCCCCCACGTTAGTACCCCCCAGCGTAGGCGAGATAACCGCCTCTTAAGGAATAAAGAGGGTTCTTGTGACCCCATTCCAGAGCCATCTCACCTGTCTTGAGGCTACGGCGGCCCGAGCGACAATAAAAAACGATGGCCTTATCTTTCGAGAGCTTATCGCGATACTGATCAAAATCAGAAAGGGGCATGTGAATGTGACCGGGAATAGCGCCGGCGGCGACTTCGTCGTCCTCGCGAACGTCCACCAGGAGGGCGCCTTCAGCCACGAGCTTTTTCATTTCTTCAACGTCGATTTCTTTAATCATGAATCCTCCGGGGCTCTGAGAGCGAGCGATACTAGCGCACGTTTTATGCAAACACAGTCAGAAAGTGAATGGGTTTTTAGAGTCGATTGGAAGGGATAAAACGACAAAAGCCCCCGATTGTCGGAGGCTTTGCGTCTGGCCATCTTGTTGAGATGGCGTCCCCAGCGGGATTTGAACCCGCGTCGCCGCCGTGAAAGGGCGGTGTCCTGGGCCGGGCTAGACGATGGGGACATTTTTTCTTCTATGGTGAGCCCAGGTGGATTCGAACCACCGACCCGCACATTAAAAGTGTGCTGCTCTACCAGCTGAGCTATGAGCCCGTGCCATAAAAGACTACCCTCGAAGGGAGCTCTGTATCTACAGGTTCTCTCATGTGCGGTCAACGAAAAATTGCATCATCGCGTCGCATTGATTTTGATGCCCGCTTTTCCTAATATAACCGACTAAGAAGACGTAACCTTTTTCTTCGGACAAAGTATGACTGTGATTAAGCGAGACCGAGGCACAACAAAATTAGATTTGATCAGCGCCATTGAAAAACTTTGCCCTCTCCTTTTGGATCAAGGCGAAGAAGATGCGGTGAAGGATCTAAAGGACGCGGCGGCAAAATTAAAAAAAGCTCCCGATGCTTCGAAAGAAGCAACGGATGCTGTCGAGAAAATTGTAGATGCTTTCGAAGGCGACCATGAATTGATGGCGTACACCTTAACACGCGACACCCAAGAGTGGACGGAAGCAGAAGAATTGTCTCAGGCAAGTTCTCGCGTGTTAAGTTTGGCGCGACGCATGCACAAGGCTAGATAGCCTTGTGCTTTTTTCGGTAGCGGATGTTCAACATCTCCACGCCAAGAGAAAAGAACATCGCAAAGTAAATGTAGCCTTTGTTAACATGCTGCCCCATTCCTTCCATGACCAACATCACGCCGATCAGAAGTAGGAAAGAAAGCGCTAGGATTTTTACTGTCGGATGACGATCGACAAAATCGCCAATAGCTTTTGCGGAAATAAGCATCACAAGCACCGCAACAACCATGGCGATAACCATAATGGCAATCTGGTTTGACATACCGACGGCGGTGATCACTGAGTCTAACGAAAATACGATGTCGAGAAGAATGATTTGTCCGAGGATCATGGCGGAGCTCGCTTTAGCAGCCATGTTGCGGATCTCTTCTTCGGGGTGACCTTCGACTTTGTGATGAATCTCAAAGGTCGCCTTTCCAATAAGGAACAAGCCACCGAATAAAAGAATTAAGTCACGGCCGGAAAAACTGAAGTCATAGACGGAGAAGAGTGGCTCCGTCAGAGTCATGATCCAACTGATGGAAAACAACAACGCAAGGCGCGCGAACAAAGCAAGTCCAATACCAATCGATCTTACTTTGCCCTGCTCTTCTCGGGGCAAGCGCCCCACGAGGATGGCAATAAAAATAATGTTGTCGATCCCTAGCACAATCTCCATGGCGGTGAGTGTGACAAGGGCTGTGATGGCTTCCGTTGTAAGAAGCGCTTCCATAGTGTTTACCTTTCAAAAGACGGTAACGGCATGTCTAGCACGCATGTTTCATGAAATTGACCGCGTAATCTTCCTATGATAACCCAAAAATAGATCAAACAAGAGGTTAATAGTGCTCATCCAGCTCCGTATTCAAGGTTTGGCCATTATTGAGTCCGCAACGATTGAGTTTGCTCCGCGCTTCAATGTCATCACGGGTGAAACGGGTGCGGGAAAATCTATCCTCATTAAAGCACTCGGCTTGATGTTTGGTGCTAAGGCGAATCAAGATGTTGTGCGACAGGGGTTTGAAACAGCCGAGGTGAGTGGTGTTTATGAGCTTCCTGAGAAACACGGAGCATTAGAGGTCTTACAAAGACTCGGTGTTAAGGGCGAGATGGATTCTGGAAAGACAACAGTAATCCTTCGTCGTCAGGTTACAAATAAAGGGAAGTCTCAAGCCTGGATTAACGATACGCCGGTCACTCTCGGCTCGTTACGTGAGCTTGGTTACGCGCTTATCGATATTCTTGGGCAGTTTGATAACCAAAAACTTCTCGACTCATCGGAGCACCTCAGTTTGGTCGATGAATTTCTCGCGGATCATTTGGTCCAGCAGAAATTCGACCAGCTTTTTTCCGAGGTGCTCGCGCTCTTTATCTCAATCCGAGACGACCTTGCCGATTTTAAGGTGAAGATTCGCGACAAAGATTATCTTCAATTCCGTTTGGATGAGATTGAGAAGTTCTCGCCATCAAAAGACGACTTCGTTCGCGTTCAAGAAAAGGCCGCGCTGGGGCGCTCGGCTTACGCCCGCCAAGATAAGATTAATAAGATTCAGTCTATCTTTGATGAGGGCGCCGGTGGACAGGCTTTAAGCCAAGCCCTTTGGGATGTGGCTCACCTTCTAGAAGATCTTTCAAAACTTGATTCACGTTTTAATGCCATTGGTGAGGAAATGGGGCAGCTTGCGGGGCGGCTGGACGATGTGAGTTACGAAGTAGGGCGCGCGGCGAATCAAGGAAGCTTTGACGAGGAAGAGTTGGAGGAAGCGCAGGCTCGTCTCGCTCGTTATCA
This sequence comes from uncultured Oligoflexales bacterium, assembly GCA_964404325.1. Taxonomy (GTDB): domain Bacteria; phylum Bdellovibrionota_B; class Oligoflexia; order Oligoflexales; family Oligoflexaceae; genus CAYOJQ01. The sequence goes on from CAYOJQ010000002.1 coordinate 91,318, forward strand.
AGAACTTATGCGTCGTTTTTCCGCGGTTGATATCGATGCATTTATGAGTGAAACGGAAAAAGTTTCAAGTGATCTCAAATTTGTCGAAAACTTCACATTGGAGCTGAAAGCGAAGCTCAAACATTTGCTGGCCAAAGCTCACGCTCTTTCCCTCGCCGGTGACGCTCTTTCAGCGGCACGGCAGGTTGCCGGTAAGAATATTTGCAAACGCATCGAGGCAGAGCTCGCTGATTTACAAATGAAGGGTTCCGTTTTTGAAGTTTCTTTTCAGCCTGTCATTCCTAGCTGGGAAGCTTTGCCACTGAACGGTCTTGGAGAAGGGCTGGTAGATCTCTTTCACGAAGCCATGGACATTTTGAGCGATATTTCGCGCCAAGGTAAAGAGAAGGCACAATTCTTATTGTCAGCTAACCCTGGAGAGCCTCCCAAACCTTTGCATAAAATTGCTTCTGGTGGCGAGATTTCACGCATTATGTTGGCCCTTAAGAAGGCCTTGTCGATTGGAGCGGAAACTTGCGTGCTTGTTTTTGACGAGATCGATAGTGGCATATCAGGAAGAACGGCTGACGTTGTTGGCAAGAAGATGCGAGAGCTTTCAAAGTCATTCCAGGTGGTTTGCATTTCTCACCTAGCTCAGGTCGCCGCCTATGCCGAGAAACATTTCCTCGTCGAGAAATTTGTGCAGAACAAGCGTACCGAATCCAGGATCGTGGGACTTACCGATGATGCAAGTGCGCATGAAATCGCGCGCCTATTATCGGGCACCGAAATATCGGAGCCAAGCCTTGCTAACGCACGTTTACTGAAGGAAAAAGCCAGTCGGATATAGTTACTGGTATTTGGTGTCGATGGCAGGATGAAAGCGGTTTTTGTAACGGTTCATCGCACGACGCTCACGGTAAAGCTCGTGTTGTTTTCTTTCTTTATCGACCTGAGCCAGGCGCTTCTCGCTTAAATAGACAACGAACTCGATTTCGGTTGTCTTATTTGCGCGGACATTGATGTAATCGCGTTTCTTACGTCGTTCGCCTTCATTCGCGGTTAACGAGATGTATTGAGTGAAAAAATACGTCCCCGCGATGACGGGCATCTCGGATTCTCTTTCTAACTGAATATCAAGGGTTTCGCCGGAGAAGGGCAGGTTAGCCGCTTCCACGCGAGCAAGGTCTGTGATGAGGCCCGGCTTGTGGGTGTAGGACGGGATAAATTTGACCTTCCCTGTTCGTAGATCGATGCTCTGCTGCTTCTGTGGAACTTTGTAACGAATATCGCGTGATCCTTGCAGGCTGACCCACACATCCGTCTCTTTTAGGAAAAGGAGGGGAACATCTGTCACTCCTTCGGCAAATGGATAGAGCTTATCTTGTTCGTAGAGAAAAACGGGTGTGTTTCCGAGACAGGACCATTCCCAAGGGGAACAGTCGGAGTGAACGAGCACGCTGCGGGCTGTCTTTTCTGTAAGCTTTCCTTCAGTCAAAGTGACGTCATACGGCTCTTGGGAGCCGTTAACCTTCAAGGTGGCGACTCCGGGCAGTACGGGATAAACCTCATCAAGGTTCAACCAGTGATCTTGATTAAGCTGAATATAAACGGGATTACCGCTGATCTGTGAAGAAAGTTCAAGATCCACATCTTCGGGAGCGGAGATCTTCAAGAAAGCGGGAGTGATCTCCCGTTGCTCTCCCTCTTTTAGATTTACTTCCATGCGCGTGCCGTTCACTTCAATCTGGTAGGCGCCTGGAAGAAGGTACTGCCACTGTCCAAACAACTGGGGTTCCGTCACGGCCATCATGCCACCTGTGGGTGACACGAAATAGCTGGTCTCGGATTTCATGTCTTCATAGGCGGAGACTTGAATGGCGGAGAGATTATAAGACAGCTTTTTTGGTTGGTTGGCTTCCGGCATGGCATCAAAATCGATCTGCATGGGTACCATGCCGACAAGCAAATCCCTTTTTCCCTGCAAGACGTGAAACTGATAACGATTTGTCACGTGCTGGCGTGATCGTGTTTCAGCATAACGGTTGCACTGCACGGAAAATTTATCCGTTCCCTGAGGTTCGCGCGGTGGCACAAACGTCACGTCATGAGAAACAATGGTTTCTGTTTTTTTGGGGTGGATGATGACTTGGTAGCTGGAGCAGTCGGCCAGAATCAGATAGCTGCCTGGTGCTAGGGCGAGGTCTTTATTGAATTCGCCGATTTGTTCGGAGACAAACTGCAGCGGAGACTCAGACTCGATGCGGTAAACTTCGTAGGTCCCGTCGGAAGGAGCCACAACGCGAAGCGCTCCGGCGGGCCCATCCTTTGCGACCTGTTTAATCGTGAGAACCAATAGGCCCAATAGAACCAATAGCCCAAGCAGATGCCGGCTTTTTTGATTGGCACTCAATATGTTGCGGACGAGTCTTTTCATTCTCGCCAGTACAGCCTGAAGCCTTCGGTTTGTCAACCGCCAAGGTGCTTAGAAGATAAACCCAGCCGCGCCGCCAAAACTAAAGCCGCTGTAGCTTCCCAGGGAAACGTCCACTCGAGGTCCGAGTGTGAGTTTGTTACTGAAAATCCAGTCACAACCGCCCACAAGAGTGACGCCGGCACCATTTTTCGTAACGGCGGCCTCTTCTTTAAGAGCATCAAGCGAACGAAGATGTGTCGCAAAATAGGAAAGCTCGACGCCACCGATGCTGCGAAAGTTTTCATTGAATAGGCGGCTCAATAGCCCACCCAAATGAAAGCCCTCCACAACCCCTCGGTAAGATTGCTTTTTGGACTTCACGGTCACGTCAACGGGGGCATAACGAAGAGAGGCCAAGATATCGACGTGTTTAAGAAAGCCTGATTTATACGGCTCTTTTGCAGTCAAATACGAGACGGCAATCTCGGAGCGTCCGCCACCCGCAGCCCAAGTCCCGGTGCTGCCTTTGAGCCGATTGAAATAGAGACCGGTCGAAAGGCTTAGCTTGTCCGCAAGCTTTCGACTCGTCGCACTTGGTTCGATGGTTTTGCTTTCGTTTGTAGCCGCGGTGGTGGCCGCCGCGGGTTCATCCTTCTTCTCTTCTTTCTTCTCGACTGGCTCAGCCTTGGGCCCTTCTTTATTTTCAGTCGCGGGCTCCGCATCTTTTTTTGCCGGCTCCGCTTCCTTTTCCTGTGGTGTGGCCGGATTCAAGTCCTCAAGACCCTTGGCCAGACCGTCGCGGGCTCCGAGGAGCGCCGCCAAACACAAAACAATCTTTATATTTTTCATCATAAAGACGTCCTTTCGATTAAATGAGGAGCTTCAGTTGGAGAGCGTAACGGCGATCTTCTACTGTACCCGCAACCGTGCCAAGTTCTTCCGCATAGGTCACCGCGCGAATGTTGAATAGCCCAACGTCAAACTGAAGACCCGCGGTCATGTAACCGTGATGGAGCCCTGCTTGGAGTTTGATGATTTTTCCGTAACCAAACTCGCTGCCGAGGTTCAATTTTTTGGAGAAGGAAATGGGTTGGTTGATTGAATGGAAATCCACAGCCGTAAGAACATAGGAGTTTCCGGCTTGAAGTGGCTTAAGGCTCACGCCGACGTTCACACTGGGAAGCTCCATCTCCGGAGTACTGACCGCTTCTCCGCCTACGTCCAGCTTTTTATAGGTTGTGCCGCCAACGTCGGTGACGCTTAAGCCGATCGTGGGCTCCATTGCCTTAACGGGAGTGAAAAGGATACCAAAATCAGCACCATAACCCACTCCACCCTCGGCGTAGTCTTCTAGTTTCGGACCCGTTTTATTTTTGTCGTCGTTCTTCAGGGCTTCGATGTCTTGGATGCTAAACTCGTGATTCACTCCACCTCGCACGCGCGCCTTTAGGCTCATACCGACACTGAGGCGATCCTCGAGAAAGTTCAATGCAAACGAGACGGGGATGATCAAGCGAGGGCCGACTTCAAGTTCGACTGACGGATAACGGTGTAAGGAGGCTGTGGCTGAGATAAGTTCCGCGCCAATACCAAACCCAAAATTTTTAAAGATTAGATGCGGCGTAAAGCCAAGGGCCACGTACTGACTTTTGCCGGACTGTCCCTCAATGAAATTCAGGATGTTCTTGGTCTTGTCGCCGGTACTATCTTGAAGGTCCATGGCATCGTTTATGAACTGCTTTGTGTTCTTGGACACGGCGAGAAAGGGGTTTAAGAATTCCCCGTCCCACTCTTTAATGCGCGCCATCCCGGCAGGGTTGTAGAAGAGAGCATTGTAGTCGTCGGCAACGGCAACGAACGCGTTACCCATTCCGAGGGGGCGCAATCCGTAATGTGTCCATCGCTTTTCCGAGGCCAGGGATTGGCTCGCCAAACAAAAGAAACATAACAGCAGAAGCCAAGAAAATCGGCGCATAAGAGAGCCACCTTTCTGGAAGATCACTCGTTCGCATGGGATGCATGCGGGCAAATAAGTTTTGGGCATGTTTTAATTCAATACTTTATCATATGGGCACCAGGGTGCCAAATGAGGGGAATTTGTCATGATAAGGCGCCTTGGAGGTCGATCTTTTCAATGTTACAATTTGTCTATATCTGTGGTAGCACCAACGTTGGGCGCAAGCCATAGTTATTGCTAATGTTTTACGGTGTTCAGGCCAGGCGGAGCGAGTGGATGTCAAAACCTGATGTAACTGCTGAGCGTAAAGATCAGATCGTACGGGCGACCGTCGAGTGCATTACGAAACACGGTTATCATAATTTCTCTATGCAAGATGTTGCGCGTACAGCCGGTGTCAGCAAGGGGATCATCCATTACTATTTTCTAAACAAAGATGATCTGATGATGTCAGTGCTTGACCGCGTTGCCGGTGACATCGAGCGCGTTCTTGGACAGGAAATGGAAGCCATCAAGGATCCTGTTCAGAAGCTCAAGATCTTCATGACCGTTGCTTTCGGCATCGTTAAGAACACGAAGGAATATTACCAGGTCAACATGGACTTCTGGACGCAGATCAACCAGAAGAAGGAAGTGCGCCAGGTAATCTCACGCCACTATGCGAAATTTCGCGACAGTTGCAGCCGCGTTATCGAAGAAGGCATTCAACAGGGTGCCTTTAAGAAACTTGATCCAAACATCTACGCTTCTTACGTCATCGCTGTAATCGATGGCCTTAGCCTACAGTGGCTCTTTGATGAAACTGTCTACGACTACGATGAAGTTGTTCGCACAACCAGCCAGCATCTAATTGACGGACTGGTTCAGAAATAAGCACTTCACTACCGCCTGTGAGGGACTATGGGCGCGACGTCCGCAGACATTGCCGGGCGCTTAGGTACCATCATTCGATCCGTCGATGGTGCCGAGGGACTGCCGCGAGCAGAACAGCAGCGTATCTTGGATGAACTGGAGGCCTACGAATGTTGGCAGCCTGTTTTTCGATTGCTAGATCGAATCCTAGCCAAGGCTGAGCTGCGCCAACCGAATGATTACGTTAGAAAAGCGGCCATTCTTTATAAGTATCTTGATAACCTCCCGAAAACGACGGAGACGTGCGCTCAGCTTATTAAAGAGTGCAAAATTGATTTCAAAGAATTTCTGCAACAGGCGTTGCGCGAAATTTTGACCGAAGACGATTTTGCCGCTGAAGCTCACATCCTTCAGGCGGTTCAGTCTCAGCTCAAAAGTGAGCACGATCGTATTCAATGCTTAGAGCGCTTGTGCGTTTTGTATGAGAAGAAGATTTTTGACGAACGGGCACTTAGCCATAGTTATGAAAAGCTTCTAAAACTAGATCCAAAAAATCAACGAGCTCTTCGTTATTTTAAGATTGTCTTCACGCAAAATAACGAGTGGGAAGAAGTCGCACGTATTTTGCGCGTGATGCTTGATAACGCCGCTTATCCGGCGGACCGATCGCGCATGGCGCTCGAATTGGCGAGCGTGTACCTCTATCAATTGGACGGCGCGAACCTCGCCGTGACTTTGATTCGTGAACATTGCACGGCATCTGGGCTAGATACATCCACTGTTGAGTACGATGCCTATTTTCGTCTTCGGGATTGGGAAGGCTGCTTAAGAGTCTTGCGCGACAGTTTAAACAGAATCGACGCCGCGTTCACCAAAGCAGTTCTTTATTTGAAGATCGGAGAATGGGAAGAGAAGCTCGGTCGGGACGAAGCAGCTCAGGCAAGTTTTCATGAGGCTCATCGTCTAGCGCCAAAGTTTCTTGAGCCGATAGAAAAACTTATCGACTGCAATCTTGAGGCGAAAAATTGGCAGGATGTCATGCTATATTTGGATCGTTTGGCGCAAGCTGTGCATGACACCGACGCTGCTGAAAGACTAAAAGAAGCCAAAAACCGGATCAAAAATGGTCTCGAATATGCGCGTTAATCCGGCGATTCCAATCACACGCGGCACTCAGCCGCTTGATTTTGGTCACGACAGTCTCGTTCATCGAGGCTGGGACGAATTCAAACCGAAACGCTATCACCCAGAAAAAGTTGTTCAAGCTCTTCTTCTGAAGCATATGCCGGATTTGAAGGATCGCGGACTTAAGTTGGCCGCATTCTGCGGACCAAGCGATCTTGCGGAAATGCAGCGCTTCCCACTTTTCAACGATTATCCTTTTTTCATAACATCATCCTTTCAAGACGACCTTTTTTGGCAGCTCGTTCTTGATGCGCATGAAAGCTGGGCCATTGCGATTATTGGGGCGCCATCAGTGTTGCCCCGCACGCAGCAGCAGATACGTTATCTTGATGCCATCCGGGCGCTTTATCCAACTTGGTATCGGCCGCTTCGTGAATTTGTTACGACCAGTTTGCCGAATTTGCGCGAGACGAGCCTGCGCTTTTCTCCTGTCCTTTTGCAGGAAAGGCCAGGTCGGTTCTTCTTGCCGCAGATTTACGAAAAGACGTTGAAGCATATTCGGAAGCATCCACCCATGCAGTTTTCCGAAGCAAAAGATCAGCTGCCATTTTTTGATATGACAAATCGCAGCGGCTGGGTGTTGGCCTCGCTTTTAAAAAGAAAAGATGTCGAAAAAGGAAATATGAAAATCGATTCGGCGCTTTTCGAAGTTTCAGGTCTCTGGCGTGAGATGGACGCCTTCGCCAATATTGTTAAAGAAATTGGTGGATGGTTAGAGGCGCGGCAGCAAAATATTCAATCATTGAAAAAAATTGTTATCGCGAATTTGCACCAGGAGATGCAGGGAATTTTTGCGACGTATCTGCGTAAATATTTTAATGTCGCGTTGAGTAGCCTGGAATTTCCTGATCTTCTTTGGGGAGCTCATAGCCTTGCGACCGCAAGCGATTTCCTTCTCGCAGAGGAAGGGCCGCGACTTTTGATCCAAGGCCAAGGCCAAGGGCAAGACAAGTTGCGTCTTGTTCTTTTGACACAAGAGTGATGACACATGCAGGACCGTGCTGAAAAAATCATTGAGATCGCCGGAAGGTTCAATCTCCTCGAAACAAAAGCACAGCCTCTTGTGGATGAGCTTTTGGAGATTGCTTTGGAGGCGCATCAAACGTTAATCGCGCCCGCCATCCTCCTGACTCAGAGTGGCAATGCGAATGACTACGGTGAGGATTTTCTTAAGGAGCTTACCGAGGACCTTCTCCTTGATGAGTTAGTTCTTCGCATTACAAAACTCCAGCTGCTCTTTTATCTCATTCGTACAAGTCGCACGCCGTGGATTTACGCGGCAAAGGGCGCCATTCTTGGAACCTACGCGGAATTAGCGACCTCTTGTTATCATATTTTGATTTCTGACCCTCTCGCGCAATTTGGATATCCGGCCATTGAAGCGGGTCTTTTCCCGTGGGGTGGTTCCATCGAGAGCACGCTGTTCCGTTTTTCGTCGATCAGCGTGTGGGCCAAAACGCCTGTTTTCTCAGCGCGTGATATTACGCTACAAAATATAACGATTTTCCCCGTCTCTTCTTCGCGCTGGATGCGATCGATCCAAAATTGGTTGCAGACGCAGCTCCCACTGATGCTGAAGCGCGATCCTGTGCTTGTCCCAAAAGATAACAAAGACAATCTTCAGCAGCTGCGTCGCAACTACGAAGCAGGTCTTGAAGGAACGCGCTATCTGCGGCCGGAGTGGCTAAAGGACATTCAGGAGAATCCTCGAGCCACCAGTTGGGATCTTAGCTACGAATTAATTCGAAAGAATAAGCGTGAGATCTCATTAAGCAATCGCCTTCTTCTTCTCGCAAACATTGCCGCGCGCCATATGGTGAGTGAGACCTTTACAGGATGGTACGAAGCACGTTGTGGCCGCTCCAAGCTTGCTGTGCATGCTCTGCCTCCACCTGTGCAAAAGGTTTTTGTGGACCTTCATTATGTGGTTCCTCCTGCGGAATCGATGATTCGATTACTGGAAAGAGGGTTTGAGCTCGTATTTTTTGCCGAAGATGCGGATGAACTCAGACGCGGGCTAGAGCTCGCATTCGCACGTATGGAGCGAGCGAGGACTTTGGATGAGGTGCAGCGTTTGTGGTCACAAGGCATCTCATGGTTTGTGGCTCGAAATGAATCCTCCTACGAACCCGTTCTTCGTTGGACACCAGACGATAAGGTTATTTACGAATACAAAGGGGAGAGCCTCGAATGGATTCGCATTGCCGGGAATCGAGGGCGTGCTTCCTTAGGTATTTGTGAGTGGGTCTCCGAGGCGGATATAAGTACCATTGCTGAAGACGAATCCTTTCAGATGTTACTGCTCCTCTCTGAAGGACTTGTTCAGACAAAGCCATTCCCACATCCTTTGTTCTCTACCAGCTTGTTCATTCGCTCTTGTATGTTTGAAGAGCTGCTTCGTTGTGCCGGCATTGCGGGTCAAGAGGTTGCTAAGGTGGTTGAAGGGCTTTCTGTTTCCTGGGCTTCTTTGGGAAGTCAGGGCTTTTGGAATCGTTTCCTTGCAGCGCGTCACGCCATACAACCCGTCGACAGTTCGCTGTTGAAGATAGGAAACAAATCTTTGTGGCCTACGGCTTTCGAGATAGGTCTTTGGAAAGAATCGCGAGCTTTGAATGTATCAACGAAGAAAGATGATCCGGTGCATGGGTTGAACCCCATTATTTTGAGTGAGCATTTTGCAATTCTAGCGGGTGCTCTCTCAGCGCTCATTTTTCAAAATAAGCGAGTCGCACGTATTGAGGACGCAGACACGCTCGTGGCATTGTCCACGGGTTTTCCGCAAAGCAAAGGTCTTCCTAGTACACATTTACTAAAACTAGGGTCCCACCGCGTTCGAAGCTATGTGTCTCGCTATTGGCCAGAACTCTTGCCTGACGTGGAGAAGTTCCTAGCGGAAGAAAAAAGACCCATTAATTCGACGACTTAAGTGTGGCGAAAACAACACGTTTCTATTTCTAAACTGTGGTCTTAACGCCACACTCCAGCCGACCCTCTTTCCTAGCGTTTAAAAAATCTCATTAAAATCGATACGTTACGCAAAAAGGCCTGGACAGTTTGACTTGGTATGCTTATTGCTCACTAGTTCTGGAGAGGGCTCAAAAGCCTTGCGTTTTTATTCACTTAGAGGCCTTTCGTCCTATGGAACGTTATCAGAAAACAATCGGCGAAACAGTTGTCTTCACGGACAAAGGGCTTCACTCAGGACGCATTGTTCGTCTTGAAATCCAGCCAGCCGCTGCCAACACCGGAATTGTTTTTCAACGCACTGACCTTGAGACGGCTCTTCCTATCGCCGCTCATGTTCGCAATATTTCTTCTACTGAACTCAGCACCACAATCGGCCACGGTTCTCATGCGATTTCCACCATCGAGCATCTGATGGCGGCGTTCGCTGGACTCGGTATCGATAACGTATACGTTTGCATCAATGGACCAGAAGTACCCATCATAGATGGAAGCTCTGAGCCATTCGTTAAGGCCTTCTTGGAGGCAGGTCTCAAAGTTTTATCCGCGGAACGAAAAGTTTACGTTTTGCGTGATACCTTCGAGTTCCGTCGTGGTGACCAATACCTTATCGCGACACCTTCTCAGCGCCCCCGCATTAGGTGCTCGATCGAATTCAAGCGCTCTATCATTGGCTCGCAGGCTTTTGATTACCGTCCAAGCCCAGAAAACTTTTTGAAGGTCGCGGATGCCCGCACGTTCTGTCACCTAAACGACGTGAACCTGATGCGTGAACAAGGCCTGGCTCTTGGCGGATCAATGGATAACGCGATCGTTGTTACGGACTCCGCGGTTCTTAACGCGGGAGGCCTCCGAGGCAACAACGAATTTGTGCGCCATAAGTTGCTCGATATGATCGGTGACCTTTCTCTGTTGGGTCATTCTTTACTTGCAGACATTACCGCTCACAAACCTGGCCACACTCTTCATGCGCAATTTATGCGCGAACTATGGGCGCGTCGTGACGAGTTGTTGGATCTAGTGACTCTAAGCCCGAAACAAGCTGCGGAAGTCGCGGCTCCGATGCCTCAACCGGCTTTGGCTTTCGGCTAACTCAATTAAATTTGCAGAACAAAACCCACCCATTGCGGTGGGTTTTTTTATGTCGTTTGCTTTTCACATTCCTTCCTGCGCAAAGTAGCCCCCAAAGGGGGCCTTCTTGCGGAATTGGCTGGGGTACTTCGTTATCGGTGCGCTGTTAGGAGCGGTATTTGATTCCCAACGCCTTTTGCTTGTTCTGTTTCTATGCCTGGGTATGACGCCTTTCACGGGGAACAAAACGACGATCCTTCGCGCTCTTGCTTTGATCTGGGGTGCTTTTCATAACCCCAATACAACGCCACCCAAAAAAGACCTTCTCACCGTGGAGGAGCTGCATTTTGCCTTTCAACGTGATGCATCGATCGTCCGTAAAGGGATGCAACGTTTTCTTGTTTTCGGGAGCGCCTCGCCAAGCAGCGAAGGAAAGACGCGGTGTTTTGATGAAGAAAAACTGTTTTTTCAAACCTGCTTTTTCATCGAAAAGAACAGTCCACGATACTTACGTTCGCGCAGTCATCCTTTCGCAATAATCGAAGAATCCATCTCCACAACGCTGGGGGAGAGATTAGACCATTTTGGTCGCTATTGGCGCGGATGGTTTGAGGCTGTTGCTCTTGGTAAAAAGACTTTATTGGATAGAGGGCTCGTAAAACTTTTTCGTAGCACGGGTTTGCTTCATCTTCTGGTTATCAGCGGCTTCCACGTGAGCCTCGTGGCGGGTACAGCGCAATTCTTTATTCGACTCCCTTTTCAATGCGCTTATGTGGTTGGTTTTCTGCGAGCAGAAGCTTGGAGAAGGCTTCATGTTCCTCTGTTGATTTTGAGCTCTCTTTTTGCGGTTCTCTTTGCCTCGTATGTTGGTTTTAGCGGTGCGTGTCAGCGAGCGCTGCTGTTTTTCCTGTTGCGGCGGTGGTGGCCCGTCTTTATGGGCGGGCGGTCTCCCCTAAGCGAAAAGGTCATTTGGACAGCTGGCATTCAGTCTATCCTTTTTCCAACGGGTTTTCTCTCGACGGGAAACATTCTGAGTTGGGGCGCGTTTTTACTCGTATTGCCTCTGGGCTTTTTTGCGCAAAAAGGATTTTTGACGCGTTTATTGATACTTTTCAAAGCAGAGATACAGCTCTTGTTTCTCACGTTGGCTCTTCTAGGAAAAGTCAGCGCCGTGAGCGTCTGGGCCAACTTAATTTTGGCTCCGCTGTTCTCCATTGTTTTTTTTCCGGCCCTTTTGTGGTTGGCCGTACCTTATGCGGAACGTTTTGATTCATTCACGGCGGTCATTTTTTGGCTGCAGACCGTCTATGTTGATCTCGTGGAGCGCCTTTCAGGGGTAGGAGGGCTGATTTTTTCCCGTATGCAGACCTGGGAGGCCACTCTGTTTTGGCGTTGGGTTATTCTACTTCTCCTTGCCCCCGCCTATGGGAGTGCGTGGCGCATCTTGAATGGAAGAGACGTCTCTTGTTATCCTAGAAAGACCGCAAAGGAGAACTTATGGAACGTCCCTGGGAAGGAAAATCCGTTGTGATCGTCGAAGATCATGATGATACAAGACGATTGCTTAAATCACTTTATGCTGAAGTTGGCTTGCATGTTGTAGGGGAGGCCAAGGATGGGATTGAGGCGTTACGAGTCGTGAATGCCGCCAAGCCCGATCTCGTCAGTCTCGATATCATCATGCCAAACATGGATGGCATCGAGTGCTATCGGAACCTAAAGAAGTCCGTTCCGCAGACGCAATTCTTCTTTGTCTCAGCTCTTTCCGCCGAGCATCGTGTGACTGAGTGTTTCGCAGAAGAGATTGGGTTGGAGCGCTTCCTTCAGAAGCCACTTAAGAGAGATGTTTTAGAGTCGCGTCTAGCTGCATTTTACGGGCTCTCTTTACCGGCAGCGGGTGCCAACGATAAAGGGAGCTCGTTTGATATCCCAGTTCAATAGACTCGATTAGCTAAGAGTTCGCCAAGGATGGTCGAGCGCCGAGGCGAACAAGCTCTTCCTCTGATGTCTTCCATCTCTTCATGAAAGCCATGTAGGCGCTAATCATAGCAATCAGCATTGAGAAGAGTGCGATGAGATAGAACGCGCCATGCCAGATAATGCCGAGGAATAAAAACATCACGGCAGCGATGCTACAGACAATGGCGTTCACAGTCACCTTATCCGCGTAAGCCACAGCCAGTTCGCCCTTCAACATTCCTTTGCCATAGCCATCAATCAAAATGCGCCGCTCTTTCGGTTTCACGAAATAGCGTAAAACCGTTTTGGGGCGATAAATGTAATGCACTTTCCACATGGGGATATGAATGAGTTGAATGCCGGCGATTTCCAATTCCGTGCGATGGTCGAGGAGATAGTCCGCGTTTAGATTGGAAATCTTATAGTGATACAGTTCCACATGGTGACGGGCGCGGCGCAAAGCTTCTTCTTCGCCAACTTCGATCCCCATGATGGGCATGCCGTTGGCAAACTTGAACTCAAAATATTTGCGGATGTCATAGGCTGATTTTTCTTTTTCCTCTTCATCGACCAAGCGGCCGCGTGAAAACGTCGAGTCCAAGGGAAAACCATCCCATTCGACTTGGATGTTTTCTGGCGGTTCGTGAAGTCTTGCGATGCCCCAAAATTCGCAGATATTGGAGCGAGCCGAAATAGCCCAGCGGTAACTTCTGCGGAATTGTCCCGATTCTACGAGGTAGTCACTGCCGATGGGAAGTGGGTTGCCAACGCGGGCTTTCTTTTGAACAAGGCCCTTCCACGCGGTGTGGCCTTCCATCGACACGATCCACACAGGGATGCTCATGCCTTGGATATCAGTGACAAAAAATTCGTGCTCCGCCTGGTTTGGCTTGTGATGGAGGCGTTTAAGCCATTCCATCGCAAGCTCTTTAACGGTCGCGGAGTCAATGGTGTTTGGAACGATATAGTGATCAGCAAATAGCTCTTTTTGGCCGGACTCTAGGTCAACTTTGAAGGTCGCCGAGCAGAAAGCACACATGAGCAGATAGTCTGAAAAATTGTATTGGGACGGGGTGTTACAGGATGGACAGTACAACTCATGCACGGCTTTTCCTCCTTTTTTCCCATCTTATCACGACTCAGAGGTTGACAGGGCGGATTGAGGCATTACGTTACCGTTAGCGCTGTGGCTCTCTTCCAGAGAAAGAGACATAAGAGTGCGTTTCGGTGGCTAGTTTGGCTATAAGTTGTTGAATTGTAGAAGTTTTATTAAACCCTCGCGGGTTATTTATATTGGAGTCCAAAAATGGCAAAGATTATTGGTATCGACTTGGGAACCACAAACTCCGTCGTCGCTGTGATGGAAGGTGGCAAGCCTAAGGTGATTGTTAACTCAGAAGGTAAGCGCACGACCCCAAGCGTGGTTGCTTTCACGCGCAGTGGTGAAGTCCTTGTAGGTGACGCGGCACGTCGTCAGGCGGTCACAAACCCAACAGGCACGATCTACTCCGCAAAACGTTTTATGGGCTGCACCTTTGCTGAACGCAAAGAAGAAGCGGCAACTATGCCTTACAAGGTTACTGAAGGCAAAAACGGTATGGTGGTCTTTGAAGTTGAAGGCAAGACCTATACGCCACCAGAAATCGCAGCAAAAATTCTATCAAAATTAAAGCAAGCCGCTGAAGACGAACTGGGTGAAAAAATCACCGAAGCAGTCATCACTGTTCCGGCCTATTTCAATGACAGCCAGCGTCAAGCAACAAAAGACGCCGGACGAATTGCTGGTCTAGAAGTAAAACGTATTATCAACGAGCCGACAGCCGCCGCTTTGGCCTACGGTCTTGATAAGAAAAAAGATGAAAAGATCGCCGTGTTTGACTTCGGTGGTGGTACTTTCGACGTCTCTATCCTCGAAGTCGGTGAGAACGTTGTTGAGGTTCTTGCAACCGCGGGTAACAACCACTTGGGTGGTGACAACATCGACGAATTGTTGATTAAGTTCCTCGTCGATACATTCAAGAGCGAAACTGGTGTGACAGTTACCGGCGATCCGATGGCGATGCAGCGCTTACGTGAAGCCGCGGAGAAGGCAAAAATCGAGCTTTCATCAGCGCAGCAAACAGACATCAACTTGCCGTTTTTAACAGCAGACCAAAATGGTCCGAAGCACTTGAACGTGACACTGACACGCGCGAAATTTGAGCAGATGATCAATCCATTGGTTGATCAAACCCTCGGGCCCTGTCGTCAAGTTCTTAAGGACGCTGGTTTGAAAGTTGAAGAAATCGCCGAAATTCTTTTGGTCGGTGGTTCAACCCGTATTCCTCTGGTACAGAAGCTCGTTAAGGACTTCTTCAAGAAAGAGCCCAACAAGTCTGTAAACCCAGACGAAGTGGTTGCTTTGGGTGCGGCGGTTCAAGGTGGTGTTCTTGCTGGTGACGTGAAAGACGTTCTTTTGCTCGACGTAACTCCATTGACCCTTGGTATCGAAACTTTGGGTGGCGTTATGACGAAGCTTATTGAGCGCAACACCACGATCCCACATCGTAAGAGTCAAGTGTTCTCAACAGCGGCTGATAACCAAACGTCCGTTGAGATCAACGTTCTTCAGGGTGAGCGCGAAATGGCTGGCGACAACCGCCAACTTGCTCGCTTCACATTGACCGATCTTCCTACGGCACCACGGGGCGTTCCACAAATCGAAGTAACTTTCGACATTGATGCCAACGGTATCTTGTCTGTCTCCGCGAAAGACCTTGGTACAGGCAAAGAGCAGCGTATCCGTGTTGAAGCAGCGACCAAGATTCCTGAGAGCGATATCGATCGCATGGTAAAAGAAGGCGAAGCGCATCGTGATGATGATAAGAAACGCCGAGAAGTCGCTGAAAATCGCAACATGCTCGACAACATGATCTTCTCCACTGAGAAGAGCCTTAACGAGAACAAGGAAGGTCTTCCAGAAGATCTTCGTAGCGAAGTAGAAAAAGCACTCGCGACCGCGAAAGAGTCATTAACTTCTAATGACGGCGAAGTTTTGAAAAAAGCTCGCGAAGAATTGGAAGCAAAAACTCACAAGCTTGCGGAAGTGATCTACAAGCGTGCTGCTGAAAAGCAAGGCGCCTCCTCCTCTGGTCAGGGTGCGGACCAAGAGCAAGCAAAGCGTGACGATAATGTCGTTGATGCTGAGTTTGAAGAAGGCTCACCAAGCTAAGGTGATGTAAAACAGAAAACCCCGGAATTTCCGGGGTTTTTTATTTTTGTAAGATGCGCATCATTGTTTGTAAGTGTTGCCAGGCTGGGATTTTCTTTTGTGGCTCCGCCAGTAGAGCGTGGGGCTGATAAGTCAGCATCACATGGGTTCCAAGATGTTCTTGGGGGATGCCTAACTCCAGATCTATGCCGAGTGTTTGGTTTAAGAGAGCACCAAACTCTTCTCCTAAAACAACGACAAATTCAGGTTTAACATCTAGTAGATCCTTCCAGCGCTGGACGATAGCTGCTTCAGCTATGTTAGGGCAGCAAGAGAAGGCGACTCGCGAAAAATCAGAGGAAGGAATTTTTGTGGCCGCGCACATACGCTCCAACAGTTGGAGGCTTTCCTGATCCAAGGTCGATGGCACTTGCGTTAGAAGGGTGATGCGCTGCGGGGATAATGGTTCGAGGACTCCTTCGCAACAAGCTATGATCGGGCGCGTTAGAAGTTTTTCGGGTGCGGCTGGCCAATAAAGACCTCTATCCCGTGTCCATTGCAAATAATTCAAAATTTGAGTTTGTGGATTCATTTGCTGTTCCTAAGGCTTCTGGGCCTTATAACAACAGCATTCTTAGGAAGCAAGATTGATCGAGCCGTTGCGTCTTGCAAGGAGCATTTCGCGTGCTCGTTTAAGGATTTCTTGGGTTTGCTGTGTCCCTTGTCCCGTCTGGAGTAGTCGCTGCGAGAGGAAGTAGGCTTTACCCACTTGCTGGCTTTTGAACGTTGCAAAGTTGATGATGTGTAGAATCTGCGCTGTATTTTGGCGTGAACGAAGAGCCATGTGCAGTACGTGTGTGGCTTCAAGGTGCGCGTTCTTGTCGATAAGAACTTCGGCAACCTTGATATATGTTTCAACATCGGGCTTAACTTGAATGACCTTTTTATACGTTTCAAGCGCCTCGGTGAGTTCGCCCTTTTTATGAAGCAGCGCTCCTTTGACCTTCAAGCCTTCAAGATAATCCGGTTCAAACGCTAAGACTTCATTGATAACAACAAGACCTTCATCCGCGCGATCAGTTACCGCGTAGAGTTTCGCTAACACAGTGTAAGTGTCATGACGTTTCGGAAATTGTTTTTTCTCGTCTTTAAGAACCATTTCTGCTTGGCGAGCCTGATTTTGTGACAGGCAAAGCTGCACGATGGCTTCAAGGGCTCGTGTGTTTCTGGGGTGGTGACGGCGCAGGCGCTTGAAGTAGTAAATGGCTTTATCAAGATTGCCCAAATCTGCCTGAACTTTTCCCATGCCGTAGAGAGCTGTCTTGCTCTTTGGGTTTTCCAGAAGAGCAACACGATAGTGTTCACTAGCGGCAAGGTGGTTACCCGTCTTGGCTAATAATTTTGCGAGTTGGATCTGTCGCTCAGGCTGTTTTGGGTTGAGTTCCAGCTCATTCTTCATGGCGCGGATCGCATCGCTCAGATTGTCGAGGCGTATAAAAAGGTCCGCGAGGGCGCGATAGTTTTGCAAAAAGCTTGGATTTTGTTTAATCGCGTCGCGAAGAATATTAACCGCTTTTTGCTTGTCACCCAGCTGTTCGTAAATAAGAGCGCTAAGATGTGTCGCACGTGCACTTTGTGGATCAAGCGCGAGTGCTTTTTCGATAGCAGTCTTTGCCGCGGATAAGTCTTTTCCGTCGAGTAGCCGCTCCGCTTGGCGGATCATATGAATGAGTGGCGTGGGCGAGTGGAACTTTTGCAGCACCAACCCGACCTTTTTCTCCAGGTCTTGCGCCTGGAACGGCTTCAACATGTAGTCATCCGCACCCAAATCAGCTGCTTTGACGATGTCGTCCTTACTAGCTTCGCCAGTGATGACCACAAATGGGATGTCGGAATGTGTGTTGCGGTTACGAATATGATTAAGGATGTCAAAACCTTTGGCTTCGCCGAGGTAAAGGTCGCACAGAACAAGATCTATGACTTGGGTGTCTAATACCCTGATGGCCTCCTCAACATTCGAGGTTTCAAAAAAATGCTCAAAACGAAGACGCTGGAGCACTCGAATAATGGATTTACGAATTAATTCGTGATCATCCACTACGAGGACTCTAAGCTTCTGCGGATTGTAAGGCATTTCCGCCATAGGAATAGTTCTCCACCTTCGAGACCTTTTCGGTGGATCAGAGATAAGATTGAAATTAGAGGCTTGGCGTTTCGGAAAGATTTGTCGAAACGTTCAGTAAAATCCTACTTGTGGGATCTTCGGGGGCCAATCTTTGGGCGCGGGTCCAAGCGTCTTGCGCCTGGGTCTGATGGCCGAGGCTATGTTCAATGACTCCTAAAAGAGTCAGTGCATCGGCATCCTCACCCGTTTGACGTAAGGTTTCCTCAACTTCCGCTTTCGCTTTGTGCGGTTCATTGGCTTTCAGATACAGACGAGCCAGCGAGAGTCGCGCTTGCGTGAGCTGAGGGAATAGAGTGAGAGCCCGGCGGTATTCCTGCACCGCCTCTGTCAACATGCCCACTTCATCGTAATGTTGAGCTGCCTTAACGTGAAGGTTGGAGATCCGTCCTAAAACTAATCGCGGCAGCTGTCTTTGAAAATCATTTTGACGTTTGAGTTCTTCAAAGATTTGAAAAGCCTCCTCGTATTGGCTGAGATCGCAAAGAGTCACGGCCAAGTTGAGACTAGCTTCAATAAACGTCGGATTGATTTTAATGGCTTGGCGGAAAGCACTGACGGCTTCAACAAATTTAGATTGCTTGTGATACACAAGACCCAGCAAATGCCACAGGTGTGCCGCGTCATCGATCTCTTCGATGGCGTTTTTCACCAATTTTTCGGCTGCATCATAACGCTGGGCTTCGAGATAAACTTTTACCTTGGCTTTGAAGGTCTCAAAGTTTTCTTGTGACTTGTGCATCACTGTCCCCTTGTTAAGCGACCGCTGTGGCCTCAAACCTGCGTGTTACAAGAACCTTAATTTGGCCTGGGAAAGCGACATCCTCTTCGATCTTGCGAGCGATGGCTTTGGTGAGGCCTTCGATTTCTTCTTCACGGATTTTTTTGTGGTGAACTTCAATATGCACTTCGCGTCCACCGCTCATAATGGCAACTTTCATGATGCCAGGGAAGCTGCGCACGGCTTGGTCGATGGCCGACAGGCGAATCTGATAGCCCTCTTCGAGGTTCACGCGTGCGCCAGGGCGCGCGCCGGACAAAGTATCCGCCGTCTTTAAGACGTAGGCGAGTGGTGTTTCGAGAACGAGGTCATTGTGATGGCTCATCACCGTATCGCAGATGATGCGTCGTTCGCCAAAACGGTCAGCGTAGTCACCGCTGATAACTGCATGGCTTCCTTCAATGCGGTAGTCGATGCTTTTGCCGATATCGTGGAGCAGACCGCAGCGCTTGGCTTCCTCTGGGTTCACTCCCAACTCATTGGCGAGAATTCCCGCCAATTTTGCGACTTCAAGGGAGTGATAGTACTGGTTCTGGCGGTAACTGGTACGCCAGTTAAGAGCGCCGACCATTTTGAGAATTTCATCATGCATGCTTTCAATCTTTAATTCGCGCACTGCCTGGCGTCCCATCTTTAAAGCTGTGCGTTCGAGAGCTTGACGATGCTTTTCATATACTTGAGATACACGCGCCCACTGGTTTGGGCCCTTCGTGAGGATTTCTTCGAGTGTAAGCCGGGCAGCTTCTTTATAAATTCCGTAGCCGCCCCCTAGCTTAACGATAGGCGCATTATTTTCGTTTTCTTGTGTCAGTTCGACTTCTACATCTTGAGTGAGGGTCTTTAGGTCTGACAGAAGCGTGTATTTGTCGCTTTGCAGCATTTCGATGATTTTGGGATCGATGACGTCAACGTGGCTGGTCGACTTCGGCCAAACGAACTCAGGTGCATAGCGCGACATAAGGCGGCTTAGCATGCGATCCGCTGATTTCTTCGAATGGGTCTCGACGTCGTCGATGAGTTCTTTTAGTTGTTTTTGCGACTCGAGCTGTCGGTCCGTAACATGATTGTCGACAAGTTTTTGTTCAATGTCCTTGGCATTAACGTTAGCAATAACCTCGAGACGGTGTTGAACCTGCTTTAGGCTATCATCAACACGATTTTTTTCTTCCTCGTAGCGCTGACGTAAGGTGTCCACTTTGCTTTTGTGGTTTTCCACATCTTTCTCTTCGCGAGAAAGACGCGATTCGGTTTGCTGGATAGACTCTTCCTGGGAAGCCAGTTCTTCTTCGGATACAGTCAGATCCTGAGTGCGGTCGTTGATTTGTTCTTCAACTTCTTCCCGAGCCAACGTCAAATTTTGTTCAAAACTTCTTCGTGCTTCGGAAAGAATTTGTTCGCGGCGTTTTTGCGCGAGCTGAAGGACTTGATCGCGCTGGTCCGCGTGTTCACGTCGCAGCTTGCGTGGCAACATGACCATAAGAACTATAAAGATGGCATACCCAGCGATCAGAGAGCCGCCCATCACCAATAGGTTTTGGGGACTAAAGATTTGATCCCAGTTCATTATTTTTCCTCGAATAGCAATTACCGAATTTAGATCATAAATTTCGATAACTTGATGATTAGGATAAAAAAGGCCAAAAATCTATCAAAGTTGCTTTTTCATGGCCCATATACCTTCAAATCATACATTATAAGAGGCAATAGCCCCATAAATACTCATAAAGAGGCACCCGTGCAGGAACAGGATATTGAGTTCTTGAATGAAATTATAAAGTTAGCAGGCGAGCGGCTGATGTCTTTTTTCGGCACCAACCTGAAGATCAATATGAAGTCCGACGCGAGCCTTGTAACGGAAGCGGACTTAGCGAGTGAAAAGGTTCTCATCGACGGCATCGCTAAAAAATTTCCGAATGACATCATCTGCTCGGAAGAAAGTGGTCTGTCATCGGCGGATCGTACTCCTGGTCGTCATATTTGGATCCTCGATCCTCTCGATGGAACGACGAACTTTGCCCACGGCTATCCATACTTCTGCGTTTCCGCGGGACGTGGACGATTTACCGAGGATGGCTCCATAGAGATGGTATTGGGCGGCATCGAAGATCCCGTTCATAAGAAAACATACATCGCAAAGCGGGGGCATGGCGCTTTTTTGAATGGGCAAAGGATGAAGGTTCGCAAGGACCGTTCTTTGCGTGAAGGTTTTTTGGTGACTGGCTTTTACTATGCCACGGGGGAGCAGCTGAAAAGTGAAGTAGAGCGCTTTCATCGCGTGGCCAAGATTTGCTCTAGCATTCGACGCGATGGCGCCGCCGCACTTGATCTGGCTTTAGTCGCGGAAGGAATTTTCGACGCTTTTTGGGAGTACGGGCTGAAGCCGTGGGATGTCGCCGCCGGGAGTTTGTTGATCAGTGAAGCGGGCGGTTTAGTGCTGAACTATGACGCCCCCTTGAAAAGCTCCTTCAATGTTGAAGCAGAAGGCCTCCTCAGCGGTACGCCCCAAGCGGTAAAAGAACTTCTCACTCTTTTCTGATGTTGGCCGCGGCGTTTCGAATCGTTACAATGAGGCAAACATCCTCTGGATTTAAGGAAGAATACCATGCGCCATAGCTTTGGCCTCGTATTTGGTTTTGCTGTCTCTCTTGCTTCAGTAGCTGTCGCGCAGCCTCTCGTGGAGCGGGATGACCGGATAGAAATAGACTGGGCTCACATGAAGCTTCGTTTTTATGGTGAGGCGATGGTTTCAGATAATTCTTTTCGCAGCGCGGAACAAAGAGCCTGGCAGGACGGTGTTCAGTATATCTCGACGCAACTCAAGCATCTTCGCGGTCGGCATGTCGGTGCTGCTGACGCAAACAGAGAACAAGTTGAGAAGGATGTGGCAAGCCAAGTAGCCACCACCACTTATTCCCTCAATACTATCTATTATGGAAACGGCAAGGTACGCGTGCAATTGGAGAACGCTTTAACGAAAGCGCTTTATCCAACTGACGTAGGATTTAAGCTTCTCCGCCCAGAGCCCACAGCGGCTAAAAATTCAGGAGTCGTTCTGCGCGTGAAGGGGAATCTGCGTCCTCAGGCTGTTTACCGTGTTGTGAATGAACAAGGGCAGCCCGTGTACGAAGCCATGGATGTGGCTAAGGAGGCGTTTGATAAGCAGTTTATGGGGGCGTGGTTTCAGGGGCCAAGCATGGAAGAGATGCGTCCAGTAGTAGGTGGAAACCCTGTCGTAGTAGAGGGGCAGGCTGTTGGAGACGGTCTAATCCGTGTAAACCAAGCCTCCTGGCAGAAGGCTACCGCTGGTAACGAAAACTTGCTGCAGAGAGCAAAGATAGCTATTGCTTTGTTTTAATTGGACTTTTTCCCGTCGTCGTGCCTTCAAAAACAACTTCTCAGCTTTTGCGAATGAGAGGTTGTTTTTCGTTGCGGCCCCCATGACAAAGTGTTATCTCCGTCATTCATCTTTCTGGGTCTAAGCCAAAATTTGATGGAAAGTATTTGAGATGCCGAAGATCAAGACTAAAAGAGCAGCCGCTAAGCGCTTTAAAGTAAAGCCGTCTGGTAAAGTTAAGCGCAATCACGCTAACAAGCGCCACATTCTCACGAAAAAAGATCGCGATCGTAAAAATCGCCTGAAAAAACCGGCTTACGTTACAACGGCTGACTTGAAAAAATTGGTCCGTCGCTGCTTACCGAACGGCTAATAACAAAAACAAAAGTTCTTTACTGGATAAGAGGATCGCTCCATGTCACGCGCAAAACGCGGTTTTAAAGCACGTAGAAGACGCAAAAAATTATTGAGCCTGGCCAAAGGTTACCGTCAGACTCGTAAAAATCTTTACCGTACCGCTGTTCACGTCGTGCGACGCGGCCTCGTTTACGCTTACCGCGATCGTCGCGTTAAGAAGCGTGAATTCCGCCGTCTTTGGATCGTACGTATCAACGCAGCTGCTCGCGCGGTTGGTCTTCGCTACTCCGAGCTCATCAATGGCTTGAAGAAAGCAGAAGTTCTTGTTGATCGCAGCATCCTTGCGGATATGGCGCTTACAGATCCAAAGGGATTCAGTGATCTTGCGCTTAAAGCCAAGGCAGCTCTCGGCAAATAAAGCCTCTGAATAAAATGGACTTATCCCCAGGAAAATCAAATCCTGGGGATAATTTTTTTTGTCAAAATAACAACAAGTTAAATTGTATTTCGCGCAGCGATCTACAAGTTATCCACAGAGCTAAAAATCTTGTGGGTAAAGTAAGCGGAAGGTGGGGGATTATCCCGAGTTCGCTTTAAGTTTTCCAATGAGTTTCCGAGTATCCGGTATTTTTTTTCGACACGCAAGTATCTTTTTATATTCGATGCTTCCCTCCACGACTGCTTGTTAAGCCTCTTGATAATTAAGCCCAGCAGCTTGGTCGCTCCAGCGAGTTGAACGGCTGGCTATCATGGGCGGAGAATTGGAAGAGGCTTTAAGGTTATTCGGATCCCCCGCCTTCTTGCCGTAAAACCGCGACAAATGCGAGATAGGCCGATTTTAAGGTGTTTCTCGTCTGCAAAAATAAAAATTACTTTGGGGAAATGTGAGTCGATCTGAGATTCATGTCAAGCAGGCGTGCACTCATAAAGTAGTGCATAGTAAGTGGGGACAGAGAGACTTGAACTCTCACGCGCAAGGCACTGGCTTCTAAGACCAGCGTGTCTACCAATTCCACCATATCCCCTGACGGAATGAGGCCCAAGAATTGCCTTCGCTGTGCCTCTTTGTCAACTAGCTTTAGTAAGAAGCTTTAAAAAATTGTCCCATAAGCCTAATATATGGCCAATTCCAAGGAGGATGCCGTGCCGGACAACAAACAATCTCATCCAGACCAAGAGGCAACGCAACTCGACTTTACCGGTCTTGTTCTAGGCTTCTGTTCTGCCGCTCTAACATACATGGGTGTGTCTGTCGGAGGAGAAACTACTGCTCCGAAAAACCTCCCACTCGCGAAGCAGAACATTGAGATCATCGAGTTGCTTCAGCAAAAAACGAAGGGCAATCTCACCGCGGAGGAAGTGAAGCTGCTTGAGCACGTTTTGACCGATCTGCGACTGCGTTATGCGGAAGCCGTCAAAAGTTAGAAGACTGGTTATTTAGCGCGCTTTTAATAGTTTTTTTCACGTCTTATGAGCTACGAGGCGGTGCCCTCCGCCTTTATTTTCTTATGATTATCCCTATCTTAGCCGAAACCTGTCCAGGCACCCTTTTCCGAAAAGGCTTTGCATGGACGTTTCGCGTTACGACTTTGTTTGCCAAAAGGCACTTCATTTTGGACTTCGCTATGCGAAGGGGTTGGGGCATGCCTATCTTGAAGTTGAGCATGTAGCCTTAGCTATTCTGCGCTCAGATCAAGAGGTTCTTGATGTAGCGGCGCAGCAGCGTCTTGCAAAAACGCTCGAAGGACACTTAGGTTCCTATCCCCGTATCTTTGGAAAGATAAAAATCGAATTTGGCGCGCGACTGAATAGCGCCCTTGATAAAGCCGAAGCGAAAGTCAAAGAAAACACCATCGATATTCACACGCTCTGGGAATGTCTTGTTCAAGCATCGACAGTCATTCAAACAACTCTTGCTCGTGTGAAGACCGAGACGCAGTTTGAAACGATGCATCCCACGCGAGTGGCCGCGAAAAAAACAGAAGAAGAAAAAAAGGAAACCGAGCAGACGACGCAGCTCGAAAAAAGCCTCGATCGAAATCTAAAAAAATACACAACCGACCTAACGGAATTGGCGGAGAGTGGGAAGCTTGATCCGGTTATCGGGCGTGATCAAGAAGTGAGGCGTGTGCTTGAGATTCTTGGTCGTAAAAAGAAAAATAACCCGCTTCTCCTCGGTGATCCGGGCGTCGGGAAGTCCGCAATTGCTGAGGCTATTGCCTTGCGCATTTCGCAGGGAAAAGTTCCTGAGAGTTTAAAGGGTAAGCGCGTCCTGAGCTTGGATCTTGGTGCTTTGCTTGCTGGTGCAAAATACCGCGGTGAATTTGAAGAGCGCTTAAAGAGTGTTCTTAAGGCACTTGAGAGTCTGAAGGGTCAAGTAATTCTCTTTATCGATGAAATTCACATGATCGTCGGCGCCGGTAACCACGAGGGATCGGCGGATGTTGCGAACCTTTTGAAGCCAGCCTTGGCGCGCGGCGAATTGCATTGCTTGGGTGCGACCACCTTCGATGAATATCGAAAATATATCGAAAAAGATCCAGCTTTGGAGCGACGGTTTCAGCCGATAAATGTTGACGAGCCAACGCCAGCGGTGGCGCTATCCATCCTGCGTGGCCTCAAGTCAAAATATGAAATTCATCACGGTGTAAAAATTGAAGATGAAGCTTTGGTGGCCGCGGTGGATCTTTCGGTGCGTTACCTTCCTCATCGAAAGCTTCCTGACAAAGCCATTGATTTGATCGACGAAAGCGCATCGAGAATGCGTTTACAAATCGACAGCGCGCCTCATGAGCTTGATCAATTGCGAGCTCAAGTTGAGCAACTTGAAATTGAGAAGCAGTCCATTGAACAAATTGAGAAGAATAAAAAGGCTCTCGTTCGATTGCAGGTGCAGTTAGAGAAAGTCAAAAAGGAGTGCGTCGAGATTGAGCAGCTGTGGCGTCAACATCAGTCTCTTCATGAAGATCTGCGTAAAGCCGAGTCAAAAAGTGAAGAGTTAAAAGAACTCTATGAGAACACGAAAAGCCAAGGTGATTTTGAGTTTGCTGCCCGTCTTCAGTTCCAAGAAATTCCGCGGGCTGTTGAGGAGCTGCGTGTTATCAACGAGCAGTTAAGCGCCATGCAAAGCTCCCATCCGTATCTCACGCAGATCGTTGGTGGGCGTGCGATATGTGAAGTCATAGCCAGCTGGACAAAAATTCCGGTATCGCGATTGACCGAGGGTGAGTTTGCGAAAATTATCGCTATGGAAGGGCGCCTGAAGTCCCGTGTGTTCGGTCAAGATCAAGCTATCTCAACAATGGTGAAATCCATTAAGAGAGCGCGCGTCGGTGTGAATGACCCGAATCGACCTCTTGCGGCGCTATTTTTTCTTGGGCCAACGGGTGTGGGGAAAACGGAGACGGCAAAAGCTCTCGCCTCTGAGTTGTTTAATGATGAAGATGCCATTGTTCGTATCGACATGTCAGAGTTCATGGAGCCGCATCAAGTAAGTCGGCTTATCGGTTCACCTCCTGGATATGTTGGTTACGGAGAGGGTGGGGTGCTTACAGAGGCGCTGCGCCAAAAACCATATGCGGTTTTGTTGCTTGATGAGATTGAGAAAGCACATCCAAAAGTTTTAGACATATGCTTGCAGCTTCTTGAAGATGGTCGGCTCACGGATGGCAAAGGGCGTGTTGTTAATTTCAAGAACGCCATCATCATATTGACGTCAAACCTGCAGGTCACTGTTTCCGAGAAGAGTGAAGAATACGACGAAGAAGTCAGGAGGCAACTGAGCAAACATTTGCGTCCTGAATTGGTTAACCGCTTGGATGAGGTTGTTGTATTCAGAAAACTCGGCCGACGTGACCTTGAGAGTCTTGTTGATCGTTTAACCGCGGAATTGAACACGCGTATCATGGACCACGACATGCGTGTGATTGTTGGGTCAAACCTGCGTGAGGAGTTGATTCAGCAAGGGCAGGGAAAATTCGGCGGACGCGCAGTGCGGCGCGCCTTTCAGAGGCTTGTAACGGATACCGTGTCGGATCGCATCCTCGCCGAGCCCGTCCGGTGCCGAGGCGCCTGGATCCTGGATCGCAAAAAAGGTGAGGCCTTTATCTGGGAGCTCGAAAAGGGCATTGGCAAATATCTTCCCCCGGCTCGACAAACCAATTAAAAACACTCTTCGTTTTCCTTGACGATGCATATCTTTCTGTGTAACTTGTTTGCCTGTGAAACTCCTGGTGAAAGCCAGCTAATTGGGGCGTCGTCAAGCGGTAAGACACTAGATTTTGATTCTAGTATACGTAGGTTCGAATCCTACCGCCCCAGCTTCTCTTCCTCATCCGTCTCGGAAAAAGGTCACAGGCGATGCAAAACGAATTGCTCGTGTTTTCTGGCAACGCGAACCGTCCTTTAGCCGAAAAAATCTGCCAATATTTGAATATTAACCTCGGCGCAGCCATGGTTGATGCATATTCCGACGGTGAAACGCGCGTGGAGATCCACGATAACGTTCGCGGTCGCGACGTATTCATCATTCAGTCCACCTGCGCCCCGCAAAATCAGCACATCATGGAATCGCTCGTGATGATAGACGCATGTCGTCGGGCCTCGGCGAAGCGTATCACCATGGTTTGTCCTTACTTTGGTTACGCGCGGCAAGAGCGTAAGAGTGCGCCAAGAACGCCGATCACCGCTAAATTGATTGCTGATCTCTACACGGTCGCGGGAATCGATCGTTTGTTGGCGCTTGAGCTACACACTTCGGCAATCCAGGGATTCTTCAATATCCCTGTGGACCATTTGTTCGCAAAAGCGATTTTTGCTCCCTACTTTGAAGCGAAGAAGGCGAAAGACCTCATCGTCGTTTCTCCAGATGCAGGCGGGGTGGAGCGTGCCAGAGCCATTGCGAAATATTTAAGCTGCGGCTTGGCCATTATCGATAAGCGTCGCGATCGTCCGAATGAAAGCTCAGTGATGCACGTGATCGGTGAGGTCAAGGGTAAGAACTGTTTGATTGTCGATGACATCGTCGACACGGGCGGTTCTTTGGTGAACGCTGCGAATGCCTTAACGGCGGAAGGGGCTGCTTCTGTCACAGCCGCTATCACGCATGCTGTCCTAAGTGGTCTGGCGATTGAAAAGATCTCGGCCTCATCTCTAAAAGAGCTTGTCGTCACCGATTCTATCCCTCTTAGCGAAAAGGCTAAGAATTGTAAGAAGATAACGCAGCTCAGCATTGCCGAGCTTCTGGCTAAGGCGATTGAGCGGATTCATCGCGCAGACTCAATTAGCTCCCTTTTTATTTAGTCCGAGCTCAGCCAAATTCAGCACTTGCCAGCTTTTGCTGATCCCGATATAAGATCAGCCTCAATCTGACTGGAAGCCCGCTGCAAAGCTGTTGTAATCAGCCAAAATCAAAGGGTTTTTACCGAGGAGTTTTAGGGAATGTCTCAAGAATTGGTGACTATCGAAGCAAAAACCCGCGACAAAACCGGAAAAGGTTATGCGCGCAAGTTGCGCAACAACGGTATGATCCCAGCGGTTCTCCTGAACAAGGGAACATCAACGATGCTGGAACTCGACCCAAAATTGTTGAGCAAAGCATGGCTAGGCGGCAAGAAATTCAACTTGCAGTGGAACGGTCAAACAAAGCCAGTTGTGATCACTGATCTTCAGATCAATGTTATCAAGCGCTTGCCACTACACGTTGATCTTCAATACGCAAACTAAGGTTGTTGCTTGAAGCTTCTTGTTGGACTGGGGAATCCTGGTCCTAAGTACGAAACAACGCGTCACAACGTGGGCTTCTTGGTCCTCGATGAGATTGCTGCCAAATTTAGTGTTTCGTGGTCTGGTGAGAAGTTTCAGGGGATTATTGGTAAGGGTAACGTTTTAGGCGTTCCTTGTGTGTTGTTAAAGCCCCAAACGTTTATGAATGTGAGTGGGCGATCGCTTCGTGAAGCGTTGAATTTTTTTAAGATCTCTGAGGAAGACGTCGTCGTTATTTTCGATGATATCGATCAGGAGTCTGGGAAAGTTAAGGCCCGAAAGGGTGGTGGTCACGGTGGACATAATGGAATTCGCAGCATTCTTGCTGAAGCTGGAATCCAAGAGTTTCACCGGGTCAAAGTTGGGGTGGGCCGACCAAAGACGGCTGCTGACGGAAGCGTCAGTAACTGGGTGCTCGCACCAATGAGCGATCAGGAATTGGTCGCTCTTCAGAATGAAGTTCTTCAGGATGTCATGTTGCGTCTTGAGAATATTTTTAAACAACGTCAGAAATCCGAGTAGGGGCCAATTGGGGCCTGACTCTCTTGCTAGTCGATCAGTGGCTGGCTTTAATCCGTGAGGGAGGAAAAACTTTGCTTCGAGAATACGAATTTACAGTTGTAGCAAAAGCAGACTTACCAGAAGGTGAGCGCGCGAAATTTTTTGAAGGCTATGAAGCCATTATGAAGCGCGGCGGCGGCGAATTTCTTCGTCGTGACGACTTGGGCGTGAAAAAACTCGCTTACCCAATCAAGAAAAGCTTCCGCGGTCATTACATGTACTACGATCTCGCAAGTACTCCAGAGAACATCGCTGAGTGCGAGCGTTTGATGCGTATCGATGACAACATGCTTCGCTTCCTTGTTATCAAAACTTCGGATGAAGTTGATGTTGAGACCCGTAAAGCTGAGCTTGCAAAAGCTGCTGCGGCGGCGGCAATGAGCCGTAATCAGGCAAACGACGAATAAGCGCAACAGGGGCTTTGAACATGAAAGTTATTTTGAATCAAAACGTAGATAACTTGGGAACTGTTGGCGACGTCGTTAACGTCAAGAACGGTTACGCTCGTAACTACTTGTTGCCACGCGGTCTCGGCATGATCGCAACTAAAGGCAATAAAGCGGCGGTAGATCACCACCTGCGTCAGCTTGAGAAGAAGAAAGCGGTCTTGTTGCAAGAAGCTAAGAAAATGGCTTCTTCCATTGAAAAGATCTCAATCACCGTTAGCAAGCAAGTCGGCGAAGATGAAAAAATCTTTGGTTCAGTTACAACAGCTGAAATCGAAGAGCTCTTGGCAAAAGAAGGTGTTAAGCTCAGCAAGCGCAACATTAAGCTTACTGAAGACGTCAAAAAAGTTGGCGTTTACACCGCTGAAGCTAAGGTTCATCCTGAAGTCACAGCAAAATTCAAAATTTGGGTTGTGGCTCAGTAAGGCAACAAATAACGGCGCGATTCGCGAGGGTCGCGCCGATTTTGCTGTAATTTTAACTGGCGACTTGTCCCATGGCTTCAAAACAACTGCTTGATTCTGCAAACGTGCTTTACTCCGTCGACGCAGAGAAGGCGGTTCTTGGCGCTGTTCTTCGTGAGCCTGGACACCTGCTTCAGATCGAAGAGCTTCTTACTCCCGATCATTTCTTTTTAGACGCCCACAAAAAAATCTTTGAATCGATTCTGGAACTCTCCGCTGAGAATGAGTCTGCCGACATTGTTACGGTCGCGGATAAACTTCGTCAGAAGGAAGGTGCGTCCGAGTATCTCGGCCCGGCGTATCTTGTTGAGTTAACAGAAAACTGCCCCGTCACACAAAACGTCGAGCATTATGCGACTATCGTGCGGCGTTATTTCTATCTGCGGCGCATTGTTAATGCCTGCCAGGACACGATCAAAGATGCTCATGCTTTCGACGGCACCATTGAAGGCTACGTTGAAAAAATCGAAAAAGAATTCCTCGCGATAACGGGTGAATACGATCGCAAGGGAATTGTCCGCGCTGACAAAGTTCTTGAATCTACGATTGAGGAGATTCAAAAACGCCTTGAGCGCGAAACCGGCACGACTGGCGTGCCCACAGGGTTTACGCAGCTTGATAATCTTACGGGTGGCTTGCAAGGGAGTGACTTGATTATCCTCGCGGCTCGTCCCGGTATGGGTAAGACGGCTCTTGCCCTAAACATTTGCACCAACGCGGCGTTAAAGGGGTTTTCAACCGTTATTTTTACTCTCGAGATGAGTCAAGAGCAGTTGATGTCGCGTATCCTTTCAGGGGTCGCGCGTGTGGATTCCGCGCGTCTTCGTAAAGGTGATCTCTCGGATGAAGAGCAGGATATGTTGATGGAGGGGGCGCGCCGCGTCTATAACGGCAAGGACTTCCTCGCGATTGACGAAACCCCCGGTATTTCTTTGACGGAACTCCGTTCTCGTTGTCGTCGCTACGCGCGAGAATTTGGTTTGAACCTAGTCGTTATCGACTATCTACAACTTATGACCGCGTCCGCCTCAAGGAAGGCGGAGAGTCGCGAGCGTGAGATTTCTGAAATTTCCATGGGTCTGAAAGAGTTGGCGAAGGAACTCAACATTCCTGTGATTGCTCTCGCGCAGTTGAACCGCGGTGTGGAACAGCGCCCTGATAAGCGTCCTAAATTGTCCGACCTTCGTGAATCCGGCTCTATGGAGCAGGATGCGGACATGATTATGTTTGTTTACAGGGATGAGTATTACAACCCGAACTCTGAGATGACGGGTATGGCAGAATTATTGATCGGAAAGAACCGTCACGGTTCACTTGATACAATCAAGCTCGCATTTCAGCCAAACTTCGTGTCGTTTCAAAATCTCTATATCGATGGAGAAGAAGGGGCCGGCTAGCCGAGGCCGTATTCTTTCATTTTTTTCCGCAAAGTATTGCGGTTAATGCCGAGAATCTTAGCCGCCTGGACTTGATTGCCGCCGACGCGACGCAAAATCTGCGTAAGGAGCGGTTTTTCTACCTTTGACATGATCAATTCGTACATATTTTCTGGATGAAACGTACCTATCCTGTCCAAGAAGCGCGAAATCTTAAGTTCCACAACATCTTCGATGGAATACTTGTCGAGGCTTTCGATAAGGTCATTATCGAGAATCTGCATGCCGCGACTGGCTGCGCGTGTTGCGCCATCAAGCTTTTTTGCTTGGCTTTGCGCCCCAGGCTTATTTTGAGAAATCTCGCGAGGTGAGTCAGGAGTCATTTGATTCACAAAAACCGCTCCAACAAGAGTCGCGCAGAAAAGTGCTCGGCTCGAACACGCACCAAAGTTTCTATTCATGAAAACTAGAATGGGCCATTTTGTACCAAGGGCAAATTGCCGTGTCAACTTCCCAATCAGAATAGAAAAATTGAAACATTTTTTACAAAACGAATGGCCCGCTTTTAAAGAGGAAGGAATGCTTTGCCCACTTTTCAGAGCCGGTCAAACAGACTATTATAAAAATATAGGTCGGCCCATCAGATCGACCCGGTCCGAGAGGACATCCAAAAAGCATGCACGCGTTCTGCGACTTCAAAGCATGCTTCCAGATTAAGCCACGTAAAACTTGAACTTGGTGTTGTTGCGGGTTAATAAAAAGGGGGTTTTTTTGTAGCGGACGTTCTATATGAGGATTTCTCCAATGTCCTATGAGAACCATGCCAATGAAGTCGGCCAAAGAGCCATCCCCGAAGGCAACAAGCAGCTGGAAGATATGTCAGAAGAAAACACAACAGTTGAGCAAGGCAAAGGCGGCGCGAACCAAGAAGAGCTCTTAGGGAAATTGAACGAAGAGCTTGATGAAGCGAAAGATAAGTACCTGCGTGCCATGGCGGAGATGGATAACCTCCGTAAGCGTTTAGCGCGAGAGCGCAGTGATCTTTTGAAATACGGATCTGAGTCACTATTGCGTGATCTTCTTCCTGTTCTCGACAGTTTTGAAAAAGCCTGTGACGAGGCGAACGCGAGTAGGAAGAAAGAAAACGCTCAGTATCTTGAAGGCATGCATCTTGTGCAGAAACAGCTTTCTAGTGTGCTGGAGCGACACGGTCTTTCCATTGTGAAAGCAGCAGAGCAAGAATTCGATCCAAACATCCACCAAGCGATTCAAAAGATCGATTCGGATGAAGTGGATGTGGAAAAGGTAAAACAAGAATTTTCTCGTGGCTACCTCTACCACGATCGTTTGCTCCGACCGGCAATGGTATCCGTTGCGGTTCCTCACAGGAAAGATAAGCCAAAGGACTAGATCAATGGCGGCGCGGCGTCCAACTCGGGTTCCCTCGCCAGCCTCTGAGCCCTCAGCTCAAGATGATATCGATCTGCTGGAACAGTTTTGTCGGGAGATGGAACACGAAGAAATTGAGTTCGAATCGTGGGCCAAAACACACTCAACACTCGACCTGACCTTACACGTTGTTATCAATCCAGAATCTGCCAAGAATGGCATAAATTGCGAAATCCGTTGGTGCAGAACGATAACACAAGCGGATGCAAGCAGCTCAAAAATCACCCGCGTAAAGCTGCGTGAAAACATAAACCTACCTGGTCCAATTAATGACGGTCAAATCCTTGTTCTCAAAGGACTTGGAGATGAGAAAGATCACCGCTGTGGCGATCTCAAGGTAATCATACGCATTAAATAAAACCTTTTAGAGCATTTTCAATCTGAATAAGCCGGGAAACATTAAGGCTTTTCGTTGTCTGAACCGATAAATGGCCATGCACGGAAATAGCATAGCCAGTGGTCTTTATGTTATGGGAGTCATGGAATGACTGAGGTTGCGGGAAACAAGCTTGCAGAAGATCAATCCGAGTTACCACTTCTGCCTTTAAAAGACATCGTTGTCTTTCCAAACATGATCGTGCCCGTCTTTATCAATGAAGACCTTTGCATTAACGCTGTCGAACATGCGTTAGCACACGACAAAAAAATCTTTCTCTCAGCCTTTAAAGTTGAAGGACAAGATGGTGAGGGACTAGAAAGTCACCTCGAGCCACCCTTTGATGTTTATGACATCGGTACGGTCTGCTCGATCATGCGCACAAGAAAGTTGCCAGACGGCAGAATGAAAGTGCTTGTGCAAGGTTTGCACAAAGCCACCGTGCGCGAACTGTCACAACCCAAGCCTTTTCCGGTCGTTAAGCTTAAGGCGATCGAAGAACCTAAGATTGTCAACACCACGAGTGAGATGGAAGCACTTAATCGTGTTGTCCGCGAGGCGCTGGAAAAGGTGGTGAGCCTAGGCAAGGTTTTATCTCCTGATATATTGATGATTCTGGAAGATGTCTCAGATCCAGGTCGGTTGGCCGACTTGGTTGCTTCCAATCTGGGGCTCAAGATCAATGAGGCGCAGGCAATTTTAGCGATCCACAGTCCTTTGGATCGCTTGCGTCGCGTCTACATGTGCTTGTCGCGTGAGATTGAAGTGTACCAAATGCAGGTGCGTATTCAGTCAAACGCAAAAGAAGAAATCGGCCGCATGCAGCGCGAACACTATTTGCGTGAGCAGATGCGAGCCATCAAATCAGAGCTTGGTGACTCTGACGGCAAGGAAGAGCTCGAGCAGCTCTGGCAGAGAATGGAAGAGCTTCCATTGAACAAATCTGCGAAGGAAGAGACATCGCGCCAGTTACGCCGTCTTGAGCGTATGCACCAAGACACCAGCGAAGCGGCCCTGACCAGAACTCATGTGGAAACAATTCTGAGCTTGCCGTGGGGAAAAATCAGCGACGACAACTTGGATCTGAAGAATGTAAAAGGTGTATTGGACAACGACCACTACGGACTTGATCAAGTCAAAGACCGCATCCTCGAATATCTTGCCGTCAAGAAATTAAATCCAAACGCGAAGAGCCCTATCATTTGTTTTGTCGGCCCCCCGGGCGTTGGTAAAACAAGTCTTGGCCGCTCCATTGCTCGCTCCATTGGCCGAGAGTTTGTGCGCATTTCTCTTGGTGGCGTGCGTGACGAAGCAGATATCCGCGGTCACCGCAAAACTTATGTGGGTGCGTACCCAGGGCGTATCGTTTCTGGTCTTAAGACTGCTGGCTCTTCAAATCCAGTTATGATGCTGGACGAGATTGATAAGCTCGGTGCTGACCATCGCGGTGATCCATCCGCGGCATTGTTGGAAGTATTAGACCCAGAGCAGAACAAGAATTTCGTTGACCACTATCTTGGTGTTGAATTCGATCTTTCGCAGATCATGTTTATCGCTAACGCGAACACGCTCGATACGATTCCTGCCCCGTTGCGTGACCGTCTCGAGATTATCGAAGTCTCAGGTTATTCTGAAGAAGAGAAGTTGACGATCGCGAACACGTATCTGATTCCAAAGCAAATTAAGGAAGCAGGTCTCGCAAACGCCAATGTCATCTTCAACAAGAACGCCGTGACAACCATCATCAATAACTACACACGCGAAAGCGGTCTCCGTGGCCTCGAAAAGAAGATCGCTTCTATTTGCCGCAAAGTTGCGCGTGAATACGCTGAAGCGCGCGAAGCGAATCAGCCGACCGATGAAGAAATTAAGCTTACGCCAGCGCAGATTCAGCGTCACCTGGGCGCTGAGCGTTACGGCGACGATTTCTATCACGCGGAAGCAACCGCTGGCGTGTCTTTAGGCTTGGCTTACACACAGTACGGTGGTGAAGTCATGGCTATCGAAACCAGCCTCATCCGCACAGGGCGCCACAAACTTGTTCTGACTGGTAAGTTGGGCGAAGTGATGAAGGAGTCCGCGCAGGCCGCGCTGAGCTTTATCCGCTCTCGCGCTGGTGAGTTCGGTTTCAACGTGGAGCTTCTGACAGACCACGAACTTCACATTCATCTTCCGGCTGGCGCGGTTCCCAAAGACGGCCCGAGAGCTGGTACCGCGATTGCGACGTCGATTCTGTCGGCCCTTCTTGGGACAGCGCCCCGCAGTCGTACTGCAATGACCGGTGAGATCACAATTCATGGTAAAGTATTAGCCATTGGTGGCTTGAAGGAAAAGTTACTTGCAGCTCAACGCGAGGGTATTGAGACTGTTATTCTTCCTGAAAAGAATCGTGCGACATTTAATGAACTGCCACAATCAGTGCGTAAACGTCTCAAGGTTCATTTCGTAAAAGAATATCATGAAGTGTTTGAACTGATGTTTGAGCAAAAAGCTGGTGCGAAAGCTCACTTGCATCAAGTTCCTGATAATACCCGCAATGAAGGTTTAGCGAGCTAAATCTTCTTGAACAGCTTGTTTGACGAAAAGCCATCCTTGGGGTGGCTTTTCTTTTGCTAAGGAGATCTCTCATGCTTCTTTTCGGTGATCGCTTGCGCTGGCTGGGTAAGCACGCTTTGATCGGTGTTTTCTGGATCTATCTCCTTTCTTTCACCTTCAACGGCCGTTCGCTATTTTCATATGCGAATAGCCTCCTGGTTAAGAACGTTGCGGTGGAGACCCTTGATCAAAAATTCGCCGAGACGTGGGAACGAGTTTACCGGACCGCTAAGGTCAGTATCCGCGAGTTTACTCGTGACGATCAGTCAATGTAGCTGTAAAAACAGCTACTTAAGAATCAATCTGGCATCTCGCCAGATCGGAAACTTCATGTTATAGTCGGCGCCGCTTTTTTAGCGGAAACGCCGACTTTATATGATGGGGCATAAATGGCGCGCTTAGAGATCGTCGAATGGCCAGCGAAGGTTCTTGAGACTAAATCCGTCGACGTAACGGAATTTAACGCTGAGTTAAAACAACTTGTAAAAGATATGCATGAAACCATGGATCATGCCAACGGTATCGGTTTAGCCGCTAATCAAGTCGGAGTGGCGAAACGAATTCTGACGATTCTCATTCCTTGGGATGAAAAGCACGCAGAAAAAGATGAAGAGAAACAAGACTGGCATGATAAGCGCTGGACTTTTATTAATCCTCGCATCATCAAACGAGAAGGAAAAATCCGCTGGCAAGAGGGCTGCTTAAGCTTCCCGGAAATTTATGAGTTTGTGGATCGAGCGGCGGAAGTTTGGGTGGAAGCTCAAGACGAGACTGGAAAATCGTTCACAGTTCATGCAACCGACCTTTTTGCCGTTTGTCTGCAGCACGAAATTGATCACATCGATGGGGTTGTTTTCATTAACCGCATGAGTCGCCTAAAGGCTGGCCTGGTTAAGCAAAAAATTGCGCGGCGTGGCACACAAATCCAAGTCTCTCAGGCTCAGGACTAAGCGTGAAATCTCATAAAGTTGCGATATCGCCATCTATGTTATCAGCGGATCCACTCCATCTAGCGAAAGAGCTGGCGGATGTGGAGGCCGCGGGCGCTGATTTTCATCATGTTGATGTGATGGATGGGCATTTCGTCAACAATCTGACTTAT
This sequence comes from uncultured Oligoflexales bacterium, assembly GCA_964404325.1. Lineage (GTDB taxonomy): Bacteria > Bdellovibrionota_B > Oligoflexia > Oligoflexales > Oligoflexaceae > CAYOJQ01. The sequence goes on from CAYOJQ010000002.1 coordinate 127,677, forward strand.
GGGCCGCCGATGGTGCAAGCCATCAAAAAGGTTTCTAAGATCCCCCTTGATGTGCACATCATGGTATCCAATCCAGATGAAGTGGCTTTGGAGTATGTGCGGGCCGGTGCGGATATTCTTATTTTTCACGTTGAGGCGGCGCGACACAGCCACAGACTCATTCAAGCCATTCGTACGGAAGGTGCGAAGGCGGGTATCGCGTTAAATCCTGGTACGCCTCTTTCCGCCGTCGAGTCATTGATCCCATTTGTTGACGTGATTTTGGTGATGTCGGTGAATCCCGGGTTCGGTGGTCAGAGTTTTATTCCCCAGAGCGTGGATCGCATTAAAACGTTGGCCGAAATGATCAAAAAACAAGGTCGACAAGGCGATGTTGTCATTCAAGTGGATGGTGGCATCGACGAGAAAAATGTGGCACAAGTTGTTCAAGCGGGAGCGCGCATGATAGTGGCGGGCTCTTTTATCTATGGGGCGAAAGATCGCCGCGCGCAGATTGAAAAACTGCGCAATAATGCGCATAAGGACGGATCATGACGTTTCAATTGGGAGAGAATCGCCTCGATGCTCACACCCTTGTAAATCTTGCCTCGATGGCCAATCCTCCTATCAGTCTTCCCGCGGAAAGCCGCAATCGTCTCCAAAAGTACCGTGCTGTTGTTGATGGTGTTCTAGAGCGCAAAGAAGTGCGTTACGGCATCAACACTGGTTTTGGTTATCTTGCAAAGGTTCGTATTGAAGAAAGCCGCCTCGCGGATCTGCAGCTGAATCTTGTGCGTTCGCATGCGTGTGGTGTTGGTCCAGCTATTAGTGATGAGCTGGTTCGTGCTCTTCTTGTGATTCGCGCGCATACATTTTCATTGGGACATTCAGGGATCACACCTGAGTGTGTTGAAACAATCTTGAAGTTGCTTCGACACGACATCCTGCCTGTTGTTCCTTGCAAAGGAAGTGTTGGAGCGAGTGGTGACCTCGCGCCGTTGGCGCACTTGGCGTTAGGGGTGCTCGGGGAAGGCAAGGCCCGTCAACAAGATAAGATGTTGCCGGCAAAGGAAGCATTACAGAATGCGGGCATCAAGCCGCATGTTTTAAGGGCTAAAGAGGGGCTTTCCCTCATCAACGGCACCCACTTTATGGCGGTTCTTGGTTCATTCGCCGTGGTGGAAGCGCAGAACGTGATCGCGACTGCTGATATCGCGGCAGCGTTGAGCCTTGATGCGATTCGAGGAACAACAAAAGCGTTTGACCCTCGGATTCATGCGATCCGTCCACAGATTGGCCAGAAGAGAGTGGCGCAAAACATGTTGCAATTGTTTGCAGGCGGCGATGAGATTCTCAATAGCCATGCAAGCTGCGATAAAGTGCAAGATCCATACAGTTTCCGCTGTGTGCCTCAAGTTCACGGTGCGTCTCGCGATGCGTTGGATTATGTGCAGCAGAAAATTAATATCGAACTAAACAGTGTTACGGATAACCCGCTGTGCTTTGAAGATGGCGACATCCTCAGTGGTGGAAACTTCCATGGTCAACCTTTAGCCCTCAGTCTCGATTTTCTAACCATGGCGGTTGCGGAAATCGGTAGCATCAGCGAAAGGCGGATCGAAAAGTTAACGAACCCGCATATGAGTGGCCTGCCTGCATTTTTGGTGAAGGACAGCGGCCTCCATTCTGGTTACATGATCCCTCACGTTGTTGCGGCGGCACTTGCCTCCGAAAACAAGGTTCTATCCCATCCGGCTGTGGTGGATACGATCCCAACATCCGCGGATCAAGAGGACCATGTCAGCATGGGGCCTATCTCAGGACGTAAGTGCCGGGAGGTGATTGAGAACGTAGCACATATCCTGGCAATCGAGCTTTTAGCTGCATGCCAGGGACTCGATCTCTTGAAACCACTAAAACCAGCCCCGGCTCTATTGGCTATTTATGACGCGGTGCGTAAGCTGTCCCCTGGCATGGAAACCGATCGTGTGCTTTCCGAGGACATTGCCCTCGTTAAGGACTGGATTTTATCGGGAGGGGCAGTCAATATGTTAAAAGCGCAAGGGATTGATCTTAGATGAGGTGGGATATGAGACTGATTCTCTCTTTGCTTTCTCTGCTGATAGTGATGCCAGTTTTGGCTGAAGAGAAGCAGCGCTCTGAAGTTCAAGATGCTGCGGCGCGAGTGGGCGGCAATTATCGGGTCAGTCGCATCGAGCGGTTGGGCCCTGAACATTTCGTCATTGAATTCACGAGCTCCGTTAAGACGGGCAAGCATGATCGTCTCATTCTTGAAAGCGATCATGTTAACGTTGCCGTAACGAAAGGCATGGAGTTACGCCTTTCCGCGGAAATTTTGCGTGAGCAAAAAGGTGCCACGGAAGTATCGCAGGTTCTTTTATTCTTACCGAAGAGTGACACCCATGTTCCGGTTTGGCTCTTATCTCGCCATGCGAAGCATCAGGAATTGCGCGGGTCGCGCTACCTAGAGATGCATGCGCCAACCAGCGATTTTATGGTGCTCTAAAACATAGTTGGGAGACGCTTTGGAAGATATCTCCACTCGACCCCCTCCGGACCAAACCGTCGAGCTAGCCGAGCAGCCGCGTGGTTTAAAGTTTCTCCTAGGCACCTGGACAGGGCGCATCCTCCTATTTAATACGATCGTCTTCCTCATCATGAGTTGGCAGAGCGGTAGTTTTCTTATGCCAACCACGGAAGTGCTCGTCCGCTTTGGTGCTAAAGATCCTGTTTTGCTGGCGCAAGGCGAATACTGGCATTTTCTCACGCCGATCTTTGTCCACATTGGCCTTCTGCACTACATGTTCAACACGTGGGCGCTTTATGTGGTCGCGTATCAGATCGAATATTTGCTGCGTGCTCGTTGGTTCCTCATCGTCTACTTGGTCTCAGGCATTTTCGGCAACATCGCGAGCTCCGTCTTTTCCTTGGCGATGAGTGCTGGTGCCAGTGGTGCCTTGTTTGGGCTCTTAGGTGCTGGTTTGTTGATTGAGAGAACTTTGTATCAGCGCACCACGAAAACTTGGCAAAAAAAGCAGATTGGTGCTTACACCACCATGGTCGTTGCGAACCTTGCTCTTGGACTCATGGTGCCGCAGATTGATAATGCCGCCCACATCGGTGGTCTTGTCGCGGGTATCGCTCTCACTTATGCTTTAACAAGGATAGTGCCCAATAGGTTGTGTCCCGTTCGACCTATGCGAGGCTACGCCGCTCTCGCTTTCATAGGTGTTTTAGGGCTTATTGGAGCGCTCATTGGAAGTTCCCCCGCGTATTTGCAAAAACGCCTCGAAGAAAAAGCCGTTCGTGCTCCCAACTTAGCTGAACGCTTCCACTACGTTTCCGAGCTCGTCCGACTAAAGCCGGATTCGGTTCAATATCGCGCCAGACGTTGTCGCCTTCTTTTGACAGCAGGTTATCAGGACGAAGCCGCCGCTGATCTGGAGGCACTCAGTCGAATGCCTGGGGGATTCCAGGCTCTGCTGGAGATGAGGGCGGAATTGGAAACGAAAGGTCTTACCGGGGAAGCAGAATTTGTGAGTCGGTACTTAAAGAGTGAATCAACTCCATAAGATAATTGAAAATTTTAAATTTATTTCGGGAACTTCTTAACTTTCCGAGTGCGGTGCCGATGCGCCCCATGGGTAATTGAGCTGGCCCCCCAATGGCCATGCCCTTGCTTGCTAAAAATTTCGAACCAGGGGGTTTTAGGATGGCTGCGGTGCGCAAACTGAACAATGAGAGTGCGGCGACTCTTGAGTTTCAAGGTCAGACGGTCGAGCTACCTGTCAGCGTGGGCTCCGAAGGTGAAAGAGCGATTGATATCGCGAAGCTTCGCAGCTCGACGGGCCTGATCACGATGGATCATGGCTTTATGAATACAGGCTCCTGCGTTTCCGCGATCACTTACCTCGACGGCGAAAATGGAGTTCTAAGATATCGTGGTTACCCGATTGAAGAGCTCGCTGAAAAAGCGGACTTCATGGAAGTGTCATACATGCTTATTTACGGCGATCTTCCCAGTCGCGAACAGTTGACGTGGTTTAAGGAAAAGATCGCCGCTCACGCAGAGACACGAAAAGAAGTTAAACAACTCATTCAGAGTTTTCCCAAAGACGCACATCCCATGGGCGTACTTTCAGCGGTCACAGTGTCTCTAAGTGGTTTTTATCCTGACCTATGCGATGCTGTTTTGAACGACGAGAAGCGTAATACCGTCATGGCGCAGATGATGGCTCAAGTTAAGAATATCTCCGCCTACTTCTATCGCCATGCAAAGGGTCTTCCCCTTGTCGATTCGAATCCAAGTCAGTTTGAATACTGCACGGATTTCTTACACATGCTTTTCCGCGAGGACAAAAAATCCTTTGATCCAGAAATCGCAAAAGCCCTCAATGTTTTGCTGATCCTTCACGCGGACCATGAGCAAAACTGTTCTACTTCCACAGTGCGACTTATTGGTTCATCACAAGCGAACTTGTATGCAAGCATCGCCGGTGGCGTTAATGCTCTTTGGGGACCACTCCATGGTGGCGCGAATCAAGCTGTCATTGAAATGCTCGAACAAATCCATGCTGCTGGTGGTAACTACAAAAAATTCCTGGAACGTGCGAAAGACAAGAACGATACATTCCGTCTGATGGGCTTTGGTCATCGCGTTTACAAAAACTTTGACCCGCGTGCTCGTATTATCAAAGCAGCCTGCGACAAGATCTTGAGCAAGATGGGCGTGAATAGCCCACTCCTAGCGATCGCAAAGGGGCTGGAAGAAAGCGCTTTGCAGGATAGTTATTTCGTCGAAAGAAAGCTCTATCCAAACGTCGACTTCTATTCTGGCATCATCTATAAGGCCCTCAATATTCCCACAAACATGTTTACAGTCATGTTTGCTTTGGGGCGATTGCCGGGTTGGATGGCGCAATGGAAAGAAATGATGGAAAGCCCTGACACCAAAATCGGTCGTCCTCGTCAGGTTTATGTGGGTGAAACGGTTCGTTCCGTGAAGCCTATCGATAAGCGCTAAGACGAACGTAGCAGCTTTTTAGAACGATATTGGGAAACCTTGGCTTGCCAGGTTTCCCAATATTTTTTTCGTAGAATGAGACGAAGATTTTCAGCCTGAAGCGGATCCTTTCGTTCGCAGAACCCGGCTTGAACGAGGTCATACCAAAAGCGAGCGGCAAGGCGACTGGCTTCCTCGTAGCGAATTCTATTCAGGTCTAAAATTGTTGCTTCGTTAAAGAGGCGATGCATCAAAGATTCCCAGTGTGGGTCCTTCTGTTGTTCGAAAAGAAGGACGGCGCTTACAAGAATTTTATCGATCTCACCCTGCCACTCCAGCTCCAATTGACTGATGGGTTGTTTGAGTTGAGCTCTGTTTATGATGAGATGAAAATGACTTAACTCTTCCACCAAAACAAAAAACACGTCGAGATTCCCATCATGAAGGTGTTTGAAGGGATTATCCGCGGTGAGTTTGGATAGGATATTCTCACTTATGCTGAGGCCAATATCTAAAACATCTTGCTTCTCGTTGTAATGGAAGAGCACCTCGGCACGGTGAGCTGTGGGCGGTTCATTCAAGAGATGATCAAAAGCATTGGCTGATATGGGAAAGCCATAGAAATGGGAGAGAACTTTTTCAACGGTGCAAAAGAGGTGCGAGATTGCGGCGCACATAGCAGGTTACTGCGCTTGTTTTGTTTTTGTTTGGATGGGCTGGATGCCTTGTTCTTCAAGGATTTTACGCAACCGGTTCGACTGCGTCTTTTCCCACTGCTCGTAGATTCCCAATAAATTCACGTCATTTTTTTGTGCCATCGGATGTTCCTCGGCGATCACAGAAACAATCGCGACGAGCTTTTGAAACTCTTGCGCGAGGCTTTGATACATCTGGCGAAAGTAGGCGTCTTGATGGCGATCGCGCATGATATCGGAAACGTGGCTGTATGCGGATGAGCCCATGGAGATGAAGTAATCGATGTCGAAAGTCTTGCGGGCGAAATAGCCTTGAAAGAAGCCGGCAATATAGAGACTTGTATCACCGAGGCGTTTAAATATGCGAGCTTGTGTTCCAGGGGCGGATTCGACCGCTTTTTTTAACATGATGGCGAGGGGAGTATCCAGGACGTCGATATCATCTTGATCGGAACGAAGCTTGGTTGGATCAATGAAGTCGCAGAGCAAATTCACAAGATAGAATTCGATCTTGTCGTCGATCTGTGTTTTTAGTTGCGAGGTCGCTGCGGATACTTTGCTACGAAAATATTCCTCAGGCCGAACTAAATCGAGGATCACATGACCAGACATTATCTGTCTCCCGCCGGTATTCTCGGTCATTGAAGAAGTCGAAAGCTTTCTTCCAGCAACAGCAGACCGTCTAAACAACCAGAATCTCAGCGACATACAAAAAGATCGGCAAAATTTGCCAAAACCTTTAATTTTATCAGGATGCTACGGTGTCTTTTAGGTGCGTTTAGGCGTTTTTCCTAAGAAAGACAGCCGATTAAGGGTGCATTGCCTCTGTAGACGCTCCCCCCTGCTCATGCTATCAATGAGGAACGGGTATTTTTCCCCTCGTCTCTAAAAAGCATGGAGCCTGGATCTCGTGTCTGGTCCCGATCAGGATAAAAATCAGCGTCAAGACAACCAAGCTTGGGACAAGCTCGGGTTGGAAGAAATCGTGCGTATCACCAACAAAGTTGGTCTGGAATACGTCAATGCGAAGAAAGAGGCTGAATACTTTACCTTGCTCAAAAACACGGTTCGTGCGCGCGTCATGCTGCGATTAGATGACGGAACCATGTCGGAAGCAAAGTTGCTTCGACTTACGGAGACGGACGCGGAATACGTCGACTTCCTCGAGAAGCTCACCAACGCCCGCCGTGAATCAGATCGCTTAAAAGTTCGCTACGAATCTTATAAAAATCTTTTTGAAGCCCGACGCAGTGTTCTCAGCTATCAGAAAGCAGAAATGAAGCTTTTCTAATTTTTCTTGCTGAGCTCTTCTATTTTCCCACGAATCTCTGGAATCTGACTTAGAAATTCCGGGTCGATACTCGCATGTTTTTTGAACTGCTTATAGAACTTCAACGATTTAACGGGGTCGGTCTTTTCATAGGCTTTGCCGAGAAGATAGTGGCCTTCCGCTAAGGTTGGTTTGATACGTACGGCACGCTCCATATACGTCAGTGCCTGTGTCGTATCCCCCCCTGTTTTAAGCAGGCATTGCCCTAAGCCCAACAGGGCGCCCGCAAGCAACGGCTGCTCCTTAAGAGCGCCTCGATATGATGTCAGCGCCTTGTTGCAATTGTCCATGCGTCGATAAATATCGCCACCAACACTTTGCAAATAAGGGAGGTCTGTTGGTTTTGCGAGTGCTTCCGCTTTGCGAAGAACAGCTAAGGCTTTTTCGGGGCGCTCCAACTTCAAGAGAGTCCGAGCAAGAATGATCGATACTTGATTGTCTTGCGGTGTGAGACTCTTGAGTGTGTTGGCGTGCCGAAGAGCTTCGGCGTAATAACGAATTTTGTAGTAACTCCACGCCAGTGCTTTGAGTGACTTCGCATCTTGGGGCTTTTCTTCCAAGGCGCGCTTGTAGCGAAAAATGGCTTCGGCGTATTTTTCTCGCGCTCGGTATGTTTCGGCTAAATAGAAGTTAGCTTCGTAATTTTTGTCAAACGAAGGCAGAGCTTTTTCAAGATGCTTCTCCGCTTTCTTATAGTCGCCAACTTTCACGTATACGATGCCGATATTGCGGTGAGCAGGCGCACTTGTTGGATTTTTAGCGATCTCTTTGCGATAAGCCTGAATAGCTTCGCGTAATAAACCATCTTTGGCGTATTGATTGCCAAGATCGAGGTATTCGCTTGTTGTAACCACATTTTCAGATTGAGTGTTCTGACAAGCTATAGCAAAGAAGCTACAAATCAGAACCGCCAGAAGCGAGTGCTTCGCATTCATATCGTGACTTCCTGAATGTTGTTGATGGTTCGTTGTAAGGGTGTGTTAGCTATTTATATTTTAGCTCATAAACGTACGAAATGAAAAAGCTCCGTCTCTCATGAAACGGGGCTTTTTAGAGGAAGAAACAGTCTTTATTGACGTTTTAAGTCCTTTTTAGTCCTTCACGTAATACTCTTCGAAGAGTGACCAGCAGCGATCATCGCGAGAGTAGAAGGATAGAATAACGTGTCGGTTGTCCCAGTCTTTATAGTTGGCGGCGCGGTAAGTGTAGTAGCGTAGTTTCATTGTTCCCGATTGGCCGGAAACCAAACTATCGGGAACGGGCATAAATTCATCAAGATAGTAGCATTCATTGGCGGTGTTCTTAATAAACGGGAGTTGAACAGTCTCTGCTGTCTTAACCCGCGCGGAAAGTCCAAGGGTGCTACACCCCGAAAAGAAGGGCGTGTAGAATACACACAAGACCAATAATCGTATGAGATTTTGCATCATATCGTTTCCTCTAGGGAGCAACATACCGTCCCCCTTACGACAATCGACACTTTTGTGAGGGACTTTAATCGGAGGTAGGGAATAAAATGCGAATATGGACAATTTCCTTTTTCATCTGCTTACTTACAGTTTCTGGCTGTCAGACGGATAGTGCGTCCAAGCCGAGCTCATCTTGGGAGACTCTTAAATCGGCACAGAAGGCGGAATGCTTTTCGTGGCCTAAGCCTCCAAAAGATTTGGACGTAAATGAGATTATTCCGATAGTTGGGACCGGTAAGGGTGGGTTTATAGCACTCGGGCGAGCCCGCAATACGAAACCAACGCAGTACTACACGGATTTCGCTGGCGATGGAGAATTCGCGCCGGAGGAACTTAAGCCTCTCAATTGGGGTGTTAAGACGCGCCTTGCGGGAACAATTCCGGGTGGCCAGAAAAGTTACGCCGTTACCGAAACGGTCCTGAATGACAAACCGCAGATTGAGGTTCGCGAATCTCACTCTGGAAAGATTATCACCACACTGAGTCACACTTTTGGTGAGATTGAGGCACTGCGCATTCATCCTGGTAGCGATGGATTTTGGTTCTTATTCAAGCGTGTCACGGAAGAGACTTCCGTTGAGGATGCGCTAGCCGAGATTGCTTATGTGACTCTGCCGAGAAAAGGTGTGAGTGCAAGCCTTCGCGTTTTTGCAAACACAAAGATTTACGGGCAACCTGTTTTTCTCGCTCTTCCTTCGAAGAAAGACGTTCTGATTGCGTGGCTCGATACGGGGACAGCTGAGAAAGCAAAAAAGCCGGAATTCAAGCTCCAGGCATTCAATCAGAACGGGCCGGTAGGTACGGAAACAAGCTTAAAAATGAATGCGACTGAGAACCCATCAAACTGGGCGATGGAGGCTTTCGGTGCAAATCATCTTCTCGCCTACATCGATGGTGATTCTTTGATGGGCTCGGCGAATCTGAAGGTAGCTTTGTTTCAATGGGATCGTGGTATCGCGAAAATAAAATGGCTCAAAACAAAAAGTCTCGCCAACGAGCATGCGGCTTATCCAGTTCTTTCGGTACGAGGTCCAGTGGCGAATGTTTTCATCCTTAAGTGGCTCGATAAGGAAAGTACGGTGGCTGCTTACAAGATCACCCAAGAAGATGTCAGCGCCATAGGAACTTTTGGGGTTTTTCCGGAAGGAATGGTCTTAAAAGATGCCTTTGTGCCGGCAAAAGGGAAACAACCGCATGCGGTTTTAGGGCAACGAAAGGGCGCTCTCCAAAGCTATACCGTCTGCCGGTTTGATGGATTGTGAAGAAATTTCCTAGTTCATCTGGCGAATTTTTGCCCGGATTGTCGGTTTAATTATTCGATTGCTACGATAAAAGTAGGACTTTTCATATCAGGATTTTATCGTGGCAATCATCTGGCTCGTCGAAAAGCCGAATTCCGGCGATAGTTCTCTCGCATTGAAGTTGCAGGGTGATTTCCCTGTGCGGTTGATCGGCTCGTTCTCCTCGCTTGAAAGACTTCTTCGGCTTCACAAACAATCCAATCCTGACGTCGTTATTCTAAATACAAATGATTTTGAGAGTGAAGGGAGCGGCCGCGTCGTTAAACTTAAAGCGCGTTTTCCGCAGATTGCTTTTCAAATTATCGCCGCAAAAGTTTGTTCTCAGTGGACGGAAGAAAAAGTGATTTCTCCAACCGAGGCGGCTTGTGGTTTGAACTTAAGTCGAAAGATCCGAGCGTTGCTTGAAAAGAAACGAAGCGGCGCATCGACGCGGCATCTTCGATGCGGGGACCTTGAGCTCGACTGTGATCATTTCGTGGTGCGGCAGATGCCTGAAGGAGATGACGTATTTCTACCAGCGAAAGAAGCGCGCATCTTAAAGGTTATGATGGAGAATCCAGGTCAGTGCTTAAAGCGTGAGCTCTTACAAGAAGCTGCGTGGGGTAGTTTGAAGGTATCGCCGCGAACAATCGATAGTCATATTTCGCGGCTAAGGAAACGTCTGTCTACTTTGGGTGTGGACATTCAAAACATCTATGGGGGCGGATACCTGCTTGTTCAGTCGTGAAACGAGACCATCCACAAGCCAAGCACTAACGCTGAAATAAGAGCGGCAAGTCCCGCGACTCCTCGCGCCATCCCGGTATAAACCGCAAATAAACTCGCCACAGACAATCCAGCGAAAAACAATGCAATCATTCCACCGTTTGATCGTCTGCGAACGCGGCGTTCAATTCGTGAACCGTGTGGCGGGAATTGAACCATACTCAAAGAAGAGAGTTCATGACGATCTGTTTTGAAACTCAAGCAAAGCTCCTAAATTGGGTTTTCAATGCTGGCTTTCGCTGGCTTTGGACTTCTTCTCTTGAAGTCTCTCTTGCCAAACCTTGCGCTTATAAAATTTCCCTCGAAATTTTCTATGCTCAGGGTTGTCCACCAGGAAGCCACGACCTCTCTCATCGTCGACCCAGTCAATGATAGATCCCTTACAGAATTCGTAAGTGTCAGGATCCGCGACGAGGTCGATCCCTTCATGAGGGAAGTGAAGATCTTCTTCTGAGGCTGAATCGAAAGAGACGCCGTAATAAAACCCGTCGCATCCTTTGCCTTCCAAATACAGCCGCAGCGATTGTTCTTTTCGCATGGGGTCTTCGGCTACGAGTTCGTGAGTGGCTTTAACCGCGGCCTCAGTCAAACGTATCGAAGGTTTCTCAATATTTATTTCTGTTGTATTCATGATTCGCCATTTTCCCCTTTCGGGAGGAAGCCTATCTAGTGGGATCTAAGAATTTCCGCAAGCAAAATACGTCGAAATGGCCTGAGCCTTTCAAAGCCAATTCACCACATTTATTTCGCTTTTCGGTCATATTGTTCATGCTTTTGCTCCTACCAGAATGGGGGGAAGCGCGCGAGTCAAAAGCGGTTCGCCGGGAATTAACGCACTATCTCAGGCAGACATATGTCTATATGGAGAAAAGTGATGTTTGCGGCAAGGCTGATAAAGATGGGTGGCTACTAGCCCAAAAGAATTTTGCTCTCTATGAGGACAATCGCTCTCGCATCGGGCACAAGCTCGCCAAAAAGCCCCAACTGGAGCTCGAGGCTCTAGAGAAAGAAGCGAAGACCCTCCTGAGGGACAAGAAAGACGCGGAAGCCTTCTGTCGTAGGCTGAGTGAGATCAAAAGCTTGCTGGTGAAAGCTCTGAGCGTTGCCGTCTCGCCGACACAAATCCCTGATTTAACCTTGGGACGGCAGGTGTACGTGCAAAATTGCGCGGCCTGCCATGGCAAAACGGGAAAGGGTGACGGTCCCCTGGCTATGGGTGGCAAGGCTCCCATGACCCCTCCCCCCACTGATTTTACCAATCCTCTCTATGTATTTGGTGCTTCCCCGTTTCGTGCTTACAATGTGTTGCTCACGGGTATTCCTGGATCGGCGATGGGAACCTTTGATGATCTTTTGAGCGATAACGACTTATGGAGCGTGGCCTTTTTTCTTAATACTCTGGCGGTTACTCCCGGAGGAGCAAAACCGCCTCAGGGTCTATTCACTCTTAAGGAGCTCGCTTTGTTTTCGAATCGCGAACTGAAGGAAGGTTTGCAGGCTGCGAGTGTAAAAGACACAAACGAGGCGCTACGCTTTCTCCGAACGAAAGCCCCCGAAGATCCATCAATTCCACGAAGCGAGTCGAAGGCCCGCTAAAAAACCCTGTTGCAAAGCCGGTGGCCCTATATTAAAAGACCGCGATCATCAACAGGACCAATTCCATAACGTCTCAAAATCAAACTAAAAATGAGACATTGTGGAGCCTTGCGTGGATGGAGAGTGGAGGGGCAATGGACGTTATTCAGGTTCTAAAAGAAGACCATAGTGTGCTTTTCGGAAAGGCTCAGTCCTTAAGCGGCTTGCAAACAAAAAAAGACCTCATCGAGAGCTTTCCCGCGTTTTTTGAGGCTCTTTCTTGTCGCTTAGCTTTGGAAAAAAATTATCTTTATCCAGAAATCGACGGCATCTTTACCGAGGCTGACGTTTTGACGGCGGCCGAGAAGCGTAACGGGCAGCTTAAGCGCCTGCTGGATAAGCTAAATAAAGAAGTCGCGGAGAAGAAATTTGACTTGGCGACCCTGCGTCCTGAGTTGTTGAAGCTTGAGAAGCAGCTTGAGCTCCACTTTGCGAGTGAAGATTCTGTCATCCTTCCAAAGATGCGGCGGCTCATCGCAACAGAGGATCGTGAGGAGCTTGCGTATGTTTTTGAAGACGCGAGACAACAATTGGTGGCTAAGTCTTTAAAAACTAAGGACAATAAAGTCCGAGCTTAGTTGTGGAAAACATTAACTTAGGCTTGACCGGCTAGCGCTTCTCAGGTAACAAAGTCGTTCCTAAAGGCATCTGCCCAGAAAAATACTGGAAAAGCCATGTTGGCAAAGGTTTGAATCGTCATGAAAAACAGCATCATTACGGCTTTTGAAAAGAAAAATTTCCAGGAAGTGAATAAAACTCTTCCGACATTCCGTCCTGGTGACACCGTGCGCGTTGATTACAAACTCGCAGAAGGCGGTGACAGCAAGAAAGTTCGCACCCAATCTTTTGAAGGTGTGGTTATTCGCTTTAAGCGCGGAACTGCGGACGCAACATTTACCGTTCGTAAAATCGGCGCAAATAACATTGGTGTAGAGCGTGTATTCCCACTCTACTCACCAAACATTGCCAACATTGCTGTACTAGCAACTGGTGTTGTTCGTCGTTCACGTCTTTACTACCTTCGCGATCTTAGCGGTAAAGCGGCACGTATCCGCAGCCGTTATGTTCAGCGTGAGGAAGCAACTGCAGCTTCAGTAGCAGAATAAGCGTCTAAGTATTCGTTTCAAAAGCCCCGTCTATAGGCATAAACCCTGGGTGATATGCCACACGAGACGGGGTTTTTTGCGTTTGCCAATATACGATCGCTAGGTCAAAGCGCAATTGATTCGGGATCGGGCCTTTTAAATGATGCAGAAAAAATTGTGCTCCCCGAAGAAGAGCTCTTTTTTTGTGAATGGGGATCAAATCTGCTTCGTTGTGACCCGCGTGATTAAGCGAACGTGATTTCACTTCCACAAATGCAAGGGTGTTGCCCTTTTCCGCGACGAGATCAAGTTCGAAGCCAATGTGTCTAAAGTTTTGGGCAAGGATGATCCAGCCTTGATTGGTCAGTAAACGTCTGACGAGCTGCTCGCCAGCTCCACCGATTTTTTGCATGTTCAAAACCTGCTTGAATTAATTCAGCAGTTCTTGAATAGGCGCAAAATTTTTCCGATGCAAAGGACATATGCCTTGTTTGTGGAGAGCGGCGAGATGTTCACGAGTTCCGTAACCGACATGTTTTTCAAAGCCGTAGCCAGGATACTCTAAGGCGATCTCACGCATGAAGGAGTCGCGCGCTTCTTTTGCGAGGATAGATGCGGCGGCAATGGCGTAACAAAGGTTGTCGCCTTTAACGATGCTCTCTTGACGGATGTCGATGTTGGGAATTTTAGCGTTTCCATCAACGATGAGAAGTGTCGAGTGAGGGAGAATCGGTGTGATGGCGCGGCGCATAGCCAAAAAAGTGGCGCCAACAATTCCATGAACTTCGATTTCGTTGACTTCAGCGCGTCCAATTTCCCAGTGTTTGGCAACGGCTTTAATAAAAGTGATGGCACGTTCCCGTTGCAAATGAGAAAGCGTTTTAGAATCCCGAAGAAGGTCTTTATCTTTTGTGGAGAGCTTTTTTACAGCTTGATAGTCGAGTTGAGCGCTAGCAGCGAAAACAGGCCCAGCGAGACAGCCTCTACCGACTTCGTCCACGCCAAGGATAAGATGGCCTTCTTTTAGCCAACGCCTTTCCATTTTGCCTCGTGTGATTTCCTGCACAAAGCCCTCAGTTACGCCGTGAGAGCTTTTTCGATCATTTCTTTGATGCGCGCTTTTGAATGCGCACCCACAAGAGATGAGACGGCTTTGCCGTTTTTAAACACCGTTAGAAAGGGGAGGGAGCGGGCGCCGTAAGTAGCTGGCACATCGGTGTTTTCTTCAACATTTATCTTCACGACAACGAGCTTGCCTTGAAATTCTGCGGCAAGTGCTTCTAGCGTTGGGTTGATCGCGAGACAAGGTGGGCACCACTCTGCCCAGAAATCTACGAGCACAAGTGTGCTGGCCTTTAATACCTCTGCTTCAAAATTACTATCGGTGACAACCTTCATCAACCCAGCCACAACTCAGCTCCGAGCAATTTCAAAAACAGCAAACTAAAGGCTAGTCTTCAGCACACACAATTTCGCAATTTTTATCAGCCAATGGTTTTGTCGATCATCTCTTTAAGACGCACTTTCGGATGCGCGCCAACGAGAGAGTCGACTAACTTACCATTTTTAAACATGGCGATGTATGGGATGGAGCGAACGCCAAAGTTAGCGGGAATGTGGCTATTTTCGTCAACATTCATCTTCGCGATCACAAGCTTGCCTTTGTACTCTTCCGCAAGTGCGTCGAGAGTAGGGGCCACGGCTAAACATGGGCCACACCACGGTGCCCAAAAATCCACCAAGACGGGAGTTGAAGACTTAAGAACTTCTTTTTCAAAATCGTTATCAGAAATACTCTTTGTTAAACCTGCCATAGCATAGGCTCCTAGGTCTCATCGGGAAAAACAGGAAACTCTCTTACTTATTTGCTAGAGGCCTGCATTTGTCAAAACTTTTCGACAAACTAGCGTGAAGGTGCACGCATGGCGTGATTTTTTAAGGTTTTGAGGACGCTTCGATGAATGCCATGGAGGGAACGAGGGCGGTTGGATGTTGTTTTTTTTTCAAAGTATGGTGGCAGTAGGTCAGCAAGAACCAGCAAGAGTGTATCGACCGATTCGGAAGCTCCCAGCCAGGAAACGATAAGCTCATGATCGTTATAGGGCAGAATGAGGCCCTTTCCTCGACACTCCATCACGTAGTGGGTGACGAGCCCCAAAGGGTCTAGTCCGTCAAGATCGATATAGCTCAAGGTTTTCTCTTCGTTTCTTGCTGCAATTTTTCTTCAATGGCGTCGACCTGTTCCTGAAGGGAGCGTTGCTTTTCGTCGTATCGCCGCAGTTCGTGCAGATGATCATGAATTCGTAGGAGATTGGCAACGCGAATCGGCAATGATTCGATATGGTCTGGATTTATGATGTCAAAATACCAATTTGAGCCATTAGCCTCGGTTAGAAGATCTTCAAGAGCCACAAATCCCACTGAAGACAAAATAATGGCTGGGGTCCAAATTTTCTGTTGCTTTTTTATTCGTTGATGAAATTCTCGCAGCCATTCCGCGAAATTTTCTTCTGGAACGCTTTCGGCGGCGACGATCAGCAGGTCGCAGGGTGCAAAGTCGGGGTCTTCAAGCGACTTCATTTCGTAGAAAGAAAGGTCGCCCAGGCGCTTCATGTATTTTTCAAAAATAGCTTTGTGACGCCCAAAATGCCGCTTGGCACTATCCCAGTAACAAATGCGCAATGAACGTTGGCGTTGAGGGCTCATGTTTACTCCAAGTTGCGCAATAATTTTTCCTATGTGTAGTATAACTGAGCCTTAAGAGAACAGTTAAGTCTTCCGACCTTGGTGAGGAATCCATGTTGCATATTGTTGCGCGAGCACCCACGCGTGTTGATCTGGGTGGCGGTACGCTTGACCTTGTTCCTATCCATCGCCTCCTCAAACACGGGATCACGGTAAATATCGGGGTTACGTTGTTTGCCGAGGCGGAAGTAAGCCTCAGCGCGCATGGGAAATGCGAGATAGTGAGCGAGGATCAGGAGCAAAGTCTCAGCGGAACATTCACGCAAGTATGCTCCGCAAAATCGCTGCCATTGTTAAGTATGATTCTCTCCCATGCTTGGTCCGAGCGACTTCCCGCCGTGACGATTCGAACGCGGGCGGGATCACCAGCTGGCGCTGGTATGGGAGGCTCCTCGTGTCTGGGTATTGCCCTTTACGGCGCTCTTTTGAAGGCGCGCGCGGAACTGGAGCCGGGCCAGTGGCCCGATGATCACAAAATCATCTCTTTCGTTCAGGATATCGAGACGGAAGTGATTCGTGTCCCCACGGGATGCCAGGATTATTGGGGGGCTTTGCGTGGCGCGATCAATATCATTCGGTTTCCCCCAGGGGGCACTCAAGTCAAAACGCTTCCAGTTTCAAGCATGAAGCGCCTTAACGACGAGCTCATTTTGTGTTTTAGCGGAAAATCGCGAGCTTCGGGCCGCAACAATTGGGATATATTCAAAGCAGCTTTTGATGGCGACGAACACATTCTCTCTCGTTTAGATGGGATTGGTGTTGTAACCGAAAAGCTCGCTGATGCCGTGCAGCGTGGCGACTACGAAGAAACACTCACGCTGTCGGCACAGGAGTGGCAGCTACGTCGTCAGTTGTGGCCGCAGATTGTGACGAAAGAGACCGATGCATTGGATGCCGCGGCCTTAAAAGCGGGCGCACGGTTTAGTCGGGTCTGTGGCGCTGGTGGTGGTGGTGTTATGGCTGTTTTCGCGCCGCAGGAGAAGAGGCAGGACGTCATTAGTGCCCTGACAAAAGCTGGCGGACGCGTGCTGGCGGCTCAGATTGCGGAGCGAGGGCTCGATATACGCAAGGAAGGATAAGAATTATGACGCAGGAAAAGCTGCCCAGCGATATTAAGGCTGTGAAACTTAATCTTACCGGTTATGGACGGCATATCATGCTTTGCGGTGGACCCAAGTGTTGCCGCGAAGAAGATGGTGACCGCGTTTGGTCCTTCTTAAAGGATCGCTTGAGTGAGCTTGGCTTGTCAGCGAAGGAAAATGCCTCTGTTTTCCGTACGCGAGCCAAATGCCTTCGCGTTTGTTGCGATGGTCCAATTGCCGTCGTCTACCCGGAAGGCACCTGGTACCGTTACGTCGATGAAAGGGCGTTGGAACGGATCATCCAGTCGCATTTGATCGAGGGAAAGCCGGTCGATGAATTTCTTTTTGCCAGAAACGAACACTTTTCTCCTGGCAGCGATGAAACTTGAAAAGCCGGCTCCTAAACGGTATGATTCTGGTGTTTTGCCCCTAAATTTTGATTCGACTCTACCCTGTGGTGGGAGTTTTTATGTCAACTCGATGCATAAGACGAGCCGGCAGCGTTGCCGTTTTTTTTGCTCTTATGACGTCGTGTTCATTTCAGGAGCCTTCCCCTGAAATAATCGTGACGCCGAATCCCATTCCGGCGCCGCCGCCATCGCAGGCCAGAGAACAACTCGATCGCATAGAGAAAATTATTGGCGAGAGAAAAGCGCGCCGCGAGGCAGTGCTCGATGTCATTGCCATGCTCCACGCTCGTGATCATGAATCAAAGGAAGAGTGGGACCTCGCGGTGCAATCGTGGCTTGAGGCTTTGCGCAAAGCGGAGGGGCGTTTTGGGCGCCAGGCTTTTAGTGGTTGGACGAACGCTTATGCCAAAATTCTCGGTAAAAGCGCCGACGCCAAAGAGATGACGAAAGTCCTCCTCGCTGAAACGCAGAACGGGCAATCGAGTCCATATTTGATGGCTCGTGGTCTGTTTCGTGCTGAGCAGCTTGAGGGTGAAATTGCGAAAGCGTTAGGTGCGGTTGAACAGCAGGATGACGCGCAGGAAGTTTATGTGCCCAAAAAAGGCGTTCCTGACGATGATCCGCTTTTGAATCGTGCGGCAAAAGCTTATTGCCAATCAAAAAGCCAAGCGCAGCGGGCTATGTGGCAGGAGTGGACATCCGGCTTAGATCGTCTTTTGCTGGATTTTTGGCGCGCTAAGATTGCGACTTGCGATAAAGAGTATAACCACGCCATCAATCTCGTAAAAAATGTTATTCCAGCGCTTTCTAAGAATCCAAAGACCGCGACATTGGGCGTCAATGCCGCTGAGAACCTTGTGGCTTTGTACCGTGCCAAAGGGGAGAGAGAGTTGGCTGCAAATGCTTACATCATTTTGATGAAAGCTTTTGAGAAGCCAGGGGTGAGCGCGGAAAGTTATGGTGAATCAAAGATTGAGTTCACTGTTAGGCGCATCGAAGCGACGCTTTGGACCGCGCGTTATCGCGCCATGGTCGGAGATTTTCCCAACGCTAAAAATTATGTGCAGCAGACATTTGATCTGATTTCGAAATCTTATGTTGATCATCCATACCTTCCAGCACGTTATCGCGACCAATTGACTGATGCGAAGGCTGAGGGCTACCACATCCTTGCTTTCCGCGTCGCGCTGGAACAGAAGGATTACACGAGCGCTTTGTCGTTTAATCGCTTAGGTCAGCAGGTATCGAATCTTAAAGCGGAATGGAAAAATCGTTTCAATTGGTTCGGCGGCATTTACGAGTATCTTGCTGGCAACAAAGAAGAGGCTCTTAAGCGTTGGGAAGCCATGCTGTCGGGGCTGCAAGGAGATGGTTTAAAACCGCAACTTTATTTCTGGCTCGCACGTCTTAACGGTGAAATGAAGAATGATGTGAAGGCGGAATATTACTATCGCCTCCTTCAAGAAAAACACCCGCTTCATTTTTACGCGATTGTCGCACCGACCTTGGCGCGCATACCTGTAAAAAATCAGTTGGAAGATATGTTTGGATCGGCGCGTGAGATTGGACAGGATCTCATCGCAGGAAAAGATTACGACCTGGATAAATGGAAGCGCCATAAGAAGGTTGGGCCGGCTCTTTTCCGCGCGGAGCTTCTTGTCGCCGCCCAGGTGAACGACTTTTCCGCCCTCGCTGTTAGAGATCTCGCCGTGGAAGCGAGAAGAACATTTCGCTTAAAAGCATTCCCCAGTGCGTTTGTCTATCTGAGCCGACTGCAATATCTATCGGGGGAGTTCAGCTCCGGTATTTCTTTAACGCAGGAACTAGCGGATCATGTGGATGATTTTTGGAAGAAATATCCTGAACAACTGTTTATCAGTTATCCACGGCCTTACGCTGATATCTATGAACGTTATTCCACAAAAAATTATCTCGACCGTGAGATCCTTTACTCCATCAGCAGACAAGAAAGCCGATTTAGTGCTGATGCGAAAAGCCCCGCTGGCGCATATGGTGTGATGCAGCTCATTCCCGTGACTGCGGAGCGTTTTGCGAAGGAAGAGGATGTTGAGTTGAGGCCGGCTCTTGAGCAGCGGCTCCAAGAAGCGGAAACCAATATTCGTCTCGGCAGCGCTTACCTTCGTTTTCTCAGTCGTTACTATAAGGGAGAACTCGCGTCAGTCGCGGGTGCTTACAATGCCGGTGAGTATGTGGTCGATAGCTGGGTGAGTCGGCGGGCAAGTGAAGATCTGTTACTATGGATTGAACTTATTCCCTTTGGGGAAACCAAGGACTACGTAAAAGCGGTTCTTAGGAATCACCAGATCTATAAGTTCATAAACAATACGATGGCGAAATTGGCACAAAAGAAGAAGGAGGAGAACGCCTCCTCCACCCAATAATCTGCTTTTTAAAGCCTTTTAGAAATGATAATTAACGGATCTCAGTTTTTCAGAGAGGACCCTCATGGCTACTAAAGATTCAAAACAACTGAAGCTTGAACTTCAGGGCTGGTTGAGCCTGGCAGCGATTATGCTCCTGTTCCCGGTCTTGTTCTTTTTGTGCGTCTTCTTTCCAATTTGGCTTGGTGTCGCAAGTCCTTATTAATCCGGAAATTTCGGTATCTTAGGAAAAATAAGGTTGCCATTTGGTAGCCTTTTTTTTATGAACCTTGCGGGAAACTTCCCAGAGCGCGCGGCAAATGTTTTTCCGCGAGAAATTCCCTAAAGGCCGGACATGAAAAGCGTTACGAGACCTGAGCGAGCCATTGCGGGCCCGTCTGCCGCAGATTCTTTTTCATTTCGACCTTATTGGCAAATGATGAAACCCACTATTGGGCTTCTGGTGATCGTTACGGCGATCCCCACCATGCTCATGGTGGACGCGATGCCCGACCCTATGACTGTTTTCGTCACCTTGCTCGGTACGTTCATCGCCTCCTCTTCTGCAGGTGTCTTCAATCATCTCGTGGACAGTGACATTGACGGTTCCATGGAGCGCACCCGTGGAAGACCGATGCCAGCAGGCAAGGCCAATCATTCCCTCGCTTTTGTTTTCGGCATTGTTTTAGGGGCCGCTTCTTTCGCGATGCTTTATTTTGGAGCTTCGCCCTTAGCGGCTTGGATCGCTCTCGCCGCCAATGCGTTTTATGTCGTTATTTACACAATGATTTTGAAGAGACGAACGCCTCAGAACATCGTCATTGGGGGAGCTGCCGGTGCGGTTGGTCCTTTGATTGGTTGGGCGGCGGTAACAAACTCTCTCAGTCTCCAGGCTTGGCTTTTATTCTTGTTGATTTTCCTTTGGACGCCCCCTCACTTTTGGGCCTTGGCGATCAAGTACCGTCACGATTATGCCCGCGTGGGCATTCCGATGCTTCCGTCGGTCGCGGGTGTTGAGGTGACTCGGCGTCAGATTTTCTTGTACTCCCTCAC
>CAYOJQ010000003.1:0-46441 GCA_964404325.1 uncultured Oligoflexales bacterium
TATTGTGATGATAACGGATGATGGCCACCGACGCGATCTCATCGCCCGTTGTGATATGCGTTTTTGTGGGAACGTGGCGGTCTTTCGTTTTGTCCCAACGAATGAGTTTTAAGGCCTCTAAAAGCTGTAAACTTTTACGGGCCTGTTCAGGGCGCACACGAGGCTGCAGATGATCAGCGATCCAGACGGGGTCGGAGCGAAAATGTGGGAGTGAAGCCAGTTCATAGATGGCGATGTGATACCACTCGTTGAAGAAATCCAATTGGGATTTTAGATCCACGGATTCGAGAGTTTGGCTTTTGAGGGTGACGAGTTTTTGAAAAAGTTCATCTTGCTGCTGGGCATTCGCTGCGTTTCTGTACTGCACGAGCAAGCGAAAATAGTTTTTTTCGCGACCACTCAAATCCAATTGTGTGGCAATTTTTTCTCCCGCTTTATTGCTCAGCGGGCGTTGTCCTTTAATGATTAGGTAAGCAACGTTGCTGCGAGAAAGACCGAGATCTTCCGCGAATTGAATGTAGGAATAAGAGGGAAGATTCTCTTTGAGATAGGTGTAAACTGCCTTGAGGTAAGTTTGATATTCCAGGTGACGACTGGGGAAGACGGACCCATGGAGATCAGCAAGAATTTTCTTGTCGAGAGCCATGGTCGTCTTCCTCTTACATAGGGGATGGGATTATTCTCATCCCCATTTTTTACAACGAATAGTCAGCGATGGAGCAGCCAGGAAGTTCGAAGTCTTCGATTTCCTCACCTGAGTCGAGGTCTTTCAAAGTAAATGAACCGTCTGATCCTTCAAGTTGCAGACGTTTTACGGCTGTTTCATTGCCTTCTTTGTAAAACGCAGTTGTAACTTGTCCAGACTGCAGCGAGCACTTTCCTGAGTCAAACATCATGACGAGGTTGCTAAACGTTGACTCGACTTTACCGTCGCCAGCGCGCGCGCCGATGGTAACGCCTGACTTAATTGTTTTTGTGATGAGAGAGCCATCCGATTTCTTACGCACAACCACAACGTTAAGGGGAGCGTTTTCCTGAGTGGAAAGAGTCATCTCCATGTCTTTGATGTCACCCTTGGCGTTTTCAATGTGCATCGTGCGCTTCATGGAGCTGGCAATTGTTTTTTCTCGAGTGATACTATCAGCGGCCGCATCTTCGGCTGAGCTAATCCATGCAATATGGCGTGTGCCCTGAGACGTAAAAGAACGTTCTCGTGAAAGTGTTTTGCCTGTAGCTTTGATGGTTACTGAATCACTGACTGAGTGACTGCGATTGACGTCGACATCTAATTTTAAGCCGCTTATGTCGCTGTTCCAGTCAAGCTTGACATGATTCCCAGCGGTGCAATCGAGAGAAATGTTTTCCGCCTTCCATGAGCGGATAAGGTCTGAAGAGCCTTTTACGGTGCGGGCTATTTCGCGTCGTGCATTGCTGATGCTCATAGTGCGATCGATATCAAAGCCGACTGTAACTTTGACGTTGTGGTCATCTAATTTTTCACACTTTCGCTCGCGGACTTTGTCCTTATTCACTTCCGCCAAAGCAAGAGAGGCTGCTTCCCGGTCTTCATTCGCTTCTGCGAGACTGGTCATCGCGTCGGATACGTTCGCTTCGATCACGCCCGTAGCGAGCGTATTGTCCTCTATGATAGAGTTCGTGCCCGAAGCAGTCGTTTCCTGTGTGTCCTCTTTTTTGCCGCAAGCCAGTGCAACAAAGGCGATAGTGAAGTAGGTGAGTGTTTTACTCTTCATATCTTTGTCCTTTCCTCGGGTGGTGCATCGCAAGGGATGGATTCCGACGGGAATCACATAAATCCTATCGGCATAAAAATTTTGCAAACAAGTTATTTATATAACTTATTGATTTCGTGGATTTAATTTTAAGGTAAATGCAGATTATTTGCAAAATTATGCAAATGTGTGAGGGCGTAAAAAAATCCGGAGGATTGCTCCTCCGGATTTTTATGTGTCTGCGAGCAGACGGGCGAATTACTTCGCTTTGTTCGCAACGTCTTTAAGACCTGCGCCTGGACGGAACACAGGAACTGTGCGAGCAGGGATCTTAATCTCTTCGCCAGTTTGTGGGTTGCGACCAACGCGAGCTTTGCGCTTAGAAACCGTGAAGGTTCCGAAGCCTACAAGGCGAACGCCGTCTTTTTTCTTGATGTTTTTTTCGACGACATCGATGAATGCGGAAAGCATGCGATCGGTGTCTGCTTTTGTGTTGCCTGTGGTGTTGGCAATTGCTTCCACGAGTTCGGAACGGTTCATGATTCCTCCTTGAACAAAGACATCCCGCGTCATTAAGTGTGATTCTGCAAACAACATTAACGACAAAAAATTGCGGAAGCAAGATTTTTACAGGAATTACGCGTAATTTTTGTGCTTGAAAAAAGCAGTGAAAAACCCTTGTTGCAGCCTTGCAAGGTGAAAAAGAATCACTGCGTGAAAGGAATAATCGGCTGAAACCCAGACCGGACGCACTCTTCGTGTAATCGCGCTGCTTCAGTTGGACGCCAACCGAGTCCACCGAGATGGTTGGCGCCAAAGTGCAAACAAATCGGTCCAAATTTAATTTGATTAAATTGATCTTCCGCAAAACGGTGGCCCGACCGCTGTAAAGAGGGAAGCTGCCCCACCGGAGCGATGATGTAAGGAATCCGTCGCAGCACCACGCGTGCGAGCGCCATCGCCTTTAAAAACTCCACGGGCGATACGGAAGCGTCCTTGGCCTTCTCAATGCTAATGGCAAAACCAGGAATCTCGGAGTCGCGGATGGCTAATAGACGATCCACAAAAGGTTCCCAAAACACCTCGGCGGTACCGTTATACGGTGCTGAGATCTCTACTTTGCCACAGGAAACGATACCCGATGCGATAATCGTCTGATGCGACAACACCACTTCGGAAGGTGTGAGATCCTGCTCTGTTTCCCAGGGCGAACTTGAAATCATGACCACGCCCCGCTCACGCAGTGCGGGAAGGATTTGCGCGAGGCTTAAATTTTTTTGCCGCGCTAAGCGCCAAAGTCCCTTGAGTCCCACCCAAAGAACTTGCCACGGATAATCTCCGCGTAAAACGTCGAGGCGCTGCAGCACGGAGTCGAGTGGTAAGAGAGACTCTTGTCCCGTGACAAGACTTGTATCCACCGCCAAAACACGTGGAGCTCCGACGGGGTGAGCGCGTGGAAGCTCCGAAGACATGCCTTCGCCGTGAGTTACCCGCCACGACATATGCTCGGGCATGAACATGTATTTTTCGCCGGAGCGGCTGCGCAGATTGATGGAGCGCGCGCATGAGCCGAGCTGCAATACAGTCGCTGTCTTCGCGAGAAACAAGACTTCTTCGCGATTCAATTCCCCGGTGTGCTCCGCTTTATAGAGAAGCTGCTCACAGCGTGATACGGATTCGAGTGCGCTGGCGCGAGGTGCCGCGAATGAGCGCGGTGCGTCGTGCTCCAAGGGAATTTTTCCCGCCTTGGCGATGAGCGACTGCAACTCGTTGCGGTTCATGGAGCGAAAGGGGCGTGCGCCAACAACGCGCGAATTGCGATGATGTGTGATGGATCCTTCAAGATCATTGGCGCCAAACCATAGGCTTAGCTGGGCAAGATCGATGGATAAACGCCCCCAACTTGCGCTGAGAGTGGGAAAGTTATCGAGAAATAAGCGTGTGATGGCAAGAAGGCGAAGGTCGTTCATGCCAGGCGCTTGGCGATCGCCTGTTTCTTCCGCGAGAGGCGCGGGAAGAGCGGTAAAACGCACAAAGCCTCGCGTCTCGTCCTGAATGGTGCGTAGTTCCGCAAGAAATTGCAGACGGTCCTTAAGGCTCTCGCCCAAACCGTAAAGCATCGTGGCTTCTGTCTGTAAACCCGCGGCATGGGCTTGGCGATGAATTTCCAGCCAGCGATCCGTCGGAAGGATGCTGGCGCGCGGCGCGTGTTTTTGTCCCAAGACGGCGCCACGACCATCGAGGCGATCGAGTCCATTCTCTTTAAGGGATTTCAAAATCTCGGTTTCAGTCAACAGCAGCTGCTGTGCGTACGCACTGATCTGACTGGCGCTCAGTCCGCGCAAAATCACTTTGGGGTATGTTTCCTTCAACGCGTTTAAAAATGAAAGCAGCGTTGAAAAAGACATGCGCTCTGGAAACACGGAGCCAAGGCGAATTTCCATCGTTGTTGGCGTCATGATTTCCGCCGCCGTCGCCAGCAGTGTGGCAACGGAAGCGATCTGATCGATCGGATGCAAACGCAGGTAACGATGTTCGTGGAAGCTGACGGCGTCACCGCTCCATTGAGAAGCAGTCGCATTGGCCCATTGAGCGAGGTCTAATGCATCCGCTTCATCCCACAATTGTTCCGCCTCGGCGACGCTGATGCGTTGTCGAGGCCTTTCAAGTGGGATTGGGGGGCGATGCAGATCCAATATTTTGGTTTTCCTCGTTGGAATTGGATTCTTGATCTATAGCACGCTCCACCCGAAAGCAAGTCCATAACCATGCGGCGAGCCCACCAATTATAAATCCAAATGTGTGCGCCCAATAGCTCGTTTTTGGTTGAAATTGAGTGGGAAATAAAATGATCAAAATAAATCCGCTAACGCGGAGAAGGCGCAGATGAAACGGGTAGGCGGTCTCATATTTTAGGTAAAACACCAACCACATGGCGACCATGCCGTAAACCATACCGGACGCTCCCACGAGCTGAGCTTCCGGCGGATAAACGGAAATAGTTAAGAGATTGGCAAGAACGCCCACGCCAAACGCGGTTACCGGAAAAACCCAGGGGCCAAAGTATGCGCGCAGCAACCAGCCGAAGATCAAAAACAGCGGCATGTTTGCCAACAAGTGCGCGATGTCGGCGTGGGTAAACAGTGCGGTGAGAAGGCGGTAATATTGATGCTCGCCAAAAACCGTGAGGCCACTCACCGGAAGGGCTTCTCCCGCGGGACTCATCCAATAAAAGTAGCTGGTAAACGCGCACAGGGCGTAAAACGCCGCGGGAACGAGCAAACTTTTTTTTGGGGGGAATTGTGAAAGGCGCCCGCGCGGCTTCGGCGCGGACGGCAAAAAATCTTCGGGATCTGGTTCCGTTGTTTCGGGAGGTGGCACGATCACCTCAAAAAGCGGCGTGACTGTGGCCCGTGTGGGGGCATGGTGTTCTGTCACGGCCAAATCTCCTTAAGATGCAGACTTCTGAGCCTCGTCCTTAAATTCCACAAAGAAAGCGTCGCCCATGTTGTCGAGCTGGCGGACCGGGATCAGATCCACGCCTCCAGCTTCTTCCAGGATGACTTCCGGAGCCGCAACTTGTTCACGCTGCATGCGAAGTGCCGGTACCATCAAAAACACGAGAGCCAGCGCCACGGAATACATGGCTAGCTGTAAAGGGAAAAGGAAACGATGTTCTTTCTTGTACTGAACCATGCCGCTGTCGGTCGCATCACCACCGAGCGCGCTGGGTACGCCGCTGTCGGTGTTGGCAAGCTGAATGTATTCGGTGGGCATGTCGAGCATAAAGCCGCGCGGATCAACGGGCTTGCCTTCAACGATCACTTCATAATGAAGGTGTGGGCCTGTTGATCGACCCGTGTTTCCTACAATCGCGATGCTTGTGCCGCGAGAAATCTTTGCGCCTGTTTCAGTCAAAAGGCGGGAGTTGTGAGCGTAGCGAGTGATGATGCCAAAGCCGTGATCGATGACAACCACGCGACCGAACGCGCCTGCTTCCCCAGCGTAAATGACTTCGCCGTCAGCTGTTGCAAGAACGTTTGCGCCTAAAGGCGCACCAATATCAATACCGTTGTGTCTCACATGATCACCGGTAAATGGCGAGATGCGATGACCGAATGTGCTGGTGATGTAACCTTCCGTGGGTGTGATGGAAGGAATGGAACTCAAAAGATCTTCGCGATGGCGGATTAATGTTGAGAGTCCGCGAAGTTTCTTTTCAAGGTTCTTTGAAGAGGACTGCATTTCGGCGAAACGATTTAAAAGATTAGCGTCTTGTCCAGAAAAAGTGGATACGGGCGCGCCTTCATCCATAACCGCGGCCTTTCGCGCGCGCATCATGATGGCGTCTGAGCCTTCCACTTCATCCGCTTGGATGCGGGTCAAAGTATCTAGGTTATGACTCAGTGCATAGACTTGGTTCATGCTGGCTTCGAAACCAGACATTTGATCTTCCACGAGCTGCATTTCTTTGCGTAACTGTGTGAGCTCGGCATCTTTTTCGAGCGATACGGTGATAAAAAAGAGTGTCACCAGTGCCAACGAAAAGATCGTCGCGAGTGACCCAATTATTACCGTGTGGTTCTTAAAGCCCTGCATGTTCCACCTCATCCCAAACGAACGGGAGTGTCGCACTCGGTTCGCCTGCCCGCAATTTTCAAAAAATCTGACCTAGGGGATGCAAGGAGGCGGCCAAAATTCCGACACCGTATTTTCGACTGGTTATCTGCAAAAAAAGTGTCGAATGGATAGACACTGTGTGTCAAACGAACAGAAGTGGCGGAAAAAATTACAGCGGGAAATGATTTGGTAACGATTTTGAAAAAGAGCGCGCGTATAAAATGTATGTCGTATCCTTCAATGTTAATAAGTCGTTGAGTCATATGGTCAGGTATGTTTGGGCCTCTGCCGAAGGCGCCACTTGTAACGCAAATCATAGGGATTTGCTTCGATCATTAGATTAAATAGAGGACAAAACATGAACCACACAACAGCAGCGCCGCCAGGCGCAAGACGGAGTTATTTCCTTTTATGGGCCATTTTGGGTGTGATTGTGACAATGGGAGCATCCCAAAAAGCCTTAGCGAATGACGATGTGACATCTTCTAAGCCAATGATCGAGATCTCTGAGTAACCGGTCTTTTTAATCTAGAAATACCAAAACAATCCCAAAGCGCCGCTGGACTCAGCGGCGCTCTTGACCCCCTCAAGACGCATCTCGAGATTTGGCTCTATGGAGAAAGCCATAGCGGCAGTGGCACGGTTGTGCCACTGCTTTTTCTTTTTGAGAGTGTGGCGTATGAGTCCTTCCCACTCGGTCTTCAAGCGAATTGCTTGCGTGGGGCTTATGAATGCTCCCACGCGCATGCCCGTGGCTGCAAAACCCTCTTGCGCATGGCCGATAGCGCCTACTAAGTGCGAGTAGAGATAGAGATCCTTGTGACCCACATGAGTGCCGATCGCTCCCGTGGCGGCTGTTTCACCGCAATCGACGTCACAGCCAAGCCGTTTTTGGTAGCTCAGATCCACATCCCAATCAGGGCCGCGCACAATCCAAGGAAGGTGAGCGGTGTTGGCGATGCGAAGCAATGTGAATTGCTGCACGAAGGCGCGACGCGATGCGACGCCGATGCGCGTGCGAAAAAATTCGATCTCCAAACCGTAACCGTACCCTTCCGGTTGTGAAATCAAATCATGATAAGCGGGACGCCACTCGAGCCAGAGCTGCGCTTGCTTGTCAGCATAAGCAGCTAAGACACCCATGCGTTCAGGAGGATGTCCGCGATGTGGCTGAGTGATGGGATCCGCCTCTGCGGAAGCCTGTGCGGGAGCATTCAATTTCGCTCTTTCTTTAAGCGCTTGAAGTCGAAGCGTCGCTAAGTCTCCGGCGCGCCAGTGGGCCGCCACGCGTTTTACAAAATCAATGTAATCAACCACCGCATCCAACACACGTGCGCGCATCGTGTCGTCTTTCGCCTGTGACAAAGCGGTCAGCGTGTGCGTCGCGGTGATGGAATCAAATAATTTTTTTTCTTCCGGTGCGAGCGCGCCGTAGCGTGCTAAAAACTGCGTGAGACTTGATGGGCGGTTATGAATTTTTTTTACGAAATCTTTGTTGTCGGCGACGGTGCGCACAGTCACGGCGGGAATCACCCAGGGGCGGTGGGGAGAAAAATTCAAGTCAGGTCTTACCGCGGCGAGAACACGTAGCAAGATGCCTGAACAATTGTCGTCGAAATAATAGTAGTCCATTTGCTGCGGACCCCATTCCCACAGCACGCGACGCAGCTGATCGATTTCGTCGGGAGTGAGGTTCAGTTCGTATTCGAAAAGATCTCGCCGCTCTGAATGAGCGTACTCCTGAATTTTGTGATAGTAGGGAATCAGCGCGAACTGTCCCTGAAACCCACCCGTTAATCCTTTCCATGCGTAGATAAACGGATTGTCGGTATCCGTATTCGCGGCAAAATTCACCGCATCATCGAGAAGGCCGCCTCCCGCATTGTTAGGGCGATGAAGGCGTAAGAGTGTATGACCAAAGGCGGACGCCGGGTTGTTAACGTAGGAACTTGAAAATACCAGCGAGACACCGTTGTACTCGTGCTGTTGCATCCACTCGTCGAGATGTGGGCAACGTACATCCGGCAGAGAAGGCCTTTCCGCCTCGTGCAATTTTTTTTGCAAGAAAGCGCGACGTGCGGGAAAGCGGCACTGCGCGTGCGCTGCGGGATTTTTTTCGTCCTGTGGGGCGCGCATGGCTTGTTGTGTCGCGAACAATTCGCGCAGGGGATCTTCTTTGCCATCCGGCGAAAGAAAGAATGTCGAGGAGTCCCACAAACTCTCCGATCCATCCCACATCAATAGAGAAAGCCATTGTGGGTCTTCCGACCATGAAAAAAGCTCCGCTTCCTGAGAAACGGAGCTATCGCTTTTTGCGTACAAGAGTGTGGTGGGAACAACGAAACTGCCCACCACGATCTTTAGAATATTAAGCTTTATTGCAGCTTGCAGCCAGTTCCGCATCAGCCTTCACTTCTTCTACCATGCGATCCAAGACGACAGTTGGATTGTCGTTGCCATAAACCGCATCATAGCTCTCACGGCTAAGCTTTGCGAACTGATTTACGCTTTCACCTTTGCAGCCAAGCATGGAGGCAAATGCGTCCAATGTTTGACCTTCACCTTGCGCCGCTTCTTTGCTGAGAGCGTTCAGGTTATTTGCAACAAAAAGTTCCTGTGCCACTTTGTTGGCAGCGGATGCTTGCGCACCCGCGGAGCAGTTTGATGTGCCAAGGGTGATGCCGATCGTTTGGTAACCCGTCGCGTTAAGAGTCGCGGCGAAAACCTGCATCATCTTTGTGTTCTCTTTCAAAACGAGAGATCCAAGACCGCAACCAGCCATGCCGTACTTTGGTGCCCAGCTTCCACCGCCTGTGCTGGCGCCTTGTGAGGTAGCTTCTTCAGTGGCGGCTCCTTCTTCGGTGGCAGCAGGAGCTTTCTTTTTGCCTTTTTTCTTTGGTGCAGCAAGACCGTTAGCGCTGCTCAATGCGACTGCAAAACCCAGGGCCCACATGGCCTTCTTACCTAAAACCATACATCCTCCTTGAATTCTTACGCGAAACATCGCGTTGAACAATTGCCTGTGGCGTCGAACGCCGTCTTGTCGATTCTGATCTCTGGTAAGAATTATAAGTGATTAATTAGACAACAAAAAGTCGAATGAAGCACAAAGTAGTGCATTTTAAAAAACACCAAGAAAACCTTGGATAAAGTTCAATCAGGCAGGAGCCGATAAGTGAAATAGCGAAATCTGGTACCTGTCATTGTCCGGAGGGGACTATGGGGCTTTGGAAGCTCACAATGGAACGTTTGCTACGCTATTCGTTGATAGCGTCGACGCTCCTGCTTGTTCAGTGTTTTGAGGCTCCGGATCCCAATAATACGAAGAGCTCAGGAGAGGCCGGCGAGGACGATTCCAATGTTGATCGCCCCGAGATGGTTGCTGGCTCTTTCCTCACCTGTCAAGTCGTTGAGGATGAAATCGGTATCAAGGATCCCAACTTCGTCAGTACCGGCTGCCAAATGGCGGACGAGAACGGGCAGAAGAAAAAAATCCCGACAGAGATCGATTCGGCGTTGACGGTTTACAACTTGTACAACCAAAAGGTGAATGCTGAACTTACCGATGCGCCGGCTAACAGCCGCTATCACTGGTACGTTTACATCCCCATGCAAGATTTCCGCAAAGCAAAGGTTGAAGCGAAACTCGTCCACAAAAGTTCGCACGTGGAACGTAAATCGGTCAGTTACGTAAAGGGTGAGCCCATCCAAACTGGCAACCGCCCCATTCCGATCGACTCACCGATCCATGAACAAGTCATTGCGCAAGACTATGACCTCCACTTGGGCGACATTCTTGATCCCAACAATGCTGGTTCCTCCGGTATGGCGAAGGAATGCGCAGGTGTTAAGCGCCAGACCATCAAGTATTCCGGGCAACAGATCACACTTCCTTTCGAAGTCTCAGCTGCAAACACACGCGTGGCGATTACCTTGGAAAACATCTGCGGCGTTTCCCTCACCGGAAACAGCGCTTCCATCCGCAAGCAGGGTTCGACCAGCGCTGAGGTGACCAACATTTTTGGCTACAACTCGCGCGAACTCGTTCTTGATGGATTAAATGCGGCACCTGGACGTTACCTGTTGGTGATCTCCGCCATCAGCAATTCAGCTCCGGCTAACTACGACGATTTTCTTGTTGGCAACGTGCGTTTTGTCTCAAGCAACCCAGTTGTGGTGGATGAGGGCGCGGTATCGGTACTCACACCGCAAAGCTTTGGCCCAGAACCAGGAACGCGAGCTAGCATTAAAGCTTCTTTGTCAGCGGTTCCCGGTTCAACTCAGGGTGTGAATCAAGGGCGCGCGAACCAGAAAAAATTGACCGTGTCCGTATCACCTTCATCCGGACTGATCGCATACCGTTATAAGATCGTGAATGGCGCGGAATCCTGTGTGGGTGACGGCTATAAACCCGAAAGATCCATCTCACAATTAATTGATGACGATATCAGTAACGTGCCCGATGGCATCGTGAAGATCTGTGTGATCGCCAAAGACAATGAAAACTATTGGCAGCCAACCAGCTCCGCGACCGTGGGCCAGTGGACCAAAGATACTATTGCTGAGAAGGCGAATCTTTCGGGGCTGCCCGCTGATAAATCGAATCCAGCAGCTCTCAATGTGGCTGTTTCAGGTAGCGATGTGGTGAAATATCGTTACAAGGTTGGCGCAGCTAGCGCCACGGAGTGTGGCAATAACAATGGCTACTCCAATGAGATTGATAAGGGCGTGCCGATAACGGCGGCCTTGAATTTTCCCGATGGCGAATTACGGCTGTGCGTGGTGACCAAGGACGCATTGGGCAACCAACAAGCCCTTGGTGACGCGGCATCATTCTCTTGGGAAAAGAAAACGCCCGAGCCTCCTCCTCCTCCGCCGCCACCGGTTCAGCCGGAGACGCCGCCGGTGACGCCGCCGGTGACGCCGTAAGCAGCCAACTGACCCACTTAAACTGACCCACTTGCGTGGGTCAGTTTTATTTTAGGGTCTTCGCGAGACGCGCGCCTGTCTCATGACTTCGCGGGTGAAGATGCCAATGGCGAGCCATATAAAGGCAGGCTGCCCTTGAGCGTCTGCTCCCCTTGCTCGGAAGCAACCACGAAAAAAAGGCAAAAGAGAGATGGCCAGACAATACGATGCGTCCCAACCATGGTCGCAGGAATGGACGCGACGCGATTGAAGTCGAGGGAGCAAAGCCTCCAGGTCAAGTCCGTGGCCACTGAAACTTGCAGGCTTGGGGGTATTAACACACCGTAGCCTCTTGATTTAGATAACGACAAAGGGTGTGGTCGATTCAACGTCTACGAGAAATCGTTTTGCTCGAAGGTTTATCTCTTGCCTTCAGTCGTTGGTTATGAACGATGATGTACATGTATAGAAGATCCTGCAGCCGATCGGAATTTTTTGTCGTGCACCACGTTCTACGACTCAGTCTTTTAACATGGTCGCGAAACATGGCGCACGTGTGATTCAAAGAGAATAATGGATCAAAGCCGCCTCGTTTGAGTTCACCCTGTCCCACCACACAACCGCGACGTCCCTTATATCTTTCGTGTTTTAATTGTGGAAAATAGCGCCGAGCTGCCGGCGGATATCGCGGGCATTCATCGGACCGGAGGGCAGTCACTTTGATGTTTGAGCTTTGAAGTGCGGTAAACATCTCTCTTAAGCCTCGAGCACGGTGATCGGGTCGATACCCGTATCTTTTGAGAGCAATGGCAGCAAGTTTTCCTTTTGCCGGCATCTTCGCGACACGAGCCGCATAGATTCGCCGCGTCTTGTGATCGACGGCAACCGCAATAGACAGCGGTTTGCATTTCGAATGCTCAAATGTTTCCATTTCATCGAATACGACTTCACTATAGCCGTGCATTCGCTCTAGGTCTTTCTCGTGGATAGCTTTTGCCCATTTCCCTAGGCGAACTATTTTTCGGGCCACAGTGGTCTTATTGATGTGCAGCACACGCGCACACTCTCGTTGCGAGACGCCCGCACACAGCAAGCGAAATAGTTTATCATTGACCCGAGATTTTCGTTCGCCACGAAAAGTCGATTGCGTGCGACAAGAAAAACTTTTGTTGCATCGTTTGCAAAAAAAGCGACGCACGCGACGCAATCCTCCGTCGCTTTTTCGACTAAAAAATCCTTTTTTCTTCACGTTGCGTCGATCAGAGTGGCAATAGGGACACACGTTGCCTCCATGCTTAGAGAGGCAACCGTGTCAAATTTAAGTGGATTGTGACAGTGACATGGGTCTCGCAAGGTAGATGCCCGAGGGCGACGAGACCCGCACAAGTAGGTCAGTTCTAGAACATCACCATATCGCTCGGCCTCACCGCCGGAATCTCAGGAATTCCCGGCAAAGTCTCTTTCCCCTCGTGAATCTTGCGGTACTGGGAGTAGTAACGAACGACTTTCTTCACGTACCGTCGTGTTTCTTCGTAGGGGATGGCTTCAACAAACTCGTCGACGCTGCAGGGGCCGCAGTTAGTGAGCCAATTGTCCACCGCGGTTGGGCCCGCGTTGTAAGCGGCGATCGCGAGGAAGTAGTTGTTGTCGTAATAGGTGAGAAGGCTCTTAATGTAATAGGCCGCATAAGCGATGTTTACTTTCGGGTCCGCGAGACTTTCCATGCGGAATTGGTTGTCATCCAATTGACTGGCGATGCGTAGCGCTGTGTAAGGCATGAGCTGCATCAGGCCTTTCGCACCAACGGGAGAAGTGGCGTTGGGGTTGTAGTAACTTTCCGCGCGCATGATGCTGAGCACGATGAACTTATCCATGCCGAGGATATCGGCCATCGGTGAAAGAATGTTGTCGAACGCCAATGGGTAAGCGGCTTTCCATGCGGAGGTGCGTTTTGGGTCGTTTTCGTTCACGACCTGCACGGCAAGGCCTACCAGTTGCGGTTCAGGCTGAAATTCTTTTGTAGCAACCATATTGCGAGCCGCGAGTTGTACTGGCTTGTCTTTCAGGTGGTCGGCGAAGAGGCTGACAAAATTTGTCTGACTCACGGTCGCCGTTTCCGCGGCGTTTGGGCTACCAAGAGGTGCCACGGCTGTTTTGGGCTTCTCGATAAGAGAAGGTT
The DNA here is from genome assembly GCA_964404325.1 of uncultured Oligoflexales bacterium. GTDB lineage: Bacteria > Bdellovibrionota_B > Oligoflexia > Oligoflexales > Oligoflexaceae > CAYOJQ01. The sequence continues at coordinate 13,438 of CAYOJQ010000003.1, forward strand.
CCTGAGCAGCGAGCGTCGGGTATTGTGAGCGCAGAACGCTGGCGTAATAGCTTTCGGGCTGATCTTTGATGACTTTCTGAAAGATCGCCATGGCATCCGCGGTGCGGCCTTTACGCAGAAGGATTTTTCCTTGCCAGTAAGGCTCGACCATGGGTTCAAACGGATCGTGGGTAACGATATTGTTCGTGCCTTTGATGATCGCCATGGTGCGTTCGTAGTCACCGGCGAGGTAACGGTTCCAGAATTCTTGCCATTTCATGGTGCGGCTAGCGGTGATTTTCGCGATTTCGGAAAACCGATCCGCCGCGGCTTTGTATTCGCCCATTTTGCTCAGGTTGCGGGCTTGTCCTTCCAAAATATTGAGGTTTGGGGTGCCGCGCGTTCCTGTTTCCGCGATGTATTCTTCGTAATAATCAGCGGCTTCTTGATACATGCCATTGCTGTGATGCAAGCGCGCCAACCACGCCGTCAACGCTAGCTGCGCGTCACGGGAAAGATTGTCATTTTCCATCAGCTCTTTCGCGAGATCCAAAGCTTTGGCGTATTCACGCACGCGAACCAGAGCTTGAATGCGTTCAAACGGTGACAGGCTCTTCACTTCACCGGACTTCAATTTCACGTCAGCGTTCTCAAGGAGAGCCATCAGCTGCCCTTTGAGGCCGGCGTCCACATCCGCATAGCGGTTAAGGCGGCGGAGATATTCGAGAGCAAATGCATATTCTTTCTTCTGATTGTGATCGAGAAGTTGGCGCAGAGCCCACTTCGACGCGTCACCAATGGGGAAGTTCTGTGTCAAAGCTTCCAGGGTGCGGAAGTAAGATTCATGCGATCCGGCTTTTTGATAAGCGGACACGGCGGAAACCATCAGCTCCTCGCTGCGTTTACCAGCGGGGGTCTCCGTGATGTAGGATTCGTATTCGCTGATAAATTCCGCGGTGCGGCCTAATTTAAAAAGATTCTGAGCATAGAGCTCACGAGCCGCGCGCTTAACGTTTTGATCTTGCGCTTCGTTCGCGATGTTTTTCAGTTCCGCGAGGGTTTCTTGGTACTGACCATGTTCCACACGAATCCACGCGCTGTAGTAGCGCGCTAGTTGGTGTACGGGGTCTTCTTTATCAGCGAGTGTTTGCGCCATCGCAAAATATTGCGCTGACAACTTTGGGTTCAGCGAGAGATAGTGAATGCCCAGCGCAAGGGCCGGGAGTATTTTTGCATTGGGATCGTTTGCCGTGCGAAGCATCGCGTGGAATTGTTCCGCTTCCTGCTTCTTGGCGATTTTTTCCTGAAGTTCAAGCGAGTACATGTACTGGCGAAGTTTGCCAGCCTCTGGGTTAGCGAAAGCTTCAGGCACACCTTGAAGGGCGCTCAAGGCGACAATAGCAAAGGATGCAACGCGATTAGACATACAACTCTCCTGCATGTGCCTCTAGCGCGGAGTTGTCTTCGGGCGTCGCAACCCGTAAAAATTTTGGTTCCCTATGTGGCTTATCGGCAAAAAAGGGTTGCAGCTTTAATTCCTATGCAAAAACTCCTAAAATAATCAGTAAAAACCGAATACTAGCTGTTTTGTTAAATGCAAAAGGTTTGCGAAAGATTCTGTGCTGCTTCCTGGCGCCCAGGCGTTTAAGGGGGTAAGATTTCCTCTATTCCTATCTTCATCTGGGAGAGTCGAAAGCATGTTGGATGCGAAAACAGCGCAGGCTGTGATTGATGCCGGCCTTGCGGGTGGCGCGAGCTTCGTCGAAGTTTTTGTGGAACAGCGGGATCAACAGTACATTAGTTTTCTCGATCGCAAAGTGAAGGATGTTACGACGGGAACGGATTTTGGCGTCGGTATTCGTCTGCTCTTTGGTGAACGAGTACTTTATGGCTATAGCAACAGCACATCCCTTGATGAGTTGTTGCGCATCACGGGCCTTCTTGCGCGGATGGAAAGCCCATTTAACGGAAAAATTTCGACGCAGCCACTCGGAGCGCATCGTTCCGTCGCGACACCTTTGGTCCCGACGCATGGATTGAATCGCGATGTATCGTTGGAAGAAAAAATTGCTCTCCTCGCGGAAATTGATCGCTTCACGCGCGAAACGGCCTCGATTCAACAAGTGGACGTGCAAACGCTGCAGCGGCTGCAAGAGGTGCGCATCTTTAATTCCGATGGTTTGGATGTGGGTGAAACGCGCCACTATGCACGGCTGATGGCACAAGCTATCGCGAGCGATGGCAGTCGCACGGAGCGTGCCTCGGAAAATCCCGGCGGATTCTCTGGGTGGGAGTATTTGCGCAAAGTGAATCCCGCGGAAATCGCTTCCACGATTGCGCGACGCGCCGTGACGAATCTACAGGCGGGGCCGTGTCCGGCTGGAAAAATGCCGGTGATTATTGATAACGGTTTCGGTGGCGTGATTTTTCACGAGGCGTGTGGTCATTTGCTGGAAACAACATCCGTCGAGAAGAAAGCTTCCGTTTTTCACGACAAGATGGGCGAGATGATTGCGCACTCTGCTGTTACGGCGATTGATGATGGAACGATTGGGGATGAGTGGGGCACTACAGCCATGGACGACGAAGGCATGTCCACTGAAAAGACCGTTTTGATTGAAAACGGGCGTTTAAAAAGTTTCCTCGTCGACAAAGTGGGTTCGCTTAAAACCGGTTATAGCCGCACGGGTTCTGGCCGACGCCAATCTTACAAATTCGCGCCTGCTTCGCGCATGCGCAATACTTACATTGCTTCGGGTGAATACAAGTTCGAAGACTTGATTCAATCTGTGGAGCGTGGCGTTTACGCCAAAGCGATGGGCGGAGGTTCGGTGGTCCCTGGCACCGGACAGTTTAACTTCGCCGTGGAGGAAGCTTATCTCATCGAAAAGGGTAAGATTGGCAAACCCGTGCGTGGCGCCACCTTGATTGGCTCGGGGCCCGAAGTTTTGCAGCGTATCAGTATGGTGGCTGATAACTTCGCCCTGCGCGCTGGCATGTGCGGCAGCGTGAGTGGTTCGATCCCCGTTACAACGGGACAGGCGGCTCTTAAAGTCGACGAAATTTTGGTGGGAGGGCAGGGCTAATGGAACGTCAACAAGCACTGGGCTTGATCGCAAAAGTTTTGAATATGGCGACGGAAAAATCCGGTGTGCAGGCCGACGTCCTGTTACAGCGTGGCGAAGCCTTGAGTCTCAGCGCTCAAGGTGGGCGCATCGACAAGACTAGCGTCTCATCCAGTCAGATTCTTGGTCTGCGTTTTATCCGCGAAAATCACGTTGGCGTGAGTTACACGGAATCCTTTGACGACGCCTCATTGCGTCGTTTGGTGATGAACGCGGCGAATAACGCGCGTTTCGCCGCGGAAAATCCTTATGAACAGATTGTGATTGAAGGCCAACAGCTTGTTGAAAACGACGTTGCCTACAACCAGCCGGATAAAGCCTCGATCCAAGACAAGATGGCGCTCGCATTGCACTTAGAAGACGCGGTGAAGAAAGAACCCCGCGTTAAGTCCTCGCCGTATAACGGCTACGCGGATGGTGTGGGCGAAGTGTATTACGGCAACCATCTTGGAACACGTGCTTACCACCGCGAGCGTAGCTTTAGCTGTTACACCTCCGCTCTTGCCAGTGATGGCGATAAGCAGGCCATGTTTTACGATAGCTCGCGCGCGCGGAGCTTTGTGGGGCTAAATCCAGATCGGTGCGTGCAGCGCACTCTCGCGCACGCGTTGCCATTGATTGACGGAAAGCCGATCCCCACGGGCGTCTATGATGTTGTCTTCGACATCAACGCCTTGAAGGCTCTTTTAGGCAGCTTTGCCTCTGTTTTTTCCGCGAAAGCCGCGAAAGAAGGTAAAAGTTCGTGGAAGGACAAGCTGGGCGAAGCCGTGGCCGACACACGTTTGACTTGGCGCGACCGTCCGCTTTTTGACAAAGGATTTTCGCGTTCGGGCTTTGATGATGAAGGCGTTGCTCATAAAGATCTGACGCTCATTAAAAATGGTGTGCTGCAGTCGTTCTACCACAACACGGCGACCGCGCGGTTCTTTAAAACAAAAACCACGGGGCATGCCAGCCGCTCCCCGCAAGGGCCTTTGGGTGTTTCCGGCACCCAATGGGTCATTGATCCGGGCCAGGACGAGGATGCGTCGCTGCTGAATGGCCGTGTTCTCAAGGTTTTCAATTTGCAAGGGCTTCACTCTGGCACCAGTGCCATCACTGGTCACTTTTCGCTCGGTGCCGAGGGTTTTTTGGTGCAGGATGGAAAAGAAATTCAGGCGGTAAAAAATATCACCGTGGCAGGGAATCTTTTCACTCTCTTACAGTCCATTGAAGCGATGGGACGAACCTTGCAGGTGGACACTCTGGACGGTTTTTTCAGTCCAATGATACGATTTAAAGGACTTCGTATTGCCGGAACCTGATGGGATTGAAGCATGAAAATTGTAACTATTGTGACGCAGAGCCCTCTCAGAAACTACACCCACGTTCTTTTGCCGGAAGGGGAGAACGCGAAGTTCTCTGCGTTAGTCATTGATCCCTATGACGCGCATCAAGTCGAGGCCGTGCTAGCGAAAGAGAAGCGTCGCCCCGATGTGATCATCAACACGCACGAGCACGATGACCACACCTGCGGTAACACTGGCCTACTTGCGAAATCCGATGCGGAAGTGTGGGCTCACCCACGCGCCATGAACAAGGTGCCAGGCTTTTCCCGTGGTCTTCATGCGGGCGAGTTAATCGATGTTTCTGATACCGAGACACTGATGATCATGGACACGCCGGGGCATACCATGTCCCACGTCTGCGTTCTCGTTCTTGAAAATGAAGATCCGAAAGCGGTGATCACCGGCGATACATTGTTTAATGCTGGTGTCGGTAACTGTAAGCATGGCGGCGATCCGCGCGTTCTGTTCCAGACCATCGAGGCGCAATTTGGTCAGCTTCCCGATGACGTTAAGGTGTACCCGGGGCATGACTACTTGGAGCGAAATCTCGAATTTTCGCTGCAATTCACCCCTGAAAATGCGGCGATGCGACAGCTGGCGGCAAAAAAAGTCCCGGCTCCCGTGATCACGGACATGGGCTTGGAGCGCCAGGTAAATCAGTTTTTTCGTTTGGATGAAGCTGACTTGCAACAAGCTCTTAAAAAGAAATTCCCTGGCGAAGACTTTGGCGAACGCGAAGATGTGTTTCTTCGATTACGACAACTGCGCGATAGCTGGTAGTGGAGAGAAAGATGGCTGAATTGAAAGTTGGCAGCGTTGCGCCCGCATTTAAGCTTCTCAACCAAGACGGCGAGGAAGTGGCCCTCAAGGACTTCAAAGGTGATAAAAACGTCGTCTTGTACTTTTATCCCAAAGCCATGACCCCTGGATGCACCGTTCAAGCCTGCGGCATGCGCGACGTGAAACGCAAGCTGAGCGGAAAGGACGCCGTGGTCCTTGGTGTAAGCATTGATCCCGTGAATCGCCTCACGGCCTTTCGTGAAAAAGAAGACCTTAATTTTGATCTTCTGTCCGACGAGGATCATGCGATCGCCGAGAAGTACGGTGTGTGGCAAAAGAAGAAAAATTACGGGCGCGAATACATGGGTATTGTTCGCTCCACGTTTGTCATCGGCAAAGATGGCAAAATCAAACACATCATGCCAAAGGTGAATACAAAAACTCATCACGAAGACGTGCTTGCCATACTCGAAGGGATTTAGACCCATCGCTTTGCTCGGTGATAGTCGTCCTGAGCGACACCGTCATCCTGAGCGAAGCGAAGGATCTCTGCGTCGGCTTGGAATACGCGCGATAATCATCGACATCACCGCCGCGAATAATAGCAATCCCACTTTCACCGCTAAGATGGGCACAAAAAGAAGGGTGCTGGGAGCGAGAGTTCCTAACAGCAGTGCGATCGCCAGCACCTTAATGGGGCGTGGTATCGTGCGCGTTTCCTGCCATTGTCGAAGTGGTGGTCCAAGATATTTGTGATTCATCAGCTGGTTGTAAAATTTAGCGGAGCTCCGCGCATAACAGGCCGCGGCTAGAAGCACAAAAGGGGTTGTGGGAAGTATGGGCAAAAAAATGCCAATGATACCAAGAATAAGAAAGATGCTACTTAACAGCATCAGCGTCCAGCGCAGCGCGGGGGAACGCAACAGTTTCATCTCGTGGCTGTAATCACGGTACCAGCGGCCGTGATGTTTTTCCGGATAAAGATGGCCCGCGAGAAACTCCAGGCAGCGCTCGTAATAATCACGCCAATCGTTTTGATCTAAAAACTTCTCTCCCAACTCCGGATAGACGGTGAGGTGTTTTTCTCCGCTCACTTTGCTCATCAGAGTGTTGATGTTTTCCAATGGTATGTAAGGATCTTTTTTACCGTGAAAAACATAAAGCGGATCAACAATATGGGCCGCCCGGTGAAGGGGAGAAATGTCTTCTAAAGGACGCGTCGCCACGAGACGCCCCCATTTTTCTTTTGTTTTAAGATCGGCGCGCGTGATGGCGGTCTCCACGTCACAGAGCGGATACACCGCGATGGCTGCTTGAAACTCGCCGGGAAAACGAGCTAGTGCATTTAGAACCGTCGCGCCACCAAATCGTCCACCCCAAACGGCTGTTCTCTGTGGATCCACATAACCACCCGCCACAAGATGACGCCGTCCTGAAACAACATCCCACGCATCTCTTTCACCCCAATGGGCCGCAAGAGCCTGTTCGTAGTGAAGTCCGTAGCCAACGCTGCCGCGGTAGTTCACGTACAGCACCGCGTAGCCACGGCTGGTGAGAAGCCGCGCTTTTAGGGGCCACGTCTCTCGCACACAAATATGCGGGCCGTCATGCACGAGAACAATTAACGGCGGCTTAAGGTGGCTGCGAAATTCCGGAGTGTAATACCAGCCGTGAACCGTTTCTCCATCCAACGAAAGCCATTGCAGCGCCATGGGACGCGCGCCGCGAGGGCGTGGATTGTTTTCCAAAGCCGTGGCGATGAGATGAATTTTCTTAGTGTGCGTATCAAAGATCAGGATTTGTGGCACAAGTGCGGGTGCCGCCGCGTGCACGGCCCAGAAGCGCTCGCCGGGTGCAATAACACAAGCGCGAACATCGGTGAAGTCCGCGAGTTCCTTGCACAACGACTCTTGCCAATAAATTTGGCCACGACCGTTGATCTCAACAATACGCGGATCGGGAAGAGAGCCGCCCGGAGAGCTTACGGAAGAAGGGGTGGATTCCGAGGATATAGGAATTTCTCGTTGCACCCACTCCGTTCCCTTCCATTGCGCCTCAAAAGACTGTCGCTGTGACCCTTGTTGAATGGTCAGAATAAGCGTCGTCTCATCCCGCCAGAAGAGGGATGGGAATGATTTGAGTTGCGCGACAATGTCTAATGGAATGGGATCCATCATGATTGGCTAAACCGTCCCGCCAGCATTTCCGCGAGAAATCGTCCGCGAGGTGTGTTTTCAAGAAATATTTTCATGATAACCGTGATGGGGGTTGCCAAAAGCATCCCCGGAATTCCCCAGATCAATCCCCAAAACATCAAGGCTAAGATTTGCGTGACCGGATGAAGATCAAGGCTATCACCTAACAACTTAGGCTCAACGATATTGCCCACAACAAACTGCACGACGCCGGGAAGAGCAAGCACCAAGGCCACCGTTGTCATGTTGTCGTACTGCAGCAAGGCGATCGGCAAAGGAAGAAGGGTGGCGATCACCGGTCCAATGTTGGGAATAAAGTTTAGGATAAAGGCGAGCATCGCAAACAGAGAAGCCATCTCAAGGCCGAAAAGCCATAGAATAATGCCGGTGAGAACCGCGGTGATGGTGGATAACGCAATCTTCACCATCAAATACTGCCGAATGCGTTTATCCACTTCTGGCCAAATGCCATAGCCTGGGAGCGCGAAACTTCGACCGCTTAACAGAAAGGCCACGAACACCATGACCAGCAAGGTATCGCTCGAGGACTTCATCACGATGCTGGCCGCCTGCTGCACGTAAGAGAAAATCGGCAGCTTGCGAATGGTGAGGAGTACATTGTCCCTCGACAAAAGCGATGCATCCGCGCCGAAGCCTTCCGCGATATGAAATAACTGCTGCGCGATCTGAATCAGTTTGTTTTGGTAAACGTCCGCCTGCAGGATCAGGCTTTTGATGGCGGATGTGACCATCAGCCCCAGGCCCGCCAACAATAATAAACAAAAAAGGGAAACCGTGATCATGGCGGCCCAGCGCGGCAGCTTCGCGCGGCGTTGTAGCCAGGAGATGCTCGGCGCGGCCATATAAGCGAGGCTCAAGGCCAAGAGAAACGGGATAAGGATGGACTTGGTGTAGGCGAGGGCTACAGCGACGGCGATTGTGGTCAATATCAACAAACAGATGGTGATCGTGGTCATAGCAGTCCCTTATGGTTCAGTGCTATATTATGTAAAACTCCGACCATTTAGAAATTAGAATGTTGCCAAATGCGGAGATGTGGCATGAAATTGCGCCTGATAGCCTGCGTGGCGGTGGGGTTTTCGAGCCTTTTCGCTTGCGGAAAGAGCGATGATGACGCCTCCGGGCGGACGGGGGCTTGTGATATCACCAGCACCGAAAGTGTCGATGTTCGCAGTTGCATTGAATTTGTTGGGTTAACAGAGGCTCAGCTCGAGGAGGCGGCGAGTATTTGCCGCTCCAACCAAGGGGGCGTTGTCAAAACGTGGCAGGCGGACCGTAGCTGCTCGAGTTCGGGTCGTATGGGGGCCTGCCAGGAAAATACCGGCGGGATTGCTTCGACCCGCTACGCATACACCACCGGGTCCACGGAACGCGACACCACGGTGCGGGAAGAGGCGCAGCAGCGCTGTGCCGCTGATGGTGGCTCATGGAGCTCCCGCGGTTAGATTAAACCAAACGATAGACAGGCGCCGCGTACATGATCTCCAGTCCCAAGGGGGATATCTTTTTACGCAGGTGGAAAAAGTGCTGATCCAAAGACTTGGCGCTGATGACCTGATCGCCCCAAACCTGTTCCTGTAAATCCTTGCGCGTGATTTTGTGATCCTTCGCGCCGAGAATAATGGCTAAAATTTTATACTCTTTCGCCGTGAGTTCCTCGGAGCGGCGTCCGTCCTTTAACAGCGTGAAGGAAGTGGGGTCCAGCTGGATGGATTTGCCCACGCTGCGTTTGGGCTCTTTGGGAGTCGCCAAAGTGCGCTCCACCTTAACGATCAATTCACTTTTAGCGAATGGTTTTGAAATAAATTCCACCGCGCCCTCTTCGTAACAAATGCGCAGCGCGTCCAAATCATCGAGGGAAGAAACGACAATAAACGGCGCGGTGCGGGCCATCTCTTTGCCCGCATCCGTTTGCAGAAAGTTGATGAATGACTCATCGGGCAGATGAAGGTCGATAATCATCAGATCGGGTTTCCGCTCCGACTCATTTTGCCAGGCGGTGCGGAAAGACTGAAGACTGCTAAACATTTGGAGGCGATGTCGGAACCCAAGAATCTCGCTATAAACAAACTGAGAGCCGGGATCATCTTCGACAATCCAAATAATCTTATTGTGCTTCATAGGTGTCCCCGCAAATAGGCATCAACTTCAACTTCAATAAAAAGCATGTTCCCGCAGTGTCACTCGGTTGCGCATGGATGCGAAGCTGTCCTCCATTTCGTTCCACGAGGCGACGGATGAGGCGCAATCCAAGGCCCTTTTGATGGCCCTCATTGACTGGGAGGTATGAGAATGCCGTCAGGCGTTCGAATTCATTCTCACTGAGACCTGTGCCATTATCCGTGATGGCCACAGTGATGCTCTCATCCACTTCCGTGGCGTGGAACTTAACGTTGATCCTGGGTTTCTCGATGTAATTTGTTAACAAATTTTCAACGGCGTTGGCATAAAGATTCAGCACGACATGAATCAAGTCAGGCTTAGAAAGACTGAGAGCGTAGGTTTTCAACGAGTCATCCAAATCCATCTGAATTTTATGGAAGCCGCGCGAAAGAAATTGGCTTTCGAGAATGCGCACCACATCTTGATGTACATCCGTATAGCGCGTGGGGTCGGCGCTTGGCGCTTGGCGCAAATAACTGCGAATGGACTGAATGAGATTCATGGCGCGTTCGCTGTTAATACTTAAATTGCGCTGATATTGCTCGGTGCGCGCCAATTCCGGCTGCTCCTTGATCTGACGCACGCAGAAATCGATAACGTGCAGCGGCGCGCTCAAGTCGTGAATCACAAGGCCCGCGATTTCGCCGAGACCTTGAAACCGACTTTGCTCGGTTTTTGAAAAGATCCAATGACTGAGTTCGCGCTCGTACGAACGTAAACGCTCCGTGAGACCGTTAAATACCTGGGTGAAGTAGGTTAGGATCGGATAGGTATGCAGCGTGATCGCTTCAGGCAGCTGCGTCGGCGTAAAACTTTGGAAGCGCGCGAAGATATCCTCGAGACCATCCCGGAAAAATTTACGGTGTAAAAAGATCATCCGCGCCAGGAGAAGGAAGCCCAGAAGGCCCACAAGCACCACGCGGAATATGCTTGTGTTCATGGGGTCGCTCTCTGGTGTTCCCGCCATCACGATGCCTTGCAGAGCCAACATAAAGATAACAATAGCCCCTAGCGTATAGTTTTCCGCCCGTTCAAACTCTTGGCGGTTGTAGGGAATCGAGATGTGTTTGAATGCCTGTCCTAGGTTCACATGATCATGAATGGTGGCAAGCTTGCGACAGATCAGCATGTGATTTTCCGCGAATAGACAGCCGTAAAAGAAAATGTTCGTAAGAAACAGACCGATGACCACCATGAGAAACTTGGTGAGCACGGACATGGACCCATGCCAGAAAAATGTTATCAAAATAAGAATAGGAAGCGCTTTCAGTACCGAAAGCTGAATAATGATGCGAGATCGTTGGCGCGGAAAGTTCAGCATCGACCACACTAAGTTTTTTTGTTCTTCCACAGACATCTTGCGGACGGCTTCCACATCCAATGGTTCTTGCAAGAAAATTTTTTCAACGGATTGTTTTGCTTCAATGCGCTTCAAGACAGCTAGCGCCGGTAAGTGCGCGAGCCGATCGACGATGACGGCGATGATGACTTCGATGATGCTCGGTGAAAAAATAATAATCCACCAAGACCACATCCCTAAAATCATAATGAACCAGCTCAATGGGCTAATGAGCTGAGAAAAACGGGTCATCTGCGCCGCTGCAATATTTTGCAACACATCCCGCAACTGCAAATTCTCCTGCAATTTCAAAGTACTAATATTCCGTTCGCAACGAGGATTCTCAAGGGAAATCTTAGGGAATCGCGAATTCTTTACCAATTTGGGGGAATTTTCTAAAAAGACGAGCGAAAGGTTATGAAAAGTTATCTTGAGCCTACGAAAAACTAATTCGGCGGTGATTCCTAAGTGTTGCTTATTTTGCTGTGATTACTACCAAATCCGCAGAGCGCTCGGATCGAGAAGCTCTTCGTGTCGTAAGTCATTTTCCCGCTGGAGAGGTCTACGCCCCAGGCGTTGTTGCTGTTGGTGGAAAGCGTGGTCGCGGCCCAATAGAAGCTGCCGTTGTTTAGTTTCAGCTGCGCCGTTCCCTTAAGGCTCCAGATACCATTCGTGTAAGCCTGAAGCATTTCTTTCTGCGTGGGCAAACGCCAGCCACCGGCCGTTGTTCCACCGTCCGTTTTTCCGTTGCAGTAAGTGATGGAGTTACCCCAGTTACGGTTTGAGCCGTCATCTTGAGTCCAAACAAGGCCCGTCAATTCATCTCTGAAAATGCCGGCGGAAACGATCGTCCAGTTTGATCCGTTGGCAACATCCCAGCTTGGAACCGGTGGTTGCGTGGGGAATATGCCGTTGTTGTCGTCATCAATGGAGTCAAATGGGTCTAGGCCTGGTGTTGAACCAATACCCGATGCTCTGTCAAAGTTGGTTAGATCCGCCATGTTTTTAAAGAAGGCGATTTTACCAGCGACGCCGCCAGGAGCCTTTCCTTTGCGGACGTCCCAAGGGCCGTAGAGAGAAGTGTTTGCCGCTTTAAAGGGGCCAGCCGTCACACAACCCAATTCACCATCAGCGGAACAATTTGGCCCTGAAAAAGCGGTGCCGCTGACACCAAAGATAGTAACTCCGTTGATAATGTTGGTCGCATTGATATCGGCGTCGCCGTCTTTTGTATGACGATTGCCTTTGGAATCGAACCATTCAAACAACGCTGGATTTTTTATCTGCGCGTCGAAGAGTGCTCCATCTAAATCCGCGGTGGCATCCGCTCCTGTCAGAGGAAACGTGGCGGATGGATAAGCACCCGCGACGCCCGCGATTTGCACGCCAGCCTTGATATTAGCGGCTAAAGCGACAGCGGCGTTCGCCGCGGGGAACGCGGATGTTGTCACGCAGCCTGTTCCACCGTCGGTGAGGCAGTTCGTGTGGGACTCGACCGTCGCGCCACCCATTGTGCCGAAGATGGTGCTGCCACTGACGATATTCATGGCGGTGAGATTGTTGTCCCCCGCACCCGCATAACGAACGCCCGCGGAGTCCCAATATTCAAATGCAGATGAACTTTTGATCTTGGCGTTGAACGTGCCGCTTTCGAGATCGGGTGTCCCGGACGCATCACGCAACGGATAAGTCGCCGATGGATAGTCCCCGGGAATGCCAGCAATGCTCACACCTGATTTGATGTTGCCGGGGGAGATGCTTGCCATGTTCACGGCTTTGTAGGTCGCGGTGGTGACGCAGCCGCTACTTCCATCCGCGATGCAGTTAGCAAGCGTGCCTGAAATACCGGCCACAATTTTTCCCGTTTTCAAATCACTGGCGGAAAATGCTCCCATGTTCACAGCTTTATAGGTCGCCGTGGTGACACAACCTAATTGAGCGTCAGCCGTACAATTCGCGGGAGCCGGTATCTGTGTTCCCGTGATACCAAAGATGCTCGCGCCTGATTTGATGTTGTCGGCCACAAGATCCGCATCACCCGCTACCGAGAATTGACGGTAAACGGATGCGCTAAAATTTTGTGTAGAGGTTCCTGGGGCGATGGTTCCCGCATCAGCGATGTTTCCGGTGTAGCGTGCGCCGGTGGAATCAAAGAATTCGTAGTTCCCAGCAGGAGCATTGGCAGCCATGCTGGTGAGGTCAGAAATCACACCACTCGCGCCCACAAGAGGCGTTGCGAGGGATGGATATGTTCCCGCGGTTCCGGCAATGGTGACACCATTTTTTATGTTCGCGGAAAGAAGATTACTCAGATCAGCTGCTTTATAAGTTGATGTTGTGACACATCCTTGCTGACCATTCGCGGAGCAGTTCACGGGCGCGCCACTCAAGACTCCCGTCGCACCCGCGATCACGACGCCAATCTTAATATTGCTCGGAATAGCCTGCATCATATCAGCGGCTCTATAGGATAAGGTTGTCACGCAACCAACCTCTCCGTCTAATGAGCAGTTCGCCGCCGATGGCACAACATTACCGGTCACACCGAAAATATTGACAGCGTTTTTGATATTGCTCGCTGTAAGATCCGCATCCCCAGACACCGTTACGGAACGATATAATCCGACATTGATAGTTTGATTTGTGATACCAGGAGTGACGGTCTCATCCGCTTCAATGGCTCCCGTAAATCGGCTACCGTCAGATGCAAACCATTCATAAGAAGTTCCTCCCGTTGTCGCCGTGAAAGCAGGAAGATCTGCTACACCACTGCTAGCTCCAACGAGGGGATAAGTTGTTGAAGGATAATCGCCCGTCACACCCGCCAGCACGACATTTTTCTTAATATTTTCGGCACTTAGATTGGATAGGTCAGCAGCCATAAATGTTGCGGTGGTGACACATCCCACTTCCGCGTTGGCGCTGCAATTCACTGGCGCTTCGGCAAGTGCGCCCGTGACACCAAAAACGGTCACGCTATTTTTAATGTTAGCGGCGTTTAAATTTGAGTCACCGGCAACGTTAAATTGACGATACAAACCATCGGCAAATGTTTGTGAGGTGGCTCCCGGTGCAATGGTGCCGATGTCGATGATGCTTCCGATGTAGCGGAGGCCCGTGGAATCAAAAAATTCATATGTGCCCGCGGGAGTGCTCGCTTCCAACGTGATGAGGTCAGAGGTTGAGGTCGCGCCCGCAAGAGGGGATGCCAAGGAAGGATACGTTCCCAATAGCCCCGCGATGGCCACACCATTTTTAATATTTCCAGATACGAGATTGGTCAGATCAGCCGCTTTGAAGGATGAGGTTGTGACGCAACCGATCTGCCCATTACTGGTACAACTGCTGTGTGTTTCACCCGCACCAATACCGTCAACGCCCGCGATCTTTATTCCCGTCGTAATGTTCGCGGCGGTGAAATTAGCCATCTTCGCGGCTTTATAATCAACACCATCAACCACGCAGGATGAAGCACCGTCCATGGAGCAGGAGCTATGAGATTCCAATGTGGCTGTTCCGACAACACCGGCAATACTTTTCCCTGCTTTTAAGTCGGCGGGAGCAATTTGCGCAACAACGGCGGCTTTCACCGCGTTTGTTGTTTTACACCCGACTTCACCGTCGCTGTTACAATCGGCGACCACGGTGCCGCTGCAATTTCTTGTGCCTGTCTGCAACGCGCCATTCAAATCATAAAACTTGATGTCGCTGCAAATTTTACTTTTGTCTTGAGAAAAGACCGGATAGTCGCCGGTGCCATCAAACACGAGGGAGACGTCCTGGCTTGTTCCTTCTTGTTCCGCCGTGAGTTTTACGAGTCCCGTGTTCACGTCGCCAGGTGCGGTGAAGCTCAAGGATGTATCACTCGCGAGATTGAGGGATGTGATGCTCTTCCCATTGAGCGCGAGGCGAATCGTCGGGCGCAAATGTTTTCCCGTAAGGGTGATGGTTTTTCCCCCACGAACAACAAAAGGGGAGCGCGCCGTGAGACTCATGGGTTCGAGCGATTTTTGCGAGACTTTCGTCTGTACCGTGATCACCGCCGATCCGGCCTTGAGCTCGTCTTTAATGCTGTCGAAAGTTAATGCCGCTTGGAAAACGCCAAAGTGAAGCGTATCGAATTTCACGTGCGTATCCGTAAGCGTCAGAGCGGATCGCGGCATGATTCCCGTGAGGGTTTCGCCCGTCTCCGCGATCTTGATGGCGTAAGTCACCACAAGTTTTTCGTATGCGTCAGCGAAGAAAAGTTTTGGCGTGGAAGATGGGAGTGGAATCGCAATGGTAAAAGGTTTGATCGGATCCACGTCTTGAGCCGCGGTAACGGCAACGGCCGGCCCCGAAGCTTTAAAGCCATTGGCGACAGCGAGATTTCCCGCTAGCGCCGGTGTCGCGATATCAACGCCTTCTTGAATGGAGATCTTTGTGGAGACAGCGAGCGCACCCGGTTGAAACGTTGCCCTACTACCGGACATCACACCTTCATTCACCACCAGTGTTTGGTTAACCGTGGATGCAGGATTATACGTTCCTGTCGTTACGCCGTTTTCAGTCGCTCTCTCCATCATCACGATGGATGTGCGTTTAACAAGAGTATCGTTTTTGTTGAAGCAGCTTGTAAGCAAGAGCAAATAAGCTGCGAATAAAACCTCAAGCCTGATGAGGCAAGATGGGCGACTCACAATCTGCTCCTACCTGTCAGAGAATGTAAGTATCCATCGGAGGGATTGGCGGTAAAATGATGGATATAATAATTTCTTAATAAATAACAGATGGTTAGGTAGTGATATTTTAACACCGGCAAACAATCGGCATCGCGAAAATACGAGGCGTTTCGGCGGAACAGGTTTAGGGGGGTAAAGGGTGACGAGTCTATGGGGGCTTACGAAGAGGGGATCTTGGCCGCGGCCTAAGATCCCCTTTAACTGTTAGATGGCCGTTTGGTTGCGCTTGAATTCGAATTCCTGTCGGGTGTTGTTACCCATGTGATCGTACACTTTCACGCGAATTTTGATCTTTTGGGTTTTCTCATTCACCAACAAAAAGCCCTTTTCATCGCGAAGTAGTTCACAGCCCGTATCATTACCGTTTGGTTTTAAGTTGGTAATGACGTAACGGAATGTACGCTCTTGGCTGGCGGGAGGCGTTTTACCATCGGAAAGCGCGGTGCCTAGATCCAAGGCGTCGCGCGGATCAAAAACTTCCATGAAGCTTTTTTCGGAAAAACGGCCAAAGTCACAATCAGGACTGGTGCTGAGAACCTTGTTGTTTTCATCGCGGATCTCGAAGTCGATGGCGGCGACTTCAAAAGGACGCTCGGAGTCGCGGTCACGGTCGGAGGCTTCGATAACAATATCAAGCGCACCGTCGGTAAGGTCGGTCAACACTTCACCCACTTCATTCATCAAGAATGCGCGGTGAATTTTTGGTGCAACCTTATCGCTGTATTTCGCGATGTGCATCATCGGGTTGATGAGCATCTGTTTTGAAAAATCCAACACGGAAAGGTGAACGTGTTGCAGGCGCGCATCGTCGGGAAGGCCACTTCCTGAGAGTGGCGCGAGCGTGCCGATCAGATCACCCGCTTTAACGGGAGTAAACGTATCGGTTTTCAAGTTCGCGGCGGGCGTGACGTGAAGCATGCTAATCACGGCGTGCGAGCTCTGATCGTAAATAACCACGGCCGTGTCGTAGGGAAGAGGAGCTTTTGGATTCTCCGCGTCAGCCATCACATCGTGAATGATGATGGCCTGACCTGAAACAGGGGCCATGACATTGCCACTCACGTCTGTTTTTGAGCGGGCGATATCGAGACCTTCGTGCAGATAGACGAACCAATTGGCTTTATCGGAGGCATCTTTGTCCTCGTCCAAGCTGACGATGGTTGGGGTGCTAAAACGCGTTAACAGCGGCGTTTTGTCATCTTGAAGAGGCCAGTTTAGCTGGAGGTTCTTCAAGCTCACCTGATAGTTCCATTTCTGCGTTTGGAACTTTTCCTGAATGTTCTCGTAAAGGCCGCCATCGTGGTCGGTGTGATAGATATCGGTGAAAGCCTGGTTAGGAACACTTTCCAACCCACTCAATTCAGTCGAGCGTGTTTTACAACCGACCGTGGCGACGCTTAGCGCCAAAAGAGTGAAGGCAACGCTCTTCATAGAAACTTCCTTGCTCAGTGTTTTGAATGATGTCCTACCTTATCACGTTCGGGAAGAAAGAAGTAAGGCAGATTGGCGTTCGACACGAGGCGCAAAACCCCTTCGGGGCGCGTTTGCGAGAATGTTTGGTTCCTTCCAAAGGAAAATTGGTGAGTGCGCCAAAAGAGCGTCCATCTTAACGTTCTTTACATTGACTTGGCAGACAGTGAAACGTGTCATTGGGAGGTGTGCCTCATGACTGCATTTTCACTGTCTTCCGCAGAAAAGTCTGCAAGCCAGGAACGGAGTCCTGAGCTACCGGTGGGACGGATAAGGGGAGGGGCTGACGAACTGTTCCGCAGTATGGCGGATGCGGCGCCTATTCTTATTTGGGTCACGGATGCCGCCGGGCGCGTGATTTTTTTAAATCGCGCTTGGCTGGAGTTTACTGGTCGCACGCTCGCTGAAGAATTGAATCACGGCTGGACTTCCCATATTCATCCCGAGGATGCCCAAGCGGTGATCGATAAATGGTTAGGAGTGTGCCAAATGCGCGAAACTTTCGTGCTTGAGTATCGCCTGCGTGTGCGCGACGGCACTTACCACTGGATCATGGATTGGGGCGCGCCACGATACCTCGAGGATGGCACGTTCGTGGGCTACATTGGATCGGCGGCGGATATCAATGAACGGAAGAAGGCCGAGGCGGTTTCAAAAGAAAGCGAGACGCGGTACCGCCAGCTTGCGGAAGGCATGCCGCAGATTGTTTGGATCAGCGACCCGTCCGGCAATTCCTTCTACTACAACCCCCAATGGTACGAATATACGGGGCGACGCTTCCCTGAAACAGATTGGCGTCCCGTCATGCATCCAGATGATCTCGCGCTAACGGAAGCCACCTGGGAACACTCTGTCGCAACTGGCACGCCCTACGAAATCCAATATCGACTCCGTCATCATTCCGGAAGTTTTCGCTGGTTCTTGGCACGAGGGCTGCCCCTGCGTGATAAAGAAGGCAACGTGTTGCACTGGTTTGGATCATGCACGGATATCGACGATCAAAAGCGTCTTACGGAACAGGTCAAGCGCATCAACGAAGAGCTAGAGAGGCGCGTGCGCATTCGCACGGAAGAACTTGAGCTGGCAAACCGCGAATTGGAGGCATTTAGTTACTCCGTTTCCCACGACTTGCGCGCTCCATTGCGAAGCATTGAAGGGTTTAGTGATGCGCTTTTGAAACAATACAGTGAGGCACTGGATGAGGAAGGACAGAATTACTTAAACCGTGTGAAGGCGGCGGCGCATCGCTTGTCCGACCTAATTGACGGCATGTTGGACTTATCGCGGATTTCACGCCGCGAGTTAAACCGACAGCTCGTGGATTTAAGCCATATGGTCGGCCAGATAGCGATGGAACTCCAGTCCTCTGATCCGGCACGGCACGTGCAATTTAAAATCATGCCAGCTGTTTCGGCACAGGCTGACCCTATTTTGATTCGATCCGTTTTGGAAAATCTTATGAGTAACGCATGGAAGTTTACTGGCAAGCATCCGGAAGCCATTATTGAGTTTGGCTGTGAGGCAAACGCGAACCCCACGGTCTATTTTATCCGGGATGATGGTGTTGGTTTTAATATGGCCTACGCGGCTCGCATCTTTGGGGCTTTCCAAAGGCTTCACGGCACGATGGAATTTCCTGGAACCGGAATCGGATTAGCTACCGTTCAACGAATTATCCGTCGCCACGGCGGACGCATTTGGGCTGAAGGAGAAGTTGAGAGGGGAGCCACGTTTCGTTTTACCCTGGAAGAGGAAGTTAGCTGATGCCAAAAGTTACGCCCTCCAAACAAATCCTCATTATTGAAGACAACCCGGACGATCTCGAGTTGACGCGACTGGCTCTGCTTGACACCCCTTATGTTGATCAGCTGGAATCGGTTCAAGATGGTGATGCGGCGCTCCGTTACCTTCTCGGTGAAGATTTTAGCCGCACCCCTGAAGTTCAGCATTTTCCGGCGCTGGTGTTGCTTGATCTCAATCTCCCAAAAATTAACGGTCTTGAAGTCCTGCGTGCGGTGCGCGCTGTCCCCAGCATGCGTTACGTGCCCATTGTGGTTCTGAGCACTTCGAATGAGTCCATGGATATGCGCGTCAGCTACGAGCGAGGCGCTAATAGTTACATTCGTAAGCCGGTGCACTATGGGCAGTTCAAGCAAATCGTTCTCGCATTGGCGAATTATTGGCTGAATGTAAACAACGTTCCCACTGAGGTTGTTGACATTGGACCAGAACAATAAAACGTTGCATGTGCTCTTCGTCGAGGATTCTCCCGATGATGTGGAGTTGTTGAAAATTTATTTGAAGAGGGAGGGGCTAAAAATCGCCGGCGTTCAGGTGGATACCGAACAAACGATGCGTGAGGCTCTACGGCATCAGGATTTTGATTTGATTATTTGTGATCACTCGATGCCACAATTCGATGCCTTCAATGCGTTGCGCGTGCTGAGGGAAACGGGGCAGGACGTTCCTTTGATCGTGGTGTCCGGTGTTATCAGTGAACGTCTGGCCATTCAAGCGATGAAAGCTGGCGCGGTGGATTATCTCCATAAAGATGATCTTTCCCGCCTGGCTCCCGCTCTAGAGCGGGAGATTCGCGACGCGGAAGTGCGTAAGGCGCGTCGACGCGCCGAAAAAGCGTTAGGGCGAGCGGAGGAACGTTTTCGTCTTATGGTGGAACGCATGCGCGATTACGCCATCATCATTCTCGATGCGGAGGGAAAGGTGATTGATTGGAATCAAGGGGCGGAGTGGATGTTGGGCTATACCGAAAACGAGATGTTGGGAAAGGATATTTCACGTTTGTTCCCTCCCGATGGGGTTCCGACCTTTTTTAGAGAGCTGGCGCAGGCGGCTCGTGAAGGGAGCACCGAAAACGTCACCTGGTATCGCCGCAAGGACGGCTCCCTGATCTGGGGTATTGGCTACACGACAGCGCTCTTTAACGAGAAGGGGATTTTTTACGGGTTCTCAAAAATCGTGCAGAATGCGACGCAAAAAAAGAAGGACGAGGAAGAGAGGGAGACTCTCTTGCTTCAAGCCACGGAAGCCAATCGCGTTAAGGACGAGTTTCTTGCAACCCTTTCCCACGAGTTAAGAACCCCACTGAATGTGATTCTTGGGCACCTTGAGCTCTTGAGTGAAGAACCGTTGGACTCGGCGGCCTACGCCGATTCCCTTGCGGCTATCCGACGCAACGCGCACGTGCAAGAAAAGGTTGTGAGTGATCTGTTGGATATCTCGCAAATGGTGATGGGTAAGCTGCGCCTTGAAAAAAAGCTTTTGAATTTGGGCGAGTTGGTGGAGCGGCAGGTGAAAGCATTAATGCCTAGTTTCAGGGAAAAAAGGTTGCAGGTGCAGACATGTTTTTCCCAAAAAAATCTGCCTGTCGAGGGCGACCCTGAACGCTTGATGCAGGTACTGGGAAATCTATTCACCAATGCCATCAAATTCACACCCCCAGGGGGACATGTTTACGTCTCTACATTGGATGCCGGGGATCGTGCCGAGATTATTGTGCAAGACAGCGGCCAGGGCATCTCGTCGCAGTTTTTACCCTACGTGTTTGAAACATTTCGCCAAGAGGATGGTTCTTATTCGCGGCGTTTTGGTGGTCTTGGTCTGGGGCTCGCCATCGCGCGCCGCATCACCGAGATGCACGGTGGCAGTGTCAAAGCCGCAAGCCCGGGGCTAGGTCAAGGGGCTACCTTTACCATCAGCCTCCCCCGTATTGATCAAAGCAGTCACTTTCACTCTGAGCATCCTATGCCCGCTTCAAAAGCGGTTTCACGCTAATCGTCGCGCGAAGTTTTCAGGAAGAGGCAGTTGCGCGAAAGGGATACGGGGATGGGCATTTTGGGATGTGGTCTTTCCAATTATATAAAACGAACTATTCTTTTTAAACAAAACATGGTGGAGTTGGTTTAGAATAATCTCATAATGAAACCATGGGGGAGTTTCTTAAACTCTCTAGGCGGGGATATGGCAAAAGCAGTCGAACGCAAGAATCTGCTCGTTGATTTAGGTTTGATGTATAAGCCAGGACATATGGACGCGGTGGCACAGGCTGTTAAACCTGACGAGTATTTGTTCAAAAAGTTAGTAGCCAAGTCGAATGAATACGGGAAGGGAGTCGAAGCCCGTGAGGCCATAAACGAAGGGGAACTGGTACTGCGCTTTCGCGGTGAGATAAAGACCTTCGAAGAATTCCCCTTCTGTGAAAAACCCTACCTTATCCCCTTAGGCAATTTTCTGTGGATCAACCCCGTGGGCGTGCCGCGTTTCGTGAACCATTCCTGCGAACCCAACTGTGAAATACGCAATAAAATGGATCTCTACGCCATCCGCCCCATCAAATCCGGCGAAGAGATTTCTTTTCGTTATGATGTGATCTCTGAGGACGCGACCGCGACGCCGGCGAGTCTAATCGATGAGTGCCGCTGGGATCATGCTTTCACGTTTACTTGCCTCTGCGGCACCGCGTCGTGTGTGGGCGTGGTTGACAGGAATCGCGTCTTTACCAAAACCAAGGACAAGGGAGAGCGCAAGAGGTCGAAGAAGAAAGCGGAGATTGTCGCTTAACGGCAAAAGGCACCGTTTGGTGCCTTTTTTAGTTTAGCGAACGGTTTCGCCGTTGCGGATAAGATCACGGATTTCCGTGAGCAGCTTCTCGCTGGGCGTGGGTTCCGGGGCGGCCGCTGGTTTCGCTTCTTCCTTGCGGCGCACGGTATTGACGCTTTTCACCACCAGGAAGACAGAGAAAGCAATAATCAAAAAGTCGAGGACGTTATTGGCGAAGACGCCGTAGGCGAGAACGGGGGCGCCGGCGGCTTTCGCGGCGGCGAGCGTTTCATGGCCGTGTCCTGAAAGGTCGATAAAAAGGTTTGAAAAATCGAGTTTTCCAAGAAGCAACCCAATGGGTGGCATTAGGATGTCAGAAACAAAGGATGAAACAATTTTGCCGAATGCGGCACCGATCACGACACCAATGGCGAGATCCAAAACATTCCCGCGCATAATGAACTGCTTAAATTCCTTAATCATTCGCCGCTGTCTCCTGGACTCATAACTTTTGATGCAAAAACGGCCTTTGCTACCATTCTTTATAAGCCTCTTACAAGGTGACATGCGGATAACTTTTATTTCCAAAATAAAATCATAGGTTTATATGGACGATACACCAGTTTTTGCAGCATCCCGGAATCCGTTGCCGCCCTTTCGGGATAAGAGATTTCGCGTTGAAATCATGACCCAAGACATTACCGCCGTGGATCACGAAGCGGTTATGTCGAGCCGTGCTTCCTTGCGCTTGTGGAGTGATAGCGACTGGCCAGAGGATGATTTTACCGTTGCGCAGAATGCGGATGATCTTCAGCTGCACATTGACGACCATGCCGCGCGCACGGCGTACGCGTATACGGTTCTCTCGCTCGATGGAAAAACTTGTTACGGTTCCATTTACATCAAACCGGTGGAGGTGATCGCCCTCTACTGGGAGATGAATCCATCGATTGAAC
The DNA here is from genome assembly GCA_964404325.1 of uncultured Oligoflexales bacterium. GTDB lineage: Bacteria > Bdellovibrionota_B > Oligoflexia > Oligoflexales > Oligoflexaceae > CAYOJQ01. Next base: position 36,072 of record CAYOJQ010000003.1, read on the forward strand.
AGGCATTGCGTTCATGCGTCGCACGTGTGGATTTTTGGTTGCGCGACAGTGAAGTCGCGATGGGTGGTGATGCCGCTCTCACGCAAGCGATTTGTCGTTGGATGCGGGAGCACTGGCATGGCGAGCCGGTGTTTGCGTCGCGGGAAGGGATGAGGGCAAGGCGCATCGCTTACCAAGAGGCCGGGGTGAAGGAGGTGGCTGTGCTAAAGAGTTTAACGCAGCCACTGACATTGCATTTGCATGCACGGTTGTGAATTTTAAGGTCTGACGCAACGCACATGCGCGCTACTCAGCTTGTCATAATAATTGGAATCGCCATCGCTAAGATCAACGTCGCGTCCTAATGTCGAATCTCCCGCGTCGGTTGTTGAAGACCAATACCAATAATCCGTTGTTCCGAATGAGGACGATGATCCCAAGGAGCGATTCCTACTCGCAGACACCGGCCACGGGATCAGCTCCTCCAATGCAGCCGCACGTGAAGAGACTGCTGAAATTGTAGTATTTGGTAGCTGTTTTGCCGTCAAATGTGATGTTGAGATCGCCGCTCATCGCTCCACAAGCAACCCCCGGTATCGCCACCTTGCCGGTACATGCGTTCACGCATGCTCCAACCTCAACTGTAAACATAATGGGGTAGCCGGCTTTTGACGCCGGATGGTCAACAACGTTGAAAGCCATCTTCACCGATGATGAACCTGAATCCATTAAGAGACGTCGGGATGGTTCGCGGACTTGATCTTCTGGTTGTTGATAGAAATTGGCGGTCAAAAGTCTTTCTCCGTACGATGGCGTGTCCTTGCGTAAGTTCGCACTGAGAACCACGCCACCAGGAATGGGATTACCACAGGCACCGTGAGCGTGGAGGAAGAAGCTGCGCGCGGTCGCGTTTTGGCGCGGCCCACTCCAGAATGCGGCATCGTCCATGGGGCTGCCAAAAATCTTTGGTTCGACACCCAAAAGACCTCTGCTGACAAGATCCGTATAATAAGCGTCAGAGAGGATCGTTGAGGATCCCGTCATCGTGTTATTCACCTCGGCGTGACGCAAGGCGTATGATGTCTCGCCCATGTAGATGGGAATGTAATCGTACTTCCAGATAGTGGTGTCTTTGTCACGTTTGCCGTTGGGGGCAACGTATTCGTCACCGATAAGAATATCTATGTTCGGCTCGTGGATGCCGTTTTCATTCGTGTCGATAAATGGTGAGGGTAAATCAATAAACCACTCGCCGTTCATGTTAACGAGTCCGTCGTTGCCAGCATCATAAGTGATCACATCACCCGCGTCGAAGATGCCGTTTTGATTTTTATCCCAGAAGCCGTCACCGCCTGGATCGAAAACGCCATTGCCGTTGGCGTCATGGAAATATTCCTGACCTCGCATCATGTACACGATGGTGCTACGCCAGTTCTTAGAGAGATTCGGATAACTAATGCCGCCGCTGGCGATAAGGCCCTCCGCATCGCAGCGACTTTGTGCTTCCGTATTTGTGAAGGCATGCACCTGATAGGGACGATAATCCACCATGTGTAACGCCTGCATGGAGAAATTCACTTCTCCCGCGGCATTGGGAAAGCCACCGTTTTCGATTTCAATACGGCCTGTTTCCGCGACCACGCTGACTGGATTTTCAAAGTTCGGATCGCCATCACTTTTGGCGTTTACTTTTATTTTGAACTTAATGACGTGATCACTGTTGGTATTGAAATAACCGCGCAGTGTTTTGGCGTTCACCGTGTCATAGGTGATGGACATATTCGCCCAGTTAGTAAATCCAGAGTTTATGGCAATGACCGGTGCTTGCGCGGAGTAAGAGGTGTTTTCATCAACAGTCAACGTGCCGCTGACTAAGACGGTGCCGAGATTAGGACCCGCGCAAACCGGAACCGTGAGCTCACCCTTTTCATCACTGGTGGCTTCATAGACAGCGAAGAATTTGTTTGTTGTGGTGTCTTTTTCAGTTGTTCCTTTGTTAGGTCGCTTTGCGAGCTTCGCGCCTTTGGGAAAGTCCGTTTGTGTGCGAAATTTTATCGACTTATTGCTGACGGGATTGCCTTTTCTTGTCAGGCTAAACACAACATTGGCGCAATCCGTTGGTCCGGAATCTTGGATATTGAGGCGAATCACGCCGTTCTTTACGGGGTCGGCTTTCTCGTCCGCTCCCTCATTTATGACAACGGGCACATCCGATCGTGCAAACTTCAGTTCGTATTCAGGCGTTGCTTTGATGGTGATATCACCTGAGTTCGCCGTGAGCGTGCCGACTTTTGCCACCACGGTTACTTTCATTTCCGTTTTGCCAGCACAGTATTTGGTTACACCAGTACCCGTGTCATCAGTGGTTACGGACGCGGGGGTGAGGGTTCCTGCGTCAGCGACGGCGGGAAGGATGGAAAAACTCATCGATGCTCCTTTCACGGGAACATCTCCGGCTAGAGCGCGAAAGCTCACGTCCAGGCAAGGGTCGAGACCGCTGTCGCTGGTGCCAACGGTTGAACGGGATAATTGCTGCGCTTGAATCACGTTCACTTCACTGGATGAAGGCCCGGAGCTACCTCCGTCGCCGCCACTGTTTCTTCCGCCGCCTGCGATTTTGTTGCAGGCGACTGTCGTCAGAGCTGTGATCGTTATCCCTAAAAGGACACTCTTCCTCATGTGAACCCTCCGCCAGGAACAAAAACTGGCTCTCGCGCTATCGGTGATTTCCGGAATTAAATGAGTAAAAAGGCAGGGATGAGGCTTTTAGGCGTGACTGGTTGGTTTCCGTGAAATCGGAGCGCCATGCGTGCCGCAGGGCCGAGGTAAGGACCGGAAATCACGAAAATAAAAAACGGCCCCATCACTAGGGCCGTTTTTTAAATGGTGCTCCCGGCCAGAATCGAACTGGCACGAGGCTTACGCCTCACAGGATTTTAAGTCCTGTGTGTCTACCTATTCCACCACGAGAGCATAGGAACAGGGGAAGGAATGTACCATAAGCGTCCGATAGAGCAAGATTTTATACGCAAAACGTCCGCCGACTATTCTAACCATAACCAACGATTATGACTCACATTACCTAATCCTTACACGAAAACTTGGTCGTTTCTAAAGAAAAGCCAATAAATGTCGAAGGAATAAGCATGGATGGCTAGGAGCTCTTTTTTTCCATGCGTCTCGGTCTTCACATCACTATCGCACTCGCACTGACTTGGGCTTCATGCGCCAAGACAGGCGCGAAGGAATCGTCCGTGAAGGATGATTCTGAAACCGCGACCAGCGCGGTGGTAACGCCGCCGCCACCACCACCCAGTGAAACGGGTTCCGTAACGACAAAGACGCCCACGGAAGAGAATTTTCTCATCACGTATCCGACGGCGTTTGTGAACACAGCAACGCCACTCGCAACTTGGAATGAGTCGCCGGAGTTGAAGGACTACGACATCATCGTGAGCCCTGATAGTGGTTGCAAAGTTCCGCTGCAGGCTTATGGCGACGTGACCGTTCACAATCAGCAGTTAAAACCTCTCCCTGAAGGCACCTACTATATCTGCGTGTACGCCATTCAGCGAACAGCGCATTTGTTGGAAGCAAAGAATAGCCCTTTCCAATTTGTTGTCGATCTCACGCCACCCGTGGCACCAACCATTCAAGATCTTGCTCCGGGAAATAGCGTGAACAATGCAACGCCCACGATTGCGTGGGACGCGATCGTCAGTGCTGACGAATACAATTTGTCCATCACAACCGACGCGCAGTGTCTTGTCGCGGTGCAAGAATATGAGCATTTGACCACCACAAGTCAGGCGCTCTCCGCTCTCACGGATGGATCGTACTACGTTTGTCTCAACGCCGCCGACAAAGCGGGCAACGTGACGGTCGCTACAAACAACGCGCTGCCAATCGTCATTGATAGCCGTAACGCACAAATCGTGAACGTGACATCAACCACTCCCAACGGTGTTTATCGCGTGGGAGCGATGATTGATATTTCCGTGGTTTACAACGAAGTCGTTACCGTTGATACCACGGGAGGCACGCCGAACCTGTTGTTGGAAACGGGAACGACGGATCGTTATGCCTCTTATATCTCAGGAAGTGCCAGTGACACGCTGCTGTTTCGCTACACGGTACAAGCCGGTGACAACAGCGCGGACCTCGATGTGAATACAGCTGCCAATCAGTTGAATTTAAACGGTGGCAGTATTGTGGATTTGTCGCTGAACGCGGCTGGTTTAGATGCTCCCGTCGGCTCGGAAGTGGGAGCTCTTTCCGTCAATAAAAATATTGTGATTGATACAATGGGCCCCACCGTGGCGCAGGTATCATCTCCCAATGCGAACGCCACCTATAAACTCGGTGATGAAATTCAGATCGGTGTGCGTTTCAGCGAACCTGTTTACGTGACGAATCCGGGAAGTGTTTCGTTGCGTTTAGCAACGGGTGGCGCGGGACGTTACGCGCCTTATTTCGCGGGATCAGGCACCACGACTCTCTATTTTAATTATCAGGTTCAAGCGGGCGATACCAGCGCGGACCTGGCTACATACGCGACCATGCCCTTTACCCTCACCGGTGGAGCTACGGTGAAGGATGAGGTGGGTAACAACGCGGTTGTGACTCTGCCGGGTGGTGCGAACTCGTTGTCTGGTGGAAAAAACTTGGTTGTGGACGGGACGGTGCCGACGGCGACAAGTCTATCCGCCGTAACTGCGAATGGCACATACAAAGCCGGGCAGGTTCTCACTTTCAATGCTGTGTTTAGCGAATCTGTTTATGTCACGAATACGGCGAGTGTAAAGCTGGAGCTGAATACAGGGCTCACGCGTCAGGCATCTTATGCCTCGGGGTCCGGAACAAATACTTTGGCATTCTCTTACACCGTTGCGTCGGGTGACGATACCCCTGACCTCGATAATACTTTGAATCCGATTAAACTCACGGGCGGTGCGACGATTAAAGACATGGCCGGAAATAACGCGACAATATCTTTTGCCGCTGGGGTGATTGCCACCGGCTCGAACATTGTCCTCGATACCACGGAACCTGATATTCAGTCCGTCACGACTCCGACTGCAAATGGTGTCTACCGCGTTGGTCAAAGCGTCACGATCGAACTCAATTTTTCAGAAGTTGTGACAGTGACGAATGCCAACAATTTGAAGTTGAAAATGGAAACCGGTGCCACTGATACGGATGCCGTCTATACATCCGGCAGCGGCTCCAACAAGCTGGTTTTCACCTACACCGTTGCAGTGAGCGATACCAGTGGTGATCTTGAAGTAGAGAGCATGAACGCGCTTTCGTTAAATGGCGCAACCATTCGCGACGCGGCCGGAAACGATGCGTTCCTTTCCGTTCCCAATAGCTCACTATCCGGCAGCGCGGCGATTGTGATTGATGGTGAGCCACCCGGGGCGTTTAGCATCTCGGGACCAACAGATCCGGTTTATGCCTCATCTCAATCAGTGAGTTTCACCGCGGCCGCAGGTGTTTTGAATTACGACGTCATCGTCTCCACCACAAATGATTGCGCGTCACACATCGGTGGATCGCCGTTCAATGCCGTGAATGGCGCGCAAAATGTCACGTTGAATGACGGTGTTTATTACGCCTGTGTCACCGCGCGCGATAACGCGGGCAATACAACCGACGCTAGCAACCAACCTTACAAGTTTGAAGTGGAAACAAGCGTGGTGCATGTGGTGTTTGGCGCCAGTGCCCCGCAGCGCGTGCGTACGGTAAAACATGCCGCGGGTGGCAACACCGTGACCACGGTCGAGTCGTGGGTGGGCGCGGAGCAGCTTCACGCCGCCACGGGTATGGCGCTCAGCACGGCGAATGATCCTTGGGTGAGTTATGCCAACGATAGTGGCGATAGTCTTTTCAATTTATCGATGGCTTCATGGAATGGTGCGATGTTTGTGACGGATGCGGTCCAAGTTAGTGGCGGCGGTGAAAATATCGGCGGCTTCAGCAGCATCGCTCTGAGCAGCAGCGACGTGAGTTACATCCCGCACGCATACAAAGGCGCGACCACGGATGTGATTGTAAGCTCCGGCACGCCAGGGGCGTGGAGTCACGCCGTTGCCGCGTCTTATGCGGCCACCGCGACCATTGTCGATAGCGCCATCGCCATGGATCATAGCGATAAAGCGCACGTTATTTTCACCTATGAAGACGCGGGCCTCTTCTATCTGCGTTATGTGAACAATGTCGGTGGTGGTTGGGGCGCACCCATGGCGGTGAGCACCGGTGGTTGCAGTCAGTACTTCCAAGGAAGCGTCGCCATCGACAGCGGTAACAACGTTCATGTCGCGTATCTCTGTGCGACACCCGCAGGCGCCTGTCGCGCCTATCACGGAAAGTACACTGGTGCTTGGACGCATCAACTGCTGGGCACGGTGCAAGCCGCGGCCTGTGATATCAATGCGATGGGACGCACCCATAAACCAAGCATTGTTCTCAATAGTGCTAACAAGGCATTCATCACCGTCTTTGACGAAGATGCGGATAAACTATTTCTCTACAGTGATGTGTCGGGATCGTTCGTTGGCACGGAGCTGTTAAATGGCAAGGGCTGGCAGGCGGTGATCGCACGCGACGCGTTCGATAAATTTTATATTGTTTACCGCAATGCCGCGGCGGCTGGCGCTGATATCGAACTCATCACCAACAATAGCGGCTCATGGATGGGAACCGTCCTGGATAATAGCGGCACGCTCACCAACATCGGCGACATCGTTGTCGAAGGCGTCGCCGGTCGATCCAATCGCCCTTAAAATCCGCGCCACCAACGTCGCAGCATGGTTACAATCAACGGCGCCACGATAATCAAAAGCATCCACGGATTTCCACCGTGCCCCGGAATGCGACCGCAGGAGATCTCCTCTTGAGGCTCGGGAGTGGACGGATCGCGGTAGAGATAAATCACGCCGGCCTTATCGTCAGCGGCGAGGTAAAGAGAGCGAGATCGCCGCGAGTAGCCCATCACCGCATTGTAGTTGGAATGGTTGTGTCCCAGGCCTAAGCAGTGCCCCAATTCATGAAGGATCGTGAAGGCTAATTCGCGTGCTGACGTTTTTGTTTTTGCTACCTGGACATCACAATCCGTAATGGTGCCTTTTTCGGGTTTGGGGTGAGCGGCGGCCGCGGCGGTGGCGGGCAAATCGCCAGGTACGATGCTAAAAACGCCATCTTCTTCATCCTTGACCGCTGACGGATCAATCGCCACCTCCAAACGAACATAGGAGCCTTCAACGCGGTTCCATATATCCATCGTTTCGCGCACGAGAGCTTCCCAAAAGGCGCCGTCATCAAGGTTTTCGTAAGCGCCGCCAAGAAACTCGTCTTTCTTATCGAACTTCGGATGGTCGGGGCTCACGCGGAATGTCAGCGTTGGTGACGCGGGACTGACGGGCAATCGCGCTTCCTCTGGTCCGGACAGAAGAACAAAGCCATTGAGGAAGGGCCAAAGGAGAAGAAGCATGAATCGTTTTTTTATAGCCATAAAGATGCTCCGATTCGTACGGCATACGGGCTGATGATACCACCAGCGATTCCTAAGGCCTTAATGTATTCCGCGCTCATGCAGATCTTATCACCGCAGAAGAAATCAGCGCCAAAGGCTGTGTAAACACCGAAGCCGCCGCCATTGGCGCTTAATGCAAGTCCACCACCCGCGGAGACGTAAACCTTGTTCTGAAAGGTGTGCCTCTTACCGACGAAAAGACCGGTAAAAGAGACGTTGGTCTCCAAGTTGGTGGGACTGAGATATTGCAGCTGAAATTCCAGCGGCGAAAAAGTGATTGGATTCGGGCCACCCTGTCCTACTGACGGTGGTCCAAGGCGAAAGGCGTAACCTGTTTTTCCAAGGCTCGGTGTTGCAAACATCCATAGCGTCGACAGCATCGCCGCAAGGTAAAGACTTCGCCATTTCATAAGCGCATCCCCGCGGTGACGGCCAGAGCCTGCTTGCGTCCCGTTGCGAGAAGGATTCCTGCCTCACCCGCTAAGAACAAAGAGGATTCCCACGCGCCGCGAAGAAAAAATTTATTCCATGCCTGTTCGTATTGAACCGCGAAGGTCACGCCAAAGTTGTAAGCGTTGTCTTCTTGTTTTCTTTGCTCCGCGCCAAACGGTTTGACCGCTGTGTTCTCAAGGAGAGCGGCGCCTCCGAGGCAGGCGAAAAAATTATTTGAATTAAAGATGCTGGAACGCACACCTAAATTGACAAGATATGTTTTCTCCTCCACCTGAGCGAAGGTTCTTCCATAGTAGGTTCCTGTCACATACCCGTCTTTTCCCAGAGTGCTGTAAATCTGCAAGGCTGGGCGCTGGCGGTCGTCCCCCTCCTCGACGGCCGCAAGGCCGATCGCAACATCTTGATCCGCAAGGGCTTTTTGTCCGGCGGGAAGGATTAATAAAAAGGTCAAAATAAACCGATACACAGTGGGGGAGGTTGATGGGCGATTCGGGCGCTCAGATAACATCCACCTCAAACACATAGGGCAAACCTCATGAAAGCGGCGTTTCACATTCCAACCATTTCCGAAGATGCCAATCTCGGAAGTTTGCCTGTCACCACTTTGAAAGATGGTGGTGTGACCGATTTCGATCTTTTCTGCGAGATCGGCGGTCTAAAAATTCTCTATGCGCCAAGCCCATATCGTTGGTCCAGCGCGGAGGTCTCTCGTCTTCAAGCGGATGGTCACGTCGCGCTTTATTTTCAGCAACGCGACGAGGCCAAAGTGAAAGCTTTTGAACGCCTCACCGGTATCGCCCGTGTTGACGAATCGTTGCCCCCGGCCCGACGCGTGCAGCAGATCATGGATCTTGCCGCAACATTGACGCGCACGTTCTATGATTACCCTCTGACCAGCGCCATGATTGCGAAGGCGGAAGAGATCACCGCTTCGCTTGTGCGTTGCGTGGATGAAGAACCTCATTGCGTGCAGGTGCTCGGTCGACTCGCGGAACACGATCAGTATACATACTATCATAGCGCTCGTGTCGCGGCCTATGCGATCGCCATTGCGATTAAGATTGGTGAAAAAAATCACGCGCGTTTGCAAGAAATCGCTCTCGGCTGTTTGCTCCATGACCTAGGTAAGAGCAAGATCGATTTAGCAATAATAAACAAGAGCGAGCCCCTCACGAAACGCGAGTGGGCCGTGATGCGTAAACACCCCGAATACGGCATTGAATTGCTGGAAGATCAGCGCCTCAGCATCGTGGCGCACGAGATCGTTCTGCATCATCATGAGCGTTATGACGGCAAGGGTTATCCACATGGCCTTTCTCGCAATGAGATTCTTGCGGAAGTGAATATTGCCGCCTTCTGTGACGTTTTTGACGCTTTAACGACCACACGCCCTTACCAAAGTGCTCGTTCCAAATTCGAGGCCCTTGATTTTATCCGCTTCCATCTTCTCGACGCATTTTTTGAAGATCCCTACAAGGCGATGGTGGATATTCTAAAAACCAAAGCCTCCTAACCAACCAATCCTTGAGTTCAGGCGACGAATTCATTAAATTTTTAGAATGATTTCTAAAGCCTTGCCTATTGCCGTCCTCTCTTTTTTTGTCCTCGCGGTGCCACCCGCTTGGTCTCACGGTCTTATGTTCACGCCGCTGGCTCTGAACGCACCTTATGCGGGAGATCAGTCTCGGGGTTTAAGGGAAGACATGGATGACGACGCTCATTTCGACAATGATGATGAGCTGGCCCTTTCCCAAGAAGAGATCCGCGCCAATCAGAAGCAAGGTGTTTCCCTGAGTCTCGGTGTCGTTCTCCCGTGGCAAGAAATGAACGTCAGTTACCACCGCGTTTTGAATGAGCGCGTCACCTTGCTTTATGGATTGGGCGGCGGCTCCTTTCGCATGACCGGTATGCATAGCGCGCGGGAGTATGCGCTCGAGACGACCGCGCAAAGCGTTTCCGTGGCGTGGCGTTATTATTTCACGGAGCTGGTACCACTTTTCGTACAACCGAGTTTGAGTCTTGGTGCGTGGCAGGGAGATATCTCACCCAAAGGCAGCGATCCGTCGACGGATACGGTTGCGGCCCGTCTTGATAGCGGTTTTTCCGCAGCGGGCGTCATCGCTGGATTAAATTTCGGCGCTCTTTGGATCTTAGATAGCCATTTTTTCATCGAATACAGTATCTTTCGTCTGGGAAAAGCGCAGATCGTTTCCAGCAACTTTTCCAATAACTACGCGGAAAGCAAAGCCGCGACGCGAAACGATTTGCAGCGCTTGTTGTCTTGGGGTTTCGCCAATATCACCCTTGGGTGGTATTTCTAACGCAGCGGAGAATTTGTGCTTAATGAGTTTCTTCGCTTCGCTCAGAATGACGCGGGGGTTCTTCGCTTCGCTCAGAATGACGC
>CAYOJQ010000003.1:46541-51745 GCA_964404325.1 uncultured Oligoflexales bacterium
GGGGGTTCTTCGCTTCGCTCAGAATGACGCGGGGGTTCTTCGCTTCGCTCAGAATGACGTGGGGGTTCTTCGCTTCGCTCAGAATGACGAGGTTCATCGTTTCATTCAGCGTGGCACCGTCATCCTGAGCGAAGCGAAGGATCTATTGCCTTCCTGGTTTTGGTTCATCCTTCTCGGACTGCTCGTTTTATTTGTGTTGGGACGCATGTTATGGCGCCTCACGCGCCCCACGCACCCCGCGGAAGATCGCGCGGGGAAATTCTTTACCCATATCTTTAGCGACGAGATTCCTTTTAACGCAAAATCACGCACTTTTGAGGGGCAGACTCCTCACTGGCGGGACAGCATGCGCGCCGCTGGCGGCAGCATGAATGAAGCGCGTGTGCGCAGTATTTTTTTTGGTCATGGCACTTTTCTTGGTGACGATCCGCTGGGGCTCGTTCGGGCTCTGCAGCTGGGTTACCCAAAATTTTTCGCGCGCCATGAAGAAGCGGTGCGACGCATTGTGCGCGCCAGCACGAATCGTTGGGTCAACGACACCGCAAATTTTTCGCCCGTGTATGTGAATCTGTTTGGTTTGTCGCTGGGCACAGGGGTTTTGTGTCAGGAATTTGTTTGGTCATCGGAGAATCATCACATGGGGCGCCTGCGGGGTATGCAGGTGTTGGCGAAGAACTTAGCACGCACGATTCAGGCAGAAAAAATCGGCAAAGATGAGCGCATTCTTCTGATGGGACATAGCCATGCGGGGCAGCTGTTTGCCTTGTTAACCCTTTGTCTGGAAGCACTGCCTTCCGAACACCCGATGTTGCGTGTGGCGTTCGATGAGAAGGAGCGAGCGGAGCTGCGCGATGCCTTAAAAATCATCGCTCCCGTCTGGTTGGATATCGTCACGTTTGGCACGCCGCTGCGATACCCCTGGGGCATCAAGCATAAGCGCGTGCGCATTCTGCATATTGTGAATCACCGCGGTGAGACGCCTTTTGCCACGGATCTCAAGGGTATTTTCAATACCGTGAGTGGTGACTACATTCATCGTTTTGGTGTGATGGGCTCGGATCTTTTAGCCACTCATCGGGAAGATCGCGAAAAAAATCGTCAGCTGGATCCCCTTCTGGGAATGGGGATTGCTCCCCGCGACTGGCTGCGAGAGATGCGTATCGGCCGACGCGTGTCTTCCTATGGAACGACCTTACTCGTGGATTATGGAGACAGTGGCCGCCTGATTCCGAACAGCGCGACCACTGCATTGGGACATGCGATTTACACGCGTTTTTCAGTGATGCTTTACAACGTTCAGCTTATCGTCGAGCAGTTTTACAAGCCCAACAATTGAAACGCCAATTCTTTGCCAAGGCGCACGCCCACGCCCGTTTCTTTGGTTGAGATTTGCGCCAAGCCGTCGTCACGCATCACGCTGGAAAGATCGAGGTGAATCCAGGGCACGTTGTGATCGATAAATTGTTTTAAGAAGTACGCCGCTTCAATGTGATCAACGCCACCGGTTAAACGGCATTGTTTGATGTCGGCGATTTTTGATTCCAAACATTTGCCGAAATCCTCATCCACGGGGAATGGCCACACGCGCTCACCGGAATTTTTTCCCGCGGTGATAATCGTGTCCGTGAATTCCGGGCGGTTGCTGAAAGCACCGCAATACGTATTGCCTATAGCGGCGACGCAAGCGCCTGTTAATGTTGCGAAATCTAGCATCAAATCCGCAGGTTCCCTAGTCGCCAACGTGAGTGTGTCCGCGAGAAGCATGCGGCCTTCCGCGTCCGTGTGCACGATCTCAATCGTCTTGCCATTCAGTGCGGTGACGACATCGTTGGGACGATAACCGTTATTGGCCATAAGGTTGTCGGAAATAGCGAGATACGCATTCACTTCCACGGGCCATTCTTCTTTCGCCGCCAACATCACCAGAGCGAGAGCGACAGCTGATCCAGCCATGTCGTCATTCATACCAAACATACCGGATGCTGGTTTTAAGTTCGTACCACCCGTGTCAAACACCACGCCTTTCCCAACCAGCGTTAACTTCTTCTTCGCTTGTTTGGGTTTGTAGGAAATTTTAGCGATGCCGGCATCGTTGTGGGATGAGCCTTGTGCCACGGCGTAGAATGCACCCGCGCCCATCTTTTTAAGCTCAGGTGTCGCGGTGTACTCAAAACTTAATCCGGCCGCCGTTGCTTTTTCTTTCGCAAGATCACGGTAACGACCGCAGTTCAAATCGTTACCTGCCATCATCACGAGATGACGCACGAGATTGTTGGCTTCGCCCATGTTGAAAGAAGACTTCGCGACAGCGGCGAGTTTCGCCGTATGCTCGTCGTCGCCCATCACAGTCACCTGCACCGTGGGTTTTTCTTCGTCTTCTTTATTTTGCGCGCCGTATTTGGGCCCTTGGAAGTCGCGGGCCACAAGAGCCGCTGCTAACGCGTCGGCGAGAAGTTTTTGTTGATCAAAAGTCAGGCCGCGCAGATCGGCGAGAACCTTCTTGGCTTTGGCTTGGCCAAGGGGCTCGAAGAGGCTGCGAGCGAGAGTCAAATATTCGAACGCCACGAGATTTTCCGGGAGCGTGGCGAGTACAACCCGCTGTTCGGGGCTTAGATCGAAACTGAAGGATGCGGCGGCTTTTGTTTTGTAATCTGTTTTAGCGGCGTAGCTGCTTACCGCTTTGCTCAGCGTGGGGGATGCGAAACGGGTCGCGTCCTTAAGGGCATTTTCTTTGTGAGAGGAGTCGGCGAAATAAATAAATCCGTCGTAATTATCGAAACTTAGGTCTTTCTTGGCGCCAACGACGTTTAACTCACTCATATTAGAATGCTTCCTTTCCCTGAACCGTGCAATTTTGTTACATTGAGGCAGCACTTACCCCGCAAAAACGCCCTTGATTCTTAGGGTGTTTTGTCAAAGTTGGAAAGTGGAAATAACGGACGACGGGAGCAAAGAGTCCATGGTGAAAATCACGCGCAAATTGACGCAGGAGCTCCACCAGGCCCCTAAGGAAAAGAAAACGCGCAAGAGCCCGTGTGCTCTCGAGCAGAAGTTAAGCTGCTGCGACGGTATTGGTTATCGTCTGGAGACGCAGGGGGCTTATGCTCAGGCGAAGCTCTGTGAGTGTGTCACCAGTTGTCCCACTTGTTTTGGCCGCACGCGTAAACCTGTTGAAGGAGCCGCTTTAAGCTGCCGTGATCCCAGTCCTGGTCGCACGGTAAACCTTTTAAATGGCGCGACGATCCCGGCGCGCTATGCCGGCGCGAAACTCGATCACTTCTCTAACTTCACCGGCAACGGCAAAGAAGTCATTCAAGCCGTTCGCATGTGGATGAACGAATTTAAAAAGAAGCAGCCAAAGGGTTTGATTCTTGGCGGCCCGGTGGGTGTTGGGAAAACCTATCTCCTGTGTGCCATTGCCAAGAATTTAGCGGCAAATGGTTATAGCGTGAAGTTCGTCGATTTCATGCAGCTTCTGAACGCCTTGCGCGCCGCGTATTCCGCCAACAAAACCGATGACACGCTGCTACAACCAATGTTGGAAGCGGACGTTCTTATTGTTGACGAGCTCGGTAAGGGACGTAACAACGATTGGGAAATTTCCGTTCTCGATCAGTTGGTGATGGGTCGTTACAACCAGAACAAACTGATTGTCGCCTCCACGAACTACGATCTCAAACCGGACACGCGCCGCCGTCATGGTTTTAACGTGTCATTGGAAGATGACCGCTCGGGATTCCAATTGGACCAATTTGAATCCTTGGAAGCACGTGTTGGCAGCCGTATTTATTCTCGTCTCGTGGAAATGTGTAAGATGATCGAACTGGGTGGGGAAGATTTCCGCAAGCAGTTCATCCATAGCTCCGCTAATATCTTTGCCTCCGATGAGCGGGGCATGCACCGTTGAGTCGTTCCTGTGTCATGCACACGCTTGAAAATCCCATGCTGAATGGCATTCTTTTGGGATTGGATGTGCGTGACAATGATCTTCACGTACTCCCTGAACTTTTTCCATGCTGCAAGGGTGAGGGCACGCGCCTCGATACCAGGCTGGACGCGATGGTGCGCTGTTCGTTAAAGACACGCTTTGAGAAGACGTTCCGTGTGTTGGAAAGTTTCTACCGTCATTGGGGCGAAGAACAGGCACGCGCACCCCACCATGTCTCGCCGGTGCGTGGCGCGCGCATTTTGGCGGAAGTCTCGGGTGTTCTCAAAGGCAATAAGCCGCAAGCGCATCTGTTGAAGGGCGAAAAAGATAAGCCCGGCGATCTTTATGCCATGGCTCTCGCCTGCACATGGCGCTTTGGTATCGATGTGCATGTAGCTAATTTCGCGAAGTCTCACACGAACGCAATTTTTCCAAGCGAGGAACTTTTAAGTTCGGGGCGCCCTATTGCGATTTTTGTGGAGCAGGTTGACGGACTTTGGGAACCGCAGACGGCGAACCAGTTCGAATCCTTGGTGGCATTGGCTTATCGTGCCAATGCTTTCCTTTGGATTGAATTTCTCGAAGCGGCACAGGCCACCGACACATCCGGCTCCACCAAAGCGGCGTTTAAGAAGCGCATTGCCGCGCTGAAATCGCGTTCACCGTTAAGCTTCTTGGAGAGATCGTGCACGTCGCGTCTTGAAACGATGTGTGCTTTACCGCGTGTCACTGATTCTGAGGAATTTTATGTCTGAGTATTATCGAGTCATTTTGGCTTTGCATGTTATCGCGATCATTTCTTGGATGGCGGGAATTCTTTATCTTTATCGCTTATTGATCTACGCAACAGAGCAGGGACGCAACCAATCACAGATCTACGTGTTGCTGGGAACCATGGCGCGCCGTCTTTACAAGTACATTACCGTTCCGGCTATGGTGGTTTCATGGTTGGCGGGGTTGGCGATGGTGTTTATTCAACCAGCCATCGGCCAGCAAAAATGGTTTATGGTAAAGTTTTTGTGCGTGTTGTTGCTGAGTGGTTTTACCCTTTACGCCGGCACCCTGGTGAAGCGTTACATCAACACGGATCGTTTGCTACCGACGTCGAAGCAACTTCGTTTTTTAAACGAAGTGCCGACGCTTCTGATGATTATTATTGTGGTGATGGTGATCTTAAAACCATTCTGAAAGAGATCCTTCGCTTCGCTCAGGATGACGACAGCTCAGGATGACGACAGCTCAGGATGACGACAGCTCAGGATGACGACAGCTCAGG
>CAYOJQ010000003.1:51845-63805 GCA_964404325.1 uncultured Oligoflexales bacterium
TCAGGACGACGAAAGCTCAGGACGACGAAAGCTCAGGACGACGAAAGCTCAGGACGACGAAAGCTCAGGACCCGAGCCGTCATTCTGAGCGAAGCGAAGAATCTCATAAAGGAGTTCTCATGAAACGTTTTCTTTTATGTGGACTCCTTCTTTCCACGGCTTTGTTCGCCAAAACTTCCCCTCATCCGCTGCAAGAAATTCAGCTACCTCCTGGATTTAAAATTGATCTGGTTGCCGATATTCCCGGCGCTCGCTCCATGGCGATGGCGGAAGATGGGACGTTATTTGTTGGCACGCGCGGAAAGAAGGATAAGGTTTACGCTGTACGCTTTAACAAAGAAGGACGCGCCGATAAAGCCTGGGTCATCGCGGAAGGGTTAAATATGCCCAATGGCGTGGCTTATCGTGACGGCGCTCTTTACGTGGCGGAAGTGGAGCGCATTCTAAAATTCCCCAAGATTCTATCTCGCTTGGATAAACCCGGAAAGCCGGAAGTTGTCTTTGATAAGTTTCCGAGTGATAGTCACCACGGCTGGAAATACATCGCGTTTGGTCCAGATGGAAAGCTGTATGTGCCTGTCGGTGCTCCCTGTAACATCTGTGACACGGATAACGAAGCCGGTAAAAAAGGCAAATACATGCGACTTTTTCGCATGAATCCCGATGGTAGCGGTTTCGAAGAGTTCGCGAGTGGCATTCGCAATACGGTGGGTTTTGCGTGGCATCCCACCACCAAGGAGCTTTGGTTCACGGATAACGGTCGCGATATGATGGGAAATGATGTTCCTCCCGATGAACTCAATCGCGCGCCAAAAGCCGGATTAAATTTCGGCTATCCATTCGTGCATGGTAACGCCGTTCAAGATCCCGAGTTTTACGCAAAACGCCCGAAAGGTTTTTCTTTTGTAAAACCCGAAGTGGAGTTGGGCGCGCACGTGGCCGCGCTTGGCATAAAGTTTTATACCGGCAAGCAGTTTCCCGCAGAATATAAGGATCGCATCTTTATCGCCGAGCACGGTTCGTGGAATCGTGATCCAGTGCAAGGCTATCGCGTGATGATGGTTTACAAAGATAAGAAGGGATACCATTACGAACCATTCGCCACGGGATGGCTGCGAAAAGATCAATCCCGCTGGGGACGTCCCGTCGATGTTTTGGTGACGCCTGATGGCTCGCTGCTGGTATCGGATGATGAAGGTGATGCGATCTATCGCATTCGCTATCAGGGCAAATGATGATTACGGAAGAACACAACGAATCTTGTAGGAGTTGGGATATCCATAGTCATCCCAGGCGTAGTTGGTGTTGTCCCATGCCCAATATGTGGCCGTACCGTCACCGGCGGAAGCCGTCCATGTAAAGCTTGATCCGTTAGAAGGAACACCATTTGTTTGCGCATAGGCTGTTGGAGTTCCATTTCCCGTAGGCGGTGTATCAACATAGCTTGGTGTAACGGATGTTTCGTAAATGGTTGGGAGGCGCATGCCATTGCTAGAGCATGTTTTAATGTTACCCACATACCATCGTGATGCCCCGCCGTTATAGCTGCTCCACTGACCCAAGCCCATACTGGCGAGCACGGTCTGCGATGTTCCGGCCGCGTTCAAGGCTTGTGCGCTCGCTTCAGTGGTGTAGTAAAGGCAATTGTTCGTTGTGAATTTATTGTTATCATCGATGTAAACGTTCGGCGGACACACGCGACCCGTGATGCTTGTATAAGATGTAAAATCAACGGAGCTTTGGCCTTTCCCGTCAATATTCAACTGTTTTGCCCATTCATCCAAGCCGTTTGCTCGCAGAACGCGGCTGCCACTTGTTTCTTTCCATACTTTGTTTGCGCCGCTGGATGTCACATAGGAAATAGCTTTGCCGCTGGGTGTGACCGCAACGCCGTTTGTTTTTGCCGTTGTATCACTGTAACAATCGTCGCCGACGGCACCGCAAACCTCTGCTGTAGAGTATAGGGCTGACGCGGGATTGGAGCCGGCGGAAAAAGCGTAGTACGTATCATAAGCGAACACTCTATAGTGATATGTGGTCATATCCGTAACAGCTGTATCGTTGACTGAAGTTGCAGCGCCTATGTAAATGATTTTGTGATTTGCATCCACGTCACCCAGTGCATAGCCAGTCCCATGAGCAGGCAACCATGTCACAGGTGACCCGACGCGGCGAACAAGGATGACTCCTGAACCCATACGATTCCATGTTACAGCCAATGAACCTACGACGACTTTGTTTGCAGTAAGATTCGACGCATTTAGAGTGTCGGCTGCGTACGTTCCCACTGTTCCGAAAATGGAAACCCCTGACACAATAAAATTTCCGAGGATATTGGAGTCTCCGGACCTGGAGTAACGGGTTCCGGCGGAATCGAACCATTCGAAGGCCCCAATGCCTTTGATTTTGGTGTTAAATGTGCTGAGGTCAAGATCGGCAGTTCCTGTGTTTCCGGCGAGAGGAAACGTGGCGGAAGGGTATTGCCCAGAAACCCCAGCAATCGTGGCGCCGGATTTGATGTTTCCAGCGACGGCAAGGCTTGCATCGGCCGCTTTATAATTCGTTCCATCAACCACACAATTGCCGGCGCCGTCACTTGCGCAGTTAGAATGAGATTCGATGTTAAGCGTACCGTTCACGCCCGCGATGGTGACTCCTGAACGAACATCCGCGGCGGCAAAATTTGCAAGACGCGCGGCTTTGTAACTTGTATCTGTAATACAACCAGAAGCACCGTCACTGGCGCATGTGCCGTGCGATTCCACCACACCACTGCCCGCAGTACCGAAGATGCTCTTACCCGAAACGATGTTGGCGGACGTGACGTTCGCATTACCGTTGCCTGTGTGTCTTACACCTGTGGAATCCCAGAATTCAAAAGCGGTGGCGCTTTTTATCTGCGTGTTGAATGTCGCGCTTGTGAGGTCTGCTGTTCCTCCTGCGCCGGTCAATGTGTAAGTAGCGGAAGGGTATTGGCCAGCGACGCCGGCAATGGTAACGCCGGCTTTGATGCTGCCGGGCACCACGGCTACAGCGTTTGCTGCGGGATAGCTCGCTGTTGTAACACAGTTCTGAGCACCGTCGAGGGCGCAGTTGGCATGCGATTCCATGGTAGCGCTACCTGCAACACCTGCGATGGTAATACCAGAACGAACATCAGCGGCGGTAAAGTTTGCAAGACGTGCGGCCTTGTATCCAACACCATCAGGCACACAGTTACTGGCACCATCGCTGGCGCAGGAGCCGTGGGCTTCGACAATCGCGCTGCCTGTTGTACCAAAGACGCTTATCGCGTTAACGAGATTCGGCGCGGAGATATTGGTATCACCGGCACCTGTATGTCGGGCACCGGTGGAATCCCAATATTCGAATCCGGCTGCATTCTTTATCTGCGAATTAAACGTTGCATTGGTAAGATCCGCTGTGACACCAGCGCCGTTCAATGGATAAGTTGCGGATGGAAACTGTCCTGCCGATCCACCGATAGTGACACCTGATTTGATATTTCCAGGTGTGGCCACACCTAAATTAACTGCCGGATAACTGGCAGTTGCCACGCAGCCGGTGGCTGCATCGGCGCCGCAGGGACTATGCGATTCGAGAGATGAACTACCAGCCACGCTCGCAACGGTTATTCCTGATTTGATATCGGCGGCCACAAAGTTCGCAAGGCGTGCGGCTTTGTAAAGTGCTCCATCAACCGCGCAACCAGAGGCGCCATCACTCGCGCAAGCGATATGGGATTCAACGGTGGCGCTGCCTGCCGTTCCGAAGATGCTGGTGCCGTTCACGATATTTGCGGCAACAATGTTGGCACTACCAGTGTCTGTTTGTCTGTTACCCGCGGAATTCCAGTATTCGAATGGCGTAGCGCTTTTTATCTGACCGTTAAAGGTTCCGCTTGAGAGATCTGCCGTGACATCAGCTCCGTTCAGAGGATACGTTGCGGAAGGATATTGTCCTGTAACACCGCCGATGATGACGCTTGATTTAATATTTCCCGCCACGGCAACCGCGCTGTTTACCGCGGGATAGCTAGGAGTCGTGACGCAGCCTGTATCACCATCCGCCGCACAGTTTGTATGGGCTTCCAAGGATGACAGACCAGAGACGCCCGCAACGACCACTCCCGATTTAATATCGCTTGCAACGAAGTTGGATAACCTCGCGGCCTTGTAGCTCACACCATCAACACGGCAAGCGCCAGCGCCGTCGGTGGCACAATCAGCGAGTGAACCAACAATACCGGCAAGCGTTTTGCCGACACGAAGGTCACTTCCAACAAACGCGCCAACATCGACAGCAAGATACGTGGGACTCGTGACACAATTGATCTCGGCGTCACTGGAACAGTTTGTTGGGCTTGGTGTAACCGTACCACCGATTCCGAAAATACTTGTTCCTACACGGATATTGTTCGCTGACAAATCCGCGTCTCCCGCGACGCTAAATCCACGGTAAAGTGATGTGGCGAAGGACTGATTGCTGGCTCCTGGCGCAACCGTTCCCGCATCGCTGATGGCTCCCGTATAGCGGCATCAATATTTTTGGTGTAACGGGTAACGTTGTACCAACGCCGAGTGCCTGTGCCGCGGACGGTGAAGCAAACTGTGTTTCTAACAACAGTTATAAAGCGGCTGCTGTGACAGGGCTTGTCGCATCCGATTTCAAAGTTGGAAAAACGATTGCCCTTATTTCCGGTGGACTTCCGAACTGCGCGGCAGACGGCGCGTCTACTTGTTTCGTTAACGGTACGACCTATAAAGCGGCGAAGCTCTCCAACTTTGCCGCGGCAGATGTTCGTTCGGGTGTCGCAGTCGCCGGTGTTTCCGGTTCGGCGACAATGGAATCACACTCGAACTGTTCTGTCGATGGCGCTTCGGGATGTGTGGCGACGGCAGCCTATCCCGCGGCTGATGTCGCACGCATCACCGCGGCCAACTTGAAAGCCGGCGTGACTCTGGCTGGAGTTACCGGTGACTATCCTTCTGCTACCTACCGACTTGCTGGTGCAGGCGGAACGCCAGATCTAAGCGGCGGTACATTCAATAGTCAAATCAACAACGCGGCTACTTTTGAGTATTGGGATTCGGCGGGCGCTCGCCACACGGGAACGGGTGATGCCAATATCACCGCAGCCAATATCGTCAGTGGCGTTTCGATCTTTGGCGCGTCTGGTTCAGCAGTTGTCGAATCTCATTCCGCCTGTGCAAGCGATGGCGCCAGCGCTTGTGTTCCGGACGGCATTGCTTATAAAGCGGCGCGACTTGCAAACTTTGCAGCTGGAGATGTCCGTTCCGGGATCACCATCGCTGGTGTTCCAGGCACCGCGACGATGGAGTCACACGGCAACTGTGTCACGGATGGTGGTCAGGGTTGTGTGACGACAGGAGGGTATCCCGCTGCAAACGCATCCCTCATCGTTGCGGGTAATATTAAATCAGGTGTAACCATCGCTGGCGTTTCGGGGCAATACCCTTCCGCGACGTATCCTCTCAGCGGCGCGGACGCGACAGCGGATCTTACCGCGGGCACATTTAGTACACAGGTAAAAAGCGGTACCTCTTTCGAATACTGGAATTCTGCGGGCGTAAGACAAACAGGCGCTGGTAGTGCAAACATTGTCGCCGCGAACATCGTCAACGGTGTGAGTATTTTCGGTGCTGCCGGCAGTGCGACCGTTGAATCCCATGCGGCGTGTGCTAGTGACGGCGCCTCTGGTTGCGCTGTGGACGGAACGCTTTACAAAGCGGCGCGTCTTGCAAACTTTGGCGCCGCTGATATTAAGTCCGGAATTACCATCGCGAGTGTCGCGGGAAGTTCATCTCTTGAAACTCATAGCAACTGTGCCGCTGATGGTGCTACGGGTTGTGTCGCTATTCCAACTTATCCTGCGGCAAACGCAAGTGCCGCCGTTCCTGGAAATATCAAATTTGGCGTGACGATTGCTGGTGCGACGGGACAATTCCCATCGTCTACTTACCCTTTGGCTGGTGCGGATGCCACGGCGGACCTTAACAGCGCATCATTTGCTACCCAAATGAAAAATGCGACAGTGTGAACATCTTTGGCGTCGTAGGCTCGGCTACCTTGGAAAGTCACTCGAGTTGTACATCCGATGCGCAAGTAGGATGCGTGCCGGACGGCGTCGGATACAAAGCCGCACGCCTAGCCAACTTCGTGAGCGGAGATGTTAAATCTTCGGTGACAATTGCGGGTGTGGCGGGAACAGGAATCTCTGAATCGCACAGTGCCTGTGGCAGCGACGGCGCATCGAACTGCGTTGTGAATGGGACTACATATAAAGCAGCTAGTATGATCAATGCGGTTGCGGCGAACATTAAGTCGGGTGTAACGATTGCAGGTGTTTCCGGTGGTTATCCTTCCGCGGCGAATCGCTTGGCAGGCACCCAAGCAACGGCCGATCTTGATACAGGGACATTCAATGCAAGGATGAGTTCAGGCACACAATTCCAGTGGTTTGATTCAGCTGGCAATCATTACCTCAATACAGGTGATCCAGATATTGTTCCCAATTACATTTTGTCCGGTGTTTCGATTTTCGGCACAGCTGGTACCTATGCTGAATCTACTGTGAGTGTAGCCAATCTCTCGGCGCTTCCCGCAAACAACAAAGTGACCTTGTCCTGGAGTGCCGTCGGTTCAGGTGTCATCATCGTACGCCGCGATGGTTCCGCAATTACTTGGGCCCCGACTCAAGGAACATCTTATTCCACGGGGGCGCTCGATGCGAACCATACGATCGTCTACAAGGGGTCAGCGAGCACGTTTGACGATACGACGGTGGTATCGGGAACGACATACTATTATCAGGCTTATGCTTATGTAACTGGAAACGCTTATTCAGCGCCATCCGCAATGATTTCACAGCTCTATTACAACGGTGTTATGTGCGGTGGACCGGGAGACTCTTGTTATAACAATGCATCAGCCATCGCCGCGGGTGTGGCTATGACTCCTACAGGCAAGAATCTCGAATACTACACGAACGCCAACTCGTTTAAGGTTTGGAAAGAGGTAAGTGGCAGCCGGATTTTAAATGCGGACGGCTTTGATAACTGGGCGATGAAGCTCAATGCCAATGGTAAGGGTTTTTCATCGACTGAGTTTCAGAGCTTGGGATATATTTTTTGGTCGTGTCTGCCCAACTAACGTTTATCTTGATGATACGACCAAATTCGCGACTGGAAGGTGTATTTACCACTACCGAAATTCGACGACGAGAAGCATGACTCAAGAAGGCTTGGCATACCCTGGATCGGCAATATGGTATGCGGGTAACGGTTCGACCTGCAGCGCCCTGGGCATGCGTTTACCGACTTGGTACGAAACCTCAAGCACATGGTCCAGCTCTAATCTTCCAACGGGAGATGGAACAGCATCTGGCTTCGGTTCTGGGGTGCCGGTCCATCCAAGTGGATGCGCTTGGACCGCCACTTCCGCTACCATTAGTAGTCGATTTGATGCTTGGAGCGACAATTCATCACTTCTGAGCACGCCTGTAGGGAACTACTGCTATATCCAATGTGTGCTTCCGTAACACCTTTTCCTGATTTTGTTCCTAGGCAATATTTTCCGATTAAGCGTTGCTTCGAACCTGCCGATCACCCGGTGAATCACCGGGAGTGAATCTATGCGAAAAATTTTATTGGTCGGCTGTTTTCTCGGCGGCGGTAGTGCTTTTGGTATCGAAGCTGCTTCTTCATCGCCCGCGAATCGTTATTCGTTGGTTGGCATCATTAGTGAGTCGCGTGCCAATGCGGCTGGAATAGCTGTCTTACGGGACGAATCCACGCAGAGAACGCTGACCCTACGCTCGGGAGAATTTCTTCCGGGTGACACGGCGTTTCAATTGCATCGTGTGGAAAAAGGCAAAGTGATTATCTCTGATGGGGATGCGAATATTTCCTTAACGTTTGCGGGTCGCTCGCAGGACGCGAGCGACCATACAGCGGAAGAAGAAGTTGCTCAGGCGGTTGCCGCGGTCTCCGCTGCCGAAGAAGATGCGACAGCGAAAGTGAATGCTTCCGAGAAGGGGAGTTCCCTTAGTAAAATTATTTGGCCCGGCGGCGATGACACAGTGACGTTCGCTGATATTGAGGAACAAAATAAACTTCTTCTTAAACAAGTTCCCCCGGACTTTGAGAATGAAGTCTCGGAGGAAGCCGCTAAGGAATCTAGTGGGCACTAATTTTAAAATGATGAAGGAAGCGACCGAATCGTCGGTCGCTTTTTTATTTAAAAGTTAAGCGTACCAATCACGTCGCGTGAGAGGTAGGTCATTTTCACCATTATCCTTTGGCTTCAAGTAGAGGCTTTGGTAGACCTGAATTTTGCCGCTGCGAAAGGCGGCGCTGCAGCCAGCCATATAGAGGCGCCAGATACGATAGATCACTTCATTAGTGGCTAAGCGTGCGGCGATTTGATTCTTTTCGAGACGTTTGACCCAATGGGAAAGGGTCAACGCATAATGCTCTCGCAAACTCTCCACGTCGCGCACTTCAAAACCGATTTTTTCCGCAACCGCCTGCGCTTCGTAAAGCGGTACGAGTTCGCCATCAGGAAACACATAGGTGCTAACCATGGTGGGTTCCGTGTTCGCATTTTCAGCCGGTGGTTCGTTGATGGCGTGATTTAGAAAAACACCGCCAGGCTTGAGCATATGCCAAACTTTTTTGAAGTAGGTGGCGAATTGATTTCTTCCCGTGTGCTCGAACATGCCTACACTCACGATCTTGTCGAAGTGGTTTTTTTTGTCGAGATCACGGTAGTCCAAGAGCAGCGCCTCGCACTGTTCCGAAAAACCTTCTTGACGAATGCGTTCAATCGCTAATCTTGCTTGATTCTTGCTTAATGTCACGCCCGTGGCACGCACGCCATAGTGCTTTGCCGCATGGATCAGAAGAGCACCCCAACCGCAGCCGATATCCAATAATGTTTCACCAGGCTTGAGGCGGAGCTTACGGCAGATATGATCCAATTTTTGTTCTTGAGCATCGTCGAGGGATTCGTGCTCCGTAACGAAATAACCACATGAATAAACCATGCGACGATCAAGCCAAAGGGCATAGAAATCATTAGATACATCATAGTGATAAGATACGGCGCGTCGATCTCGAGCTCGGGAGTGTAACGAGCCGTTAAGATCGATTTTAATAGTGTTTTCAGCTCGTTCTGCACGTCCTAAAGCGCGAAGAAGAAGGGCGATCTTAGCTTTTTGCATCCACGACAGAGACTTTTTCGCGATGTATTCACCCACCGAAACGGTGGCGCGTAAGTCACCCTCAAGGTCATAGTCGCCAAATATATAGCCTTCACAAAGCGAGAGTTGAGTGGGGGATGATAGGAGTTTTCGCAAGGCTTGTGGGTGATTGAACGTGAGTGTGAACTGCGCGTTTTCTCCTCGTTCGGGTTCGATGCTGCTTCCATCCCAGAGAACAATTCTAAAATTGCGCGGGTGGTAGTCGCCGATGATCATGGCGAGGGCTTCGATACTTTTTAGAGACAAATCGGCATGTTTTTTAATGACGTATGACTGTGGATCTTCATACTTTAAGGCGGAGTTGTTTCCTCGGCTCATAGCAACCCTCTATGATGACGCATGCTCCGGTGAAATGCTGCCGTTCGCAAAGCAATTGTCATGCCTAATAAAAAATCCTTCGCCTCATTCAGAATGAACCCGTCATCCTGAACAAAGCGAAGGATCTAGCATGTCATCCTGAATGAGGCAAAGGACCTGTCGTCGTCATCCTGACCCTGGCCCTGAGCCCGCGAAGGGGAAGGACCTCGTTCCTTCTACTTTTCCGCGTCCTTCATATACGCAAGCGCGCCAGGAGTCTTTTGCAGCATGTACGTATTTTCCATCTCCATGCGCGGCAGGATAAGCTCAGAGAATCCGAGAGCCCAAGAACGTGCCTCCTCATCATCACCAGCGCGATCCACCATGCACTTCAGCGAATAGTAATCACAGGCCACGCGTGTGAGGCGCTCCGCGAACAAGAAGGGCATTGTCATGTCAGTGCTTGTGGTCATGAGTTCGAGGGACAGATTTTTGACAAAGTCGCGGATTTTCTGTTCCTTCAATGACTCAATGTCAGCGTTAAACTTGTCGCGCAAAATTGTTTTGAGCACCGCGGCAATCGCGCGATTAAGCTCATGACGCGCCTTTAAAAGATTTGCCTTCAAGGGGTCGCGTGTAACTTTGGATTCCGCCCAGGCTCCCGCAAACGAACTTAAAAATGCGGCCGGCTCACGCGCCACAACCTTTAATGTATCTTTCAGGACCATCAGTGACTGAATCTGCGACGTTCCTTCGTAGATAGGGTAGATGATGGTTTCACGCCACAAGCGCTCCAACGGATACTCTGTGGTCACGCCATAACCGCCAAAGATTTGCAGAGCGTTGCGAGCAATGATGATGGCGCGTTCGCAGCTAAAATACTTGCAAAGCGGCGTTAAACGAAGATAACGGCGGCGCCATTTCGCTTCGGCTTTCGCGTCATTTTTTGCTTTTGCGACATTCCAGCGATCGTATGCTGTGGAAGCTTCCATGGTGAGTGCGCGCATGGCGCGTGTTTCCAATTCCATTTCGTAAATCATATTGGCCACCATCGGATGGGAGATGATGGGCTTACCCATGGTGACGCGTGTTTTTGCGTATTGTTTTGCTTCTTCCATGGCGGCGACGGCAATGCCCGTCGCGAGCGCGCTGATGGCCACGCGAGCGGAGTTCATCAAATCCGTCATCACACGGAAGCCATTACCTTCTTCGCCAAGGAGGTAGCCGACGGAATCTTTGAAAACAACTTCACAGGTCGGAGAGGCGTGAAGACATACTTTGTCTTCGATCTTACCAACCTTGTAATTTTCTTTGCCGTCGATGAAATGAGGAACGACGAGCACGGACAAACCGGTGAGGCCGGTTGCGTTGTTGTCGGTCCGCGCTAAAGCGAACGATAATTCGCCGGAGCCGCCGGTGATAAAGATTTTGTTACCCGTTACAAGATAGTGATCGCCTTTTTTTACTGCCGTGGTGCGTAGGGATCCAAGATCGGATCCCGCTCCTGGCTCCGTGAGAGCCATGGATGTGCGGATCTCGTTGCTGGCGATGCCTTCGAGGTATTTGTCTTTTAATTCCTCGGTGCCCCAAGCTTCAAGAAAGTTGCCCATGGAATAACAGCCGAGTGTAAGGCCTGTGTTAGGGCAAGCTTGTCCGAGCATTTCAAGAGACATCATCTGCACGGAGAGAGGGAAGTTAAGTCCGCCCCTTTTGCGGCTGATATTGGCGCCAAACATTCCTTGTTGCGCAAGGGTGCTGATGTTTTTTTCCAGTGCTGCGGGAAGAGTCACTTTGCCATTTTCGAATGTGCACCCTTGTTCGTCGATTTCTTTCGCGCGCGGTTTGATTTCTTTTTGACATATTTTGCCGACTTCATCCAAGACCGACAGATACATATCAATCGCTTCTTCTGGATTGGCGAATGTGCTGGGATCACCAAAACATTCTTCCATCTGCGGAATCAGGTCCCCGAGATCGCACCGGTCTTTTAAGGTTTTTACACGTTCAGGTACATCGGTGAAGAAATTGCCATTCATCTCATCTTCCTTTATGTCCGCGACAAAACCTCAGCGGCGTTGCCGATATGAAAGTTATATCCAGATTAGCATGAATGGTCAGAAAGAGGGGGAGCGGAAATTGTGGGGCAATTCCGAAGTGCGTGAGAAGACGCAACGCGGCGCATGGCCGCGTCTTACCTTGGTTCGTTGTACCAACCTTCTTCGACGCGTCGTTCGTGGATAAGAGTCCATGCCGCGCCGGCAAAAACTTTTCCGACTTTGTTCAGCTCGACGTCTTCCATATCGCCTTCCGCGCGGATGATGATGTTGAGCTGATCCACCTGAGAGGCCTTCGCGCGAATGCCTTCGATGTCCCCTTTCGC
>CAYOJQ010000003.1:63815-135904 GCA_964404325.1 uncultured Oligoflexales bacterium
CCCTTTCGCCGCATGAAAGCTGTCGTAAAAAACATAGCCGTAGCGCTTGGGGGGACCTGGCTTGTAAACAACATCCGGAGTCTGGGGCTGCTGCGGCGGCTGTTGTTTTTGCCGCTGTTGCTGCTGTCCCTTTTGCTGCGGATGCTGCGGTTGCTTAACTTTTTGTCCCTGGGGTTGGCCACGCTGCGGCTGCTGTCCCTGGGGGCCGCGATTTTGCTGCCCCTGTGGGTGCTGTCCATCACGGCCTTGCTGAGCGCCGCCACTACCGCCATTGCGGTTGCGGTTGCGGAAGCGACGCCGTTTTTTATTCGGATTTTGATTGGGCTGTTGTGGTGCGTTCACGTCAGACTCCGTTACGAGTTGCGCACTTTGTCGACCACCAAGCGGATTGCTTCCGCAATGGGGAGACGTTGCTGTTGCGCGGTGTCGCGGTCACGAACGGTGACGCAGTTATCCGTGAGGGTATCAGCATCCACGGTGATGCAGTAAGGTGTACCGATTTCATCATGCTTCGCGTAACGCTTACCAATGGACTGCGCCGCGTCGAAACTCACGTTCAAACCTTCGCGACGAATCTTGGCGACAATGTCACGGGCCATTTCAGGCTGCTGGTCTTTATTAACCAGCGGCAGCACGGCGGCCTTGATGGGAGCGAGACGTGGATGCAGCTTTAAGAGCACGCGCGTCTTTTCCTGGCCAGCATGGTCAACGCCTTTTTCTTCCGTGTATGCATCCAAAAGGAATGCAAGCACACAGCGTGTCAGACCAGCCGCGGGCTCAATCACGTAAGGAACGTAGCGCCAGCCTTGTTTTCCCGTCGCCGGGTCGGTTTTATTTTGATCGAAGTAACTTAGTTTCACGCCGCTTGCGGCCGCGTGTTTGGAAAGGTCATAATCGGTGCGTGAAGCGATGCCTTCCAGCTCACCCCAACCCCAAGGGTAGAGGAATTCAACGTCGTAACAATCGTCGGAGTAGTGAGCGAGTTCGTCTTCATCATGTTGACGCAGACGGAACGATTCCCCGTTATTCGCGAGGCTCGTATACCACTTCATGCGCTCTTTTTTCCATTCGGCCAGCCAATGCTCATGCGTGCCCGGCTCAACAAAATATTCCATCTCCATTTGTTCAAATTCGCAGGAGCGGAAAATAAAGTGCTCCACGACGATCTCGTTGCGGAAGGACTTACCTTGTTGGGCAATGCCGAAAGGAACTTTCATCGACATGGTTTGTTGCACGTTCAAAAACTGCACAAACATTGCCTGCGCGGTTTCGGGGCGCAGATAGATGGTCGTGCTTTGCTGCGCTTCTTGAATGCCCTTGCGGAATTCATCCGGGCTAAGATTTTTTTCGAATGCGTCCTTCAGGAAATCAAACACGGGATCCACGGGACCAATGTTTGTTTTGAACATACCGTTGAAGAGGCGCTCATCACTTAAATCAGGAGAGCCGCAGTTGGGGCAGACATAGCCGCGCGCGACAACACCGCTAAGCTTTTCGCCGCCCTTTTTTCCACCCTTCAGGTACTGCACGGTCTCGCCGTTCTTGGCGCGAGGGGCCTTGTCGGCGCGGAAGCGTTCGCGGCAATTAAGACAATCCACCAAGGGGTCGTTAAAGCCAGAAACGTGTCCGGAAGTCTCCCAGACCTTCGGATGCATCATGATGGAAGCATCAATGCCCACCACATCTTCCCGTTCGGAGACCATGCTGCGCCACCATTCACCCGCGATGTTCCGCTTCAACTCGACGCCCAAGGGGCCGTAGTCGTAGCAAGAGCGGAGGCCGCCATAGATTTCGCTGCTTTGGAAAACAAAACCCCTGCGCTTACACAGGGACACGATTTTTGTCATTAAATCCAGTTCGCTCAACGGACCGCCTCGTGGCTAAAAAGTGTGGGCTGATGGCAAAGAAAGATAGTCGTTTCGGGGGTTTTTCTCAAGGGGGGAATATGAGAAGGGGCAAGCGCCCCTGTTCTAGATGTAGGTGCGGAAGGCTGCCGCGTCGAGAAGGGGGTGCTCCAACTTGCGGATGGCGTCGCCTCCCTGATCGACAGATACCTTCACCACGCGAACGCCGTCACCGGCGGCGCGCAGGGCGTCCTTCACGCGACGAATCTGGTCGCTGGCGGCAAGGCTGTCCTGCGAGCCGGTAGCCTGGGCCAGCATCTCTGTAAGTGCCTGATAATCGTCCGTGGAGGGGGCTTGCGAAGAGGAGACCTCGCGGTGCATCGCGACAAGTCTGAGGCGCGCCACCAATCTTTCGGGGTTCTCGGGCGTTATTTTTGGTTTTTGCTGGCTGTTTGGTTTTGGCGCATCGAGTCCATTGACCCGTTTTGATGGCAATTTTTTGATATGCAGAACCAAGGCAAGACCTCCTGTCTTGAATAACAACTCACATCCTATGAGTTCCATCCTTTTATCGGGAGGCGGTGGAAGTTCCTAAAGTCAGGTCTCCCTGAATTTCTATGTCCAAATCTTCAGCAAGAATTCGGGAATGTTTAATTCATCGACTTTTTGAAAGCGCCAAGTACCAAAGAAAACGCAATATAAACAACAGATTGTGCGTCATTATGCTGTGGTATGGTCCTTGCTCCTTTAGTTTTACGCGAATTCCGCCGAAAAGGTGGGGTCAGATCAAGGGGTACATTTTATGCGTCGTATTTTGCCCTTCATGGCTATTCTCAGTCTTGCTGCCTTCGGCTGCGCGAAGAGTGATTTTTCGAGCGGCACCAAGAAGAACTCCGGCAGTCGAGACGCCGGCGGCGCGCGAGCGACACCGAATGGTCCCATAGACCTCTCCAAGGAATACCCGGACTTCGCGGACGGCTCCAAAACGGGCGGCGCGAACCCGTCTGGCGCGATGGACGATGGTCCATGGAAAGATCCAAACAATCCTTGGGGTGAACCGTTTGATCCGAACAACCCCTGGTCCGATAGCTTCAATCCCAACGGCGGATCTGGTGGCAGTCAGATTCCTGGTCTTCCGACCCCAGGAAATCCAACAGGCAATCCGACGGGTAATCCCACAGGTAATCCCACAGGTAATCCCACAGGTAATCCCACCAGTGGGAACGGCAACCCGAGCGGCGGCCCCACAAACCCTGGTCCGTGGGGATCGCCTCAAGACCAGCAGAATCCACCGCAATCCGGGACAAGCCCTAATCCCGTGGAAGCGGATTTCAATGGCAACTGCGATAACGCATCGAACCCAGTGAACCCGGTTTTTGATATTGAGAAACCAGCGAATCAAAAAGTTACCGCGAAGCTTAGCGGCGAATTCTGTCCCGCTTCCGCTTCCTCGGAGTTGCGCGTGTTGTTCGTTGTGGACTTCTCCGCTTCGATGGCGCGGCATGATAAGCCTCAAGAAAATAAAATGGATCTTAAAGGTAACGATCCTGTCGTGAACGGTACCTGCGGCCGTTTCGAAGCGGTAAAAACCATTCTCACGATGATTCGCGGCAAAGTGAAAAGCCCTGAAAAAGTGGAAGTGGGTTTCATCCCGTTCTCCAGTGGCGTTGTGACGCCGTATCAAGTGCGCCCCATTCTCTTGGATACGTACATGGCGCAAAGCATGTCGGTTGAGAAAATCTGCCGCTTCGTTTTGCAGCAAAATAACAAATACGATACCGAGCCCGGCGCGACGCCAAACGTTCCAGGTTCATACGATGCATCAACGCGTTATGATCCGGCGCTCACGCTGGCTCGTCAGTGGCTGCTTGAGAAGAAGCTCAATACAATTCTTTATTTCATCACCGACGGCGAGCCCTCCGACGCGGGTTCTGGTAAGTCCGCCGCCCAAGCCCTCGCACAGGTACCAAACCTCACGGCGAACAGCTTGCTTTTGAGCCACGAAGCCGCGAACGCACGCGCTGTGTTGGAAGAGCTTACGCCCGGTCATGATCCGGATCGCGTGAAGGAAGTAAAAGACGCGAGCATGCTGAAAGTTGTGATCGAACAGTTCGAAGACCCCGAACTTGATGTCAATAACGCCGGCGCGATCTTAAAAGTCGCTCCTTATCCGTCCACTGAAATTGGTGTGGTGCCCCTCATCAACGGCCAGAAGCTCGAAAAAGCAGCGGGCAATCGCTATAAGTATGTGGTTCAACCGTTTACGCTGTTGGGTCGCCCCAACGAGGTCGTGAACAACTTCGTTGAAGTATGGGCGATGGGTAAGGACGGCAAGCGCTACATGGTCATGGTGCAGATTCGTTATAAGATGACCCAATAAATCAAGTTATTCTGCCGTTACCGGGTAGCCGGAACGGTCACAAATCCATGGTGGACAGCCGGTCGCCTTCCCTTGGGAAGGCGATTTTTGTCTTGAAGGTTGGGCAGATACTTGTTGTAATGCGGTCCGCTAATATTTTTAACGACCGAGCGAAGGATGATACATGCTCAACGAAAGCACCCGTTCTGCGAGTGGCTCCACCGGCACCTCCTCCGGAAAGAACAAAGACTACAAAGTAGCAGACATTTCTCTTGCTGACTGGGGTCGCAAAGAGATTGAGATTGCTGAAAAAGAAATGCCAGGCCTTATGGCTTTGCGTGAAGAATACGGCAAATCACAGCCACTTAAAGGCGCCCGCATCGCCGGCTGCCTCCACATGACCATCCAAACCGCCGTTCTCATGGAAACATTGGTGAAACTCGGCGCTGAAGTTCGTTGGTCAAGCTGCAACATCTACTCAACTCAAGATCATGCCGCTGCGGCCATGGCTGCTGCCGGCATTCCCGTATTCGCTTGGAAAGGCGAAACTGAGGAAGAGTATGAGTGGTGCATCGAGCAGACATTGCAATTCAAAGATGGCCCTCTCAACATGATCCTCGATGACGGTGGTGACCTCACTGTGATCGTGCATAACAAGCACCCTGAAATGCTTAAAGGCATCAAAGGCATTTCTGAAGAAACAACCACAGGCGTTCACCGCCTCTATCAGATGTTCCAAGAGGGCAAACTGAAAGTTCCTGCCATCAACGTGAACGACTCTGTGACAAAATCAAAATTCGACAACCTTTACGGCTGCCGCGAGTCTTTGGCTGACGGTATCAAGCGCGCCACAGACGTGATGATCGCTGGTAAAGTGGTTGTTGTTGCTGGTTACGGTGACGTGGGTAAAGGCTGTGCGCACTCCATGCGCAGCTACGGCGCTCGCGTTCTCGTTACAGAAATCGACCCGATTTGTGCGCTTCAGGCGGCAATGGAAGGTTACCAAGTTGTGACGATGGAAGAGGCGGCCGCTGTTGGTGATATCTTCGTAACAGCGACTGGTTGCTGTGATGTCATCACAGACCAGCACTTTACGGCGATGAAAGACGAAGCGATCCTTTGCAATATTGGTCACTTCGATTCTGAAATCAACATCGCTTGGTTGGATAAAAACAAAGCGAAAGAAATCAACATCAAGCCACAAGTGGATCGTTTCATCCTGAAGAACGGCCGCTCATTGATCGTATTGGCTCGCGGACGTTTGGTAAACCTTGGTTGCGCCACAGGTCACCCCAGCTTCGTGATGTCAAACTCCTTCACCAACCAGGTGATGGCGCAGATCGCATTGTGGACCGAGACAGCGAAGTACCCACTCGGCGTACACGTGTTGCCAAAACACTTGGACGAAAAAGTGGCTGCATTGCACCTTGGCAAACTCGGTGTGAAGCTCACCAAGCTTACGTCGAAGCAATCTGAATACCTCGGCATCAAAGCTGAAGGCCCATTCAAGCCAGACCACTACCGCTACTAAGCGTTAGAAATGAAGAGGCGACCGAAAGGTCGCCTTTTTTATTTTACGGTTTTTGGGGATGATCAGTAACATGGGACTTAACCGCGACGTTTAGAACGTCAATCTGTTCCTCACACGTCTCTATCCGACGTTCCAAAGGATCAATTTGATCCACTTTCTCCGTCTTTGGTAAGAGCAGTTCGTACATCAATTGGACGGTTCTATTCGTATCTTCCGCTAGAATCCGGTTCAGATGGATCTGGTCTAAAAGTTCGTCTCGTACCGCGGCGAGTTCGGCTTTTGTCGCGAGTTTACTCACGGCCTCAGCGAGTTCATCTTTTGTCGCGAGTTTACTAACCGCGGCCTCGATGGATTGCTCAACGTCTTGTTTCGTGACTGCTGACATAGACCCTCCGGTTCGTGGAGGGATTTTCTATCACAGCAAAATAGGGTGGAGGAACTGACATGTTCAGGGACTGTTTCGCGAAAAAAGAATTGACCGGCTAAGTCCCTGAAGTCCAAGCCCAACCAATCTGTGCCATGTGGCTGGCGAAGCCGGCAAAACTCTTTTTCTTCGCGACCTGTTGATTCACTTCGTCGTAACGGCCACGAATGCCGAAGATGAGCCCTTCCTTTTTAAAGCGGCCTATTTCGTAGGTCCAACCGACGGAGCCATAATTTTGTAGGTTATCGCCCGAATCAGACATCGTGATTTGAGCTAGGCCCACGCCCGCGCAGATTTGTACGGGAAAGTTAGCGAGAAAACAGATTTGCGGGATAAAGCTAAAAAGACTGGCGTTCACTGTTTCATCGGGAGTGAAAGGGAAGGACGTATGCTTGTTTTCTCCACGGATGCTCCAGAAATCAAATAAAAAGGAGCCTTTTACTCATCCAAGCATGTCCGCCGCTGGCAAATTGTTAAAAATGTCGATGGTCGCGCCCGAGAGAGTCGCGTTGTCCATTAAAGAGCCACTCGCCAATACCGTGCCTGTGCCAATACGAACGCTCGTCAGAGCTTCGACGCTCTTTTGCGCCATAAGAGGAGAAGCGGGGAGGAGACAAAGCAAGCTGAAAATAATGCGCTCAACCATGAAAACCTCTTTAAAAATGAACTGCGACTACGTTACCCTCTCAAAATACTTTCGTACACGGCAAGGTTCCCCTTCACCATTTTCTCAAGGCTAAATTCACGCCGCACATGCTCGATGGCGGCCGCGTGGTATTGCTCTCGCAAGTCGGGGCGCAGCGAGGCTTCCCGTAAATTTTCCGCCAAAATATCCCAATCACCAACGGGTGAGAGCCAACCGCTTTCCTTGTGACGAACGATTTCAGGAATGCCACCCACCTCGGTGGCGACAATGCTGCAGCCTGCATGCACGGCGTCAAGAATCGTCGTACCTAGACCCTCGTAGTTAGACGGCATGGCTAAAATATCCGCCGCGGCGAGAAGCTGCGGCACATCTTTGCGAATGCCAAGAAATTTTACGTTGAGGGTTAAACCCAGTTGGCGTTGCAATTGTTCGAGGGAATCGCGCAGCGGGCCATCACCGGCGATAAAGCACACAAACTTAACGCCGCTTTCTTTCAGACGACGAAGTCCGCGTAAAAGAACATCATGACCTTTTTGATCCGTGAGGTAGGCAACACTGGCGATCCACACCGCGTCCTTTGGCCAATTCAGTTCATTGGCAAGAGCTTCGCGTGCCGCGGCGCGTGAAATACCCGTATCCGCTTCGGCGACAGCACTGCGCACAACGGTGATGTTGCGTTTCTCAATACCGTACTGTACCAGCACATCGCGAATCGCGCCGGAAATCGCGACGTATTGATCAACAGCACGCGCGAAATATTTCCGACGACTCCACCAACCTGAGTTTGGTGCGTAGTCCACACGACGATGCACCACTACTTTTACCTGCGGCACGTGTCGTTTAATCATCAGCGCGAGATTGTGGGCGCGTGATGTCTGCGCATCTAGCACTTCGATTCCCTCGCGGCGCACAAAATCAGCGAGCACGCGAGCGCTGCGCCAAAGCTGTAAGCCATTCATGGGAAGTACGATGGTTTCTTTGACGAGGGGAGGTTGGATGCGTTCCGCCGCAATACTGCCGATGGGTGTGGCGAGATAAAATTCCGCGCGAGCATAGCGCGGTGCCTCACGCAGCAGCAGGAGCATTTGGTTTTCCCCACCGCGCCACGTTTTCTCTGTGTCTAAATGCAAGATCTTCAAAGGGCTAGAGCTTTCAAAGTCCACGTAAGAAGGCAAGATACCGGCCTCTTACTTTAGTTTTTCTCAATAGCGACTTTTAAAACCGGCCGTGAAGTCGGCTGCTTAAAAGCCGCGCGTTCGGAAGAAGCGTCCTTCATGAACCGATCCTTAGAAAATATTCATCGAGATGAAGTACCATGGGGAAGTGCTCTGAATCCATGTCGAAGTATCTTCTACCTCCTTTCGTTGGCTAACCTTGCGCCGGTTAGCCACTTTTTTTTGTCGCCTGCTGGTTTTTATTCCTGCTAAAATGCTTTTGCAAGGTCCCAAAAATTTTAGGAATGGAGAAGCATATCATGCGCTTTGCAAATAAAGGCGTGCTTGCGGCACTCGTTTTCTTACTCAATGCAACACCAGCATGGGCGATTTTCGACGCGCAGGTGTTTTACGGCCAAAGAACCAACACCTCAAAAGCAAAGGGCGCCGACGGTTCCGACATCAAAGGCAATGAGTTAAAAGCAGCCGCTCATTTGTCTCCAATTCCTCTTGTTCCCATTGGCTTCGGCGCCAGTGTTTCCACCGTCACTTATGAAAAGGACGAGCCCGCGGTAAAAGATTTCCAGGGTCTTGAAGGCTCTCTCGAAATCACCGCATGGTTGCCATTTGTTCCGGTCGTCACGCCGTATGCAAAGCTCGGTTACATCCTATTTGGCGCCTATGGACTCGATAGCAATGTTCCTGATCCCATTACGGGCACAGCGACGGAGACAAAAACAACTTTCAAGCCAAAGGGAACAACGATTGCTTTGGGCTTGAAATGGTCTCCTCTTCCTTTGGTGGGAGTGTTACTGGAATATGATATGCGTCAGACCACGCTGGAAGCCGATGAAGTGAAAGTAAACGGCACCAAGGTCGCTGCTGGCGGCTCGGATTTGGACGTGAAATCCAATACGGTTCTTTTGGGTGTCGAAATCGGCATCTAAAAATCTTACCGACCGTAAGACTCTGACTGGGCGGAAATAAAATCCGCCCTTTTTTATTTGTGCCAAATCCTCAATCTTGCCCGTTATTTCTCTCACAATCGTTTCTTACTAAAGTTTTCTCCCCCTCGGCCGAAGAGACTGAAGGACTAGTGAAGGAGGGAGACATGTCAGAAGTTTTCGTGAAGAAGTCGAAAAATCTTCGGCAAGAGCGCAACACCGAGCTACTTCGTCGCATGGTGAATGGCGAAAAGCTATCAAGCTTCAACAGCGTCGATAGTTGGTATCCACCACGTCCTATCGTGGAAAAGGATGAACAAGCCATCAACCAGCTCTATGGTGGCGACGTTGATGAACGTCTCCAGAATGCTGGTAAAGACAAAAAAAGCGGTAAGAGAAAAGCGAGTGACAAGGGGTTCCGTCCTCTGCGCTTAGCATAGAGTTATTGGGGACGGAGCCCGGCTCCGTCCCCATCGCCTACTGCCAGTAAAGATTTCTGCCTGCCTGCCGATCTCTCGCTTAAGCCATATCATAGAGGAATTGCATTATGAGCGAAGTCAGCGTCAAATTGCTTGAACCCACCTTTGACGACTACGGTTTAGGGCGGATGTATCGCGCCACGGACCAGCGCGTTTTTGAATATCAACCGTTTGAAGTGTCGAAGCTTTCTTTGGGCGTCATCGCTCCGCAAGGATTGAGTGAAGGCAGCCGCATGGTGCTTGATACACAAATGGGTCGCATTGAACTCGAAGTTGAGGGAGCGGCCTCAGCCGCCGCGGACTCCACCGGTCTCGCGCGTTATCGCTTAACGACGCATGATCCGCGTGTTGACATGGAACGCGTGTTCACCCAGAGCGGATGCCACCGTAAGCTGGCGATGTCAGATCGCAAGATTCAATGCGCTCGCTTCGAGGTAACACCCCACTTGATCGTTCGTGCGCGTACTTTTGGCGCGCGTGACCATTACAGCCTCAGCGGTGTTAATATTTCCAAGTCGGGATTGTTGATGCACGCCGATGCTCGTGATCGGGTTCCTTTCATCATAAACACATTGCTCGAAGTGCAATTGGAAGGTGGCAATTGGCTGCGCGAACCAGTCGCTTGTTTGGCGAAGGTCGTGCGCAACGAAGTGACCACCGAAGACGGACAACGCGTTCACGAATTTGGCATCAAATTCATCGAGTTTTCTGATCATGGCATGGAAGTGTGGAAAGATGCGATCACCAACATCGAGTTCAACCGTCACAACGATGATCTAGCCTCTCACTGAATTTTGACGGCGGACGATGATGTTTCGCGATACAAAAAAGCTGCAAAAGGAAATCCGTGAACACGCACTGTACGGTGCGATCACGGATATTTCCGCTTTGCGTTGTTTTATGGAACAACACGTCATCTGTGTGTGGGATTTCATGTGCCTTCTTAAAAGCCTGCAGCAGGCTTTCACCTGCACCCACACCGCCTGGGTTCCCCCTGTCGACACCGAGGCCGCGCGGTTGATTAACGAGATCGTTCTCACGGAAGAAAGTGATCGCATGGCGGACGGAACGGCTTCCAGTCACTTTGAAATGTATCTGCGCGCCATGGAAGAAATCGGATGCGATACCTCCGTGGTGAATGAGTTTATCGATCGGATTCGCTGTGGCCAAAGCCTCGTCCGGGCTGTGTCGGAATCCCGATTCAACGATGGCGCGAAACGTTTCGTGCGTCACACCATTGAAGTTTTGCAGCAACCCCTCCATGTGCAGGCGGCAGTGTTCTTTCACAGCCGCGAAAACCTGATTCCTGGCATGTTCCAGGAGTTCATCCGCGAGATTCATCGCAACGAGATGCCCGTACCGACTCTGATGCACTATTTTGTCCGGCATGTGGAGATCGATCCCAAGGCTCAGATCCTTTTGGGGCGGGTCTATCAAGGCAATTCACAGCGGATCCTGGAAGGGGAAGAGGCGGCCACTAAGGCTCTCAAAGAGCGCCTTTACCTTTGGGATGCGATCTATTCCGATCTTAAGATCGGCCAACTTACGACAATGGCTGATAAAATTCTTCTTCGTCGCCCGCGTATTTCTTAATCTTCAATAGACCAATTGTTTTCTCCCCCAAGGCTTCCAAGGGTGGCCTTACCCGTCGATCTTTTGTATAAAAGGCAGAATGTTTTCAAAATCAGTCGAGAAAGGAGCACCGGTTTGCAGCCGAAAAGCTTCATAACTCTTTTTCTATCAGCCTTAGTTCTCACCGCTCTTTTAGGGGTGGGGCAGTTTTATGGCTTCAAAGCCGAAGAATTCATGGGCCAGAACACAGAAGCTCTTTCAAAGGGGTTTGTTCAGTTTTATCCCGGCGTCGCCTACGGTAGCGTGGCGAAAATGTTCGCGTTTGGCTTCGCCATTGTTCTCGTGATCATCAGTTGCTTCCGTGGCATTCACCTTGTTTACCGCAATCAGCCCCTCGCTCTCCGTCTGACCCTCGATGTTCTTGTAACATGGGCGGTGTGTGCGGTGGCGTGGTCGAGCGTGATCCAGTATCCAGCGCTTTTTTCGCCCGCGTTCCCCGCACGATGGATGGACGGTGTTTTTCGCGCCAGCTTTTGGCTGAAGCCGGAACATCTTCGTTGGGGCGGTTGGGTTGTGCTCGCTCTGATCGCAGGACCTGGTTTGGTGCAGGTGTTCCTCCACTTTCTCCGTCTGCCAAAAATTGTGGTCCTTCCCGTCTTGGCAACCGCTTTAGGCTCCCTCTTCTTGGTGGGCTTTGGTGGTGGCGCTGAAAACCACGAGAAACCTCATGTCTTAATGATTGGCATCGATTCGTTGCGCAATGATCGCTTCGAAATGGAAAAAGTGATGCCCAATCTTGTCGCGCTCACCAAGGATGAGCAATCCGTCTATTTCCAAGATCATATTGTTGGCATTGCTCGCACGTTCCCGTCTTGGATTGAGATCCTCCAAGGAAAGTATTCCCCGCAAACGGGTGTGCGGCACATGTTTCCAGGTCTTGATCGCCGTGCGCAAGAGTTCACCGGATTAGGCACCGCCTTCCGCGACGCCGGTTATGAGACCGTGGCGGTATCGGATTTCGCGGGCGATATCTTTCCCCGCTTTGCGGCCGGTTTTAATGATGTACGCGCACCGAAGCTTTCCATCACGAATATGATTCGCATGGGAGCTTACCAACGCTTCCCATTGTTCATGCTTTTCGCCGTGCAAAAACCATTTTGGCGCTGGTTTCCCGTCTTAAAAGAAAACGCTTCGTTTTCGGATCCCCACCATCTGACGGCGGAAGTGAAAAAGGTTTTCGCGGATCACGATGACAAGCCGCTTTTCATGTTGAGCTTTTTCTCAACAGCACACTTTCCGTATGCGGCGCCGTATCCTTACTACAATAAGTTCGCGGACCCGCAGTATACGGGGCCTTTTAAGTTCCAAAAAAATCCTTCCATCGTCGATGAAAGGAACCTCACGGAAGCTGACAAGAAGCAGATCAACGCTTTATACGACGGTGGTCTCCATGGCATTGATCATTCGCTCGGCGAGCTGTTCCAGTACCTGAAAGACGAAGGCGTTTGGGACAATACGATGATTATCGTCACTGCGGATCATGGAGAAGATCTCTATGATTTTGATAACATCCAGGGACACGGCGATCACCTCCGTGGTGAAAACGTTTTCCGCGTGCCGCTTTTGATTAAGCTGCCGAAAGGGAAAACACCGGCTCGTCAGGAAGTCCCTTTTGTCAGTCGTTCCATTGACATTGCTCCCACCATCGCCGCCCTTGCGAGCCTTCAGCCAGTGGGGGAGGGGAAAGATTTTAGCTCCATCATCTTCGATAAAAATGCTGCGGATCCGCAGCTGGCGGCTTATTCCGAAACGGAAATTTGGTTCGCGCCAAAAGGCGACCTCTTCTTCCAAAAGAAACGCCTCCACTATCCAGGTATTTCTCAACTCCTGAACTTCGATCTGGGTGGCTCGGATGACATCGTTTTGAAGGATGAGTTTGAGGATCTGTTGGTAACGGCGCGCCACCGTAGTTTAATCGTGGGCGACTACAAGCTCATATACATGCCCACACAAGAGGGTATTGAGTATCAACTCTTCAACCGTCGCAAGGATCCAAACAGCGCGCAGGATCTGACGGAAGACGAGCAGCGTCGCACCGACGAGATGGCAAAACGCCTTATTTCGACGATTAGCAAGCTGGAGACGCGTTATAAAATCGTCGATGGCTACGTCTTGCCGAAGTATTAAGAAGAGGCGAGAACTTCCCCTCGTGCGTTGATAACGATGTAGGTCATCGCGGGTGTGTTATGGGCAATAGCCCAACATCCGCTATGATCGATTGCAATCCAGCCATAAGAGCGCTGCCGTTCCTCTGCTTCTCGCAAGCAGCGTTGATTAGCGACTTCCAATGTCATCCCATCACGGACACGCGTCTCGAGACGCGCCGCGAGCGCGTCTTCAACGATCTCTTCCCCCACACCTGTGGCACTCACGGCTGCCGACGCGGATGCATAGTTTCCCGCGATGGTTGCGGAATCACTCACGCGTCCAGGAATTTCCTGACCGCGTCCGCCCGTGCTTGTTCCCGCGGCGAGATCGTTTCCATCCCATACGACGCAGCCCACCGTATCGCATCCATCCTTCTTGTTCGTTGGTCGCGTCTCCAACCAACGTTGCAAGCGGGCTGGCGTGACAACGTCTGTCACGGGTAAAGATAATTCCCGCGCTAACATTTCGCATCCGGGTTGAGCGACAACGCGCGAAGAAGAATTCTGCAGATGCGCGGCGATGACGGATGGATTTTTTACATTCTGAACGTTGATGACGCCGGAGAAACGTTGTTTTTTTCCGTCCATCAGACTCGCTGTCAAACGGGCCTGTGCATCCGCCTGCAGCGCGGATCCCATTCCCGCGTTGAAGTGCGGTTCGTCCTCCATGCCGCGGAGTGCATGAAGCACCACGTTCATGGAGCTCTCTCCGCGAGCCAGGAGTGCGGCGGCGGATTGTGCAATCGGTAACAGTTTTGCCGTCGCGACACGCATTCCTTCCGCACTGGGATCTTGAGGGCCCGCGCCCCCATGAACAATCAGCAAAGATCCCGTGTTAAATCCATGACGGCTCACCATGGCGAACTCCCTCTTTGAGGCTGCAGTGGATTCACTGACATTACTACCAAAGCCAGCCATGATGAAGACATCTTTACGCTGGAATTTCCGCATGAAATTTTCTCACTGCATGGCTAAAGAATTGCAGCGCGTACGAACGTAAAGAAAAATTACGTCTTATAAGGCAAAAACGTATTTCCTCTCGCCTTTTCTTTCTAAATAAAAGATGCCAAAATTTCTCTTTTGAATGTTGGGGAGTAGGGTGGCTATGCGCATGCGAATGTTCTTGAGTGTGATCTTGTGCCAAAGCTTTTTCGGGAACCTGCTCTTCGCGCGGGGGATACCGAGAGATTTCGATCCACAGCAGACCATTCAAATTGCCGGTACACATTTTGACTTGGAAAAATTAAGAGCCGTAATGGCGGATTGCACTCAAGAGATGCTTGATGATGTATTTGTGCAGGTAGTGCATGGTGCCTCTGGACTTTTCAACCGTAGTCGTATCCCGGAAAAATATCACGCGGGCGACAATCTTATGAGCTACTACTCGTATGAAGTTTCCAACGAGACAGCCTGTGAGCTCATCAGTCTTAGCCCCATAGACTTCGCGCTATCCATAAATGTCTATACAAACGATTCATGCACTGAGCCGAGACTCATTCATTCACAGATGCCACTCTACATGGGCGAGAAAGGTGAATTCGCCTATCCACCGATGTATCTCATGAATCTTGAAACGATGAATTGCCGTCCTGATCCGGAATCAGACGAGGAAGGGGATCTCTGTGAGTACATCGTTAAAAACGTTTCCGTGGTGATTGGTAAAATTCACGGCAAAGCTGTGCCCCTATTGGATATGGATACAAACATCTCCAGTGGCTACACCCTCAATACCGTAAGATACGCTCAGTGCCTCATGGACGGCGCGCAGAAATAGTTAACGTCCAAAACTGAAAAAGCATCCCAGACTGAGTCCGGGATGCAAAGTTGTTGAGGGGCTGTGCTTATACTTATTTCTTTTTCGTGCCGTTTTGGCTCGAATTTTGGCTAGAGTTTTGGTTTTGGTTTTGGTTGCCAGAGCCGCCAGGGTTTTGACCTGGGTTTGATGGATAATCGCTATCGCTATCATCAGCGCCATCGTATCCACTGCCATTGCTGCCAGGATTCGTGCCGCCGTTATTGTTGCCGTTAGTACCTGTGTTGCCGGTGTTACCGTTATTTCCTGTTGAACCAGGATTCGTTCCACCTGAGCTATTTCCAGGATTATTACCACCATTGTTGCCGGTATTGTTTCCGCCTGTGTTAGCAGGGTTATCACCGCCATTGGTGTTACCACCGGGGTTACTTGTGCTTCCGCCGGGATTGTTTCCGTTGTTTCCAGAATTGCTTCCGTCGTTAGTGGCGGAACTATCGTCGCCAAAATCGCCGTGCTCGGGATCTACTTTTGAAGAAGAATCG
Organism: uncultured Oligoflexales bacterium; assembly: GCA_964404325.1. Taxonomy (GTDB): domain Bacteria; phylum Bdellovibrionota_B; class Oligoflexia; order Oligoflexales; family Oligoflexaceae; genus CAYOJQ01. The sequence goes on from CAYOJQ010000003.1 coordinate 79,271, forward strand.
TCTTCCGCGGAATTGTCGCGTGAACTGACTTTTGAACCGGCAGAGAATGTCACGGAATCACTGCAGGCAAATGTGAAGACTGAAAGAGAGGCCACGAAAAGAAGAGAGTTTGTTTTCATAACAGCATCCGCAGGAAGAAGGTCAACAACAGTAGGGAGAAGAACGGGGCGCTGAGTGAAGCGCTTGTTGGTTATATAAATCGGCTTCATTAAAATGTCAATAATATTTTAATGATTTTAAACTTTTTTATAAAAAACATTGAATTTAATGACTTAGATATAGAAAAGTCGCGGTGATCCCACGACAGGATGAAGCCATTGCACCTGAATCCCGAGGCAGGAGCCTATGGCGTCCAAAGACAACTCTTTGGTGATTCCGTCCTCGGGATTTATTATTTTCCCTTCTTTTAACAAGAGGATACGGTCTGCAAACTGGGATACCAGCGGGAGATCATGGCTGGACATAATCACGGCATGCCCGGCTTTGGCCCAGGCGCGAAGTCGTTCCATGACGCCGGCAGCGTGGGCTGGATCAAGGTTCGCGGTGGGTTCATCTAGTAAGAGTATTTCGGGGTGTCCCACCATGGCTCGCGCCAGGGCGAGGCGATGGCGAAAGCCGGCACTGAGTGTGTGCACCCATTCGTCGGCAACATCAGTAAGATTAAGTTCGTTCAAAATCTCATTAACGGCGGCGACGTCCGTGGCGGTTGGTTGTCCTTGGTGCCAAGGGTAGCGTCCAAGAAGCACAACATCCCGCAGGCGCACGTGAAACGGATAAGCCTGTTCGTGCGGCAGCCAAGCCATGCGGCGGGCGCGTTCAATGCCCGACATGCTTTGTAAACTCGTTTCGTTGAGGAGCACGTCACCGCTTTTGTAACGCAACTGTCCCGCGAGCGCTTGCAGCAGAGTGGATTTGCCAGCGCCGTTGATACCGAGAACTACCGTTAACTGTCCGGCATGAATGGTGGCCGAACAATCATCGAGAACAATTTTCTTCTCGCGTTCAATCACCAAATGTTTCGCCACAAGTTTCATAAGATTGCTCCACGCTTTTCTTGCTGCAACAACAGCACTAAGAAAAAGGGGGCGCCGAGCAGTGTGATAAGAACACCCACCTGTAATTCGCCGGGAGCGCGAAGAGTGCGAGCGGCCGTGTCCGCGAGAAGCAATAAACTCGCGCCATTGAGCAGCGCATAACGGAGCAGGCGCGGACTCGCGGCACCGATCCAGAGGCGCGTGATGTGCGGTACGATCAAGCCGACAAACGCGATCGCTCCCACCATGCTCACCGCTGCGGCTTCCAATAACGCCACAGCAACCACAAGAACTCTTTTCAGCCGATGCAGATTCACGCCCATCGAAGACGCGACATCTTCACCCAATGTCAGCACATCGAGAGGACGCACCACCAAGCCCGCCAGAAGCAAACCAAGAGTTCCCGGCACGGCTCCCATCAATACATGATCCCAACTGCGTGCTGAAAGCCCACCCAACAGCCAAAACTGGAGCGCCTGAAATTGCCATGGATCATCCATGGAGAGGTTGATGACCAGCGTGGTGAAAGCACCGAAGATGGCACTTAAAGAAAAACCAAATAACAACAACGTGCCGAGAGAGATAGCGGGGCGCAGCAAAAAAGCGAGCACCAGCGTGAGCGCGAAAAAAGCGCCACACAGCGCGGCGATCGGTAACACGTACCAAGCATGCGCGGCGGCGCCGAGAAAAAATGTGACGGCGGCGAAGCAGGACGCTCCGCTGGTCACGCCAAGAATATGTGGGCTCGCTAGAGGATTGCGAAAAAGTCCTTGTGTGAGAACGCCCGCGGCGCCAAGGAACGCGCCACTGAGTGCGGCGCACACAGCGCGCGGAAAACGCACCTGCCACAAAATTTCTGTTTCCGGCGTCATACGCAGCGAAAGGAGATCACGCAGATGAACGGGAGTTTCGCCGATGAAGAGTGCGAGACACACGCTGATGATGAAGAGCAGCCAACAGCCAAAAATGGACTTACTCATAAAGTGCCTTATGCAACATTTCCGCCGCTTCCACCGCGTGATGGGAAGTCGCGAGAAGCAGGCGACGTGGAATGTCCACGACCGTCGGCTTCGCGTGGCGCCAAAGCTGACGCCATCCGGGTTGATCCATATCCTTTTCGTTGAAAGAAGACGTGGCCATCGCGTCCGGATGTAGCTGCGCGATCCGTTCCGGATTGACGGTTTGCCAACCGCGGATGCCCAGCTTATCGGCGACATTTTCCGCCTGAGCGGCGGTAACAATGGCGTGAAACAAAGTTTCCTGGCCGAAAAGAAGGTATTCATGGGAAAAGTTCACGACACTTTTTCGTTTGCTGACTTTCGTCGTGGCAAGTTTCTGCAGCCGTTGTTTCATATCTTGAATCACCGTCGCGGCGTTTTTTTCAGCGCAGACAAGTCGGCCCACTATTTCCGTTTGCGCCATGATCGTATCAAAGTCTTTAAAGTCCTTTAAAACAAAGACGGGTGTGCCTTTTTTCGTGAGAAGATGAATAAACTCCGGACGAATATAGTTCGCCGCGATCACCAAGTCGGGGTTGTGCCGCATCAGGCTTTCCGGTGATTCCGCGAACTGCAGATCTTTGTGTTGCGCAATGACAGCCGCGATGTTGCTGTAGGTCTTGTCTTTGGAAAATAAGGTCGCGACCTTCCAGCGATGCTTTTCAGCAGGCGGGAGAATGGCCCATAGAGTTTCATCAACGCCGAGCGCCAAGGATGCAATACGCTGTGGGCATTGAGATAGCCGCACCTTTACGCCCCGTTCATCCGTCTCTTCGATGACAGCGCCTTCGAGGCGCGCGCCATAGAGGAGAAGTAAAAAAAAGATAGTCAATCTCTTCACAAGACGAAGCTCCCTCCAAAATAGACCGAGCGTGGCAGTGTGCTGTAACCGGCGATCTCTTCATACTCGCGGTTGGTGAGATTTTCTATGCGAGAGAACACACTCCAGTGATCATCCACTGCCGCTGACGCCCCTAAACCGACAACGCTGTACGCTTTCAACCAGCGTCCCGCATCAAAGCGACGCCCAACCGTTCGGCCGTCTAGTTGTAGCGAATAAAAGGAATTGTCGTAAGCCAAGCGCGCGGTAAAACGGTCCTTGGCGCGACGAGCGAGCGTTTTTTTAGTCTGTGTGTCGCGTGCGGTGAGATGCGTGTAGGTCGCTCCGAATTTGAAAGGCCGCCACCGCGCTTCGAGCGCGCTCTCAGTACCGAAAGACTCGGCTGCGGCAATGTTTTCGAATCGTGTGGCGCCAAAGTCGATCAAGTCAACAAAACGATTATGAAAGTAGGTCAGAGAAGCTTTGAGGACTGATCCCAGTTCCTGTTCAATTCCCACATCCCAACCACGGCTTCGTTCCGCTTTCAGATTGGGATCACCAAAATTGCTGTAACGCTGATAGAGGCTGGGAGCGCTAAAGCCCGTGCCGCTACTCGCGGAGATGCTTGTGGCGGATGGGAGCGTGTAACGCGTAAAGCCGCGGTATGTCGCAACGGGGGCATGATCTTTCAATTGATCCTGTCGCACACCTGTCGTGAAGACCCAAGCATCGGTGATCCGCCATTCCTGTTGAAGAAATAGGCCGGCACCGTGGTCGTGAAGGCGCGCGTAGTTATCTTCATAAGATCCGAATGAGGAAACGGACACCGCTTTGGCGCTGGCACGATCGTTCCGGCCATCAAGTCCCAAGGTAAGGGCCCAGCGGGGATGCGCCTGCCAGCTGGTCTGCGCCTCCCACTTATCTCTTGTTCCTTCGTAGCGCGCCTGCAAGCTGTCGGTCGGATGATTACCATCGGTTTCATCGTTGAGGTACAGGCGCGACCAGTTGCGTGCGACGAGAACACGCGATCGCCATTGTTCGTTCCAGCTATTTTCATAGACTGCTGAAGTGAGATCATCGCGGGTCGCCGTTTTATAATTTTCATCGTCCCACACCGCGCCAAAGGATTGATCAAGGTCCGTGTAGGATTGTGCGTGCCGGTGCGTGATACCGATGTGTTCGCCGTTTTTTTCGTAACCAAAACGAGCCACGGCCTCATAAGCGTGCCGTCCATCCTTTTCGAGCTCACGATTCTTGTCAAAGTTCGTGGTGCTTGGACCTTCGCTTCTTGTGTGGCTGCCGCCCACGGATGCGTAGAATCCGCTTTCGGTTTTTGTGCCAACATGAAGCTTTTCGCTCATGGTGTTATACGCGCCACCGCTGACGGAAGCTGAAAGCTCAAGAGGTTTTTGTGGCCTTCGCGTGACGATGTTGATCACGCCCCCGATCGCGCTGCTGCCGTAGAGAACGGATTGTGGACCGCGCAATACCTCGATGCGCTCCACTTCGGCGGTTCCCAGAGAAGAGATGTCGTAGCCGCGATTGAGCAGGGCGGGGTTACTTATCTCCACACCGTCGATCAAAACGAGAGTGTGTTCGGACTTTGCCCCGCGAAGAAACACGCTGGCGGAGCCGTGGCCGGGGCCCGCTTGAGCGGTCTCCACGCCTTGCACCGCATCGAGCGCGTCCTTGACCTGGGATATGTGCGCGCGTTCAAGATCGGCTCGTGGAATAACCGATTTTCCCGTGTCGCCCCGTTGGTCGATGATCGTCTGGCGCGACGCCGCGATAATCACCTCTTCGATGGGTTTTGTGTTTTCTTCTGGTGTCGCGTGCAAGCGATTCGTCCAAAAAGACGCAATCGCTAGCATCCAATAGATGCCTTGGTATGGGTACTTCCGCACTGCCTCCCCCTCGTTGGCTAAGTGAATATGGATCTGGCAAGTATCGGACTATTCGACCTGAGAGGATTCTCATGGGCGATTTCACCGTTGCGGGGCAGTCCCGGAGTTTCACCGGATTCCTTGAACCATTGGAAGTATGATGACAAAGGAGTGGTAAAGAAGCAATCGAGTTTGTTGACAGAGGTAACCCGCTATTATATCGATCATAGACAAAGAAATTGCAGTTACTAAGGAGTGAGTGTGGATCGTAACTTAGCCCTCGAATTTGTACGCGTCACAGAAGCAGCGGCTCTTTCGGCAGGACGTTGGATTGGTCGTGGACAAGAGAAAGCCGCGGACGCCGCCGCTGTTGAATCCATGCGTTCCGCCTTTGATTCCATTCAAATTGACGCTCGTATTGTGATTGGCGAGGGCGAAAGAGACGAAGCGCCCATGCTCTACATCGGTGAAAAAGTGGGTCGCGGCAGCGGGCCGAAAATTGACATCGCCTGTGATCCTCTCGAGGGAACCACCATCACGGCGAAAGGTGGTAGCGAAGCACTCGCCGTTATCGCCGCCGCTGAAGAAGGAAACTTCCTGCACGCTCCTGACACATACATGCAAAAGATTGCCGTCGGTCCCGCGGCGCGCGGTGTGATCGACCTCAACGAAACGGTGACGTGGAACCTCAAACGCGTCGCTAAAGCCTTAAACAAAGATATCCAAGATATGACTGTGATGATCCTTGATCGTGATCGTCATAAGGCCATCATTGAAGAAGTGCGTGATGTGGGTGCTTGTATCCGTTTGATCGGTGACGGCGATGTTTCCGCCGCGATTGCCACCGCGCGTGAAGAAACAGGCGTTGATATGTTGGTGGGTTCAGGTGGAGCGCCAGAAGGCGTGATCGCGGCGGCGGCTTTACGCTGCTTGGGCGGTGAACTCCAGGGGCGATTGATCTTTCGCACCGAGGATGAAAAAGAACGCGCGCGTAAGATGGGTATTAAGGACTTTGACCGCGTCTATTCCCATGAAGATTTGGCCCGCGGCAATGTGATGTTCGTGGCGACAGGTGTTACTAACGGAAGTTACCTCAACGGTGTGCGTTACTTTGGTGGGGGAGCTCGTACTCACTCCATCGTGATGCGTTCTGAGTCGGGGACCATCCGTGAGATTAAGTCCTTGCACCGCTTCGATCGTAAGCCCAACTTTCAGGGTTGGACGCCGCGTCCATGAGTATGATTTAAGTAAATTTGGCATTTTTGCTGACAGCGGCTGGTTTTTTCCAGCCGCTTTTTTGTTAATAACCTCATTCAGTTACAGCCCCTTCTTATTATTTTGAACACCTTTCCCGATAAGTTTTTAGGTTCTCTACAAGTCACTGGTTAGGATTTATTTGAATGCTTTTGCTGGCACGTCCAACATTGCTGGGAATGCTGAGTTTGGCCCTCTTATGGGGCGCGGCAGCCTGTTCTGATGGAAGCATGCCTTCTGAGCGTCATCGTTTTACGCAAGGCCGCGGGGGTGTGCAGAACCCCAGCACGAGTGTTGATCCTCGCGATGGCGATAGCACCCCCGTTGATGGGTCAACGAATACTCCGAAACCTCCGAAGACACCAAAGCCTCAGGACCCTCCGACAACACCACCACCGGTTGATACGGCTGGTGATGCCGCCGTTGAATCTGGCAGCGGCAACATTCAAAGTCTTGATCCCGTGGATGTCTATTGTTCCGCAAAAACGGTTTCTTATAACGACGGCTTGCACTTCGAAAACTCACAGCGCGTGACGCTGCGTTTTTATGATGGAAAAAGCTCTCTCTATACTTGGAAGGGTTTTCTAAATACCGCGGCTCTGCGTGATACCTACGCCGCGAGTAAAGTATTGCAGGTGCCAACATTCACGGGCGGCAATTTACCCGACGGTATGTACGACGTCTTGATTTGTGAGAAGGACAAGCTCAGTTCTTGTCTTGTGAACTTTAAGAATATCTTCGAATTCACACCCTACGAAGCCGTCTACTATGGCAAAGCTTCAGGCCTTATCGGCACCATTGCTCGCGCGAAAATGGTGAACGGCCGTTTTGAATCTTTTGCGAAATTATCGCTCGTTCATTCAAACACACCAACCGTGGGTAACTGCACAACCGAGCATGAATAAGCCTCGTCATCCTGAGTGAAACGAAGGATCTCAAGGTGACGAAAAGCTCAAGATGACGGTGTTGGCCTTATTTGAGATCCGTGTATTTCGTGGCGACGCCACGAGATTTTTCGACCGGGTACTTAAGACGGTTTTTGGCGAGTTTTTGCGTCGCGGCGTCGAGAGGATCGATGCCAAGGCGCGCGGCTAAGTTGAGCAAACAAATCATGACGTCGCCAATCTCATCGCGGACGGCGTCCTGCTGCTCGGGACGTAGGCTCTTACTTTCTTCCGCTGTTAACCATTGAAAATTTTCAAGGAGCTCCGCCGCCTCCGTCGTCACGGCGATGGCGAGATTTTTTGGCGCGTGAAATTTTTCCCATTCGCGTTCCTGACAAAACTGCAGGATCGACTGCGTTAATTCCTGAACGGTCATGGACGATCCTTTCGCGGTCGGAACTTTTTCTTTGGTCCGGATCCGGGGCGAGGGCGTTCTTGATCACGCTCGCGCTCACGGGACTTGTGGGCTTTCTTCACAAGTTTCCGATCCCATTTGTCTTGATTCTCCTGCACCGCTTTTCCAAGGCGATCCGGTGTGATCACTTCGCCCGGATTCGCTCGTGCCGCGGCCCGGAAGTAGTGCGATAGGGAGCCCGCGCTCTCATGCTTTTGCGCGCTTTCCGCGGAGCTCACTTTTTTCATGACGAAAAGGTAGTTAAATCCGCGGAGGAAATAATTTCCTTCAATGGCGGAGGTGTGCCAATGATTTCGTTTGAGCTTCTTGTTGTAGCGAGTCACGGCGATGATATCGACGGGTTCAAACAGGCGACTCATGCGCAAAAATAACTCGAAACCGATGGGGCAAAATGGTTTTCCCTTGGCGAAGGAATCCGACACATAGAGTGCGAGGTATTTGTCGTCTCTTAGAACGCGATAAAGCTCCGCGATCACTTCTTCCATGGCTTCGTAATAGCCACCGCCACGCGCATCCAGTTCACCAATACATTTTGGATCGCCTGAATATTTGACGTGCGTTGAGTACGGCGGATCGATGAAAACAAAATCGATGCTTTCATCTTTGAGAGGAAGCTTGCGTGCGTCCGCTTTTTTGATTTCCGGACGAGACGGAGAAATATCAAAACCAACAGCTTCCCGCTTAAGGTCTTTACACACATCCAGCGTGGTACCACTGCCGCACATGGGATCGAGCACGGTTTCGCTTGGCTTGGTGTAGCGCTGCAAAAGGTTCCAGATCACATAGGATGGTGTGACGCCCGTGTACTCTTGGTCGCCTTGTGTTTCCGCGCCGTAGTGCTGTGAGGGGAAGTCCCACATCGTGGTGGTTTGCACCAGCGGCTGCGGCTGCTTCATGGTTGCCGCTGATTGCTGTCGCACACCCTGTTTTTGTCGGGAAAATTTTTGATCTTTATGAGGCGGCCTCATGGTGTGTCCTTTTTTTGTTCTGTGGCGCGGGGCCATTCGCCGCGCCAAATCTCTTTCCAGTAAGGTGGGAAAGGCGCCGTGATTTGCAAAGGGGCGTTTCCAACCGGGTGTTTTAAATGCAGGTGCCAGGCGTGCAGTGCAATCCGCCCATCCCATGCGCTGGAGGCGCCGTATTTCACATCGCCAAAAATGGGTGTGCCCATGGCCGCGAGCTGCACGCGGATCTGATGGCTGCGCCCTGTCTCGGGCTTGACGAGCAGAAACGATCGCCCATCCGCCACCGCGAGGCATTCGTAAGAGAGGCGGCTTAATTTGGCATCGGGATGACGCGCGTGACTCACGCGGGTTTCATTCTGTCCGCGATCCTTTACCAACCAATGCTCCAGTGTACCGCGAGGCTCGGCTGGAATACCCTCAACAATGGCCGCGTAGTGCTTGCCAATGGACCGGTCACGGAACTGGCTGTTCAGACGCGCCGCCGCTTTGCTGCTGAGAGCGAACACAATCACACCTGAAACGGGTCGATCCAAAAAATGGATCGGCACACAGTAGCCTTTGCGGCCCTCTTGTTGCCGCTCGCTGTTCCATTCTCTTACGGCAGTAAGCAGCGTTTCGTCACCACTATCGTCCGAACCGACCCCGATGCGGGCAGGCTTGTTAACGGCGATAAGGTGACGGTCGGCGAATAGAATTTCTAAGGAAGATTGCATATTTAGGTAATTCCGCCCCTACTGGGAACGCATACTTACGCAATGTACCGACGAAGTGCAAGCTGAGATCCTTCGCTGCGCTCAGGATGACGGGTTAGGCTAGGAACGGTGGTTAGGCTAGGAACGGTGGTTAGGTTAGGAACGGTGGTTAGGCTAGGAACGGTGGGCATGCCTCATCCTGAGCGCAAGCATGCGTCATCCTGAGCGCAAGCATGCGTCATCCTGAGCGCAGCGAAGGATCTGGTTTGGCAGTGAGGTTGCACCCGCAGTTTTTAAGAAGCGTTAACAAGGAGGTGCGACAAAATGTCTGAAGGGAATCAAGATCCGAAAAAGTCTGAGCCAAGGCCGCCTTTTGTCCGGCAACACCTGGAGAAGCCAGGCCTTGAAGACGAGCTGTCACCACGCCCACGTTTCCAAGCGCCTTTCTACCACGAGGCTGGGAAGCTAAAAGATAAGATCGCTCTTATTACAGGAGGCGATTCGGGAATCGGACGCGCCGTTGCGGTCCTGTTTGCCCGCGAGGGGGCCAATGTGGCGATTATGTATCTTCCCGAGGAAGAATCCGACGCTCATGAAACATTGCAGCAGATCGAGGCGGTGCATCGCCAAGGCTTGGGCCTCTCCGGTGATGTGAGCAACCCTGATTTCTGTGAGCGGGCGGTGCGGCAGGTGGTGGCCGAAATGGGAGGGCTAGATATATTGGTAAACAACGCGGCTTATCAGCAGCATGTGGCTCAAGTGGAAGATCTCACCGTCGCGCAGTGGCTGCATACGTTTCACACGAATATCGATGGCTACTTTTACATGGTGCGCGCCGCATTGCCGCATCTTAAGGAGGGGGCTTGCATTATCAATACGGGCTCGATAACCGGACTGGAGGGGAGCGGAAAGCTACTGGATTACGCGGCGACAAAAGGAGCGATCCATGCCTTTACAAAGTCCTTGGCGAAAAATCTTGTGGACCGCGGCATTCGCGTCAACTGCGTGGCCCCTGGCCCGGTCTGGACGCCGCTCAATCCCGCTGATCGACCCGCGGATGAAGTCGCGCAATTTGGGAGCGACACACCGTACGGGCGTCCGGCGCAGCCGGAGGAAATTGCTCCCGCATATGTTTTTTTCGCATCGGCCGCGGACTCTAGTTACATCACGGGTGAGGTACTCACGTTGTTGGGGGGCGAGACAACCGCTGCTTAAAATAAAAAAAGCCAGGTCGTGAGAACCTGGCTTTTTATTTTAGAAAAGATATCTTTTACATGGTCATTGCTTGAGCCTCGATATCATCTTCTCCCGGATCCTGAGACGCGGGTGTGGTTATTGGCGCGGGAATCTTTCCTTCTTTTTGGTCAACGAGACGATCTTTCGTGCAATCCAAGTTGGCTTTCAAATCTTCATTTCCAGTGCTGTTCAAGTCTTTCATGAGGATTTGTTTTACCTTCTGCACCCATTCAGGTTTTTGCAAGAAGAGGCCGAATTCACGGTTCGATTCGGTCGAGCGCGTGGAACCATTGATGGAACCAATCCAAAGTCGCGATTCATCCACCATGTAAACCTTGGCATGCATGTAAGCTTTTTTGCCGTTAATGCGGTTTTCTTCAGTGAAGAAGCGCATGTTCACACCGGCTTGTAAAAGCGGGTTGTAGGCGTTCTCAAGGTTGAGTTTTGTCATGGGTTTCGGATAACGAGAAAACGCGCATGTGCTCGCCATGGTGGCTTCGACTTTAACGCCTCGTTGTGCCGCCTTTTGAATCGCGGCGTTAATCTCTGGTTCTTTCAAATACTGTGCTTGGATGGCGATGGATCGCTGCGCGCCGTTGATAAAGTTAATCAGGTTTTGTTCCGCCACGGGGCTAACTGTTAACTTCGCTTTCACGCCGGGTGTGAGAAGTTGATCGAGATCATACGGCGTGCTGGCAAAATCGCGCTCAAAAATGTTGTGCAGAGCCATGATGACGTCACTGTCTTTGGTGACAACAGAATAGTCGCGGTTACATTTTGATGGATTTGCCGCTTCGTTACAGAAACTCGAACTGTTGAAGTTACCCGTGCTGATCAGCGCCGCTTTTCTGTCAACGAGCAGCAATTTACCGTGCTGGTAACAGTTTCTCTGATTGTTGCCGCACAATTCTTTGTTGAACGGAACAACCTTTACGCCATTGGCGGTAAGTTCGTTGATGATGTTACGCCGCTTGTTACACGCTTCGCTCGTATTCGATGTTTCGAAAGAGTTACACACGCCGACAGGTGCTGGCTCAATCACAATGCGTGTTGGCACACCTCGTTTTGAGGCGGCGATAAGAGCGGATCGCACTGTCGGATCGTTAATCTCGTAAATCTCGATGTCGATACTTGATTGGGCGCTTTCAATCATACGTAGAACGGGAGATCCATCCTGCGCATGGTCATAGACTCCTTCCGTTAGCGCGGCGCCGGGGCTCGATTGTTTGGGAGCAAAACCACTAAATCCAGATTTTTCTTGGGGGGGAGATGAGCCGCAACTTATTTGGCTCAATAGAAAAGGCACAAAGGCCCACTTCAAGAGATGACGCATGTTCAACCTCAGCATTTAGAGAAACAACAGGACAGCAAGGAAAATGTTTGGTGCGAGGACCGGCCGGACGGCACCGAAGGGGGAGAATATAATAAAATTATAAAATAACAACGCGTATTTTAATAAATCTTTAAAATCGCCATAGTGTGTGGCGCTTTTAAAAAATTCCCCTAAGAGTCAGGTGCTTAAGGTTATGTGCGTGAAAGTATTTGAATACGAGGGAATACGAAGATTTTGGGGAAAGTCTCCTTATATCAATGAGATATACCGATAAGTGGGCGTTGGTATTTGAAAGGATCACGTTTGTAAGGAGTTCTCATGAAGCGATGGCATATGGCGTTGGTGATTGCTTGGAGCTGGGCCTCGATGTCGGCCTGCGATAGCGGAAAATTTTGGGGGGATTCTCCCAAGGCTGGGGAAAGCCACATCATCGTAGACAGTGACGATGAGGCCAATAGCCTCTTAGGAAAAGGGGAGCCAGGTAAAGGGGACAAAGACCCAGGCAAGCCACAAGACAATAAAGGTGGCGACCATGGCAAGGATAACCCCAGCCAAAACCCAGGACAGAACCCAGGGCAAAATCCGGGGCAGAATCCTGGTCAAAACCCAGGGCAGGGCCCAGGACACTCAAAGCCTCTTCATGTCGGTTACGACATGCAGGGAAAATATGTTTCCTGCAATATCCCGCCAAAAGATCTGGCTTGCACGGAAGTGTTCACGCCGGGAGATCAATACGCGATTGATTGCGCAAAGGCTGGTGGCAAGGCCCTGATGTGCGGCTGCCATTCATATCTTTGTAGCAAGAAACTCTAGGTAGATGGTTGGATCACTTAAAAGGGCGCCGGAAGAATCCGACGCCCTATTTTTTGTTTGTTGCTGCTGATTACATCCATCAGGTTTTTCGCCAGAAGGTGAACCACCACTGGATGCATCCAGTGGTTTTTGTGGCTCATCTACACACGCGCTTCAAGCTGCGGAGCGCGTTTTCAAGGGGCTGAAAAGGGTTAACCAGACGGTGGTTTGATGTTAGCGTATCAGGACATATCCGAACGGAGTTGAGGAGTTAAGTTATGAAAACACGCGCTGCCGTGGCTTGGGAAGCGGGAAAGCCGCTTGAGATCGAAGAAATAGATGTTGCGGGCCCAAAGGCGGGCGAAGTGATGGTGCAGATTAAAGCCACCGGCGTCTGCCACACGGATGCGTACACTCTATCGGGAACGGATCCAGAAGGATTGTTTCCGGCCATTCTGGGGCACGAAGGCGCGGGTGTTGTTGTGGAAGTTGGTCCAGGCGTTAAATCCGTCGCCGTTGGTGATCACGTCATTCCTCTTTACACACCCGAGTGCGGTCAGTGTCGTTTTTGTACTTCTGGAAAAACAAATCTTTGCCAAGCAATTCGCGCGACGCAGGGAAAAGGTTTGATGCCGGACGGAACATCGCGTTTTTCTAAAAACGGCAAAACGATTTTTCATTACATGGGCACTTCAACTTTTTCTGAATATACGGTTCTTCCTGAAATCGCCGTCGCCAAAATCAGCAAGAAAGCTCCGTTGGATAAAGTGTGTTTATTAGGCTGTGGTATCACCACTGGTGTGGGCGCCGTGATGAACACCGCAAAGGTAACTCCTGGATCGACGGTGGCTGTGTTTGGTCTCGGTGGTATTGGGCTGAGTGTGATTCAAGGTGCGGTGATGGCAAAAGCATCGCGCATTATTGGTGTGGACTTAAATCCCGCGAAGTTTGAATTCGCGCGACAGATGGGTGCGACGGAGTGTGTGAATCCTAAAGATCACAGCGCACCAATCCAAGAAGTCATCGTGCAGATGACGGATGGTGGCGTGGATTATTCTTTTGAATGTGTTGGTGACGTAAAAGTCATGCGCGCCGCTCTTGAGTGCTGTCACAAAGGGTGGGGCGAGTCGACCATTATCGGTGTGGCTGGCGCGGGCCAAGAGATTAGCACCCGACCCTTCCAATTGGTGACAGGGCGCGTGTGGCGAGGTTCCGCTTTTGGGGGCGTGAAGGGCCGCAGTCAGCTGCCTGGCTACGTTGATCGGTATATGAAGGGTGAGCTTAAAGTGGATGAATTCATCACCCATAAGATGCCCCTGAACGATATCAATAAGGCTTTTGACCTTATGCATCACGGGGAGAGCATCCGCACCGTTATCGAATTTTAAGCCTTCTGGGGGGCGTAAAAGGATTTGGCAATCAGCCATCCCGATAAGCCCCCGCTTCATCGATTCTTTAAAAATCAAAACGTTCTGCAAGGTTGCTCGTTGTAAAGTTTTCTAACAGGTGTCAGGATTTTTGACACTCTGCCGCTGGCTGTGCAGCCAGATAACTTGTCAATTTTTTTGACAAGCATGAGGTTTAGACAGAGGCGCACGCCGCTTGCTCTTGTCATCACGTCGGCACTTGAGTCGACGCTGAAGTGGAGAAAGTTTATGAAGCGGAAGTTGCTGTTGCTGATGTCGGGATGGTTGTTGGTTGCTTGCGGAGAAAAGCCAAATTCAGAAAATAACGCCGCACTGAATTCCCTTCTCGATGACAAATGTTATTCCCCACAAAAAGAGATCACCCTACAAGATAAGATCAATTGGGTGGAACTCATGACACCAGCCGCGCAGGATGCCGAACGCATTCACGGTGTGCCTGCCGCCGCGATCATCGCTATCTCAAGCCGCGAGAGTGGCTACGGCAATACAAAGATCTACTTAAACGGTACCAACGCGTTTGGTTTTAAGTGGACGTCCATGGAGCAGTCTGAAGGCCGTGGCTACTATGTATTAGCGTGCCAGCCAGCGGCTGATCCCAATAACAAATACATCAAGTTTAAGAACTATTGGGATGCGGCGTTGTTCGTCGGTAAGAGACTCTCGACCGCAAGTCGTTACAAAGCGACGACAGATCGTTATGTTCAAGACCGCCGCGACGGTGTGCCGGTGAAAACGGCCGTGGATCGTTGGATTGCTGGAATCGCCGATGCTGGTTATAACTACGACCCAGCAACGTATAAGAAACATATCACACAGATGGCTAACAACTATCAAAGTCCAAGCGCAACCTTTTCGGGAACACTGAACTTGTATAAGGCCTCGGAAGGTATGAAGCCAAGAAGCGCGGAATAAGACGGAAAATTAAGACAGAAAAGCACGAAGCGGATTTTATGTCCGCTTCGTTTTTTTGTTTAGGGCTTGTCCGTTACGGAAGTAATGCCTAGGCGAAGAGCCTTAAACGCAAAGGTGAAGTCGGAAGGGAAATTAAGGCGTTTCTGTGTCACGCTGTTGTCGAACGTTTTATCCGTGCCGCCATGCTGATGGCAGGCAATACAGTTTGTTTTGGGAAATGTTCCCTCCAAGTAGGGATTCGCGCACCAAGTCTTGTCGCCAAAGCGATTGGTCGCTTCTTTTAAGGATCCGCCAAGGTCGGCGAAGCGATCGCGATAGTACCTCGTTGGGTCTTTGTCACCATCCACGAAATGACTGACGGTGCACATTTTGTAATTACGAAATACGGGGTCCATGGTCTGAATGATTTGGTCGCGGTCCGCACCGAAATCTTTGGTAGGATTCTCTGACCACCAAAACGTGGCCCAAATCCACTCACGCACTTCTTTTGTCACCACGTGCAATGCGCTCAGGCGATAGAAACTCTTATCAGAGAAGTAGACCGAGAACGCTTTTTGATGCGGGATGTCGGTAACGGGGATCTCTTTCGTGGCACGCCACAATCCTTCGCTCAATGTGCGTTTCATAACAGCCGGCGTTGAATCAAAAACGGAAACATTTCGATCGTTGCGCACGAATACCGCCTTGATCATCACCGCGGCCGGTGGGAATTCTTCTTCGAAACAAAGGGAGAAATTTTTCGCGTCGGGCGTTCTGTACCGTTCTGGAAACTGCTCGATGTAGCTGGGACTGCAGGCGAGAACTTTTTTGTAATTCAGAAGAAAGTGACTTATAAATTCAGGACTAAAAAGCGTGCGCCCCACTTGCACTCCATCGAATGCCTGACCATTAGCGTCGCGATGCTGATGGAAAGCCTCTTTATCAATGGGCTGAAACGTCATAAATCGTGGCTTCTTGCCCCAATCCTGAAGAACCTGCGCCACACGGGCTGCAGAAAAAGGCGCGCGTTGTTGGCGCTGACTCGGAATGAGCTCGTTAAAAAGCGTGGCGAAGATTTGGCGAAACTCCTCTTGGTCATACCATGTCTGCCAAACTGGAACTTTCCACTGATCTGATACTTTTACATCTTGGTTGATGCGTTCAAAAAGACGCCATGCATGATTGCGTCGCGTTTGCATGTTGCTGTTTATGTCTTGGCCTAGCTCAAAAGGGGCGTAAGAAATAGCGGGTCCAACAGTTTGCCGTGTGGTTGGCGGTAGCAAAGATAACTCGCTTTGTGTCACGCCTGTTTTATGATTCTCCTCATTGCCACAAGAAATGAGTGTGGATGAGAGCGCGAATAAAGCCGCGCGTGCGACGAGCTTTTGCCAGTGCATATGTTTCTCCGGAAATCAGGTTGATTCTTGTTTTTCGGTTCGCTGCCTCGCGCCTTAAATATGAGAGCCTCAGTCTTCGAGAAGATTGCTTCTCAGCCAAACATGCCGGCGATCATTCCCACGTTATTCCAAAATCGATCACCGGTCTCTGGCGTATCTGTTGCATAGCCCAACGCCGAGAATTTGACGTATGAGGTATGTTTGTGCTTTGCCAAAGGCTTCGTTAAATGGCGCAAATTTTTTCTCCACGCGCCAACACCATTCTAATAACTATCGTGATAACGATCGTTGTTGGACTCATTCTCTTTTTTGTAAGCGCACCGGTTATTCAATCCAGCGAATACATCACGGGTGTGAATCTTGTGCCGGATCAGCCCGTTCCCTTCAGCCATCAGCATCATGCTGGTGATCTTGGTATTGATTGCCGTTACTGCCATCAAAACGTGGAATCCAGCTCGTTCGCCGGCATGCCCGCGGCGTCCGTATGTATGCATTGTCATTCGCAAATTTGGCCAAAAACGGCGATGCTCGAACCCATGCGCCAAGCTTACGAAACAGACGCTCCTCTTGCTTGGACAAAGGTCTACAAACTTCCCGATTACGTGTTCTTCAACCATGCCATTCATATTAACAAAGGCATGGGCTGCTCGTCATGTCACGGCAATGTCAAACAAATGCCTTTGATGCACAAAGCCAATTCTATGCAAATGAAGTGGTGTCTCGATTGCCACAGAAATCCTGAAAAATTTGTTCGCCCTAAGAGTGAAATTTTCAATGCCGACTGGGTTCCACCAGATGATGGTGGCGCATTAGCCGCCAAATTGGTGCGGGAATACAAGATCCAAAAAAGAACGGATTGTTACACGTGTCATCGGTGAATACAAAACAGCATGATTCAGCGGAGCCAAAATCCTCCAGTCGACGCGATTTTTTGGCATGGACGGCTGCTATTACGAGCTATCTTGCCGTTGGATGTTTTCGCCAACCTCTACAAAAAATCATTCCTTACGGAAAGATGCCTGAAGAAATTGTCCCAGGGAAACCGTTGTTCTATGCGACGGCCTATCCGTTGGATGGGTACGGAGCGGGTATCCTTGTGGAAAGCCACATGGGGCGGCCGACAAAAATTGAAGGCAACGTTCTTCATCCCGAAAGTCTCGGTGCCACGGATCCATTCGCACAGGCTTCTGTCCTTGGACTCTATGATCCGGATCGTTCCAAATCTTTATGGCACAAAGGCAAGCTCTCAAATTGGGAGGAGTTCACCGGGGCCGTGAGGTTGGTGATGGCTCGCGCTCAAGCCACGGAAGGGCGGGGCTTTCGCATCCTAACACCCACAATCACATCTCCAACGTTTACCGCGCAGATGAAGCGCCTTTTGGAAAAATTTCCAAAAGCACGCTGGCACTGTCACCAACCCATCGCGCATGACCACAGCCGCGAGGGAATTAAAATCGCCTTCGGTAAGGACTACACGCCGCAATACGATTTTTCCAAAGCTGACGTCATTGTTTCGTTCGCGGATGACTTTCTTTTTAGATCGCCCGCGAAGCTTCGTTATGCGCGGGAGTTTTCACAACGACGAAATCTCAATGAAAAAGAGGCTTCTTTCCGCATGAATCGTCTCTACGTCATGGAAGCTTCGCCAACGCTGACGGGTGTGGCGGCGGATCATCGTCTCGCCATCGCTCCCAGTCGCGTGGAAGACTATTTGCGCGCCTTAGCGCGACAGTTAGGTGTGGCGGTCAGCCCGGTGACGCCTATATCCGCGGAGCATCAGCGGTGGATCGATGTGTTGGCGCAAGACCTGCGCGCGAACAAAGGGCGTTCCCTTATCTTGGTGGGGGAATCTCTCCCGGCCGCGTGTCATGCATTGCAGCATCGTCTAAACGATGTGTTGCAAAATCTGCATGCGACATCCTTTTTTACGGAACCCGTGCAGGCGCATGGAAGTTTGGACCTACCTTCACTGGTGGAAGATATCAATCAGGGGCAGGTGGAGAGTCTTTTCATTTTGGGAGGAGATCCCGCTTACACCGCTCCCGTCAATGCGCGTTTCACCGATGCTTTGCAGAAGGTGCCCTTCCGCGCCCATTTAAATGTGAACGAAAACCAAACAACCTCTCTTTGTCACTGGCATATTCCTGAAACACATTTTCTCGAAAGTTGGGGGGATATCTGTTCCCAAGATGGGACCATAACCATCCAGCAGCCGCTGATTGAACCTCTTTTTCAGGGACGTTCTTGTTATGAAGTCATGGCTGCCTTGTTAGGGGATCGAAACGTTTCAACTTATGACATCGTTCGAGCCTATTGGACGCAGCGACTCAATCGTAGCGAATTCGATGCAACATGGAGTAAATCGTTGCGCGATGGCGTGGTGCCTCATTCCGCGTTGCCGCGTCAAAAAGTGGCTTCCCCTTCCGAGGCAAAGATTCTCGCCGCGTTGCGCGGAGAAGTCGCTCCACTCGAGAAGTCCGCCATCGAATTGGTGTTTGCTCCCGATCCCACGATCTGGGATGGACAGTTTGTGCAAAATGGTTGGTTGCAGGAACTTCCTAAGCCACTTCTCGAATTATGTTGGGACAATGTTGTTCTCATTCATCCCCGCACAGCTCAGGCGATCGGCGTGCAAAATCGCGATGAAGTTGAGATCCAACGAGGAGATTACAGTGTTGTCGCTCCTCTGTGGATCCATCCGCTCCAGGCCCCTTCGTCACTGACGTTGACGCTTGGCTATGGACAAGATCGCGGTGGGCGCATCGGCAGCGGGTTAGGGTATAACGCCTATCGCGTTCGCACGACGGATGGCTTGTGGTGGACGAAAGTCACTGCGATTAAAAAAACGGGAAAGAGGGTGGAGTTAGCCATCACCCAGGATGAGCAAAGCAACGCCGGTTATGATATCGCCCGGCATGGAACACTCGAAGCCTTTACGTTAAAGCCAGAAAGTTTCGGGCACGATCCATTTGAAGGACGTTTGCACCAACCCACTGTTTCCATCCGTGTTCCGGAGGTACCGCCGCAGCCGGAAGCAAAAGAACAGTGGGGCATGGCGATCAACCTCAATGCGTGTATTGGTTGCAATGCGTGCGTTGTTGCCTGCCAAGCGGAAAATAATATTCCCATCGTCGGGAAAGAAGAGGTGCGTCGCGGTCGCATTATGCACTGGCTGCGCGTGGATCGTTATTTTGTTGGGCCGATCGAGAAACCGCGAACATTGCTTCAGCCGGTGCCGTGCATGCATTGTGAGACGGCGCCGTGTGAGCTGGTGTGTCCCGTTGCCGCGACCGCTCACAGTCATGATGGACTGAATCAGATGGTCTACAATCGCTGTGTGGGGACAAGGTATTGCTCCAACAACTGCCCTTACAAAGTGCGCCGCTTTAATTTCTTCAGCTACGTCGATCACCGCCCGTTGATTAAAATGCAACGCAATCCCGATGTCACCGTGCGTACGCGTGGCGTGATGGAAAAGTGCACCTATTGCATTCAGCGCATTCAAGAAAAGCGTATCGATGCCGAGATAGAGGGACGTCCTATCGCTGATGGGGAAGTGCTTACCGCCTGCCAGCAGGTGTGTCCGACACAAGCTATTATATTCGGTAATATTAAAGATCCCACCGCGCAGGTGACGAAATTAAAGGCGCAGCCGCACAACTACACTGTCTTGTCTGAGTTAAACACACGTCCACGCACCAGTTATTTGGCAAAGATTCGCAATCCCAACCCCGCATTGGTTGAGCGTGCGTCATGAAACAAACCAAACAGGAAATCGAAGCGATTTTGCAGGCTCCTGTGGTTGCGCCGAACCAATCTTTGGATTCCGTCACTCAAGATATTTCATCGATTGTTTTGAAGCCGGGTTTTCATCGGGGATGGATTTTGGGGTTCTTCCTAGCCCTAGGCTTGCTGATGGTGTTTTTTCTCGCGATCACGGTGCTCTTTGTCCGAGGTGTGGGAATATGGGGCATCAACATTCCCGTCGCGTGGGCCTTTGCCATCATCAATTTTGTTTGGTGGATCGGTATTGGGCACGCGGGAACTTTGATTTCCGCCTTTCTTTTGTTGCTTCGCCAGCAGTGGCGCACATCCATCAACCGTTTCGCTGAAGCGATGACTCTCTTTGCCGTGATGTGCGCGGGACTGTTTCCGCTTCTGCACCTTGGGCGGCCGTGGGTATTTTATTGGCTTTTCCCTTATCCTAACTCCATGGGAGTTTGGCCGCAGTTTCGCAGCCCGCTTATGTGGGACATTTTCGCGGTTTCAACTTACTTCACGGTGTCTCTCCTTTTTTGGTATCTCGGCTTGATTCCCGATCTCGCCACCCTGCGCGATCGCGCGCAAAGTAAACGGGCGCGCATTGGTTTCGGCGTCGCCGCTCTCGGTTGGCGCAATTCCGCGCGTCATTGGGCACACTACGAACTGGCTTATTTGCTGCTTGCGGGACTCGCCACGCCTCTGGTGATCTCTGTACACAGCGTCGTGAGTTTTGACTTTAGCGTGGCGCAACTACCGGGATGGCATTCAACCATTTTTCCCCCGTATTTTGTGGCGGGAGCGATTTACTCCGGCTTTGCGATGGTGCTCACCCTTGCCATTCCCATTCGTAAGTTTTATGGGCTTGAAAAATTTCTCACCACGCGCCATCTGAATAACATGGCGAAAGTCATGCTCGCCACAGGGCTTATTGTTGCCTACGGCTACGTTGTTGAAACATTCATGGCATTTTACAGCGGAAATGTTTTCGAGCGAGACATGATGATGGATCGATTTTTTGGATCCTACGCATTTATTTTCTGGGGGGTCTTTCTTTGTAATATTTTGATCCCGCAACTTCTTTGGTTTCCACGCGTTCGCGCTCATGTTGGCGCACTGTTCATCCTCTCGCTGGTGATCAACCTGGGCATGTGGCTCGAACGCTTTATGATTATCGTCGGAAGTCTACATCGTAGTTTCATGCCATCTTCTTGGCGCATGTATGCCCCCACATTTTGGGATTACGCGACGTTGCTAGGAAGTTTCGGGCTCTTCTTCACCATGATGTTTCTTTTCTTGCGATTCATTCCCATGGTGTCGATGTCGGAGATGCGTCAGCTCGTGACGGAAACGGAGCATGAAGAAGCATGACCAAAGAACGCGAAAAAATGTTTGGTCTGCTGGCGGAGTTTTCCGACGCCACGGCTCTTTTGCAAGCGGTTACGCGCACGCGTGAGGAAGGCTATTCACGCATCGATGCTTACGCGCCATTTCCAGTCGAAGGGTTGTCGTTGGCCTTGGGAACCCGTCGCAGTCCCGTGTCCATGATTGTGCTTATCGCGGGGCTTCTCGGGGTGAGTTCTGGGTATCTTCTGCAATATTACTGTGCGGCTATCGGCTATCCCATCAATGTGGCTGGGCGCCCCCTTAACAGTGTGCCCGCGTTTGTACCCGTTTCCTTCGAATTGACTATTTTGTTCGCAGCTCTCTCCGCGTTTATGGCTGTTTTGCTATTAAACGGCCTGCCACGTCTGCATCATCCTCTCTTTAATGTTCCCGCTTTCGGCGCCGCTAGCCAGGACAAATTTTTTGTCTGCATTGAGGCGAGCGATCCTCGTTTTGATCCGGAACAAACGGAAACGTTCCTCAAAAGTTTAAATCCCCTGGGCGTCTATGACGTCCCCCTGCATCAACAGGAGGACGTGCAACATGCACAAGAGGATGGGCAACATGCGTGATTTTCGCTTCTTCTTGTTTCTGCTGGGCATGGTGCTGAGCTGTGAATCGCATGATATGGCGCGGCAGGAAGCCTACCGCATCTACAATCCCAGTTCTTTTTTTGCGAATGGACGCTCCGCGCGTCTTCCCGTTCCTGGAACAAAAGATCGCGGCAGCGCCGAGAGCGAAGCGCTCACGCGGGCAGCGCACGAAAACACTAGGGAACTCCCTTTCGCTCTTACGCGCGAAGATTTATTCCGCGGGCAATCGCGGTTCGACATCAACTGTGCTCCCTGTCACGGTCGCACCGGACTCGGAAACGGCATGATTGTGCAAAGGGGGTATTCACGCCCGCCCAACTTTCACTCGCCCGTGCAAAAAGCAAAATCCATGGGCCATATTTTTCTGGTGGTCACCAATGGCTTCGGTGCCATGCCGTCTTATGCGGGTCAGGTTCCCGTTCGCGATCGTTGGTTGATTGCCGCGTATATTAAGGCCTTGGAGGTGAGCCGCAGCGTTCCGTTCCAGAGTCTTCCCCCAGACAAAAAAATTCTTTTGGAAGGGAAGCAGCCATGACGTTCCGTTGGCAGGATCCACAGATGCGTTTCATGCTCGCCATCGGCGGCATTGTGCTGCTCCTACTCTGCCTTCTTGGGCTTAGGGGAGATCCCGTCCAATTTTTCTCTTCGTATCTGATCGCCTTTTCCATGTGGTTGGGTGTTTCATTGGGATGCACCACCATCTGGATGATTTACAACCTCACGGGTGGACGTTGGGGAGAGGCAAGCCTTCCCATTTTCAAGGCGGCGAGCCAGACATTACCCCTCATGCTCCTTCTTTATATTCCCAATATTTTCGCCCTGCGTTTTCTCTATCCGTGGGCGCAGCCTTCCGCCGCGCTTCATGCTGAAAACTTCGCTTCCATGACATGGTATTTAAACAAGCCATTTTTCTTTTTGCGGGCCGCTCTTTGTTTTTTGATTTGGCTGAGCGTGGCTTTTTCTCTAAGGCGCCGGTCCTTGGATAAAACACAGCCCGTGGAAGGATTCAGCGGAATGGGCATTCTTCTTTTTGCCGCCACCATGACTGTTGCGGCTTTTGATTGGATCCTCTCTCTCAGCTTATTCAATCACTCAACGATATTTGGTTTGTTAGTGATTCTGGGGCAGGTGGTTAGTTCGTTTGCCTTTATCATTTTCGCGCTGTTGTTTTTCAAACGCGGCGGCGGCCCCGATCTACAAACAAAGACTCTCCACGATCTGGCGAATCTTCTTTTCACCGTGGTGGTTCTTTGGACGTACCTTTCCTATTCCCAGTTGATCATCACTTGGTCTGGTCAAAAGGCTGAAGAGGTTGTGTGGTACAACAGCCGCTTTATGGGTGGATGGGGTGGAGTGGGGGCTCTGCTTATTTTTCTCTACTTCGTCGTTCCCTTTAGTCTGTTGCTGTTTCGCTCCTTCAAAACCAACCCCAGGCAGATGCGAATTCTTGCCGGCATGCTTGTCCTGACGCAATGGCTTAACACCGTTTGGCTCGTGCTTCCCACAATCTCACCCATGAAATTAACCTGGAGTTGGATGCAGTGTGTGGCGCCCGTAGCCGTTGGGGCGCTTTGGCTGGCTGCTTTTATGAATGCATTGGATCGTGGAGCGATTTTTGCTTTGCGCAAGCGAGCGAGGTAGCATCGTGGAACACGCGGATTCAAACACTTCGTTAGGTTATGAGGCCAATGATATCGATGTAAAAGGCATCGTCATAGCCACGACTATTATTTTGGGACTGCTTGTCGCGATCGTATTTATGCTCAGACCTCTGTTTAGTATCAATCTCATGCAGCACGTTCTCACCACCAATAAATCAACTGTCACGCAAAACTTTCCAGTTCCTCTCCTGCAGCCTTTTCCTCGTGTCGATTGGCAGGACTTTCACACTTGGGAAGAGGATCAGTTGGACTCTTACGGTTGGGTTGATGCCGAAAAACGGATTGTGCGCGTTCCCATCAGCGAAGCCATGGACGTTTTTCTGCGGCAAGAGCAAGCACGTGCCAAGGAAAGGGGGAAACATGTCGTCCCTGCCCCTTAACATAATCATGAGCATCGTGAGTATTTTTCTGGGAACTCGTGAAGGGCGCGCTTATCCTCTTCAGCCGCAAAATCCCGTTTCGGAAAATGTAGCCGCTCCCATCACAGCGGGGGTGTCATTTGATCAGAAACTAGATGGAGCGGTTTCGGGAAAATATCTTTTGCAAAATGAAAGTGGGAAAGCCGTCCAGCTTCAAGACTTCTATAACGAAAAACCAGTGATTTTGGCGATGGTCTACTACGGCTGTCCAAATTTGTGCACGATGGTTTTGAATGGGCTTTTCAAGGTCCTTGAAGAGTTGCCGTTTAACGCCGGGAAAGATTTCAACGTTCTTCTTGTGAGCATTGATCCAAATGAAACTAGCGCGCTCGCGTCGGAAAAGAAAAACGCGTACCTTAAACGTTACCATCGCGCCGGGGGCGGGGACGGGGACGGGATTCACTTCTTAACGGGTGATGCGTCAACCATTAAGTCTCTCGCGGATGCTGTTGGCTTTCGTTATCGCTATGATGAAAAATCAAAACAATTCGTGCACCCCAGCGGGCTTGTGATTCTCACGCCGGAAGGGCGGATCTCGCGCTATCTCTACGGAATAGAATACCATCCCAACGATCTTCGTTTGGCTTTAACGGAAGCCTCGGCCCATAAAATTGGATCCTTGACGGAGAAGTTTTTACTTCTTTGCTATCACTACGATCCCTCAACGGGAACCTATGGCTTTGCCATTATGAAAGCGCTGCGCATTGTCGGAGCTCTCACGGCTGTGGCGATGGCCGGGGGTATTGCGTGGATGCTGATGAGTGACAAAAGCCCGCGGGTGTCACCATGAAAGACTGGTTGTCCCTTTTACCGGAACAAGCCTCCACGTTGGCTCATCGTGTGGATGCCATCATCTATACGTTCTTCGGCATTGCGGGACTAGCCGTCTTTTTGATCGCGGGCGCCGTTATTTTTTTCTCGGTGCGTTATCGACGATCAAGACGTCCCGATACACCGCCGAAAACACGCACCGTGTTGGCCGTGGAAGTGGTGTGGACGACTGGTCCTCTCCTTGTTTTTCTCTGTTTTTTTGCTTGGGGCGCAAAAGTTTTTCTCGAACAGTTTTCGCGAGCACCCAGTAACGCCTATCAAGTGTTCGTCTTGGGGAAACAATGGATGTGGAAATTTGAGCATCCGAATGGGCGACGGGAGATTAATGAGATTCACCTACCGATCCATCGTCCGGTGGAGTTCGTTATGATCTCGCACGATGTCATTCACAGCGCGTTTGTGCCAGCCTTTCGTTTGAAGCACGATGTTCTACCCAACCAATATACCAAGATGTCGTTCGAACCATCGCGCGTGGGGCGATTCCACCTTTTTTGCACACAATACTGTGGCACGAACCATTCCGTTATGACGGGTTATGTTGTGGTTCAGGCACAAAAAGATTTCGAAGAGTGGCTGAGCACGACGCAGGGACAAAATTCGCCGGCAAGCATGGGGAAGGCGCTCCTGGGAACGCTGCAGTGTGTCGCGTGTCATAAAACAGGATCATCCGAAACGGCGCCGCCGTTGGAAGGACTTTTTGGAAAAAAGGTCTTTCTTTCAACCGGTGAGTCGGTCGTGGCGGATGAAAATTACATTCGGGAGTCAATTCTGGACCCCAGTGAAAAAATCTCGGGATTTTTTCGTAACGTGATGCCGTCTTATCGAGGAGAAGTGACAGAAGAAGACCTGATGCATCTGATCGCCTACCTCAAATCCGTGCGAGCACAACCATGAGCATTTCAAAAAGTTTACCGACACCACACTATTTAAGCAGCGGGCACACCCTGCGTTCTTGGTTGTTCACCACCGATCATAAACGCATTGCGCTTCTTTATCTTATCAGCATCACCTTTTTCTTTGCCATTGGGGCCGCCACGGCGGGACTTTTTCGTCTGGATCTTCTCACACCCGAAGGCGATTTGTTCCAAGCGGATACGTACAATCGCCTGTTCACTGCCCATGGCATTGTGATGATTTTTCTTTTTCTGATCCCATCCATCCCAGCGACTCTTGGGAACTTTCTCATACCATTGATGATTGGCGCCAAGGATCTCGCATTCCCTCGCTTGAACCTTGCCAGTTGGTATTTGTACATGATCGGTGCGTTTCTGATTCTTGTCGCCATCACGAGCGGTGGCGTGGATACTGGCTGGACCTTTTACACGCCTTACAGCAGCATGTACTCCAATAGTCGTGTTGTGTTGGCCATCACGGGTATTTTCTTCGCCGGTTTTTCATCGATTTTTACTGGACTGAATTTTGTCGTGACGACACATAAGATGCGTGCGCCGGGCCTTACATGGACGCGCCTGCCACTGTTTGTGTGGTCCATGTATGCCGCTAGTATAGTCATGATTTTGGGGACGCCGGTGGTGGCGATCACACTATCCATGGTCGCCGTGGAGCGATTGACGGGAATTGGCATCTTTGATCCCACGCGTGGTGGAGATCCCGTTCTCTTCCAGCATTTGTTCTGGTTTTATTCGCATCCAGCCGTATACATCATGGTTCTTCCATCCATGGGTGTGGTCAGTGAAATCGTTCCCTGCTTCTCGCGTAAGAGAATTTATGGTTACACCATGATTGCCTTTTCGAGCCTCGCCATCGCGGTGTTTGGTTTTCTCGTTTGGGGGCATCACCTGTTCGTGTCGGGGCAATCCGTCTACGCTGGGCTTGTGTTCTCGGTCCTTAGTATGGTCGTGGCCGTGCCGTCCGCCATTAAGGTGTTTAACTGGACAGCCACCCTTTATAAAGGATCGACCGCTTACAACGCGCCGATGCTTTACGCCTTAGGCTTTATTGGGCTCTTCACGATTGGTGGGTTGACCGGTGTCTTTGTCGCGACTCTGGCGCTCGATGTCCATGTGCATGACACGTATTTTATCATCGCTCATTTTCACTACATCATGGTGGGCGGCGCCGTTATGGGCTACTTCGGCGGACTGCATTTTTGGTGGCCGAAAATGTTTGGGCGCATGTACCCCGAGGGCTTGGCGAAACTTTCCGCGGTGGTGATCTTCATCGGCTTTAACCTGACATTTTTTCCGCAGTTTATTTTGGGTTTGGAAGGAATGCCTCGTCGCTACCACACTTACGCGCCCGAATTTCAGGTGCTGAATGTTCTATCAACCGCAGGCGCAAGCATCCTCGCGGTGGGCTATGCCATACCCCTTTCTTATCTTCTTTGGAGCATTCGGCGCGGCGCTCTCGCGGGCGCGAATCCGTGGAACGCGACGGGGCTTGAGTGGCAGACTCCTTCGCCGCCGCCAACCTTGAACTTCGATGAGATTCCAATCGTGACGGAGGATGCCTACGCTTACGAAACGAGAGAGGTGCCGAATGACACATCCGCACGCATTTCCTGAGCCCTTACACGAACGTTTTTGGGATCTGGAGCAGCAAAAAGAAAGCTCCATCGCGGGAATGTGGATTTTTCTCGGCACGGAGGCACTCTTTTTCGGTGGACTCTTTGCTGGTTACGTTGTGTTTCGATATTTGTATCCAGAGGTCTTTTCTCATTTCGGTCAGGAGATGGATTTGCGCCTCGGCACCATTAACACGGCAGTTCTCCTTACCAGCAGTCTGACCATGGCTCTCGCGGTGCGCGCGGTCGCATACGGCCTGCGAAAACAATTCGCGCTGATGTCTTCCCTGACTGTTTTACTGGGAGCGATATTTCTCGGGGTGAAGTTAATCGAATGGCACGAGGAGTATTTGAAAGGACTTGTTCCGGGACCCCTCTATCACTACTCGGGACCCTATGCGCCGAAAGGTGAATTATTCTTTTCCCTGTATTTTCTTATGACAGGATTGCACGGCATTCACGTTTTGATCGGTATCGTTCTTATCGCTGTTTTAGCGGCGATCACTCTGAAACGAAAACATATCGAGGAGCATAGCACGCGCATTGAGACACTGGGGTTGTATTGGCACTTTGTCGACCTGGTGTGGATCTTTCTTTACCCCTGCTTTTACCTCATACCAAAACTATGAAAACAACCAACGATCCCATTTACACATTTGAAGAGCCATCGGTGTTGGCTTATTGGGGCACGTACGTCGCGCTCATCATTTTGCTGGTCGCTACTTTTGTTCTCGCGGAAATCGATCTCGGAATATGGCACACACCCGTGGCCCTGCTGATTGCACTCATCAAAGCGTGTTTGGTGATGTGGTTTTTTATGCATGTGCGTTCCAGTCAGAAGCTGATCTTATTGATGTTTGGCGCCGCGTTGATCTTGATGTCGATTGGGGCTTTTTTGACCATGACTGACTATGTAACCCGCGCGGGATAGGGCGGACGAAAAAAATCCTCAAGAAAAAAGGGGAGTCTGCCGATAAGGAGGCCGGGCTCTTGCGCCCAAATAGAGGTTTCTTATGCGGTTTCTTTTGTTATGTCTCGTCGTTGCATTTGCGGGCTGTGGCGAGGATGGTCTTAAAAAACGAGCGCCACAGATCTTTCAAGATGGCAGCAAGGGTGGAGGTGGGTCTCCGGAAAACCCATCCACCGGAGATGCGGATGCCAGCCCTCTTCTCGGAACAAGTGCCGGCAAAGAGCTTCTTCCTCTTAAGATCACTCTTCCTTCCGTGGACTTATATTTCAAAAAAGAATCAATCCCGGATGGCGCCATCCTTGCCGCCAACGAACGGGAATTTTTGTGGCTGCCGCAAAAGGGACAAGCGGGAACCTTTAAGCTTGATGTTCTTGACGCCGCTGGAGCGCCAGCGCGTTACGAAGTAAGTATTGCCACCATGCGTGATGATGAAATCGCGGTTGGACCCAGCGCATGGTATGCGGACGGTGATGTCGGATTTTTATTTGTTCACGGCATGGCTCAAACGGATATTTGCGCGGATGGCGACAAAGGATGGAGCCAGTGGAGCGGCTTGGCGGATGTTCTTTCGCCACGCAGGGACCTGAATTCGCCGATCTGTTATGATGGCCGCGCGCGTGTGGATTCTCAGGCCAAAAAAGTCGCGAAACAAATTCTCGATGCTCCGTGTGGCATGTATGGCCGTTGCGTGGTCGTCACGCATAGTATGGGCGGATTGATGCTTGAGTATATTCTGTTGCGCGCACGAGATGGTGGAAACACCACGGCGGAGGACCGGGCGCTTTACCGCTCCGTGCGCGAAAAGGTTGCTTTCGTGGTTTCGATCGCATCCGCGGCCGGAGGCTCTAAGGTCGCCAATATCGTCATCAATCCCGATCGATACCCCAATGCCACGCTACTCGCGAGTGTGGTGAAGCCGTTTTTGGCTAGCGGCGACGCCATTCAAACCTTACAGATCGACTACGCGACTCACGTGGGCGCGCCGATTGACATTGATCCCGGTGTGCCCTTCTTTATGGTTCCCGGTTACTCAACGGACGAAGGAATCGGTGCTGAAACATTTAACGGCCAATATGAATTTGGTGTTATTGACGCTCAAGCAGGGTTTCAGTCGCGCAGCGATGGTTTGGTGAGTTTCCGCAGTTCGTGTGGTGTCGCGAGCGATAAGGAAGATGATGGTCCCGGACGATACACGGGTCTCAGTGGTCAATATCAATATTGCTTTGGCGCGCCCAAAAAACCATCGCATCACCCGTGGTTTTCCATCAACCTCAATCACACGCTGATTCAACAGCCAGTTGGGTGTAGCGATTCTCTTTATGGCTGCGTGGTGCACAAAGCCAAGCCTGGTGGGGGATACGAAGCGAGTCCTGAATTGACGGGTAAGGATGTGCCGCATATTATGCGACGTCTGATTTTTCGTTAGGACGGGACCGACGCATGGCAAATAATGAGAACCGCCTGGTTTATTCCACCAGTGGACAAACCCATACATCCCAAACAAAATCTTCTGGTCCCGTGGATCCAAGCACAGTGACCGCCGTCATGCGCATGGAGAAAAGTGGTCGCGGTGGCAAAACGGTAACCGTGATTGATAAATTGCCGGCGGTTGAAGACTTTTTGAAAGCGCTCGCGACAGAGTTGAAGGGAAAATGTGGCACGGGCGGAACCTACGGCCATGACGGTCAGGTGGGGCGCGTCGAGATTCAAGGCGACAAAAGAGAACAGCTCCGCAATCTGCTGGAAAAGAAAGGTTTTCGCGTCAAAGGCTAGAAAAGCCTTCTCGTGGTGCATTTCCCATTGCCTATAACCGCCTTCACTATTACGATCCCCCATCATTCGTTTTAACCGGGGGGAGTCCCATGAAGAATAAATGGCTAAGCGCGATATTCTTTTCTTATTCAAGCATTCTATTCGCACAATCACCACTCGTTCCAGAACTCGGTACGGGAACATTAGTCCCAGTCCCACAGGATCTCCTCGACGATACTTATCGCATCGGTGACGAATGGGGTAAGAAGCGCGTTGAAGAAGAAGATCTTAATCGCTCCCCACAACTTCGTATGATCGCAACAGCAACTGGTATGCTGAACGGCGCGACCAGTTTCTACATTGGCGACTACGAGGGATATCACGTCGTGGCTTCCAACAACCACGTGTGCCCCACAAGCTGTCTCGGTAAAAGCGTGCGTTTTCCCATTTTGAATTTTAGCGCCAAGGTGATCAAATTCTTTGGCACATGGACTGATATCGATATGTCTTTGATGGCGATCGAACTCACGGATGAACAAGCGGCCGCATTGAAGCCTTTCGCGCGACCTTTTGATTTTAATCGGGCTATTGAGACCGGTGAGGAGCTTATCACCGTTGGTTTTGGTCGCGGTGATAACCCCAACGGTTATCTCGTTGCCAACGAAGACAGTGATTGCAAAGTTTTCTCCGGTAAAGACGAATTCCGCTTTATGCGCGATCCGGATGAACTGAATCCTGGTCGTTATGAGGTTTGGTCTTTTGCGAATGGCTGCGATGTTTCCCATGGTGATTCTGGATCAGCGATGGTTGATCGTCAGAGCGGTAACGTCATCGGCATAGTCTGGACAGGCCGTATTCCCAAGTCAGAAAAGGTGCAGCACTCAGACTATCTCGATAACATGCTGGCGACTCATAGTGAGGAAATCTGGAAAGAACTCACTTATGCGGTCCCTGCCGCGAAGATTCGCGAATTTCTCCGCGTTGTGTTAACAGGGGGGGCATTGGATGCCGAGTCCAAGGCCGTCATTGATGCTGTGATTCAATAAGTGATAAGAGGGTGGCTGAAGCCACCCTTTTTTGTGTGAAGGTTTGAGTGCATGGAGCCCTTTAAGAACTGGCTGAACGAAAAAGCCGCCACTCGTATGGCTCAAGCTCTCCACCGCGCCGATCCGAACTTCTCATCGCGAGATTTTTTGCGAGATCTACCTGCCGCCCTTGAACCTTTGGAGCTTAAAGGGCGCATGATTTTTCTCGCTGACCGGTTGCAGTCCCTGCTGCCCCAAGATCCCAAAAAATCATTCCCGATTCTAATGGACGCTCTTCGTCGCGACGAGAGTGACGAGGTCGGACTGTCCGGCTTTCAAGTATGGCCGTTAACGCATGTCGTGGCGAAGTTTGGACAAGATCATTTTGATCTATCCATGAAGGCGCTTCATGCGATGACGCAAGTCTTCACTGCGGAATTTGCCATTCGGCCGTTCTTAATGAATCACGAGACGAAGACACTGAAAACACTCCGCGCTTGGACAAAGGACCCTTCGGAGCATGTGCGTCGCCTTTCTTCGGAAGGATCACGCCCCCTTTTGCCGTGGGGCGAGAAGCTGCCGCGTTTTGTGCAGGACCCCGAGCACACGTGGGAGATTCTAAACACGCTTCGCCTTGATTCCTCTGAGTATGTGCGAAAGTCGGTGGCCAACCACCTGAATGATCACACCAAAAATCATGGTGATTGGGTGGTGAAGAAACTGAAGACGTGGCGGACGGAGGCGGGAGATAATGCCCAACTCGCGTGGATTATCCGCCATGGAACACGGACCCTGGTTAAAAAGGGTCATGTGGGCGCCCTCGCGCTGCACGGTGTTAAACCCGGGGTGATTGAGGTCAAAAAATTGAGGGTTCTCACCCCGAAAGTGACCTTGGGTGAGTTTTTGACGGTCGAAGTAACGATCAAGAATAAGGGAGCGCGAGGCGCAAACGTTGTGGTGGATCACCATCTTTCTCTTCTAGGAGCGCGAGCGCAGCAGCGAGCAAAAATTTTAAAAGGAAAAAAACTGCGGCTGGCGGCCGGTGCTATGGAAAATCTCACCATGCGTGTGCGAATAAAGGCTGTAACAGTTCGCTCGTATTATGAAGGAAAACAGGGTTGGTCTGTTTTGGTGAATGGCGTTCGTTCCAAAGAATTGCCGTTTTATCTCGAAATACCGTAGGGGATTTTATGGAAAAGATGTTTCGTATTGTTGGCATTTTGGAAGGATTGTCTTTTTTGTTGTTGCTCTTCATTGCGATGCCACTGAAGTACATGTTCGATGAACCGCTTGCCGTGACTTACTTGGGACGAGGTCATGGCTTTCTTTTCCTCGCTTACGTGGCTTTGGCTCTGAACCTCACGGTTGCTGGAACCTGGCCGACGAAACGTCTGTTAGGTGCGATCCTTGCCGCGGTATTGCCTTTCGGTCCGTTCGTATTTGAGAAAAAATTCCTACCGGCAAAACGTTAATTTTACGCGTGGAGTCAGACATGGCCTGTAAAAAAATCTTTTTACTGCTGCTGTGTGGTTGCAGCGCCCCCGCGTGGGGAGCTGCCGACTCCATTTTCGTGAATGGCTCCATTCTAACGATGGATACGAAGCAGCCGGAGGTGCGTGCCATTGCGGTGGAGAATGGAAAAATCACCGCGCTGGGCGATGAGGGCAACGTGCGCGCGCAGGCGGACGCCAAGACACGCGTTGTGGACCTCAAGGGTGCGACTCTGATGCCTGGATTTGTGGAAGCACACGGCCACATGTTTGGTTTGGGGCGTAAGAGTATCGATCTTGATCTCAGCGATACAAAAAGTTTGGACGAGGCGAAAAAGAAGATTGCCGCGCGCGTCAAAACTTTAAAGCCAGGACAGTGGCTTGTTGGGCGTGGTTGGGATCAAAATCTTTGGCCGGATAAAAAATTTCCCGATGCCAATGATCTCTCCTCAATAACACCAAAGAATCCTGTATTTTTAACTCGCGTGGACGGACACGCCGCGTGGGTCAATGGCGTGGCGTTAAAGAAGGCCAATATCACCCGCGAAACAAAAGATCCTCATGGCGGTCGCATCCTCCGACGTGCCGACGGAGAGCCCTCGGGTATTTTTGTCGATGAAGCGATGGGGCTCGTGCGGAAAGTAATGCCACCGTTGAGCGAAGCGGAAATGCGCGAAGCGCTCGCGGCAGGTATGCGCGAGGCTGTGGCTCAAGGTATCACCACGTTTCATGATGCGGGAGTTGGCGGTGACATTCTTCGTGCTTATGAAGACATGGCCCAGAAGAAACAATTAACGCTGCGAGTTTATGCGATGGTTGACGGCAGTCAGCCTGCTTTGTTGACGAAATACTTTCAGCGCGGACGCGTGAATGTTGACGACGTATTTTTTGTTCGTGGCGTAAAACTAATGGTGGACGGCGCATTGGGATCAAGGGGCGCCGCTCTTATCGATGATTATGCCGATGAGCCTGGGCACAAAGGGCTTTTGATTTTGGATGAGAATGAGGTGACCGCGATCACGTCGCGCGCCCTTGCCGCCGGTTATCAGGTGGCGAGTCATGCGATTGGTGATCGTGCCAACCATGTTGTTCTCAACGCCTATGAAAAAGCTTTAAAAGCTGAGAAAAAGAATGGCGACGAGAGCCGTCTGCGGGTTGAGCATGCGCAAATCATCGCGCCGGATGATGTTCCTCGTTTTAAGAGGCTGGGTGTGATTGCCTCCATGCAACCGATTCACGCGCCGTCCGATAGCCCTTGGGCGATCAATCGTCTCGGAAAAGAACGATTTATGGAGCGTGCTTATATTTGGCGCCGTCTTCTTAATGCGGGGGCGCATCTTGCCGCTGGCTCGGACGCACCGGTGGAGCCCGTTTCACCTATATGGGGTGTGCATGCTTTTGTCACGCGTGCGAATGCGGAAGGACTTCCATCGGACGGATGGAATCCGCCTGAGAAGCTGACGTTGGCGGAAGCTTTGCATGCTTACACCCACGAAGGAGCCTATGCCGGATTTATGGAACAAGAGACTGGACTCCTTAAGAAAGGGTATGCGGCCGATCTTGTTCTTTTCGATCGCGATCTCCGGACGACAAAACCGCAGGATCTGCGAAACGTCAAAGTGCGCATGACCATGATGAACGGGCATATCGTTTATCAAGATTAACTTTTTCTTCGCTCCACCGGAGGGAACGAAAAAGCGCATTCCAACGGGATGTGATCCGAAAGGCCTAGATGAAAGTTATGGATTTTCGGATGCGCCAACTCCAATCGCAGATTGCGAAAATAAATGCGATCCAATGGAAGAAGAGGAAGGTAGGCAGGGTAAGTTCTGGCGTAGGAGCCCGTGCTAACGACCATGGCCTCTTGTAACCGCATGGTTTGCGCATAAGGTTTGACGTCTCGTTTGCGCCAATCATTGAAGTCACCTGCAACAATCAGCGGAGCGGTGCGCTTGATATTTTTTTCCACATAAAGTGACATCTCCTTTAACTGATGATGCCGTTCATAACGAACCAAACCAAGATGCACACAAATCACATGCAAAATCATGTTGTTCATTTTTAATTCCGCGTGGAGAAATCCACGGCGCTCGAACGGAAGTAAAGAGATGTCAACATTGCGATAGCGCATGATGGGGAAACGACTCAGAATCGCGTTTCCCTGCGCCCCTTCAGGAAAGACGGCATTTCGTTCATAGATCTGAAAGTCCCAATTGTTGTCACAAAGCTGTTCCAATTGCTGTTCTGACACACCGTGCCTTTGCCACACTTCTTGAAGGCAGACAATATCGGCCCCCGATGTTTTAAGAAGAGAAGCGATACCTTGTGTTATATCGACCCGACGGAGTGCGCTGAGACCCTGGTGAACGTTGTAACTCAGGACTTTCAGCATCATCACCCCTAAAGAATCGGTGTCAGAAGGCGCGATAAACGACGTTGAAAATGCACTAAGAGCGGATCCTTTAGAAACGTTTCTTCAAACACTTCGTGGCTTAATTCCATATCTCGCAGCAGCATGTTTTCAGCCTCGCTGGCGAGCTTCGCATCGTCCACCAAAGCTGTGATTTCAAAATTTACCTCGAGAGAACGCACATCAAAGTTCGCGCTTCCCACGCTGGTATAACGATCATCAACCAACACCACCTTCTGATGCATAAAGCCACCGTGGTAGCGCCAGACACGCACGTTCCAAATCACCATTTCGGGAAGGTAGGATTCGGATGCGCGATTAGACAGCCAGTTATCCGATATTCCCGACACGATCAGGCGCACGTCAACGCCACGAAATGCCGCTAACTGTAACTGTGCAATGATCACCGGGCCGGGAACAAAATAAGGGACACTGATCCAGATGCGTTTTTTCGCTTGATTGATGAGGTAGCTAAAAAACATCGCGCACGTATCGCCAAGGTCTGCTGGTCCAGACGGCAGGAAGACTACTTTTTGGTTCTCTGGTTGCGCGGGTGGAATGCGCCACGAGATGTCGGGAATTTCGCCGCAGGTCCAATACCAATCTTCAGCAAAAACCAACTGCGCGGATGTGACGGCTGGGCCAATGATTTCGATATGCGTGTCACGCCACCGGCCGAGAAGTGGGTTTTCGCCCAGGTATTCATTGCCGATATTGTGGCCACCGATGTAGGCGCGTTCACCGTCCACGACAACGATCTTGCGATGATTGCGAAAATTCGCCTGAATGCGATTGCGCCAGGATTTTGTGGACTTGAAAGAAGCGACATGAACGCCACCCGAGCGAAGCTCCTCAATGTAGGTTTGCGGTAAATCGTGACCACCCAACGCATCGAATAACATCCATACTTTCACGCCGCGCGCGGATGCATTCAAAAGACTTTCTTTCACATGTTGGCCGAGGCGATCGGCTCGCACCAAATAGAATTGCACCATGACGTGGCGGCGCGCTTCCTGGATGGTCTCCAGAATGCGTGCGAAGGTGGCCTCGCCATCAATAAGAAGACGCGTCGCGTTACCGTGTAGAACCGGCAGGCCGCCCATATTTGCCACTGTCGCCATGGTCTTACTAATATGTTCTGGTTCATAACGGGCGGCTTCGAGGGAAGCGGCGGCGAGCTCCGCCTGGAAATTTTGGTGCTTAATGCGGCGCGCTCTTACGTATCCTTTAAACTTATTGTGCCCAAAGACTATGTAGAGTGGCAGTGCGACATAAGGGAGTGCGATGAGAGAAACAGCCCACGCGATCGCGCCTTGAGCCGTTCGCGTTTTCATAATAGCGATCAAAGCGGCTACAAGTCCGGCGGTATGGATCAATATGATCAGTAGCGTAACCGTATGTTTCCCCCCTCCAGCACCGCGGCATAAAGTCAGACTCAGAAAGTTTGGAGCAAAATTCTCACCAAAATGCGCTGCCCGAGTAAAAGATTTCGTGAGATGGCGCGTGGCAATCTGCTGAAATAAGGGGGTTAATTAAAAATCCTTATGTTTTCACCAACTCGTGACGATAAGAAAATTGATCTCATTTAAACCCATAAGTCCTTACCAAGGTGGCTACATGAAAAATGTCCGCTTTTATTGGCATGCGTCGATTGGCGTTCTTTCGCTGTCGTCACTTGTCGCCTGCAACACAAGTACCTATAAAGCCGACCGTAGCTTCACGAGTTCCAAAGAAGAAGCTTTGAACCAACAGGCGTTCAAGAATTCCGCCAACTCCCTTGCGCCTCCGTCAGAGACCATCCCCGGTGGGGGTGATGGAAGTAACGGGTCCGGTGGGCCTGGCGGCGCTGGTGGATCCGGTGGCTCATCGGGAAATCCGGGGGGTGCTGGCGGATCAGGGACCTCGGGTAATGGTTCGAGTGGCGACTCTGGTGAACGCGGCAACGTTCCGTCCGGAGCGTTTGGAACACAACTGCTTTGTAGTAACAACGTTTCCCAAAAGACGGGCACATACCTTGTGAAAGCACAGGGCATTAGCGTCAAAGCGTATCAAGGAACATCCTCCGTGGTGCTCTTTGAGAACTTGGATTTGGCGACCGCCTACAACTTAAAAAGCAGTGTTCTCAACGGCACCGCAAATCTTTCTCTTCAACTGAAAGACGGTTCTTATCACATCGTCTTCTGTGACGTGGGCATGCATTCGTCTTGTCAGGCGGATAGTAATTTCTTGACGCGTGCTGGATCAGCAACGTCAGATGCAATTCTTAACTATGCGACAACTGGTATGTTGGGCGTGGCTCCCAATACAGTTATCTCTGGTGGAAAAATTACCTCCGGTAAGGCTTATGTCTTGCGCGACAAAAACGACTCGAGCGGTGGTGTGCAAGGTGGATGCGATGAAGTGCGTTCGCCACTTGTCGTCGATGTGAGCGGTGCGGGCATTGAGCTCAGCTCTCCCGCGGAAGGCGTTGAGTTTGATATCAGCGGCAGCGGTGTAAAGCATCGCATCTCTTGGCCGCTACAAGCAACGACGGCCTTTCTCGCGCTTGATCGTGATGGCAACGGTAACATTGACTCCGTGCATGAACTGTTCGGTGATCGTACCATCGGTCCAGATGGGCAGCCTGCCGCAAACGGCTTTGAGGCCCTGAGAAAGTACGATGCGAACGGTGACGGCTGGATCGATGAAAAAGATGCGATCTATGCGAAGCTCGTTCTGTGGTTCGATCGCGACCGCGATGGACGCGTATCCGAGGGCGAACTTCAGTCCCTCAGTGAAGCGAAGCTTCTCGGTATCGACTTGAGTTATAAGTCAGGCTTCGAACAAGATATCTATGGCAACCAGACCCGCGAACGCTCGGTGGCCGAGTTTGCCGACGGTGTCTTGCGCACCATCTTCGATATCTGGTTTAAGATTTAATGTCGTGTGTGACACAAGGGGCTGCTACGGCAGCCCCTTTTTGCATTTCATGGAACTTACTCTAAAGTCAGCATCCTTTTCTTAATTCTTCTCCCTAACAACCGAATCTCTTCCGTAGCGATGTGGGACATTTTTACCCGCACGTATTTTTTCGAGGCAAGGATGAGATCGCGGTTCAAAAGAATTCTCTGGGGACTCGCTCTTTGCGTTTCTTCAACGTCTTTCGCTGAAGACGCAGCACCCGGTTTTGTTCCCACGATTTCCTACAAGGGCGACTATTTTACGGTGACGCATGGCGGTATTGAACGAAAGGGATCTTACCTTGGTATCGCTAATCTCACTCTGAGCGCGGATGCGGAAAAATTATGGGGCGTTTCTGGTCTGAGTTTTTGGGCCCATTTTCTTTTAACACACGGTGACGATCCCAATGACTTTGTCGGCTCCTTACACGGCATTGACAATATTGCCGCTGATCCGAATGGCAAACTTCATGATGCATGGGTGAACTGGTCTTCATCGGAAGAGTTCTTCGCCGTGCTCTTGGGTATTTACGACATTAATACTGAATTTGACGCGAAAAAATTTGGCGGTGTTTTTATCAATCCGTCCCATGGCATCGGCGTTGATATCAGCCAGAGCGGAATGAATGGTCCCGCTATTTTTCCAACACCAGGACTAGGCACGCGCTTCAAATTTAAAGCTGATAACTTTTATCTTCAAACGGCATTTCTTGAGGGAACGCCGGGAGACCCCAATTATCCGCGTGGCACGCATCTCCGTCTTGACGACAAAGAAGGCGTTCTAACGGTGTATGAAGCAGGCATTCAGCAGGAAGGAAATAACGCTCCTTACACAAAGGTCGCGGTGGGAGGATGGGCGTATTCAACAGCAATTCCCTCCGTGGATGGTGGACCGGACGAGCGGAACCGCGGCTTCTATTTCTTTGCGGAGCGCATGCTCTTTTCGGAAGGAAGCGGCGATCAAGGGCTTGGCGCCTACATCCGTTACGGCACGGCGGAAAAAACGCTGAACCAAGTGGAAACATTTTATGGCGGCGCTCTGCATTATACGGGAGCGATCCCGACGCGTGATGCGGACGTTCTCGCCTTCGGTGTGGCTGTTGCCGAAAACAGCCCGGAGTATCTGAAATTGGTGCCCACAGCGGAAAAAAGAGAAACGAACTACGAACTCACTTACAAGGCCATCGTAACGGATTGGTTCAGCCTTCAGTTCGATGTGCAGCGCATTCAGAACCCAGCCACCGATCCCACTTTAGATGATGCGACCGTTATCGGTTTACGCACGGAACTGTCGTTCTAAAAAGAAAAGGGGCCAAAAGGCCCCCTCGTCACTCTGAGCGAAGCGAAGAGTCTACGGTTGCTTTCGTTCCAAGTACTCGTCGTAGTTGCCTTCGTAGACCCGCATCTCACCATCACGAATCTCGAATACACGGTTCACGATTTGACGCAAAAAGTGGCGATCGTGACTTACGACAAGCACGGTACCCTCAAAATTCTGCACGGCCTTCAGCAATATCTCGCGAGATTCGATATCGATATGGTTTGTGGGCTCGTCAAGAATCAAGAGATTTAGGGGCTGCGCAAGGATTAAGGCTAAGAGCACGCGACTACGCTCGCCGCCAGACAAAACGGAGATTCTTTTTTCAACGTCGTCACCGCTAAAGAGGAAGGCACCGAGAAGGTTGCGCACGAATCCCACCGAAGCTTCGGGAAGGCGGCTAGATACTTCTTCAAAGACGGTTTTCTTTGGATCCAGGGTGTCCAAAGCGTGCTGGCTAAAGTAGCCGATGCTGACGTTCGCGCCGACGGTGAGGGTTCCGGAAGTGGGAGCTGTCTCACCAACGATGGTTTTTAAGAGAGTCGATTTTCCCGCGCCGTTCACACCTGTCACGGCAATCTTATTGAGACGCTGCACAACACCAGAGACGCCACGGAAGACCTGTTTCGCGCTGCCGTCATCGCGCTGCCACGACTTACTCACACTTTCAAAACGAACAACATCGTTACCGCTACGAGGCGGCTTGGCGAACTCAAAATCAATTGTTTTTGCTTCAGCTGGGATCTCAATGCGCTCAATCTTGTCGAGCTTCTTGACGCGTGATTGCACCTGCGCCGCGTGAGAAGCGCGGGCCGCGAATTTGGCGATAAACTCCTCTTCCTTCGAAAGCATTTCCTGCTGACGTCGATGCGCCGCGAGCAGCTGTTCGCGACGAACCTCGCGCTCACGAATATAGAATTCGTAATTACCGGCGTAGACTGTGATCTGTTTGTTCGCTATCTCGACAATACGGTTCACAAGGCGATTCATAAACTCGCGGTCGTGACTTGTCATCACGATGCCGCCCTTGAATCCGCGCAACCACTCCTCAAGCCACAAAATGGATTCGATGTCCAAGTGGTTCGTGGGCTCGTCGAGAAGCAACACATCGGGTTGCATCACGAGAATGCGGGCGAGGGCGATACGCATTTTCCAACCGCCGCTGAATTGCTCGACGGGGCGATCATAATCGGCGGGGCCAATGCCAAGACCGGTGAGCACGGCTTTCGCGCGCGCTTCCAGATCGTAGCCATCCAACTGCTGGAATTCCATCTGGGCGTCGCCATATCGTTCCATCAGAGGACCGAATTCATCATCAGGAATTGGGTTGGCTTCACTGTTGGCCAGCCGTTCTTCCACCTCTTGAATGAATTTTGCGAGCTCGGACACACGTCCCGCGCCAGCCATCACTTCCGCAAGGGCTGAACGACCACGCATGTCACCGACGTCCTGAGAAAAGTACCCCACCTTAACGTTTGGCTGGATCACGATGGTGCCACTTTCGGGCGTGTCCTCTCCCATAATAAGGCGGAAGATCGTCGTCTTACCGGCACCGTTAGGGCCGACCAAGCCGATGCGATCTTCTTGTCGCACGAGAAAGGATGCGTTTTCGTAAAGGACACGTTGGCCCTGGCGTTTCGTAAGGTTCGTTAAATGGATCATGGATTCTTTTCGTGTGTCGCTTCGAGTCGCGAAGACTTAGCCGTCTTGCGATAACCGTTGGTTAAGACAATCTGTCAAAGGTCCCGTTTTTAGCATTAACCAACCGCTTTCACAACCGGAAGCCCCGCCGCCTCCCACGCGTTCAAGCCGCCTTCCACGTTGTAAACACAGAGAAATCCCTCATCGTAGAGAAGTTGAGCGGCGCGTAGGGAGCGGCGCCCGGACCGACACATCATGTAAAGCTCCGTTCGCTTATCATAATGTTGGGTCACCTGGCTCGGCGCGAAGGTGCTGAGGGGCAAGTTCTCGGAGAGGGGGGAAGCCATTTCCGCGAATTCGTCCGATTCGCGAACATCGATGACGGTTATACCCCCCGACTCCTGCTGCAGGCGAAAGAGATCTGTGGGCGAAATGGTTTTGATATGTTTCATGTTGAACCTCTTCCATTGTTTCAGCGTTGATATTTCAAGCTGCATGCCAACGCGTCTTTTCTAAAAACAACTTTAATTACAGTGGCTTCTCTTATGTGTCTCACCTCGTCTCTCGAGTGCGTTTCAAATTGGTTTAACATTGTCTCAGCGATATGAAACAATCGATGCGGGCGCGTTTTGTCCTGGTTTTGTAACGCTCCGATCTTCTACGGAAAGATCGGAAAAACAGAAATGGTACAGACGGTGCAATGAGGGCTGAGCGTGATGAGGAGGAATTTATATGGATGTTGCGCAATTTATTCCACCGCTGGTGGGTGGCGTGATGATTGGTTTGTCGGCTTCACTCTTACTGTTGTTCGAAGGACGTGTCTTCGGCATCAGCGGAATTCTAGCGGGCGTCATTGATGCAAAGGCCGGTGAAACCAGCTGGCGCGTGGGAGCGTTGCTCGGCTTGATTGTGGCCGGTGTGCTGCTCGCGTTCTTTTATCCAGCAACCATGGTGCTTCCCGTTGGCGATGGCGTTTGGCGTTATGTTGCGGCTGGTTTGCTCGTCGGATTTGGAACACGTCTCGGCGGTGGTTGCACGAGTGGTCATGGTGTGTGCGGCATCAGTCGTTTCTCCATGAGATCCATTATCGCGACGATGACGTTTATTCTCGCCGGCGTTTTGATGGTCACTCTTCTTCGTGCTGTAGGAGTCTCGCCGTGAAAAGTATGGTTGCCTCTTTCTTGATTGCATTGTTGTTTGGATTAGGCCTTGGCGTGGCGGGAATGACCATGCCGTCAAAGATTATCGGATTTCTAGATGTCACGGGAAATTGGGATCCAAGTCTTCTCTTTGTCATGATCGGAGCGATCGCGGTGCATGCGATTTCATTTCGTCTGATAGCGAAAAGATCGAGTCCCATCTTTGCAACTAAATTATATCTTCCGACCCGTCATGACATTGATAGAGATCTAGTGTTCGGCGCGCTGATCTTTGGCTTGGGCTGGGGACTGGGTGGCTTTTGTCCCGGCCCCGCGATCGTGGCGTCCGTTACCGGTAAATCCAGCGTCATCGTGTTTGTGGCGAGTATGATTGCCGGCATGTTTTTGTTTAATTTTTACAAAAAATGGCCCGTTTCCCGGAGGTAGTTGTTATGGAAGTCAAAACGTTCTTCGATGATGCGACGTACACGTTGACTTATGTGGTTTACGACGCGGCAACAAAAGACGCGGTCATCATCGATCCTGTTTTGGATTTTGATCCAGCGGCTGTTAAGACGGACAACAAATCCATTGAAAAGCTCATGGCTTTTGTGCGGGAACATAATCTTAAAGTGCACTTCGTGCTCGAAACCCATGCCCACGCCGATCATCTTTCGGGCGCGCACGATCTTGTGACGGATTATCTCCCGAACGCAAGGATTGGCATTGGTGAACGTATTACCGTGGTGCAAAAGACGTTTAAGAATGTTTTTAACTTCCCCGCGTCTTTCCAGACGGATGGCAGCCAATTCGGTCGGCTGTTCGCGGACAATGAAGTGATAAAAGCCGGGTCCCTCGCGTTTAAGGTGCTTTTTACCCCGGGACATACACCCGCGTGCGTGAGTTACCTTTTTGATGACGCGGTATTCACCGGCGACGCGCTGTTTATGCCGGATTATGGAACGGGGCGCTGTGACTTTCCCGCTGGGGACGCGAAGGCCTTGTTTCATTCCGTGGCGGAGCGTTTATATCGGCTGCCAGATAAGACACGCGTATTCGTGGGACATGACTATCAGCCCGGTGGTCGCAGCTTGGCCTTCGAGACGACCATCGGTGAATCAAAGAAGAAGAACATTCAGATTCGCGCGGAGACGAGTGAGAAAGAGTTTGTTGCCTTTCGTGAAAATCGTGATGCCACACTCGCCGCGCCGCGACTTCTGTTTCCGAGCGTGCAAGTCAACATCGCCGCGGGCGAATTTCCACCCGCGGAAGCTAACGGTAAGAGCTACCTCAAACTTCCGGTTAGTAGTTACAAGAAGGACAAGCGTCCATGACGAAGCTTTACAAGCGTCCTGCGACACGTCCCGTGATTTTTCATGGGATGGTGACCGTCTCACCTAAAATGCAGGAATTCTTTCAGACAATTGAACGTGTCGCGAAGAGCGAGGCGAATGTTCTGGTGCGCGGAGAAACGGGGACCGGTAAGGAGCTTGTGGCGCGTGCCATTCATTCACTGAGCCTGCGCTCGAAAGGGCCGTTTCAGGCTCTCAATTGCGCCACGCTTACAGCGGAGTTGATGCAGTCGGAGTTATTTGGACACGTGAAAGGTGCGTTTACGGGAGCGACGAGTGATCGCAAGGGCTTGTTCGAAGCAGCGCACAACGGCACGTTGTTTCTCGACGAAATCGCGGAAATGCCGCTTGAGTTGCAGCCGCGTCTCTTACGGGTGCTTCAGGACAGGCAATTCAGTCCTGTCGGATCTTTTAAGCAGATCAAGGCCAATGTGCGTCTCGTTTCAGCGACCCATGAAGCTCTAAGGCGCCGCGTTGAGGCAGGGAAGTTTCGTGCGGATTTGATGTATCGCGTGCGTGTCGTGCCTGTTTTTCTGCCTCGTCTCGCCCAGCGGGGCGACGATATTGAAATTCTTTCTTGGCGCTTTATCGACGAGTTCAACAAACAAAAAGTGCGTGAGATTTCCGCCATGGACGCACGGGCGCGGGACGCCCTTCTGAGTTATGCGTGGCCGGGAAATATTCGCGAACTGCGCAACAATATTGAACATGCTTTTGTGATGGGAGAGGGGCCTACGCTTCAGCTACAAGATCTCACGCCTGAAGTGCGTGGCGAGCCACCACCGGTTGTTCTTGATAGTGGTGGCGTGAGTCTGCGCCAAGATGAAATCCAATCCATCCGCGATGCTTTGCGGCTTAGTGGTAATCGCAAGGGCGAGGCGGCGCAAAGACTCAGTATGAGCCGGGCCACATTGTGGCGCAAAATCCGTGAGTACGGAATCGCCTAGCAAACACGGAGCATGTTATGGAAACGTTTGGATATGTCGCGATGCTTTTCGTCGGGGTGACTCTCGGCCTGTTGGGTGGCGGCGGTGCGATCCTCACGGTTCCCATTCTTGTCTATCTTTTTAAAACGACTCCCGTGGTGGCGACAGGATATTCCCTATTTATCGTCTCGGTTTCGAGCATTTTTGGAGTCTTTCGCTATCAT
The DNA here is from genome assembly GCA_964404325.1 of uncultured Oligoflexales bacterium. GTDB lineage: Bacteria > Bdellovibrionota_B > Oligoflexia > Oligoflexales > Oligoflexaceae > CAYOJQ01. Next base: position 123,711 of record CAYOJQ010000003.1, read on the forward strand.
CGCGCCTCATTGGTGGATTACCGCGTGGCGGTGCTGTTCGCGGTGCCATCGTTTTTGGGAACGTTGGTGGTGCGCCGGCTCTTTCTGCCAAGTCTCCCGGAAATCATTCTTGAGATGGGGGCATTTGATCTGACGAAAGGTGAGCTTGTGATGACGGTGTTTGCGCTCGTCATGATCGGCACATCGTTCTCCATGATTCGCAACAAGAGTTCAGGGGCGAGAGCTCAACGACCAAATCCACTCGGCGTGGCGGTTCTTGGTGTGTTGGTTGGCGCGGTGGCGGGGTTTGTTGGCGCTGGCGGCGGTTTTTTGATCGTTCCCGCGTTGGTGTTGTTTGCAAAATTACCCATGACCACGGCGGTGGGTACATCACTTCTAATTATTTCCGCCAATTCCATGGTGGGATTTTTAGGAGATCCCCATGCAGCACAGCATGCGGATTGGAACGTGCTTTTAGCCATCACGGGCGTGGCTTCGGTCGGTATTTTTTTAGGAACCTACGGGGCAAAACACGTGGATCCCGCAAAGTTAAAGCCCATGTTCGGATGGTTCGTCCTCATCATGGGCGGTTCGGTGCTTTTAACGCAGCTGCTTACTTAGATTACGGTTCGACAATAAGTAGAATGCTGCTACTTATTTTATCGCCTTACCTTGGTAGAGAAAGCCATGTGTTTTTGGCGTGCGACGGAGATAGGACGTTTTCACCGTGGTAAGCCGCAGTGGAGACGCTTTGATGGCATCGTCGATCTTACGGTTTAAGTTGCAGCCGCCACAGAGTTTCTTCTGCAATCCATTGAGACGATTTTGCCAACGCGCGGTGTTCTGATCATCGGAACTGCCGTGTTCAAGAAATAAGAGTGTACCCGTAGTCTTTAGAACGCGGGCCGCTTCGCGCAGTGTCTGGTCTATATCATCAACCGTGCAGAGAGTGAAACTGATCACGACGGTATCAACACTCTCGCTAGGAAGTGTCAGTTGTTGTCCATCTGTTCCCACCTTTTCCACGCTGAATGAAACATTATCGATGGCCTTCTGCGCCAAACCGATCGCTGTTTCTGACGGCTCCACTATCAATAGCTTTTCTAGATGAGCTGGATAGAAGGGGAGGTTGGTTCCGCTACCAAAACCAATTTCAAGTGTGACACCCTTCGCGTCTTGCAGCAGCTCGGCGCGATACGCGCCGATATCTTCGCTGCTGCATATTAAGTCAATGAGACGTGGCAATATGTGGCGTTCGTAGATTCCCATTTTTTATCCCGATGTCGTTTCCCAAATTAAAAAGAGCCTAAACGCATCCCATGGGATTTTGAAAGAGAAGATTTACGCATTCAACAAAAAAAGCCGGGATGAAACCCGGCTTCTTTTTTGTCATACGGTAAAAAGACTAAGGCTGGACCTCAATCTTCCAATTGGCGCTATCCTGAAAGTTCAGTCCATCCCACGAGAAGGTATTCGAGCTATCCGTCGTCGTTCCCTTTTTTTCCGCGAAAGTTCTTCGTGTGATGCCCTGAGATCCTTTGCAGGAACCCAACAAAGCCATCGCACAGAAAATGATAACGAGGCGCTTCATTTGTTTTCCTTCCCGCGTAGGCTTAGGGAAACGGTAGAGAGGACCGCATCATTCACTCCCAAACCCAACAAAGTATATTGTTCGCCGCTTACTGGAGAAACTTTCTCCTGGCTTTTGTAAATGACACGCACGGCACTTTTTCTGAATTCACTGAACGTCAGCCTTTTTGCGCTGCCGCTGATGCATTCGTCTTTTGTGCCCGCGCATGCTGTAACCTTTTGAACGGAATTGGGAGCTGAAATGTAAAAATAGGTAGCGGTGGCAGAGATATCTTCAATGGCCATATAGAGATTAGATGATGAGTCCGATGCGGGAACATCGCTGCCGGGTGGCGTGGGAGAGTTTGGGTCTTCGGGAGTGGTGCCTCCCGTCTGCGATGCGAGAAAATCTTTCCACACTTTGTTGGCGGCAATATCTGGACGATTGACGAGGTTGGTGAGGCCATCGATGTCGTCTTGCTGCAGGTTGTCCTCGTACCATTTCATTACAGCTTTAGTTGGCATTTGCGCGGACATGTGTCCCGTGTCACAGAAACTCAATCCTTCTTGATATTGATCGCACATGCCCCAAAGATGACCAGTTTCATGCAGAAGAAGCTGAGCGATGGGGATGGTGTTTGCCTCGCTACATAGGTGCACCGTGAGTGAAGCAGGATCAGCCCAAGCGGTGCCACCACAGCTGGATGTTTTCACTGTAACCGTGATGGTTGCTTTTGGATCGGCGTCACATGTCACAAACGTAAGATATGCGCTTCGACCAATCGCGGCCGCCCACTTCTTAAGTCCAGCGACGGCGTGCGTTTGTTGTTCACCGCAGACCTCAATTACGCTGTTGGGGGGCGCGCTAATGAGCCAAATGGCTGGATCGTATTGCGTGGTTTTAAGATGTCCCCACTTTAATTCCGAACCCTCTTCACTTGGATTGCGGCAAGCGAACAACAAGAAGATTGTTGTAAGAACCAGTCTAAGATGCATTTTTGAACCGTTAAGAAGGGAAATGGCTTTCCAGTCTTATCGGTACGTTAAGGGTAAAACTTTATCCTGGAAGTGCAGAGTCTAGGCCCTGGTTGTGGGAGGAAGAGCTCTTTGATTTCAGGCGGTTTTGGTGTCCGAAACTATGGATGACTTGGTGTCGCTTTTCGAGAGCAGACTTTTCGTTGCATTGCTTATCATCAGGACAAAGGCAATTCGGTTAATTAGATTTTTATGATTGCATTTTTCGAATGCTGACTTCGGTATTAAGAAATCGCGAATATTAGTTTTACTTTCTTCTTAAGTTCAACTCGCGACCGTCCGTTAAAATCTTATGCGGCTTGTTCAATCTCTGCAAAATTCAAACATTACACTGTACTTTTTGAAGGTACACATGCGTGTCCTGAAGTTGAGAACGATAGTTTTTTCTTTTTCTTAAGTTCAACTCGAGGCCGTCCGTTTAGAGGATCAAGTATTCACGGAGGCTTTACTCACATGCGGGTTTTTGCACTTCTCATCCTTACAATGGCTACGGCTTGCGATAGCGCGCTGGATGTTAAAGTTTCCGGAGCCGCGGCTACAAACATTGTTGGTGCTGAAGACTGCTTCGACCCTGACTTGCATCGCATCGCCACGGATGTGTCAGTATCCCTCTGTGATGGATCGCGTGCGAATGGACTGATGGATCTGAGTAACCTGATGCCGGAGAATATTGTCGAAGGGAAAATCATTGCTAATGTTGTCGAAGCCGCAAAAATTCAGTCGACGGGAACGGTAACACCGTCTCCCTCTAACTGTACCGCCGACGGTGAAGTGGGGTGTGTGACAACATCTTCTTATCGCGCGGCGAATATGACGAACGTTATCCCAAGTAACATTAAAGATTCTGTTGTCATTGCCGGCGTAACGGGTGCACTCACGGGCGCGCCAGTCAATTGCGCGAGCAATGGCGAGATGGGATGTATTACGACAGCAACATTCAAAGCGGCTGATCTATCCAATCTCGTATCTGGGAGTATCAAGAACGGTGTGACTATTGCTGGCATGGCGGGAACGTATCCTTCTCTTGCTACTCCATTAGTCGGTTCTAGTGGTATTTCTGATCTAACAAGCTTGGATGCGACAACGCCGGCTGGAAGCTACGAATTCTTTGACTCAACGGGCGCACGTTATACGGGCACGGTCGCCGATGCGGGGTCTGTAATCCCTGGGACAAGCGATCAGACGTTTAATGCCGGAATTTATCGCGGCTTCACTGTTGCTGGTGACAGTGATTTAAGTGCCGTCAATATCAAATCCGGCGTGCAGATTTTCGGCGCGACGGGAACACTTGCCCCAGCGCCGAGTAACTGTTCTGTCAATGCTGAAGTAGGTTGCGTAACAACCGCAACGTTTAAAGCCGCTGATCTTTCGAATCTCACTGCAGGCAATATCAAACCGACTCTCTTTGAAACGGATACAAGCTCCGGAACCGGTGAGGGATATCCGTGGGACGATACCCCCGCATGGGCTTTAGGTTCTGGCGTACCGAGTCATCCGAGTGGTCCTACATGGACAGCTACGCCTGAACCGGGTGACGCCACTTACTACTGGATGTGGCACAACGGGGACTCATCTTACGGTGGCTACAACGAAGGGCACTATCCGATGTGTTCTTCCTTAAAAGAACACATCTCCTAACTCATTTCAGGATTTCTGTTTGGATACTTTTTCGTCGCTGGTCGCTCCGGTAGACGTGCCCAAAGAAGGTGAGGGAAAGATGAAATCTCTGTTGTTACTATTTTGGACGGCCTTTGCTGTTGCGTCGTGCGATAGCAATCTTGCTGTTCACACTTCAGAGGCCCCCGCTTCGCTGGCCGATGGGAAGAAGATTGAGGGCGAGAGTGAGAGTCCTCTCCCTAAAACTGCAAAATTTAACACCGTCGACTGCGTAGATCCTCGTTTGAGCGAGGTGCCGACAACTGTCACGCTGACGCTTTGCAACGGAGAATTGGCGCAAGGCCAGTTGGATCTTTCCGGCGTGGTTCCTGAGAATATTAAGGCAGGGATGATCATTGCCGGGGTGACTGGGGCAGCCCTATTGGAAAGCCATTCCGATTGCAGCGCTGACGGTGCCGCACAATGTGTCGTTGACGGGACGGCATACAGAGCCGCCGCCATGACGAATGTTCTCGCTAACAATATCAAATCAGGTGTCACGATTGCCGGTGTTTCTGGTTCGGCGAGTGTGGAGCTTCATGGCAATTGCTCCTCGGACGGAGAGACTGGCTGCGTTGCCACGGCAGCCTATGCCGCTGCCGATATGAGTCAGGTGACGGCCGGCAACATTCGAAACGGCGTGACTATTGCCGGCCGGGCGGGGACATATCCTTCCGCGTCTACTCCCCTGGCGAATGCAACGCCCACGACTGACCTGACCAGCCTCGCTGCGACGACCGCGGTGGGAACGTACGAGTTTTTCGATTCAACTGGCGCGCGCCACACAGGCGCCATCGCTGATGCCGGGACAATCACGCCAAGCGGTGTGGATCAGGTCTTTAACTCATCGCTTTACCGCGAGTTCACGGTTTCAGGAGACAGCGATCTCAACGTCGCCAATATCAAATCCGGTGTCGATATCTTTGGCGTGATGGGAACCCTCACGGGTGCGCCGTCTAACTGCTCCGCAAACGGTGTGGTCGGCTGTGTCACGACCGCAACGTTTAAGGCCGCCGATCTTTCTAATCTCACGGCTGCCAACATCAAGAAGAATGTGGTGGTGGCCGGCGTAACGGGGGATTACCCCTCCACGACGCATCCTCTTGCTGGAGCCAACGCCGGCGTGACGGATCTTCCGGACTTTGCCTCAACCACTGGCAACGCGACCTATGAGTGGTTTCAAAGCGACGGCACACGCTTGACGGATACCATCCAAGCAAACGAAACCGTCTCTCCCTCCAATGCCAATCAAACCCTAAACGGCGGCCTTTACCGTTCGGTGACGGTGGAGGGGGACGCGGATCTCGTGGCGACGAACATTAAGACGGCGGTCAATATCTTTGGCGTGACGGGTAACGTGGTGCCGGACGCGGCACCCCTTTGCACTACAGATGGCGACGTGGGATGCATCACCACGGCTTTATTTAAATCAGCCGATATGGCGAGCGTCTTGAATAGTAATATTCGCAATGGCATCGTCATTGCTGGCGTCACCGGGAACTATGGTGGCGCGTATGCAAACTGTTCCGCCAATGGCGAGGTCGGTTGCGTGACGGATTCAACCTATAAGGCTGCCGATCTCTCGAATCTTCTTGCCGCCAACGTGAAAAACGGGGTGACGATCGCGGGCGTGGCGGGAACCTACCCCTCGCTTGCCACGCCACTTGCTGGTGCAACTGGTACATCGGATCTTACGAGCATGGCGGCTAACGCGCCTGCTGGAAACTACGAATTCTTTGACTCCACCGGTACGCGTTACACAGGATCGATTAGCGATGCCGGCACCGTGACCCCGGGAACCAGTAACCAGACCTTCTCCACTTCTCTTTACCGTGGCTTCACGGTGGCAGGCGACGCGGATCTTGTGGCGGCAAACATCACTGCTGGCACGCAGATCTTTGGCGTGACGGGGACAACGACCCCAACTCCCGCCGACTGCAACGCCGACAATCAAACAGGCTGTGTCACGACAGCGACGTATAAGTCCGCTGACACGGGCGCCTTTATTGCGAGTGATCTAAAATCCGGAAAAACCGTGGCCGGCGTAGCGGGGAGTCTTGCAAATTGCCTGGCAGACGGCGCTCAGGGCTGTGTCACGACGCCAACCTACAAGTCCGCGAATATGACGAACGTCACCGCGGCTAATATCAAGTCCGGTGTGACGATCGCGGGCCAGCTTGGGGATTACCCCTCGGCCACCAACCGTCTTGCGGGGGCTGACGGCACGACTGACCTTCCGACCTTTGCTTCGACCACGGGTGGCACAACTTACGAGTGGTTCCAGTCCGACGGCACAAGACTCACGGCGGCAGTGCAAGCAAACCAGACGGTGACGCCTTCCGCGTCTAACCAGACGCTAAACTCCGGCCTCTATCGCTCGGTGACGGTGAACGGAGATGTGGATCTCGTGGCGGGTAAGATCAAGAGTGGGGTGAACCTCTTTGGAGTCGCGGGTGATTACCCTTCCGCCGCCAATCCTCTCACAGGCTCTGATTCCACGGCTGATCTCACGCTTGAAAACTTCGATGCGCAGGTCAAAAGTGCCACGGCGTTTGAATGGTTTGACCAAACCGGCACACGCTACACCTATAACGGTGATCCCGATATCACGGCCGCTAATATCTCAAATGGCGTCACGATTTTTGGGACGACTGGGACGCTTGTCAGCTCTCCTTGCACAGGCGACGGTCAGCAGAATTGCGTGACCACCTCGCGATACAAGTCTGCCGACACGAACGCCTACTCGACGTGGGATATCCGCAAAGGCAAGACGGTAGGTGGCAAGGCCGGTGATATCGCCTTCTATAAAAACATGAAAGGAACTTACGACAACACGACGTCTCCCGCGATTTCCGGAACTGATGTGTGGGATACGATTGACGACTATAATGCCAATGGCGCATTTCCGACGACCGCGCCAAGCGGCTGGGATCAAGCGACAGGTGCCAACTGGATCATGGATCCTGCTAATGACACGGTGACGGTGAACGGTCTCTGCGATGGTGCCGAGGCCTGTGTGTTCATTGACCGGATCACGGGGCTCATGTGGACGAAAGAGCAAGGGACCGGTTCGACCCTATATTCGTGGCAAGATGCGATCACGCAGTGTGACAACTTGAACTATGGCGGCTATACGGACTGGCGCCTTCCGACGCAAAAGGAGATGATGCAAGCGTATACGGACGGCATCTGGAGCCAGAAAGCGACGGATAAGCTGAGTCTGACGTCCAATGCCTATTGGTCGTCGTCGACCGGATCCTACGACACGTCCTACGCGTGGGGCGTGGATCTGCTCGATGGCAGCACGGACTACAAGGGCAAGTCCATTAGCACCAGGGTCGTGTGCGTTCGGTGAGGGTTTAGTGCGGCGGGTGCGCGCGGCAATTTATTTAGAAAATTTATTTATTTCGCGCGAGCAATGGCGCCTCTATATTCCACCACAATATGACGTTGAAATACCGCGCGCCAAATCCCGACCGCCCGTCACTTGACATGTCTTTGCGGCGACGCACTCGCCGGCTTCCTGTAAGAAAACCTATAAGAGACGGGTCTGAAAACGCGGGATCTGACGTGGGAGAGACCGCCCTGAACAGTCGTTACGCTGAGTGAAGAACATCTTTAAGGGAATGGAAGGATTTCTGTCGTCATTACAACGAAAGGGCGCCGCACAAGGCGCTTAAGATGATGGCTCCACGAGAATACAAACGCGTTACCCTAGCTGGCTAACTTGTCCGTTTTGATAGGTGCAACTCCATGTCGGCGGCTAGAAGATCTCGTCCCGGATCTTGGGTGGACAGTCGAGGAGATGTTGGTCTTAGGGATGAGAGCCCCTCGTTCGTCTACTTCTTATTTGTAATGATGCTTTGTAAAATGCCGATAAGCGGCGGCAGCTCGTTTTTGACAATTTTCCATACTGCTTCGTCATCTAGATCGAAATAGCGATGAACAAGGATGTTCCGCGTTCCTATGATCTGCCGCCAGGGGATACTGGTATGGCTTTCGCGGAAAGAGGGAGACAAGCGAGAGGCCGCTTGGCGCGGCCGCAGGGTGGCCATGCTGAGCTGGGATGATCAATAAAGGGAAGGAATTCGATCAATTTGTAGGTTCTATACTAACGGAAAGAATGGTTTGAAATTCCTATACGCTGACTTGGTTTTCCAGTGGATATGGCCTCCCGTACCCGGCTAAGAGATGGCCTTGTGAAGGCAAGGAGTCTATCGTCTAGGCCCGCTCCCTCCCGCATGCTATCATTCTAATGCAAGTTCTTTGATTCATTAATTTATTTCATAGAGTGCACGATGCGAGATCGGACCTGGCGCGTTCCAATCGTTCTTTTTGCTTTGGCGACCTTAGCGCCTGCGTGGGCAAAAGCCGAGGCGATAAGACCGGAACCTATCTCTATCGAACTCGTCTCTCCTTCCTCCGCTTCTGGAAATGAAAGTAAAGCGGTCGAAACCAGTTGGAAGTCTGCCTGTGCGGCCCTCGGCGCGGCATTTAAGATCAAGCGCAACTTTTTTTTCCACGGTATCGCCGCATCCCATAGCTGTCGCATTGTAAGTGGTGCTGGCGATACACGCGCTGACGGCTGGACCCTTAGAATCACCCCTGGCCCGGCCTCTTGGAACCTCGCCATGTTTTATGGCAACACCGCCGAGCCTGAAGCAAGCCTTGCCATCGCCGGTGACGCAAAGGTGATCAAGGCGCTAGGTGAGCCAGAAGTGGCGCGGCACACCGCCATGAAGCTCATGGATGACCTGCCGCTGGCTCGTGTAGTGGACCAAAAATCAATCAAGAGTTCGCTCAGCTATAAGGGTAAAAAGAACGGCGCGCAGCTGACGCCCGTTAAAGAGTACAAAATCTTTAGCATGTCTTATCTCACCGAAGGGCGACTTTGGGCACCAAGAATGGTGGGTGAGGCAATTTTGCTCAGAAGCGCCAAGGCGGGTGTTTGGAAATGGCGGGTTGTCTTGGATGGACCTCTTGAGTCCCATCAAACGTATTGGGCTCAGGATGCGCGAGGGCGCGGTGCGAACGCGGTTGGGTTGAGTGAAAACCTAAAAAACGCACTCAGTAAGCACGATCTCAAAGGCGGCCTTTTAGACGACGCCACTGACGCCCTCTACGCCACTGTTTCGTCAGGATATGCCGGCTTTCGCTTTGGCTATCCTATTTTGCAGGCTGACCCTCTCCTTTCCAAGTCGGCCATGGTTGGGATCTTCACTGAGGTAAGGGGCGGGCCGCTGGAGGGGCTACGTTGGTATTGGGATTTTGCTCCGGAAACACGGGCGACCATCAATGGCGAGAAGATGAACTTCACCTGGAGCCGCGCCTCTCTCGGATGGGCGCTGGGCCTTGATCTCGACTCGTCATTTCTGACTAGAATCGATTTGATCCCTAAGGTCGGACTGATGGATCTGGACGCGAAGGTGCCTTTTGAAACCAGTCGCGGCGTTGTGCCGGTTAAGTTTCGTTTTAAAAATGCCACGAACCTTGGTTTGGAGCTTGGGGTGGAGACCGCTTCGCCGTGGTTTCTGCTGCGACTATGGGGTGCGACCGATGTTTCCGGTTACCTGGATTTAGGTGGCCCCGGAACGATCAAGTCATTGCGCGCTGGCATCGACACTTATTGGGATCTTTATGAGATCAGCGATCGTTTCAAGTTCTCACTCCTCGCGTTTGGCTTTGCAGAGAAGTTGTCCTTGGCAAAGAAAGAGGGCGAGATCGATGCCGATGCGAACGTAAAGATCCAAGCTATCGGCTATGCGCTCGGCATCGTAGGTGTGGGTCTTATGCTAGCCTGGTAGACGAATCCCCTCCCTGCTTTTGCTATCCGCCAAGCATCTTGCGACAGGCCCTTTAAATCTCTCAAAAATCTCCTCTGGCCTGAAATAATATTCCGCCGTTTTCTCTTCGGTGATCCAGGGTAACGTATTTGAATGACACAGAAATACCTATTGCCGCAAAAATTAGTCAAGTTCCGCCAGCTTCGTCCGAATAACAGAACATACGAGGAAATTTAGCCACATGGCGGGACGAAGGTGCGGGACGGTTATTTTGTGGGATTGGGGGGACTAAGATGCAAACGGCGCTGATAGCATCGCTCTGGGTCGGACTTTGGTCGCTCGCCACGGCCTGTGATAGTGGCCTCAAGGTCACCGCCGAGGATCTTGGCCCGCCCGTGGAGCCAGGAGCGCCCACCACGACGAAACTTTCGCCTGAAGGCGAGTGCGTTGACCCCGATCTTACGAAGGTGGCAAACGATGTCTTTCTTACCCTATGCAACGGTGAGCGTGGCCAGGGTGAACTTGATCTTTCAAGTCTCGCACCGCCTGAATGTACAGCGGACGGAGACGTTGGCTGCGTGACGACGGAGGCCTTCAAGGCCGCGGACATGAGTCTTGCCGTTGCCACCAATATCAAATCTGGCGCATCAATCGCGGGAGTGACGGGTTCCGTTGTTCAGCCCGTGGCTTGCTCGGCTGACGGTGAGACCGGTTGTGTCGCCAATGTTAACTACAAAGCAGCGGCAATGGCGAATTTCACGGCTGCCAATATCGCAAGCGGCATGACGATCGCAGGGGTTCTTGGTACGGGCGCGGGGGAAGCCCATGTGGACTGTGCTAGTGACGGCGCCGTGGGGTGTGTGACAACGGCAACGTATAAATCCGCCAACACAGGCGCCTATCTTAGCTCTGATATCAAGTCCGGCATCACGATTGCGGGCGTCGCTGGCTCGCTCGGAAACTGCGCCGATGGCGCGAGCGGCTGCTTTGTACAAGGCCCGACTTTTAAGGCGGCGGCAAGCGCGGATCTTGCAACCAGCAATATTAAAAGCGGGGCCACGATTGCGGGTGTGGCCGGAAGTTATGGTCCAGCTTGCGCAAGCGACGGCGCCGGATCGTGCCTTGTCGATGGTACGACGTATAAAGCCGCTAAACTCTCTAACTTCGTCAATACCGACGTGAAGTCCGGTATCACTATTGCAGGTGTTGCTGGCTCGCTTGGAAACTGCGCCGATGGCGCCAGTGGCTGTGTCGTGCAGGGTCCAACGTTTAAGGCGGCAGCCAGCGCAGACCTTGCGCCAGGCAATATCAAAAGCGGGGCCACGATTGGTGGCGTTGCCGGTAGCGTCACTCCTTCGCCTGGAAACTGCGCAAGCGACGGTGCTTCGGCCTGTGTGGTCGAAGGGACAAACTTTATCGCCGCTGACAAAACCAAAGTCGTGAACACCAACATTAAATCCGGCGTGTCACTGGGTGGTGTCACCGGAAACTACGGCCCTGCGTGTGCAAGCGACGGTGCCGGATCCTGTCTTGTGGATGGGACGACGTATAAGGCCGCTCTCCTTTCTGGCTTCTCTGGTGCTGATATTGAAACCGGTGTGACGATCGCAGGGGTGGCAGGGAGTGCAACCTTGGAATCGCACTCAAACTGCGCTAGCGACGGCGCCTCAGGCTGTGTGGTGGAAGGCACCAACTACATTGCAGCCGATAAGACGAAGGTCTTAAACACCAATATTAAATCCGGCGTCTTACTTGGTGGTGTCACGGGAAACTACGGTCCCGCTTGTGCAAGCGACGGTGCGGGATCCTGCCTTGTCGATGGGACAACCTACAAAGCTGCCGCGATGGCAAACGTCCTCGATTCTAATATCAAGACAGGCGTGACGATTGCGGGCGTGGCAGGAAACGTGACGCCCTCTCCTGGCGCTTGCGCAAGTGACGGGGCTTCTTCTTGTGTCGTCGATGGTGCAGCCTATAAAGCTGCCGCCACCGCTACGGCCGTGGCAGGGAATATTAAAAAGGGTGTCGTGATTGCGGGAGTCACTGGCGATTATCCCTCTGCCACTTATCCTCTTGCCGGAGCCAATGGCGGTATCGATGATCTGAATACCGCCACGGCGTCAACGTGAGATGTGTTCTGCCTTGAACGGCATGACGTCGCTAAAGCCACAC
>CAYOJQ010000004.1:0-46494 GCA_964404325.1 uncultured Oligoflexales bacterium
GCGTGAACAAAAAGTGTAATCAGTTGGTCCAGCCTTTAATCGCATTTTCCAACACCGGCTGGATCAATTCATGCCCCCCCTGAAAATCACTGTAAGTCACCTTCAGTTTAGATTTCGAGAGGGATTCAAAATAGCGTTTGGCCTTCTCTCGCGTCATATCTCGCTTGCCGATCAGAAGAGATAAGGGTGCGCATTCGGCAAGATTTGTCTCGCCATTAAATTGGCCCGCGGAGCCAATCGCTAGAATCCAAGCGGGTTTTGGTGCCAGACAATAGTGGGAAAATTTACTGGCGACATAACCGCCATTGGAAAAGCCCACAAAACCAAATGGCTTATCGAGATTGAGGCAGTCCTTAGCCGCCTGACGGATCTCGGCAAATGTCTCCTTCACCTCTTCGGCAGAGTTCTGCCGCCAACATACCTTTCCCTGACAAAGGGTATTTCCTCGTGGCACAAAAATGCGCGCATTCATGCTGCGGCTTAAACGTTCCATCAAAGCACGGTTGTCACGTTCTTGTTGTGAGATTTCCGGTTCGTCCATGCCGTGAAGATAAATCCACTGGTTCTTTGCGACCTTATCCCCCAAACAAAGCGCCTTTGCCTCAGCATGAGAGCTTGAGAAACAAGCGAGCATTAGAACAGGTACGAAAATCTTCATACTTCTTCCTCGGCGGTAAGACGCGCGCGCTCCACGCGTCGCATGAGATGAGGAATCTCTTCCGCGACGGGCTGTATCAGCTCGTCCCGCAAATAAAACGCGAGGTTCGTCCCAAGGTTCTCCTCAAGAACAGCGGCCACTTCACTAACGGATGCGGATGAAGCCAATTCGCGAACACCTTTTACGAAATCTTTGTGAGAGCGGGCCCGACGGTAATCAGGTTCCTTCGAAGGGTGTTTTAGATACGCTTCCATTAAGTCGCTGTGCGCATCGACAAGCAAGGAGGCCTGATAAAGCAGGTAATGCCGCGAACGAAAAAGCGACGTTCCCGCAACCTTGTCATCACCGATGGCGAGGTCACTAATACCCTTCTGATCAATCTCAGCCAAGGGTGCCCATCGCGATGCCAGGCTGGCGATAATCGCTTTGTTAATCGCCGCAAAGTATTTCTGATTCGCGAAGGCTTCTTTGACCCAGAGACCAACGCTGATGATCACGCACCCTTCATGGAGAACGACGGCGCCGCCGCCACCATAACGCTTTAAGATGGGCACGCCATCGACTTTACACCGTTCAACGTGAAGTTCCACTTCCGCCTTATTACTCGACCCCATAACCGCCAAACGTTCCGTGGGGATCCACAAATTCAACGTGAGAGGCTGATGGCATGCAGCGATCAGAACGTCATCAATCCACATGCTCTATTGCCCCGCCAAGGTCTTAAAAATAAAGACAGCAACATTAAAGAAAAGGACAATCCCCGTAAGGTCCATAATCGATGCGATCATCGGAGAAGAACTAACGGCCGGATCGAGCTTCGACAGCTTAAGGAGAAACGGCAACATGGAGCCAACAACAGCCCCAAAGGTCACAACGGAAATCAAAGACAGGGCAATCACAACACCGATGTAGTGTCCTTGATGGCCCATCACTGCACGAGCATAACCAAGGCAGCCCAAAACAAGCCCCAGAAGAAGGCCAACGACGAGCTCCCGCATCAGCACCTTATGCCAATCCTTCAGATCCACTTCTCTGACCGCGAGTCCTCGAATCATCAAAGACGCGGCCTGTGAGCCGGAGTTGCCGCCGGAAGAAATAATGAGCGGCAGAAAAAAGACGAGAAAACTCATGGACTGAATCGTGGCGTCAAAGTGCTGCATGGCGTTTGTTGTTAGCATGGAGCCGAGAAATAAGAGCGCCAACCAACCGGCTCTTTTACGAATCAACACGGGCAGGGACGTTTGAAAATAAGAATCTTCGAGTGTTGCCTGACCGCCGAACTGTTGGATGTCTTCCGTCGCTTCTTCCTCGGCGACATCGAACACCGTATCCGCTTCAATCACACCAACAAGGACGTTTTGATCGTCCACGACGGGAATATAAGGGGAATCGTATTTACGGAAAAAATCAACGGCTGCGCTTTCGTCCGCATAAGCCATCAGCGGCTGCTGCGTCGTATCCATAATTTTTTCAACAGGCAACGTTCCTGGGTCCGCGGTAACAAGAGAAGCCAAACTTAAATGACCCAAGAGTTTCCCGCCATCATCGACCACATAGAGACGATGCAGAGCTGATTCGGCACGCTCCTGGGCATCCCAACGAATAAACTCGATCGCATCCTTCACGCTCATCGCCGCTTTTAAAGCGATAAAATCCGGGCTCATCAGACGCCCGACCGATTCCTCGGGGTAGCTGAGAAGCTGCTTGGCGATCATGCGTTCTTTGGGCGATAGCTTCAGCAACAGACGGTTAACAATACCATCCGGCAACTCCTCAAAGAGCTGCGTTCGGTCAGATGGCTCCATCTCATTGAGAACGTTGGCAACGACTTCATCAGGAAGGCGATCAATCATCTCTTCCTGACGTTCAAACGCCATGTAGGAAAAGACCTCCGCCCGCCTTGGCTTAGGAATCAGGCGAAACAGCACGATGCAATCCGTGATCTCCAATGGGTCAAAAAGCTCGGCAATATCAGCCGTGGCTAGATCACGAAAAGCCGTGCGCAACTCCTGAAATCGCCGCTGCGATAGGAGCACGCGTATATCTTCGATTTGGATAGTCGCCGTTTCCAAAAGCGCTCCACTAGAGCCAATTCTAAAGCTCACTCAATTTCTGTTCACACAATCGATCAAGAGCCTTAAATACATTAGACTCTTTTTCTTCCATGGCGCGCAATGCATCGAGAAATCCCTTCATCGGTTTCTCTTCGCCAAAGCACCGATGCGCCGCCGCGAAACGCTCCGTGTCGGGAAGATAAAGGGAAGCGGCGAGAACCGCTGCATTATTCCATTCCTTCCGACTCACGTAGTCAAAAGATTCCGTCTCAAACTTTGGCAGCCGTTTCTTCGTGAAATCATCGAAAATCTTCTTCTTTTCCACGGCGAGCTGTTCCCGCGGGAGAGAGCGTTGGTCGTACAATTTTTCCAGTGACTCTTTCAACTCTTTAAGCCAAGCGCGAAATTTTCCGCGATCTCGTCTTTCCCCCAAGTAAAAACTGGTTACCTCGCTCTCGCCTCTTTGTTCAAAAAATTTTTGCGTTAGAAATAGCGCCACATACTCTGCGAGGTTTTCGTTGAAAGTCGCCGATCCCTTTG
The DNA here is from genome assembly GCA_964404325.1 of uncultured Oligoflexales bacterium. GTDB lineage: Bacteria > Bdellovibrionota_B > Oligoflexia > Oligoflexales > Oligoflexaceae > CAYOJQ01. The sequence continues at coordinate 3,253 of CAYOJQ010000004.1, forward strand.
ACCAGAAGGTACGATGGGCGAGCTCGTGCAATAAAATGTGCACCAAACCACCGCGGTCCGAACGCAGCATCGAGGTGTAGAGGGGATCTTCAAAATACCCAAGACTTGAAAATGCACCCGCGCTCCCCACGGATACGTCGAAGCCCTCGGCCCGTAATCTCACTGCTTCCTCGTCGCGCTCGTTCTTTGCAAAGAAACCCAGATAAGGGACATTGCCAGTGATCGGAAACCACCACGTCTTGAATTCCAGGCGGTCCGGATAAGCCGCCTGGACAAGAAATGATACCGCGCTCGAATTCGTTTCGATGTAGTAGCGGTAAGCCTCGCCACTGTTGAGGCCTTCTTTAGCCGCAAAGTTTAGGACCTGCTGCACTAAACCCAGTTGGGATTTAACCCACGCAGGCGCCTTGGCGTCCTCAATCACCTCTGAAACGGGCCGTCGAGAATTGTAGAGATTGTTTTGATACCAGGCCTGGCGCATGACATAGCAACCAGAAACCTGGGAAAGAAGAATGAGGAAAGCGCCCCATACGAGCCCTTTCCTCATATGGCTTTTAGCCAACAACAGTGATTCCAACAGTGAGCGTAGCATCATTGATCTCGAACGCTTGGTGATGTTGCGCCCGAACAGCTTGAGCGCCTTCAGAAATCACCAGTTCCTTCGCCAAAACTTCTGCCGAAATGTAGGAGCCATGCACGGAAATAGCTTCTTTAAGGTCCCCACTCGCGGCAAGCTCCAGCCTGATGCGATCGGTTACCTGAAGGTTGCTGTCCTTGCGGAGTTTTTGCACGCGATTAATGACTTCCCGCGCCAAGCCTTCTTTAATCAAATCATCGGTAAGCGTCGTATCCAACAACACCGTCACGCCACGATCCGTGGCAATCAGACGATCATCTTTTGGCTGACGATCAATCAAGATGTCTTCTTCAGTGAGCTCAATGTCGCTGAATTGATAACGGCCCTTCTCTTCGAGCTGTAAAAGAAGTTTATCAACATCTTTGGGAGATCCCTTCAGACCCTCAAAATGCTGTGAAACTTCCTTAAGCCGGCTTCCCAAACGTTTGCCAAGATTGCGAAGGTTTGGCTTCAATCCCAAGCTCACGAAATTGGATTCTTCCGAAGAGAACGAAATCTCCTTAACGTTCAGCTCACTCGCGATGAGTTCTTTCGACTCATCAATGTAACGCTTATCCTCAGGATGACGGGTGATAATCATGATGCCCGGCAATACCTGTCGCGTCTTGATCTGATGCTTCGCACGCAGGCTTCGACCTAGCTCCGTGACGCGACGAATAAGCGCCATGCGTTCTTCAAGCTGACGATCGATGTACTTCTCATGCGCGAGAGGAATATCTGTAAGATGAACCGAATTAGCAACGCCCTGCTCGCCTTCCGTCAGACCTTGATAGATCTCTTCAGAAATAAATGGCGCGAATGGAGCCAAGACTTTGGTGAAGTTCAAAAGCGTGTAATAGAGCGTTTCGTAGGCTTCACGGCTGTCGTCAGAGATTTTACCCGCACCGCCCCAGAAGCGGCGACGGCTTAAACGGATGTACCAATTCGTCAGGTCTTCAATAAAACCAAGAACAACGGGCACAACGTTGTAAAGCCGGTATTGTTCCATTTCCTTATGAACGGATTCCACGAGTGATTGAACTCGTGAAATCAGCCAGCGATCCATTTCGCCTTTGACGCTTGGCACCTCGCCTTTTGCAAGACTAAGCGAAGGCTTCCAGCCATCCGCATCGGCATAGGTGGAAAGGAAGCTATAAGCATTCCAAAGAGGGAGAAGCACCGCGCGGATGGTGTCACGCACACCCTGATTCGAGAAGCGCAGGTCCTCGCCACGAAGGATCGCGGAGTTCAACATATATAGACGCACCGCGTCGGCGCCAAATTCACCGATCAGCTCCGCTGGCGGCGTGTAGTTTTGCCAGCGCTTTGACATCTTGCGTCCATCTTCCGCAAGCACGAGACCATTAACCACAACGTTCTTGAATGCTGGCTTATTAAAGATCGCCGTTGAAAGGATGGAGAGCGTGTAAAACCATCCACGCGTTTGATCCAAACCTTCGGCAATGAAGTCAGCTGGGAAAACTTGTTGGAACTTATCCTTATTCTCAAAAGGATAGTGAAGCTGTGAGTACGGCATCGAGCCCGATTCAAACCAACAATCAAAGACTTCCGAAATACGATGCATCTTCGACTTACAAGTGGGGCATTCGATTGTTAGTGGATCGATATACTGTTTGTGAAGGTTTGTAACCTTTGACCCAGTCAATTTCTCAAGTGTCGCGATCGATTCAACACTGACGCGATGCTCGTCGTTTTTATCGCAGATCCAAACAGGGATCGGTGTACCCCAGAAGCGGTTGCGGCTAATCGCCCAGTCACGCGCGTTTTCCAACCACTTACCCATGCGGCCATTTTTCAGATGCTCGGGGACCCAATGGATCTTTTGGTTATTGGCGACCAGCGAATCTTTGAACTGCTCAACCGCAACGTACCACGCTGGAATCGCGCGATAGATAAGTGGCGTATCCGTTCTTTCGCAGAAAGGATAACTGTGGACCAAAGTTTCATGGCGCAATAACGCACCACTCTTCTTCAACGACTGAATGATCTCTTTGTCGGCATCTTTAACGAACTGACCTTTAAACTCCGGCACCAGATCGGTGAAATTTGCCTCTTCGTCGAGTGGATCAACAAGACCAATGTTCGCCTTTTGGCAGGCGAGGTAGTCATCCTCACCATAGGCGGGCGCAGCATGCACGATACCGGTACCGTCGTTGATCGTTACAAATTCAGCGGCGATCACTTGGAACGCGTTGACTTGATCTTTAAAGTAAGGAAATAGCGGCTCATACTTTCGACCAACTAAATCTTTAGCAGATAGGGTCTCAAGAATTTCATAAGGCTTATCCTGCTTTTTCGCTGACCCTTTGTAAACGTGCTCGAGACGAGCCTCCGCGAGATAGTAGATCTCGTTAGTCTCGAGGTCTTTGATTTTGACATAAGCAATCTCTGGCCCGACCACGAGAGCCATGTTGGAAACCAAGGTCCAAGGAGTCGTCGTCCAAGCAAGGAAGAAAGCGTTCTCATCCTTTACTTTGAACTTAACGGTAAGCGCCGGGTCTTGGACATCTTTGTAGTTTTGGTTGGCTTCGAAGTTTGAAAGTACCGCCGTGATGCGCGGCGAATACGGCACAACCTTATGCCCGCGGTAGACGAGATTCTTCTTATAGAGTTCATTGAACACCCACCAGACAGACTCCATGAATGAAAGATCCATGGTGCGATACTGGTTGTTCCAATCAACCCAGCGGCCCAAGCGCGTGATGGTTTTTTGCCATTCTCCCGCGTAGTGGAAAACAGAGTCTTCACACAGCTTATTGAATTGACTGACACCCATCTTGAGGATGTCTTGGCGCCCTTTCAGACCGTGCTTTTTTTCAATTTCGAATTCAACCGGAAGACCGTGACAATCCCAACCGAAGCGGCGCTCAACGTAGTAACCGCGCATATTCCAGTAGCGTGGGACGATATCTTTGATGGTATTCGCGAGAAGGTGACCGTAGTGAGGCAGACCGTTCGCAAAAGGGGGGCCATCATAAAACGAAAAATGCTTAGCGCTCTGACGCTGATCGTTTGACTTGTAGAAGGTGTGATCCTTTTCCCAAAACGAGAGGATGCCCTCTTCCATCTTTGGAAAGGATATTTCTGAGGTTGCCACGCGCATTTCGTCCGCCTTATCTCACAAAGCCAGAGGCTCTTATTGCCCAAAAGGTCATCTTAATACCTTAGATCCACGGCTCTCGAAAAGGAAAGAGCTGGCCCAAAAGAGTAAATTCAGAGTGTTACCAGATTATACACCTGGTCGGCGCTTCTACAGCGCCACGGGGTAAGAATTGAAGTAAGAATTCGTTTTAATTAGATTTTTTAGCGATTTGACCACCGCTGGCCCCACAAACCCTTCTGGCCCAAACCTTGCTGAATGAGGGTGGGAATTTAGAGGGTGATGAGAGGGAACTCTTCTCATTAGGTTTGTGACTGTATGTTCGGTTACCTAAAATCTAGATCACTGATGATCGCGCTGGGCATTTTAGTGGCACATCCAGCAAAAGCGAGCGCCGTTCATCATGCTCCGACGCATACCAGCCTGTCGGAATTCTCCAGCACCATGCCGGAGACCGATATCGTATTCCGTGCATTCGAAATCACACCAGAGTCAAATTTCATCAAATCCTTCACGTCTCCTGTGAGAGTGCATGTGGGCGATTTCTTTCGCCGCCTCACAGCGGACGAAGCCGCAACCGTTTCCCTTCGTGATCTGAGCGCACAGAGAAAGGCGCTGCGAGCGCAAGATGCTGTTATCGGAGAAATTCTCGAGAAGAAACAGGCGGGTGCCGAACTTGATCCTGTTAAAGAACGACTGACGGGTCATAGTTCACGCGTTTTAGGCCAAAGCATCTCAGATAAACTCGGCGTGTTCGCCGCGTTTCAGAGTGGTTTTCAGTTTAATATGAATCTCAAGAATCTGTTTGGATCCGAGGGCCCTAGCCCTGAAGCCCCTCCTGAACTTCGCTATGGTCTTGTCTTAAAAAACATCGAGCCAAGCGCGGATAGCATCAACCAGGCCGCTAGTGGTGAGTTTAGAGCCGAAGACCTGGCTTACGCGGGTCAGGCGAAAGTAAGCTGGACGATCGAACCTATTTTGCGACGCCCGGATGCGCCGCTATTTTCCGTGCGAACTTCTCAATCGGAATATGATGATGAAAACGCGGACGGATTCCTTGGCCTTATAAAATCAATCTCTCTACCAGACCCTGAATTTACGGGTCATGTGACACCTAAGTCCAGCGGCCTTAGTGGAGGAGTTCCGCCCCTTAAGGTCACGATCGAACAGAAACAGGGCTACTATTGGACGGAAGTGCATTCACGGTCCAATTTCAAAAAAGACTTTCTCCTTCATGGCGTGCGCGTACCATTCTACAAAGCCGCTCATGTGCAACAGATTTTCAATGAATCCTTCGATCCAGAAAAAACAAGCGTCTGCAATATTCTCGGCGAAGCCCATAGGCCTATTGTAAACGTCAACTTCCATCATCCGGATGAACGTTTTACTGGTGATCTTTTCATGGTGCGAAAACGATGGATCATGGGCTTCACTGCTGAAGCAGCTCCTCGCAGCAATCCCATCAGCGATTTTGGCAAAGGGCACGGCGAGCGATATGAAGTGAAAGTCGGAACCGACTTTTAACCACGCGCGTTGAAGGCTAGTCCACCAGGAAGAAAGCGCTCAATCCCATACTGTTCATTTGTTCCGGGCTTGATCCACATCGCGGCATCCGCCGTGCGGCTCGGTCTGAATTCCCCGAAATGCGACGTGATACGATCCCCCAGAGTTTCCGCGAGACGGCGATAAGTCGTCAACTTCCCACCGTAGATGGTCAGAAGTAATCCGCGCGCACTCGCATGCTCGCCAATTTCGTATCCACGCGATGTGCTGGAGAGATCTCTTTTCTCGTCAAGCGCCAACCAACGTAACCCAGAAAACGCCGCTCGGATGTCGCTCTCTTTCCATCCCACACTCAGATATCGATTGGCGCGCTCGAGAAGATACGCAATGGATTCTTCTTTGATAGTGAGTTTATCGGGATCACCGCTGTAAATCGATTCCGTCGTGCCCACCAGCGTCATCTTGTTCCACGGCAAAATGAAAAAGATACGAGCATCTTCTGGAGACTGCGCCAGCATTCCCGCTTTCAAACCGATGTCATCAAAGAGAAGGTGGACTCCTTCATTATTAATGCCGCGATAGACGGGGCGAATTGAACTTTTTTCTAACAAGGTATTTGCCCAAGGGCCGAGCGCGTTGAGAATGTACAGCGTGCTCACCTGATGCCTTTTCCCATCCGCAGTCTCAAGATCAACAAGCCAACCATCCTCTGTTTGTTTGATGGCGACCGCTCGACAACCTTCGGTAATCTTCGCACCAAGAGCTCGCGCGGACGCACCAATCCGTCGCACTAAACGCAGGTCATCCGTTTGCGAATCCCAAAATGAAAACATTTGTTTGATTTCATCGAGGCGAAGGTGAGGAATTTTCTCCTGGGCTGCACTCGGACTTAGTTTCTGATGAGGCTTAATGCACGCCTTACCGGCAAGGATGTCGTACAGAAATAATCCGGTTCTCAGCATCCATGGCGGCATTCCTTTGCCCTTCATCGCGGGCAGAAGAAGCTCCAAGGGTCTAACCAGATCTCCGGCGACCTGCATAAGGACCTGCCGCTCTTTGAGCGATTCCGCAACGAGCCAGAAATCGCGCACATGCCGCAGATATCGCAAGCCACCGTGAATGAGTTTTGTGGAACGGGAGCTTGTGCCAGATCCCAAAGTATTTTTTTCGATAAGATGAATGTCATTCCAGCCACGCGTCGCCAAATCGTGCAAGACACCCACACCGTGAATGCCACCACCTAAAACTAGTAAACGAACACGAGTGGGGAGCGGATCTTGATGCATCAACGGCCTCAGAGACAGGGAAACTGGGGGCATGGACTGCTTGCACTGCTTTGACATATAATCAAAAAGAGTACAGCAAACACACATTTTAGTCATCAGTGGAGGCGCCGTGGAAGCCCTTAAACACGAAAGCCGAAACACAGAACGTCCACGTCAAGAGCGTGTATTATCGCATGCACTTGTGGAAGTGCGACGGTTTAAACATTTGCCGTTTTCTTGTCACAGCGCCGTCTTACTGGACATCAGTCTGAGCGGCTTCAAGCTGGAATTTACCGGCGAATTTCGAGCGGAGCCAGGCAAACAGTATTGGCTTCACATTCCTCTCGCGCCACTCGGCATTTATGCGCCCAAACGCATCATGTGCAAAGTGGAATGTCGTTGGTTCGATGAAAAACGCTTCCGCATCGGCGGCGTGTTCATGGGAATGTCAAAAACAGAAACACTCCTCATCGAACAGACGATCGAAACTCTGAAGAGCAACGGGCGTTTATAAGCCCGTTCCGTTTATCAATGGACTAAACCACGGTGTGTCGTCGCAGAAATGCTGCGAGTTCCGCTGCATCAGGGTTGTGATCCGCAGGTTCACGGCATGATTTTCCGTTAAGTCTTCATGGATCTGAAGATCTTCCGCTTCAATCACCACTTCCAGCGTTTTTTTGCCACTCAGTGATGGGTGGTAATACGTTTTTACCGGTTGCCCTTCATCGCCGGCAAAGACCGCATACGCACGGCTGCCGCTTACACTTGCCAACATTAGCTTCTTTCGCGACTGAGGAAGATCGACCATGATTTGCCACGTGAGTGGCGCCGGCGCGCTTTCCGCATCTTTCAATTCGGCGGCGATGACAATGCGGTTGCGATGTGCCAGCGCCGAGTAGTAGCGAATATCGCCGAAGCCTTGACACTCTTCCGTTGCATTATCTTCATCCGCCTTAATCCGGCTCGGAATCAGATCACGCCAATCCCCCATATTGCCATCAGCAACGATCTCATCGGGATGGTCCGCACTATTTACAGGATTTGTTTTCTTTAACCATTCAGCCATATCAGACCACCCGTCGCGGTCGGTATCCGCCTCCGCGGGCGATGAACCAATCTCTTCCTCGAGAAAAAGCGGCAATCCGTCACCATCTAGATCTTCGAGAATCGCTGGCTTGTAAGCATCGTCATAAGAACCATCAAGCATCCAACCAGAAAGAAGTTTACGAAGATTTGTTGCACCATTTTCATCGAGAGATGAGATCCACTTTTCAGCAAACTCGGTAATGGACTGAGAAGAAGACGCCGCGTTCCATGCCGTTAAAAGAGAATTCATATCCCAATGACGCGCCATGATTTGCGCGAACGCTTGCGACTTCAATTTGGCAAAAACATTTGGATCGGTTGTTTCTTTGTTGGCCGCAAGGAAGGCCTCGGACTTCAACCAATACTGGCTGAGCCAATAGTAAAGACCGAGATCCGTCGCTATGGGTGTTTGAATCATCGCGAGAGCAAAGGAATCGCGAACATTCCTATCGAATTTTGGTGCCTTGCTACTGAGATAGAGACCTAAAAGATTCTCCAGGATTCCTTGATACGAGCTTTCTTTTGACCACGGTGTGGAAGTGGTTCGCATAATAGCATCCGTATCGAGGCGAATCGCATAATGATCGCGCCAGATTTCGTCGGAATTTTTAAATGCGGGTTTCGCGAACCGACCAGCCTTTGTCGCGATAAAGTTTATATCGCGGATAGGTAGTTCATTGTTCCCCATCATCTCATGCAACTTAGTCAACGCGAGGCGGGCCAAGTTAAACGATTCTTCCGCCGCTTCCGGACTCACCCCTAGATCTCGTATCTGATTGATACGCCCGCGATGACCATCGGCGTATTCGTACATGCAGGAATTGAAAGAAAACTTTTGTTCACCTGCCGTGGCATCACCCGGAAAATAGGCCATACCGACTTCATCCGGTGAGGCTAAGGGTGACGACTTCACACCCATCTTAATCCACCACCCAGGAAAACGCAGGACCTCACCTAAAAGCAAACGTCCCAGCCGTATCTCGATACCCGCCTGACGTGACTGCTCAAACAGTGTGTCCTTAGGGAGACTTTCCCAGTTGTCGTTGCGCCACCACGAAAGACCGTCACGAGTGGCGCGCAGGTAGTGGATCGTTTGTTCTTGAAAGAGCTGATTTTTATCAAGACCCACGCCGCCCAACTCAATGTAGAGTTCGTCAGTGGTTGGATTCTGAGTTTTCGCAAATAGAAATAGGTCGCCTTCGAACAAGCCTATTTTCGCGGCACTCATATCTGATTGAGCGATATCACCAACGGGATCATCAATCGTGTAGGCGCGATCCGTCCAATCATTCTCGCTGCCATCCACCGTTGGCGCCTGGCCAAGATTCGCGCTCGGCGAGGACATTGTCCCGCGGCATGTCTTTGTCGTAAAACGCGCGGACTCGAAGAGACCCAAACTGACGTGCGTCGATCTCTCGTCTTGTCTTTGCGTGTTGTCAGAAGAAGACGGTGGTGGCGTTCTTGCCGGACCCTCATCATTCAGCCCTGGTCTTGAACAACTCAAAGCCCCAAAGCAGAGAACAAGAATAAGTTGGCGAAGTAACAAACTCATGAGAGCTCCAAGCTAACCTAAATCGGCGACTGACCTAACTATTATGGCACGTTTGAGTTATCATGGGATAGCAACTGCAGAATCTGGCGGAGTGTGATCATGCAGATTTTAAAATATGGAAAAAAGCTACCTGAAGGAAATGGAAATCCAGTTTTTATCGACGGCGTTCGAACGCCATTCGTGAAATCATTTGGCGAATATGCGCAGTGCGACGCGCTTGAACTATTCAGTCGCGTTGTGGATGGCATCGTTCGAAAAACCAACCTCGATCCAAATGAAATCGATGAAATTAGCGCCGGGGTTGTTGTTCCACAGACCAAGAACTCGAACGTGGCACGCGATGCCATTATCAATCTTGGTTTACCCAATCATATTCATGGCTATACGGTTAACCGTGCTTGTACGAGTTCACTCCATACCATCGCGGACGCGGCAAGAACCATTCGCTTCGGGCACCCAGAGCTTCACCTTGCCGGTGGCGTGGAAGTTCTCAGTGACGTTCCTATCGTCTATTCCCGCGAAGCCCGCCAGTTTCTAACACAACTGTCGCGTGCGCGTTCGACAGGCGATCGTCTAAAAGCCATCAAGAACTTTTCCGCCAAAGCTTGGATCCCTCACCCACCCGCGCTGGCGGAACCACTCACTGGTCTCACGATGGGCGAGCATGCCGAGATCATGGCGAAGATAAACAACATTTCTCGCGATCGACAGGATGAGTTCGCGGTGCGTTCACATCTCAACGCAGCGAGAGCACAGGCTGAAGGTCACTTTAATGAAGAGCTGATCCCCATGTGGCCTTCACCACGTTTTCAGAACGCGGTGCAAAAAGACAATATGGTCCGCTCTGATACCAACGTCGAAGCGCTTGGAAAACTCAAACCAGCTTTTGATCGAAAATATGGCAGCCTTACGGCCGGCAACTCCTCACCGCTCACTGATGGCGCCGCGATCTCTTTGATTGCCGATGAAAAACGCGCTCTGGCCCTTGGTCTAAAACCCAAAAGCCGCATCGTGGATTTTTGTTTTGTTGGCGTTGATCCGAAAGAGCAACTTCTTATCGGCCCTGCCATCGCGATTCCACTCCTTCTCAACCGTCTTAACCTAACGTTGGACGATATCGATCTCTTTGAAATTCACGAGGCATTCGCAGCTCAGGTTCTCAGCTGTATTGACAGCATGGAGTCCGCGGATTTCAACGAGCGCTATTTTGGCGTTAAAAAGCCTTACGGAACGATTCCAACGGAGAAATTGAACGTTAACGGCGGTGCGATCGCCATTGGCCATCCTTTCGGCGCAACGGGATCGCGTCTTGTTTCGTCTCTTTCGAATGAACTTATTCGCTCTAATAAAAAGCGTGGACTCATTGCCATCTGTGCTGCCGGTGGTATGGCGGGAGCCATGGTTATCGAACGCGTAAGCTGAAGGAAAAGGCAAAAGATATGACAAATATGATTAAAAGCTCCGTCGAAGATGAGATTCTCATCCTTACGATCGATATGCCGGAAAGCGCGAACACACTCTCGCGTCCCATTCTTGAAGAACTTGCCGCTGAGATTGAAAAACTCAACGCGCGTCAGGACGTTCGAGGCGTTGTCATCAACAGCGCGAAGAAAGATTTTGTCGTTGGCGCCGACATAAAAGTCATTGAGCAATTCGATACGGTGGAAAAGGCGCAAGAAGGCGCGGCCGCGATGCAGGCAGTCTTTCAAAATCTCGCAAAACTTAAACTTCCTTCCGTTGCCGCGATCGACGGCCAGGCGTTGGGCGGCGGACTCGAACTCGCATTGGCCTGCGACTATCGCGTCGTCAGTGATAGTCCGCGCACGAAGCTAGGATTCCCCGAAGTACAGCTTGGTCTCTTGCCCGGAGCGGGAGGAACCCAGCGTACACCTCGTTTGATTGGCTTACAGGGAGCGCTCGATCTGATCCTCACTGGCAAGAGGATTGACGGAAAAAGAGCAGTTAAGATGGGCCTTGTGGATGCGTGTGTGCATCCAAACATTCTTCTCCGAGAAGCTAAGCGCTTTGCCTCTGGCAAAAAGCGACCGGCGCAGCAAGATCGTTCAAAGCAGCCCATGTCTAAAAAGCTGCCGGAATGGGTGACGGAGAAAAACCCTCTCGGTCGCAGATTTATTGAGAAGAAAGCGCGAGAAACTGTCTTAAAAACCACAAAAGGTTTTTACCCCGCACCACTCAAATCCATCGAAGCCATATTTCAAGGGTTCGATACAAGCCTTGAAAAAGGTCTTGAGATCGAAGCGCGCCTTTTCGGTCAACTCACCCAAACCCGGGAAAGCAAAAGTCTCATCCATCTCTTTCACGCAACAACCCAGCTCAAGAAACACCCGTATGTGGAAGCGGGCAAAAAAGTTTTTGGTGACGAGAAGGCCAGCCTTGTGGGCGTCATTGGTGCCGGATTTATGGGCGCTGGTATCGCGACCGTTTGCGCGGACCGCGACATCCGTGTTCTTCTCTCCGATCCGAGCACGGAAAGCGTTGGCAAAGCCGTTAAGCACATTAACGACTACTTCTCTAAGAAGGTCGAGAAACGGCGTCTAAAGTCATTCGAGGGTGTAAGCAAACTATTTCATGTTTCTCCTGGTCTTAGCCCACAAGGTTTCGGTGCCGCGGATGTCGTGATCGAGGCCGTGTTTGAGGATGTAAATCTCAAGCGCAAGATTTTGAAACAACTCGAAGACTCAAGTCGAAAGCATGCCGTTTTCGCTACAAATACGTCAGCCATCCCCATTCATGAGATTGCCAAGGAAGCAAAGTACCCAGAACGCATTCTGGGAATGCACTTCTTTTCACCCGTAGAAAAAATGCCGCTCCTCGAAGTGGTGCGCACAGACAAGACCGCCGACTGGGCCATCAGCAGGGCCGTGGAACTCGGACAAGATCTTGGCAAACAAGTCATCATCGTGAAGGATAGCCCAGGCTTCTACACAACACGCATCCTTGCCTTCTACGCCGCGGAAGCCGGTGACATCTTCTCAAGCGGTAACGCCAGCGTCGAAGAGATTGATCAGGCACTCGTGAAGTTTGGGTTTCCGGTGGGACCACTCACGGTGTTTGATGAAGTGGGTATCGATGTCGGCCTGCACGTCTATGACACCATGCGGGCCAACTTTGCGAGCCGCACAAAAGATCTGCCGGCCTATAAGATTCTTCGGGAATCAGGCAGGCTGGGACGTAAAAACAATCAGGGATTTTTCCTCTACGAAAAAGGGAAGAAGGGCCATCCAGATCCCTCCATGAATGCTCTTTTGAACGTACCGACCAATGCTCGTAAGCTCTCGAGCGAAGAAATCGTCGATCGATGTGCCCTTATATTCATCAATGAAGCGGTTCTTTGTCTTGAGGAAGGTGTGCTCGCCAATCCGTATGATGGCGATGTGGGCGCTGTCTTTGGTCTTGGCTTTCCTCCGGTTTGGGGCGGACCCTTCCGTTACATTGACCACGTTGGCGCTAGAAACGTCGTCGAACGTCTCGAGAAACTGCGCCAAGAATTCGGGGATCGTTTTACACCAGCACCAAGCCTTGTTCGAATGGCGGAACGAAACGAGAAGTTCTTTCCATCCGAGCGCTAGGCTTTTTTAAGAAAGGTGCGAACGATGGGATGCAGGGAGACGACGACCAACCAACCAAAAATAAACCCTCCGACTATGTCGGAGGGATAATGCACCCCCAGATACACTCGTGAGATGCCGATAGCGATTGCCACCAGAGTCAGCGCCAAACCAATTTTCTTATTACCCCACAGGGTCACAGCCGCGGCAATGGCCATGGCGTTCGTCGCATGATTGGAAGGAAAACTAAACTTCCCCGCACATCCCGAAACCGCGCGAATGCCTTCCATCGCCCAACACGGTCTCAATCGATCTATAAAAGGCTTCAAGACGTATGCGGCCAGTAAGTCCGCTAGACCGACGGCGACCAGAACCATGATAAAGATCCGCAATGCCTGCCGGTTTTTCTTATAAAGAATAAGACCCAGCCACGTCAGCGCAATCAAAATCCACGGCAACTTACCCGACAGGAAAAGCATGATCGGGTCCCAAAAGAAGGATGGCTGCAAAGAATTTAACTGCGACAGAATCGACAAATCCGCCTTTTGCACGATCTCAACCACGGGCACCCCTTAAGACGATAAGTGGCCTTATTGGCAAAGGGACGTCGTAAAGACAAGTCGATAATAAATTAATTGACCAGCCAGCCAGATATTGCTACATCTAACATACTCTGAACATAATTAATAAAAGTGGCCGGCTAAAAAGCGGGGAAGGTCTGGGGGGTCTTGGGCGGTAGAACTACAGCCCAAGCTCCTTTTGTGAAGCCATATCTCGCAGCTTTTGCTTGGCGTCGATCTGAACTGGTTCTTCACTGGTCGGCAGTGGCAATGGCTCTAGAGAAAATTCCACCCGCGGCTGATCCAAACGCCCACCAATCGCATACGTTGTAAATTTCAACTGACCAGGTAACTCCATCTGTGCAGCTGTTTCCGTTTTTGTGTGTTTTGGCAACTTTCGCGGCAAAGCCGTGGCACGTCGCTTGGTTTTGCCTTTTGCTTTTGGTTGCTGTGTTTCCTCGCTTTCTTTTTCCTTTACGGTTTCACCAGGCATGATGGGATCACGCATGTGAACTGTCGTGTCGACGGAATCTTGGGTCGAAAGTTTGTAACCTTTCGCCCACCCAAAACTCGGTAAAGTAACGAGAAAAAAAGCTATAAGAGGGAAAAATTGTCGAAGCGTCATATTTGATTCCTCATGGTTAACTCCTTTTCGGTCTAACTCCTCAGGCCTTTAAATCTTTGTAAATATGCCGATATAGACGAGTGCTTTGCTCACAAGAGATCAGTCGATGGCTTTTTTAGTTATAGAAAGAGGCAAGGAAGCCGGCCGCCGCATCAGCTTAACGGAGTTTCCCGTTTCGCTTGGACGCGACGCGAGCAACGCCGTTGTCATAAACGACGATCAATCCTCGCGCTATCATTTGCGCATTAAAAAACGCGGACAGCTCTATATACTCGAAGATCTTGACAGCCGTAACGGCACCTATGTAAACGGCGACAAGGTCCTTAATACCGCGCTTAAAAATGGTGACAAAATTCTTGTTGGCTCGACGGAACTTGTCTTCCTCGCATCTGAACCGAACATTGAGATTGCTGGCGAGATCATACACTTCGATATGCAGGTGGCGGAAAATCTCGGTATCTCGGGGCCGATCCCGATGAAGGGCCGTCCCGCTCCCGACGATACACAGGTTCGTCCCGTGCGACTCGACCCCATCGCCCTTGCCAGCCACGCGCTTCAAGACAGCGCGAAGATTCGTGAGATTTTTGATCTGCACAGCAATCTTCTTGTGATCAATGACCTCAATGAGGCTTCACAGTCAGTTCTCAAAAGCATCGGTCGTATTATTCCCGATGCTTCTCGCGCCGCGTTTTTTATGTGGTCGGCAAGTTCGCGCCAACTTGTGCCTCTTGCTTCACGAAGCTTCAAAAGCAAAAAGAGATTTCTGTTGAGCCAAAGCGCGTTGGAAGATGCGGTAACTCGCATCCAAGCGATTCTTCTTCCTGCGAACCCCGCGGGAAACGTTGATCGCCAGCGGCTCGTTCTCCCAATGTTTCACAATCAGGAAGTGTCCTGCGTGATACATGTGGAAAGCGACAGAACAGACAAAACAATTTCCACCGCGGAAATTGAAGTGGCTCAAGCCCTCCTCACCCGCTGCTCTCCCGTCTTTGAATCGATGTTGCTACGGCGCGAATTGGATTCGTGGTTGGTGGGCATGGTTGAAACCATGATCGCCACAGTGGAGGCGAAAGATACGTATACACGTGGGCATTCCGAACGTGTCAGTAAATATTCAATGGCTATTGCGGAAGAGCTTCGTTTGAATCGCGAAATAAAACGAATGCTCATGATCAGCGCTCTATGTCATGACATTGGAAAAATCGGCATTCCGGATGTCATTCTAAAAAAAGCGTCTCTTCTGAGTGCTGAAGAGTATAACGAGATGAAACTTCATCCGACAATCGGCGCTGAAATCATCAATCACATGCCGAACTCCAAACGCATTATCTCTGGGGTGAAATATCATCACGAAAAGTGGGATGGAACGGGTTATCCGGAAGGTCTCGTTGGTGAAGATATTCCTTTCTTTGGGCGTATCATTGCGGTTGCCGACGTATTTGATGCCATGGTGTCCGGTCGCGCTTACTCGGGCTTTCTCGATCAAGGCGACGCTGTCGACAAAATTCTCGAAGAGAAGGAGCTTTTTTGCCCTGAAATACTGAAAGCTTTCGTTAAAGCTTTTGAAAATGGACGCTTAACGCTAAAAACATCGACACAAAATCAGGAACTGCCGGCGCAAGAAAAAGAAGCTCCACGCATAAATATTCCCGAGCTGCATGACACAAGCAGCGAGAAACCTAAGAAAACTCCTAAGAAATTGAAGAAAAGCTAGAAACCAGCACCCCTTCCCCCCATTCACCCGTTTGATATAATTTTCTTGAGTTCATCGCGACTTAGCACTTCCTAAAAACAAACCGTTTTTTCCGAGGCACTTATGTGGAGTCAACTCGCTGTCAGTTTGCAGCATCTGAACCCGTATCTCGTCACGATCCTGGTGTTGGGTTTCTTTGGAATGATCGTTGTCTTCGAGCGTTTGATCATGTTGCAGCTCGTATATAACCTCGACTTTAAACGCTTCATCGTTAATCTGAAAAAAACAGTGCAAGCAAACGATATTGATCGCGCCATCAATGTTTGCAAAAGCGCGGCGCGAACATCACTGCCCCATATTAGCCTGAAAGCGCTCGAAGCTTCTGAAAGAGATCCCTCCAGTGTGCGAGGCGTTATCGACGAGGAAACGACGGATTTTCTTCCGCAACTAGAAAGCCGTCTTGGGATTCTACCCGCCATTGCAACGATGATCCTTTTGATTGGCATCCTCGGCACGATTGATACGCTTTGGGGCGCATTTGATTCAATCGCTGTTCTCGATACGTCGGAAAAACAAGCAAACCTTGCGCAAGGAATTGCAGCATCCTTAAACCCAACGGCGCTTGGTCTTATGTGCTGTCTTATATTTATTGCCGCGCATCAATTTCTAAAATCCATGGCGCTGCGCCTCACGGATCGCATTCACCACGGTGTGACGGTTCTCACGAACCTGCTCTCACCACAAGAATATGCGACATTCCAAGCTGCGCCCGCGATGGAAACGGGCGGCTTCACCATGAGCACAGAAACTCCTAGCTTTGCAACGGCCGCTCCCGCACCAGCAAAAAAAGAGGTCGCTGATGACAATTTCGACGATGCCTCAGTTGAAGATATTAAGGACGAAGAAGAGATTATCTAACGACCGGTGGCTTTCTGGGATCATCGTACTCGCTGTCCTTGGGTTATTCGCATGCTTGACTTTTGCGTTGCGCGCGACGACCCTTTCGGCCCGTTACGGTGCGATTGAAGCCGAGATTCCAGTTGTTTGGAAACCATTTCCTGGGAAAGCGCAGCCGGCTCCAGAGCCAAGCGCGTACATCGGCAAAGCGACCCCCGTCGTTTTGCTCACTCCCAAAGAATTTATTTTTGGCGACGTGGAAGCTTTCACGAAAAACCTGACGGATATCAGAAATAAGTTTTCGGTGAAGCATGTCGATGGCGCGCCCAACATGGACGCTCTTCTCAAAACCATGCAGCAGTGGACCACCTCTCAGAAGAGGGGAAAAGACGGTGTTGTGATTCTTATGCCGGCAGAGAATATTCCAGCACCCATCGTCATCCAGGCCGTCGAGGGCTTAAAACGGACCAATTTGTTCCACCGAGTCGTTCTCGCAAGCGGACTTAAATAATGCGTCTTCCTCCATGGAAATTGATGAGCCTTGAGCAAAGAGAGCGTCTTCGCCCTGAAGAGAACCTCTTTCCTTATCCCGCTCTTTTTGCGTTTGGTCTGATCCTTATCCTGACGGCTCACTTACTTCCAGGCCTTAACCCGCGCCTCGGCAATCGCATTGATTTGATTTCATTCGCGGCGCCACGTCAGAAGGAAGGCTCGCTCTGGCTCGGTATCTCCGCGGAAAATAATAGGCTGATGGTTGTGACTCCCGACCGAAAGCGGTTTAGCTGGGAACAAGGTAAGACCGACACACAGCATCTCAACGAGTTTGTTTCTTACCTGCGTACGTACGCGGAGCAACAAACGCGTTCGAGCTCGCTCCGCGGCGAAGCGGACGCCACAAAAACAAAAGCCATACTCGCGGTCGATCGATCCCTGACATACGCCGACCTCAATCCGATTCTTTTAGCATTGGCGCAGGCTCGCATCACGCGCTACGGATTTGAAACTTTAACGACCAAGTAGTTTTCATGAGCGCAAAAAAGCAAATTTTCGTTCACGTTGAAGTTCTCCAGAACGGGGAGCCTCTCGACTCCTATCGCCAGGGCATCAATAAGTCCGGGGCAGTAAGTCTTGGAAGAACTTGGCCGAATAAACTGCGGATGCCGTTTTATCCTTTGCTCGGTAAAACAAAAATCCTCCGCATTCGTAAAAACGCCGCCCACCTTCGTCTGGATGCTTCCTGGGAGGGATTTGTCTCGGCAAAAGGGCAGCTCACAAAAATTACTAAGACCACGTCGACGGATACGCGCATCACCTTAAAAGAGGGGGACTACGCGAGCCTCGCAAAAGGTGATCTGCGCATTTTGATTAAGATCAGCGCGGAAGCAAAAGCTGCGCCTATCCAAGTTAAAGAGAAATTCAACGGCTCCCTTTTGCGATTGTTCTGGGGCACAAAGGCAGAGGTATACGGATTCATCGCCGGAACCGTTTGTTCTCTCATGCTCTTCACCGGATTGATCGCAGGTCTAACACACCGAGCGGATGAGCGTCCCCGTCAGCTAAAGGATCTTGACCCATCCTACGTTCTTGGCGTGATCAATCCAAAACATCTTGGTTTGCTTCCTGAGACTCTCCAAGATGGCTTGAACCGGACCCGTACGCTCGATCTAGCTATCGACTACTACAGCGAACTCGCGGTCCTTATGAGTGGCGGGAAGGAAAAAAATTTCCGCCTCCTGCTCCCCTCGACAGTGGAACGAATGGAACGTATTCACACGTTGTTTCAAACCCGCATGGAAAAGTATCTCGACAAGATCACAGCGGATGAAAACGAAATTCTCAGTGTTAAAAGCCAGGCGATCTTAAAAATCCCTGCCGCGATTGGCGAGAGCTTGGACTCGACGCTGGTAAGGCTTGAAAAGAGCATCGAGGTCAGCCAACGCAGCCAGGACATTTTTCTAAAGCTTCGACGAGAAGCCACCAAGGGATATAAACAAGACGCCCTTTACGATTACAACGAATATAAAAATGTGAAGTCGAAAGAAGGCTCTAAGACCAACGAAGAACTGCACAAGATCAGAGTATTCGGCCAATTAAGCGATGAAGAAGCCATGTATGCCGAAGCTGAACAATGGATGAACAAAGCTGAAAAGGCACAGCGTCGGATGAAGGCGCAAAGAGAATCGTTTTCACCAATCGATGACGATATTGCGCGACCCATTGCGTTTCAGGACGATTTTTCTTTCGCAAATTTCCTACGTCCAGAAGACCTAGCCGCCCTGAATAAGAAGATGCATCTTATCCAACCCGCGGAATTCGGGGTAACAAGGGTCGAGAAAAAACCAGAAGTGAAAGAGCCTCTTCTCGGCGAGCTTGATCCAAAACTTATCGAAAAGATCATTTCTCGGAAGCGATTCGAGCTGCAGCTCTGTTTCGAACTCGCTCTTAGACGCAACCACAAGACGGCCGGAACCATGAAATGGCAATGGCGTCTTGATTCGCGGGGCAAGATTTCAGATCTTACGCTCGTTTCTTCCAATATCGTTGACCGACAGATGAAAAATTGTGTTATGAAAAAGATCGGTAGCTGGCGCTTTCCACGTCCTAAACGCGGCAGCGTCGAGATTACTTATCCGTTTCATTTCAAGCCGGCCAAGGGATAAATTGTGGCTGAACCAACACTCCCTAGTCTTAAACCCCTACTCCGCACCCTGAAAGATGATGAGGTCCTCACCATTTTCTTTGGTGGCTGTGGTGAGTTCGGGATGAACGCAACAGGTTACTATCATCGAGGACGACTCTGGCTCGTTGACTGTGGTCTTGTTTTCTCCGAGCCGTTTCAATTGGGTGTCGAGAGCGGGATTCCCGCGATCGATTCTTGGATTGAGGAACTCGGTGGCATCCATGCGTACCTTATCACCCATGGCCATGAAGACCATATTGGCGCACTTCCTTATTTTTTGGCGAAATGGAACGCGCCAGTCTACGGAACGGAATGGACTCTTTCCCTGATTCGGGAAAAGACTGCGCGACAGCGGCTTGGCGGCATCGATTTGCGCAGTGTCAAAGGCGGCGATTCTATAATTGACGGCGATCTGCGGCACCGCTGGGTTCACGTTAACCACTCCATCCCCATGGCCTGCTCGCTTGTGCTCGACTTCTCTTCGCGAAGGATCTTTCATACGGGCGATTTCAAGATCGAACCTGATAACCCTTATGACAAGCCCTACGATCTCGCTGAGCTAAAGAGCATCGGCGACCTAGGGATTGATCTTCTTGTGAGCGACAGCACAAACGCAACCACGCAAGGGCACTGCCCGGGCGAGAGCACGGTTATTCCCGTTCTCGAGCGTGTTATTTCTCAATCGCCAGGCCGTACATTTTTCACCACATTTTCCAGCAACCTCTGGCGTATTCGCAGCGTCATCGATGTTTGCCGCAAGCTTGGACGCCCCGTCGCCATTTCGGGGGCGGGCATCAAGAAGGTGATTCAACTCGGGCTTGAGCATAATCTGCTCGGCGACATCTCCCATCTTGCCTCTGAAGAAGATGCCACCCGGATGAATGCCAAGGACTTGGTCGTCCTGATCTCCGGCTGTCAGGGAGAATATCGCGCGGCTCTGACGCGGCTCATCCAAGGTGAACACGCCCATTTCCAATTGAATCCCGATGATACGATTGTGTTTTCGTCGCGTGTTATTCCTGGAAACGAAAAGAGTGTCCTTAAGCTCATAAATCGCTGCGTTGCACAAAATATTCGCGTGGTCTCAAGCCGGCATGAACCCGGTATTCATGTGAGTGGTCACGCTTATCAGGAAGAGTTAAAAATCCTGTTAAATTCCTTGCAACCACGCTCTTACATTCCCGTTCACGGTAATTTCGCGCACCTCAAAGCCAACGCGAGTCTTTCGGACCAAAAATCCATACATACGCTCGATGTGCAAAACGGCAGCGTCATAAAACTCGGAGCGAAAGGCGCTGAAGATTTAGGAGTCATTGAGATCCAAAGAGATTTTGTTGACTCGTGGTCAATGCTCCCGATTTCCTATGAAACCTTGCGTGACCGACTGCGGATAGGCGAAAATGGGTTAGCGGTGCTTTCCGGTGTTTTTTCAACTTTTGAGGGCCACTGGCTGAGCGGTCCAAGCCTCCAAGTGATAGGACTTCCTCGACCACGCGGCGCTAAAGATGACCAAAGTTGGCAAAAACATATCGAAAAAGAGCTCAAGCAGATCATGGAGCGCACTGCCGGCGGTGATCCCGACACCTGGCAAGAACAACTCCGTGTTTCAACGCGACGTTTTTTGGCGGATCATTTTGTAAAAAAACCCGTTGTGATCTCAGTCGTTCAGTTCGTATAAAGCGCCCAACCACGGATTTCCGAGTAAGGATCTTCCCATGCAATGGACGCTCTTAAAAAAAGAGGAAATACTAAAGACATTTCCTTTCAACGTTGAACGACTCGAACTATTTGATGAGAAGAGGCAAGCTCCCACTTCTCACCCTTATTTCCGATTAAATTGTGCCGACTGGGTCAATGTGCTGCCGATTACATCCAACGGTAAGGCTTTGCTTATCAAACAAAGCCGCGCGGGCAATCTAAAGGAGACCCTAGAAATTCCGGGTGGAATGATGGATGTCGGCGAGAAAGACCCAACTTTAGCGGCAGCTCGCGAACTGGAAGAGGAAACGGGTTTCACATCGCAGCGCTTTTTGCCCTTAGGTCGCATTAATCCAAATCCGGCCATTATGGCAAATAACCTGTATATGTTTCTCGCTCTTGACGTTATACCGAACCCACAGCGCCGCTATTTTCCGGACGAAAATGAAAGTATCGAGATTATGCCGGTCGATACCCAAGAACTGGATCAACTTGTACGCCTAGGACGCATTGATAGTGCTCTAGCCGCATTAACAATCATGTTAGCTGGAAAATACATCCGCATTAGCGAATAGACTCTTCTGAAGAAGGTAAAGGGGGACTGAATGGCTAAGGTTACTCTCGTCGCAGGTGATGGCATCGGTCCGGAGATCGCCGCGAGCGTCAAAGAAATATTTAAGGCTGCGGGAGCTGGTCTGGAGTGGGATGAAGTCCAGGTTGGTTTGGATGCCTACAAAGCAACAAATACCCTTATCCCTCAGAGTTTCTACGACAGCATGGATCGCACAGGGCTTGCGCTAAAGGGCCCCACCACAACACCCGTTGGCGGCGGACATCGTTCCATTAACGTAACCATGCGCCAAACATTCGATCTTTTCGCGAGTGTGCGTCCCATAAAAAACTTTGATGGCGTCGCTTGTAACTACAAAAATGTCGACATCATCATCGTTCGCGAAAATACCGAGGACCTGTACAAAGGCGTCGAGTATAAGATCGGCGAAAATACGGCACACGGCATCAAAATCATCACGGCCGAAGCATCAGAGCGCATCGCGCGTCATGCTTTCGAGCTTGCTCGTAAACTCAAACGAAAAAAAGTTACCGCGGCTCATAAAGCTAACATTATGAAGTTTACCGACGGACTCTTTCTCGAATGTGCTCGCAAGGTCGCCGCTGAATTTCCCGACATCCAATTCGACGACATCATTATCGACAACTGCTGCATGCAACTCGTTGTTAAACCAGACCAGTTCGACATCATCGTCACGGAAAATCTCTACGGCGACATCCTCTCAGACCTATGCGCGGGTCTTGTCGGCGGCCTCGGTGTCGCTCCGGGGGCGAACTTCGGCAAAGGAAAGGCCGTCTTCGAAGCAGCCCACGGCTCGGCACCAGATATCGCTGGCAAAGACCTAGCGAACCCGACGGCGCTTCTCCTGAGCGGCGTGATGCTCCTTGAATATATTCAACGACATGACGTTGCCCATAAAATCCAAAATGCTTTGGCAAAAGCTTTGGCCAACCAAAGTACACGCACCAAAGATCTTGGCGGCCCGCTTTCCACTTCAGATTTTACGAAAAAAATAATTAGTCTGCTGTAGTTCTGCGGCCTTGAAAAAATCGCGTCTGAGCGCATCGGCACCCGTCGATGCGCTTTTTTGTTTCTAAGCTTAGGCTTTAGACGAATCCGACCGAAAGAGAAGATGTATCAGTATCTTTGGTATAGAAGTTATGGCTCGATCTTTTTCCATAAAAGCAAAAGGCGCTTCAGACGTCGGACAACTCCGCTCGTCTAATCAAGACGCTTTTTTGGTGGCCAACGATAGTCATCTTTTTATCGTTGCGGACGGTATGGGTGGACATGCGGGTGGAGAGATCGCAAGTAAACTCTGCATCGAAAAGATTGAAAACTTCCTTCAAGAACACGCTAAAGAATTCACTAGCGGCGATGTCACGGACAGCGCTCTCTGCGCCATCATGGTCAATTCCGTCAATCATGCTTCCGCAAAAATCTATGAACATGCTCTTGAAGAGCCTTCGCTTCGCGGCATGGGCACGACGGCAACTGTCGTCAAACTCGTCGGAAAAAAGGCTTTCAGCGCTCACGTCGGTGATAGCCGACTCTATCTTATTCGTAGCGGTTTCTTGTATCAGATGACCTACGACCACTCTCTCGTCAACGAACAGCTTCGCGCCGGAATTATTAGTGCCGAGGAAGCTGAGCTTCATCACCTCAAGAACGTCATCACGCGCAGTGTTGGCTATCAAGAAGAGGAAGATGTGGACACAGTCGTCTTCGATTTAGAGGAAGGCGATTACCTTCTTCTTTGTAGTGACGGCCTGCACGGGAAAGTCGAAGATCAAGAAATCGCCCACATGGTTATCAATAACGGCCTCAGTGCGGCCACTCAACTAATTGATTTAGCGAATAAAAGAGGCGGCGAAGACAATATCACCGTGGTGATCATTGCAATTCAGGCTTAACGAACAAACAGTCAGTATGGCATAAAGAAGGAAACCAAAAAAAATAATGGCCGCGAAGAAGGAACAACGCATGGGGCGCTTAACCGTAGTCTTTATCCCAGAAGGGGCAAGCTCGACGCGCCAATTCACCATCCCACGGATTGTGGTGAAATCCCTGGCAGCGTTTGGATTTCTCGGTACCGCGTTATTTGGTTACCTGGCGCTCGATTACATTCAACTTCGTGAAATCCGCGAATCTTACTATCAAATCACCGCTGAAAACGAAGGCCTAAAAGGCGAAGCGCGTTTGCTCATCAACAATCTTGAAGATGTGAAAACATCTCTGAAGCAAGTTCAAGACTATTCGACCAAGCTGAGTGAGATCACTCAACTCAAGGTCAAGAGCGTTAGCAAGCAAACAGGTATCGGGCCATTGAGTCCCGAAGAGTACAGCGTGGCGAAGTCACAAGAGTCTTCACCCACGGAAACAAGCTCGAATATCCCTCTCGGCGTCAATATGGATAAGCTCGTCTTTCAGCCTGTTTTTGACAGGCTGCGAGATTTAGGCCGTAACGCCAATCAAAATGCTTTTGAATTGCAAAAGCTCCTGTCGAATTTAAGCCAACAAAAGTCGCTCCTCATGTCCATTCCGTCCCTCGCTCCGGTAAACGGCTGGGTCACCTCGGGATTTGGCATTCGCATTTCCCCATTCACGGGCCAGCGGACCTCGCACCGAGGGCTCGACATGGCTTCTCCCGTAGGAACGCCTATTTTTGCCCCAGCTGATGGCGTCGTGATTTTTATGGGATCGAAGGCTGGATTCGGAAATTTTATTATGATCGCTCACGGCTATGGTGTCGTCACTCGCTACGGTCATAATGCCGAAAACATGGTTCAGGTCGGACAAACAGTCAAACGTGGCGATCAAATCGCAACGGTTGGCATGAGCGGTCGTACGACCGGTCCACATCTTCACTACGAAGTGGTCTTAAATGGCCGCAATGTTGATCCCAAGAAATTTATTCTTGACCTCGCGCACTAATCTCTTTGATTTCAATTGATTACAAATTAAGCTCCACGGGCCCGCGGTGGTAATTTACAGTTCCAGTCACTGAGACGAGCCTGTATAGTATCACCTTATTTATTTTCGCTTTTTTGGGCGAAAAGCTGCGGTCACAGCAATGCGAAGAGGCAACCGATGATAGGTCTTGCTCGAAAAATATTCGGCACTAAAAACGATCGAGAGATTAAACGCTTTGCGGCAATTGCTGCGCATATCAATAATCTCGAGAAGCAGATCCAGACTTTTTCAGATGACGCACTCCGCGCCAAGACTGGGGAATTCAAAGAGCGTTTTTCGCGCGGTGAAAGTATTCAGAGCATTATGCCTGAGGCCTTTGCGGTTGTTCGCGAAGGCTCGCGCCGCGTTCTCGGCATGCGCCAGTTCGATGTTCAGCTCATCGGTGGTATGGCATTGAATGAAGGCAAGATCGCCGAGATGAAAACCGGCGAAGGCAAGACGCTCACCGCGACCGCTCCCATATACCTCAATGCCATCACCGGCAAAGGCGCACACGTCGTCACCGTGAACGACTACCTCGCCCGTCGTGACGCTGAGTGGATGGGAAAACTCTATGGATTTCTTGGACTTTCAACAGGTCTGATCGTCCACGGGCTGAGTGATTCCGAGCGACGCGCAGCCTATCAATCCGATATTACCTATGGCACCAATAACGAGTTTGGTTTCGATTACCTTCGCGACAATATGAAAACAGACTTGAGCCGCTTCGTGCAACGCGGCCATCACTTCTGTATCGTTGACGAGGTTGACTCCATTCTTATCGATGAAGCGCGAACGCCGTTGATTATTTCTGGTCCAACGGATGCTTCCACAGAACTCTACTACCATGTGAACAACGCGATTCCTGGTCTTCACAAAGATAGCGATTACATTGTTGATGAAAAATCTCGCACGGTAACGCTCACGGACGACGGCATCAGTAAAATCGAACAACGCCTTCGCCTCGATAACCTCTACGATCCTAAAAACATCGACATGCTTCATCACGTCCAACAGTCTTTGAAGGCCCATATCCTTTTCAAAAAAGACGTTGATTACGTTGTGAAAGATAACAAGGTTATGATCGTTGACGAGTTCACAGGCCGCCTCATGCCGGGACGCCGTTACAGCGATGGACTCCACGGCGCTCTGGAGGCGAAAGAACACGTTCGTGTCGAAAGCGAAACGCAAGTTCTCGCATCCATCACTTTCCAGAACTTCTTCCGTCTTTATGAAAAACTTTCCGGCATGACCGGTACCGCGGATACGGAAGCTGTCGAATTTAAAAAGATTTATAATCTTGATGTTGCCGTAGTCCCGACCAACCGTCAGGCCGTGAGAAAAGACGACCAAGACGAGGTCTATCGCACGGCAAACGAGAAATTTAATATCATCGCCGACGAAATTGCGACCGCTCAAAGACGTGGGCAACCCATTCTCGTTGGTACTGTTTCCGTGGAGAAATCCGAGTTGTTGTCGAGCTTATTGCGCAAACGCAACATTCCCCACGAAATTCTTAACGCGAAGAACCATGGCCGCGAAGCGACAATCATTGCCGAAGCGGGTCAAGCCGGTCACGTCACGATCTCCACGAACATGGCTGGTCGTGGTACTGACATTGTTCTGGGTGAAGGCGTCAGAGAGCTTGGCGGCCTTTACGTTATCGGCACCGAGCGCCATGAATCGCGCCGTATCGATAACCAGCTGCGCGGTCGTTCCGGTCGTCAGGGTGACCCAGGCCGCTCCAAGTTTTATCTTTCACTTGAAGATGAACTCATGCGCATCTTCGCATCCGATCGTCTTTCTGCGATCATGGGTCGTCTCGGTATGAAAGAAGGTGAGGCCATTGTTTCACCGATGGTTACGCGGGCTATTGAACGCGCTCAACGACGCGTCGAAGAGCATAACTTCTCAAGCCGCAAGCACGTTCTTGAATACGATGACGTCATGAACCAACAACGTCAGGTTATTTATGGTCGCCGCTTGAAGGTTCTTAAAGGGGAGTTCCAGGTTGATTTTATGGAATCAGCCATCCGCGCCATCGCCGAGGGCATTGTCGCGCGTCATTCTCCGGAATCCAGTGACAACAAAGGCTGGAATAAAGAAGGGCTTCAAAAGGACCTCGATGCCGAGTTTAATCTTGAAGTTGATCTCGCCGGCATAGACTTTAACCACGTATCACCCGAAGCCATCACACACACGGCGCTGGAACAAGTCCTTCAGGCCTACCTTGAAAAACGCAATAAGGTAGGTGATGAAGTCATGAAGCGCATCGAAGCTTACGTCTTCTTGCAAATCATCGATCAATCCTGGAAGGACCACCTTCGTTCGATGGAGCTTCTCCAAGATAGCGTTCGTTTGCGCGGCTACGGTCAACGCGATCCATTGCAGGAATACAAAAAAGAAGCGTTTAAGATGTTCGAAAGCCTCATCATGCGCATTGAGGACGAGACCACACTTTCGCTTGTTCGCATGCCGCCTCCACAAATGGTTCCGGAAGAGGAGCTCGTGGTGGAAGAGCCTGATCAAGAAGAGCTTTCTTTTGTTCATCCCGAAGCACAGCAAGTTAGCGCCGCCAGTTTCGAGGAACAGAATGAGGTCATGCAGCAAGATGCTGACAATCTGATTTATCACGGCAGTCGTGATATGCTGGAACAAGAAGAACGGGCTGCAACCTTCATTCGTGAAGGCGACAAAGTGGGTCGCAACGATCTTTGCCCCTGTGGTTCTGGCAAGAAATTCAAAAAGTGCCACGGACGTCTGGGAACACAGCCCGAGGCCTAGCTTTGACGACAACCGGTTGAAGAAAGCGGCTAGGCAAAGCGTTATTCATCAACCGGAGGTGGGCCGTGACGAAGCTTTTTGATTATGAGCCGATCGAAGAAAACACTCTCGTCGACCGTGTGCTCCTCCGAGTTCACAAAGCGGTCGACGAAGCCTTCCCCAAGGCCACCCCTGCTGTTTCCAGACGATTTGCCAAAACTGTTTTTGCTGATGAGCCCACCATCAATCAGCCTTTACCCACTGACGTTCGCGCCTTCTTGAATAACGATTCAGAAGCATCCTCTGGGGTTAGTCGCTTTAGCCAGGACAACGACTCAAACGCGACAAGCCGCTTTCAGGATGTGCAGGAAGAAACTAGCCCACGCTCGCTGAAACAGAATATACGCCGTTTTTTGCTACTTCTTGGTATCTTCGTGCTTACGACTCTGATTCTTTATTGGTCACGACTTTAAGGCTGACAATGCCATTGTGGAGAGTGGCCTTTTCCGCTAAAGAATGCATCGCGGCGGGATTTGGTAGGCTCGCAAAGTTAGTCTTTTTACGTAAGGTTACTCCATGAATAGATCCGGTGGACGCTCAGCATATCAGATGCGCCCCCTCCGCTTTGTACCTCGTTTTATTAAACATGCAGACGGCAGTGTGCTGGTTGAGTTCGGTGAGACAAAGGTCATCTGCACGGTTTTTGTCGAGACCGGCGTTCCGGCGTTTCTTCGCAACTCCAACCCTCCTCAAGGATGGTTGACCGCCGAATACTCCATGCTTCCAGGTGCTACACACACACGTGGCCGTCGTGAGCGTCCCGCGCCCTCCGGCCGCACACAGGAAATCCAACGATTGATTGGCCGCGCTCTGCGTGGCGCCATCGATCTCAATGCATGCCCTGACCTAACCTTCTCCATTGATTGCGATGTGATTCAAGCGGACGGCGGAACTCGCACGGCTTCAGTGACGGGCGCGTTTGTCGCTTTGAAGATGGCTGTCGACAGTCTTCTTCGTCGCGGAAAATTGCAAAAAAACCCTATGCGCGATGTGGTTGCGGCCGTGTCGGTCGGTTTGAAAAACGGACAACTTCTTGTGGATTTGGATTACAACGAAGATAGTTCCGCTGATCTCGACATGAACGTTGTACTGACGCAGTCGGGAAAGATCCTTGAGATTCAAGGCACGGGCGAAAAAGAATCGTTTACAAAAGACCAGGTGGTGAAAATCATCGAAGCCGCTGAGCAGGCTTTACAGCCCTGCTTCCAACTTCAGTTGAGCGCCGCGGATGGTTTGGAAGTCGAAGGCTGATAGGGGCAGTGGCGACAGCCACTGCCACAGCAATAGCCTCGTTCGCGATGATACTTCTCGGTGAAGACGTACAATCCATTCTCGATGTAATAGTCTTCACCCTCTTTTAGTTCTTTCTTACTGATTTTCTTACCTTTTTCCATTTTCCCTCAAGGTCCGAAAAAGATTGCCGAAGATACATGTCATACATGTCATGCAGGTGATTTATGGCCAAAGAAATGAAAACGAGGATGATTTCGTTAAGAATTACCGAGCGTCAGTTCCGCTGTCTGGAAGATCTTAGCAGAAGGATTACGCGCCAATCAGGATTTCGCATCACTCGTGCCTCGATCATTCTGAAGCTCATGGAGTATGGTTTACCCATTCTCGATAAGGCGTTCCCTGAAGAAGCCGAAGTTCATCCTCTTTACCGTACTGGCACAGACGATTTCTAGATAAAAAAAAGGCCGACTTTCATCGGCCTTTCGTTTTACGGTTCCGTAATCGCCTTCTTTTCCAGTCCTTCGTCCGTGGTTAAACCGGCACGCATAAACTCGCGATTCATGCGCGCGATAAAACTCACGCTGATTTCCTTAGGACAAGCCGCTTCGCACTCGTACTGATTTGTGCAGTTACCAAATCCCTCGGCATCCATCTGATTCACCATGTCCCATACGCGGCGATCGCGCTCGGGTTGGCCCTGCGGCAACAATCCCAAGTGAGAAACTTTCGCTGAAACAAAGAGCATCGCCGAAGCATTTTTACAAGCTGCCACGCAAGCTCCGCAGCCAATGCAAGCCGCCGCGTCAAAAGCACGATCAGCGTCATCTTTTTTCACCGGAAGGTTGTTCGCATCCTGCGCGCCACCCGCATTGACGGAAATAAATCCACCCGCTTGAATCAAACGATCGAAGGCACCGCGGTCAACGGCGAGATCGCGCAAGACGGGAAATGCCCGCGCTCTAAACGGCTCGACATAAATCGTATCGCCGTCTTTGAAGCTACGCATATGGAGCTGACAGGTCGTTGTTCCACGCTCGGGTCCATGAGGAATCCCGTTAATGGTGAGTGAGCAAGCGCCACAAATGCCTTCACGGCAGTCGTGATCAAAAACGATGGGTTCTTCGTTCTTCTTGATCAGCTCTTCATTCACTACATCGAGCATCTCAAGAAAAGAAGCGTTTGAGGAAATATTCTTGGCTTCATAAGTGACCATGCGGCCCTTATCCTGAGCGTTCTTTTGACGCCAAACATGAAGCGTGAAATTCATTTGTAGCTCCTTGTGGAAGGTTTGACGTTTTCAAACTTCAACTCTTCCGTGTGTCGAACGGGAGGTTTACCTTCACCCGCATAAGTCCAAATGGCCGCGTGCGAGAAATGTTCATCGTCACGCTTGGCTTCACCATCTTCCGTTTGGTGTTCGACGCGGAAGTGGCCACCACATGACTCTTCGCGTGTGAGCGCGTCGAGACACATAACTTCAGCAAACTCGAGGAAATCGGCAACGCGACCAGCGTGCTCGAGATTTTGGTTAAGGGATTCCCCGTCACCCATCACCTTAACGTTCTTCCAGAATTCCTCGCGAATTTTTGGAATCTCTTTCAGAGCCGTCTCTAAACTCTCTTTGCTACGGGCCATGCCGCAATGATCCCACATCAACTTCCCAAGCTGGCGGTGGAACGACTCAACGCTGCGATTGCCATTGATGGAGAGAAGTTTCTGGATACGAGCTTTAACTTCTTCCTCAACCTTTTTGAACTCGGGATGATCCGTCGTGATTTTCTCGAGTTTGGTCGAGGCGATGTAATCGCCCACGGTGTAAGGCAATACGAAGTAGCCGTCGGCCAATCCCTGCATCAACGCGCTCGCACCCAATCGGTTAGCGCCGTGATCGGAGAAGTTGGCTTCACCCGCCACATGCAAGCCAGGCAAGTTACTCATGAGGTTATAGTCAACCCATAGGCCGCCCATGGTGTAGTGAACAGCCGGGTAAATGCGCATCGGCACTTCATAAGGATCTTCGTCGGTAATCTTATAGTACATGTGGAAAAGGTTACCGTACTTCGCGTGAATCGCATCTTTACCGAGGCGCTTAATGGCGTCGGCAAAATCGAGATAAACACCAAGACCCGAATCACCAATGCCGCGTCCTTCGTCACAGACTTCTTTCGCACTGCGAGAAGCGATATCGCGCGGGCATAAGTTACCGAAGCTTGGATACTTGCGTTCGAGATAGTAGTCGCGCTCATCTTCTGGAATCTGACGCGGGTCGCGCTTATCGTTCTTCTTCTTCGGCACCCAAACGCGTCCATCGTTACGAAGCGATTCCGACATCAGAGTGAGCTTGGATTGGTAGTCACCCTTCACAGGGATACAAGTCGGGTGAATCTGCGTGAAACAGGGATTCGCAAAGCCCGCGCCCTTTTTATAGGCACGATAAGTTGCCGTGACGTTACATCCCTTAGCGTTTGTCGAGAGATAGAACACATTACCGTATCCACCTGTCGCCAAAATCACGGTGTCAGCCGCGTAGGACTTAATCTCACCTGTAACAAGATTCCTCACCACGATGCCGCGAGTGCGTCCGTCAATAACGACTAGGTCGAGCATCTCGGTGCGCGGAAACATCGTAACCTTGCCACTGGCGATTTGACGTTCCAGCGCTTGGTAAGCACCCAGAAGGAGCTGCTGACCTGTTTGTCCACGAGCGTAGAAAGTACGGGATACCTGAGCACCACCAAACGAACGGTTATCAAGAAGGCCACCGTACTCACGTGCGAATGGAACACCTTGGGCAACACATTGATCAATAATGTCGACGCTTACTTGAGCCAGGCGATACACGTTCGCCTCGCGTGAGCGGAAGTCACCACCTTTAACGGTGTCATAGAAAAGGCGATAGATACTGTCGCCATCCCCTTGGTAATCCTTAGCGGCGTTGATGCCACCTTGAGCCGCAATACTGTGCGCGCGACGTGGACTATCTTGAAAACAGAAGCACTGAACATTGTAGCCGAGTTCACCCAGGGTCGCGGCAGCACTTGCGCCTGCTAAACCAGAACCGACAACGATGATATTATGTTTTCTCTTGTTGGCGGGGTTCACCAACTTGATTTCAAATTTTTTCCGGGTCCATTTTTGCTCCAAAGACCCCGATGGAATTTTCGCATCAAACATCATGGCAACACTCCTAGACTTAGGCGCCGACGAGACCTAACCAGACTGAAACAGGAATAGAAATAAATCCGAGCACGATAACCCATCCCACCAACGGGCCAGCGGTTCTAATCAAACGATTGTATTTGGGATGGTTGACACCAAAGGTCTGAAACGCGCTAGCAATACCGTGGCTAAGGTGAAGACCAAGAACGAGCATCGAGAGGATATAGACGAAAGAAATAGCTGGTTGGCGGAAGCCTTCGATAACCATCGTATAGACGTCAGGGCGTCCGAGGGCGTCTAGTTTCTCACCCGTGTTATTCACTGTATGGAAAGTAAAGTGAAGCAAGTGATAGATGAGATAAAGAAGAATCAGCGCACCCGAATACATCATGGAACGAGAAGCAAAGGTCGCTTGGATGGTGTTCTTACACGCATACTGCTGTGGTCGAGCGGCCTTGTTGGCTTTCGTCAGCGCAAACGCGGTCGAAACGTGGGCAATAAAAACAATCAGCAGACCAATACGAAGAATCCAAAGAGCACCGAAAGGCAGAGCTCTCAAACTGACGGCGTAGGCGTTGGTGGCTTCTTGGCCGGAGAAAACAAGGAGGTTACCGGAAAGGTGAGCTATCAAGAAACCCACCAGCATAAGCCCCGTAACAGCCATGACCCATTTAGCGCCGATAGACGATTTTGCGACCCGTGTCAGCCAACCCATCACACTCTCCACTCTGCACTTTTAATTTTCGGAATCTAAAGACAATTTTGGCACCTGATTCACTCAAGGAGGCGGTCTTTGGATAGTATCCTTTTGCCCCAGCATGATGACCCAAGCTGGGGTTTTTTACCAGATTTTTTTGAACCGAAGAGGGAGCTCGCGAAGAGGGCTTAAACCCCATTGACACCTTGGGGTCCAACGGCTACAACCACGTGTGGTTTGTCTTTCAAAAGAAGAGCTGCGACACGACTCACATCAGCCACGGTGACTTCCTTCACGGCCTCGGGGTAGCGTAAAAAATCATCGAAACCAATATGATATGCCTGCATTAGGGCCATGGTCATGGCTTGAGCATCGCCTTTTTGCAGGTCACTCTCGTGAGAGCCGATGAGGTAGTTTTTGGCACGCGTAAGTTCTTCATCGGCCGCAGGATGATCAATCAAGCTGGTGAGTTCGTTTGCGAGGGCCACAAGTGCGCGATCTGTTTTTTCCTGAGAACAGGCAATGTAGGCGCCAACCATTCCGGGATTGCAGCCGTAGCTCACCATGGGCGACACCGTGTATGCGAGCGACTGCTCGTCACGCAGCTTCACGAAAAGACGGCCGCCCGAACCGCCAAGGATGGTTGCCATCACGTCCAGCGCGGCTCTTTCTTTGCTGCCCCAGGTGATTCCGCGGTAACCAATGACAATATGGGACTGTTCTCTATTCTTCGGAATCCTTAACTCTCCCGCCTTAACCGGCTCGAGGTTCTTCAAGACACGGGACAGATCCCTTTTATTCGGCATGGGGCGCCATAATCCCAGGACTTCTCTAAGTTGGGTGACGACCGTTTCTTTGGGCAAGTTAGTGACACATCCAAAGACCCATGGACCCTCATCACGCCGGCATTGGAATTGATGCTCGAGCATAGCGGGGTTCATATGCGCCAGCGACTCCAACGTCCCATACATCGGCAGGCGGTAGGGATGATTGGGGAAAAGTCGCTCTTGCACGGCTCTGGCGGCGATCTTAAACGGTGAATCTGTCTCCGCCTGGATCGTCTCCTTAATTTCGCGAAGGGTCTTTTGAAATTGTTCTTCCGGAAAACTTGGCCGCAGAAAACACTCCGCCCATATCGGAAGAAGATTCGGCATTTGCTCCGTCAGACATTGAAGCTTCAAACCAAAACTATCTTTACCCGAGAAGCCTTGGATAACGGCTCCCGTCCCCTCAACGAGAGAAAGCATTTCTTCATAGGAATATTTGGTGGTCGCATTCCCTAAAAGCTCGGCCATCACATAGTAGAGTCCCGCGGTTTTCTCGTCTTCCGCGCGGAGCCCTCCCTCTGAGACAGCGACGAGATTAAACATCTCGCTATTCAAGTTTTGTCGATAAATAAGCTCGGCTCCGGGAAACAGTTCGATGCGTTCTGGTTCATTTCGCTGCTCGGCCATACCCGTGGAAAGAAGCATCTCCGTATGCGTGCGCGCTCCTTCCTTGCCCTTCGCCCAACCTGCTAGGAACGCTTTCTTGATATCAGCTTCGGTGATCGT
This sequence comes from uncultured Oligoflexales bacterium, assembly GCA_964404325.1. Taxonomy (GTDB): domain Bacteria; phylum Bdellovibrionota_B; class Oligoflexia; order Oligoflexales; family Oligoflexaceae; genus CAYOJQ01. The sequence continues at coordinate 37,106 of CAYOJQ010000004.1, forward strand.
GCTTTCTTCCGGCAATAGTCCCACGATGACGACTTGTTCGTCTTTAAGCCAACGGCTGAGCGCCTCTTGTACTTGCGCTGGGGACGTGTGCTGGACCAGAGTGGCATACACCTCGTCATAAAGCATTTTATGGGAGGTGGTCATACCAAAGCCAAGAGCCTTTGCTTGGCCAGAAACGGTTTCCTCTTGATAAACCCGATCGGCTTTAAGGTTAGCCCGCGCTCGCGCCAATTCATTTTCAGACACCGGCTGACAATATTTGATGTTCGCGGCCTCTTGCGCCACGCCGGTTACCGCGTCGAGGAACGATTCCTGACTCATCAAGGCGCTGAACTCAAACACACCACCAAAACGCGTTGAATACAGGCTTGTGCCCACAGCTGTCACAACACCAAGTCGATCGCGCAAATTTCTGTTCAGTCGACTCGCATCACCAGCGCCCAGCGCAAAAGCCGCTAAATCAAGAGAGGGTGTATCCGCGTTCTCTAAAACAGGAGCTTGAAAAGCGATCTCTAGGCGAGGCTGCTTATAGTCTCCCTTAATAAGAGATACATTGATTCCATCAATGGATTCTCTTTTTGGCATGGGGACGGCAGCAGGAATCGGTTTTCGCTTTTCGCCAAAATACTTCTTTATGGCGGCAAACATTTTCTTCGAATCAAAATCACCCACGGCAACAACGGTGAGATTTTCCGGCTGATACCAGCGCTCGTAGTACTGCACGACATCTTCGCGAGTGTATTTCGCAACCTGCGGCTCAAAGCCAATGATGGGACGAGCTATGGGCGTACCAGCGTACACACCTTCGAAAATTTTTCGCCCTACTTTTGATGCTGGATTATCATTGCCACGACGTATTTCTTCGACCACAACTTCTTTTTCGCGGTCCAATTCTTCGCGATCAAAAGTGCTGTTAAAAACGGCATCCGCGAGAAGTTCAACACCGGCATCGGCGTGCTGTGAGGAAAGCGTTAGATAATAAACGGTGCGATCAAAAGTTGTGTATGCATTCATATCACCGCCTGATGCTTCAACGGTGCGAGAAATTTCTCCAACGGCGCGTGTTTTTGTACCTTTAAAAAGCATGTGCTCAATAAGGTGTGAAAGGCCTGCTTCCTTGTCTGTTTCATGCATTGAGCCAACACCAACCCAACACTGAATCGCCACCATTTTAGCGAAATGGTTTTCCTTTAAAACGACTTCAACACCGTTGTCTAAAATCTGATGGAGCACGCATTTTCCTTACATATTCATTTGCAAATTGACGTTGATAGAATGGTGCACGGTTTTTTCCGAGAGGTATGGTCGCGACGAAGCAAACGTCAGCGAAAAAAGATTGTGAACTAAACCGATACCACCCGAAAGACTTTGACGATCATCTTCTTGACTCACTGACTGTCCATAGGCGCCCAACACACGCAAGACATCATAAATTCGCGCCGAGAACGAACCAACAACCATCTTTTCATCATCCTTAAAACCACCACCCTCACCCACAAGACCAAGTGCCGGCAGATCACCTTCACGTGAAGCAATCCGCTCCCTTTGTTTATAGTCAAGATGGAATGAGAGATCTCCTCCGGCAAGAAGGAGCGCCACCCCTCCGCGGATAAAGCGGGGTGCCAGTTCACGAACCCTCTCGTTGCTCAAGTTTTCAGCAGAAAGACCAAAGCGGATTTTTTGGGTCACCAGACCCGCGAGACCCACATTAAGCGTCGTACCCTTCAGAACTTTGTTATCTAAAAAACCGAATTGGCGCCCGGAAACCCATTGGCCGCCGAGCCCCAAAGACACGCGGGAAAAAGCTTTCGCGGCGGCAATCGTGACGCGCTTTTCCGTCGCCGCATCCACGGGATTGTCCGGTTGAGCTTCAAGATAGCCTTGTTGAAAACCTGTGGCGGAAATGCCTAGAGCGACGGGAGATGTGAGAGAGTCAACGACACCTGCTTGATAATACTCCCTCCCCAAAGCCGGCCAGTGATAGCCCAGTCCAAACGTATACTGAGGTTCGAGCGGCAATAACGCCGGGTTAATTTTCACGGCAGAGACGCCACCCATGGCGGCAACACCAGAGTTATCTAAGCCCAGGGCGTGACCGCCTGATGATTCGTATTCATCCGGAATGCGTCGATCGATGGCGAGGAGTGAATCGCAGAATAAACTTTGCAGAGCAAATGCCGTCAAAAGTACGGCGTGACGCAAGCTCATAAAAAACCTCAAACGCAAGACGGTCTAACGATCCTGCATTTGAGGTTAGCGGATTGCTTGGAAAAAGAAAAGTTAGCCGAAGTCAATGCCATGCACCGACTTCCAGCTAGAATTCTCTACTTTGCCTCAGGAGCTTTCGTCAAAGAAAGGATACTCGCTTTAGTGACTTTGACGTTGGTGTTTGCGGCGATTTCAACCGTTACAAACTGCTCTGCAACGGATTTCACGCGACCAATGATACCGCCTGTCGTCACGACTTCGTCGCCTGACTTCAAGTTCGCGACGAGGTTCTGATGCTCTTTCGCCTTACGTGATTGGGGCCGGATAATCAGAAAGTACATGATGAAGAGAAAGCCCACAGGCATAACGAGCATCTCTAACATAGACGGTTGTGATGCCGCTTTTTGCGCTTCCTGAGCCATGGCCGTGGCGGGAAAAAGCCAATCTAACATGCGATGATCTCCTTCGATCGTTTTAGGACCGGCGGAGATTACTTTAGGTGGCCTCGTTTTTCAATGCGCTGATATGCCGGCGATATTCAAATTTGATGGCGGTCATTTCGTTGAGCTGCCGTCGTTCGATTCGGATAATTTTCAAACATATTAGGGCATTAAGGACTAAATAAGGGGCGATCATGAAATATGCCCCGAGAAAAAGGCAAATCCCCGCCCCGTCGAGAGCCCGCGAGACGTACTCAGGATGATTAAGGAAGCGGTAAGGACCTTCCTTCACAACAGGAAAACCACAGTTACAGAGACAGCGCATGGACCACTGCGGCCCGAGGGTGTGAATGGCCCAGTGGCGCAGGAGAAAGCCCAACATGATTAGCGATATACCCACGAATTGGACCCAGGGGCTAAAGCTTGGCTGCGTTATGAGTCGCTCCAGCAACGCGACCGGAATAATGAGAAGGCTGAGGCGGTAGTAAAACTGCATGAGCTTTGGGATGAGCTCTTCGGCACCACCCACCAACATGGCGTTGTAGTTTGTCAAATGAATTCGGCCTTCTGCCAGCCGGCAGAGCATATATGCGCTCACCACAGCAAGTACAGCCAATGTTTGACCCATGGCCCACCCCCGACATATTGATTGTTCAGATCGTATGAAAATACTTATAAACGAAAATCGATTAGCTGCATAGAAGCGGAGAGAAAGTGCTCGACGTCCAAAGCCTCAATCCCCCACAGCGCTTGGCCGCCACGGAATTTCGTGGGCCCATGATGATTTTGGCGGGCGCGGGCACGGGAAAAACGCGTGTGATCACGTTCCGCATCGCCTACATGCTCTCGCAGGGCGTCTCCGCCAGTGAGGTCGTGGCTGTTACGTTTACCAACAAGGCCGCGCGAGAAATGAAAGAACGCGTCAGGGCCCTTGTCGGTGAAGGTGGAAAAAAACTGACGATCGGAACGTTTCACAGCTTTTGTTTGAAACTGCTCCGCAGCCATCCTGAAAAATTGGGTCTCGACAGCCACTTCTCTCTGATCGGGACAAGTGAACAATTGCAGATGATCACAAGGGCTCTCGAGGAAAAAGGCTGGCATGGCCTCTACAAAGCCGAGTCGTTGTTAGCGCGCATTAGCAATGCAAAAAACGCGCTTCTCGGGCCAAAAGATCTGCTCTCCAGCGGATTCGATCATCCTATTTTTTACGACGATGATCCGGCAACTCTCGCGGTGATTTACGACCTCTATGAAAGGCAGCTCAAGCTTAACCGCGTTATCGACTTCGACGACTGCATTTACAAAACGGTTGAGCTATTGCGCAACAATCCGGAAACGCTCACGGCCGTACAAAATCGTTTTCGCTATTTTCTGGTTGATGAGTTTCAAGACACAAACTTCGCACAACTTTCCGTGCTGGAACTTCTAGCGATCCACACAAAAAACATCTGTGTTGTGGGGGATGACGATCAATCCATTTACAGTTGGCGTGGCGCGCTCACGTCAACGCTCGAACGTTTTGAAGAAATTTTTAAAGGCACTCGCCTTGTAAAACTCGAACAGAATTATCGCTGTTCAAATATCATTCTTAGCGCGGCCAACTCCGTCATCAAGAACAATCGCGGACGCAAAGAAAAAACTCTTTGGAGCACGTCAAAATCGCAAACCGCAATTTGTCTAAGCTCGCACCCCGACGATCAGGCGGAGGCGCGCTGGATTGCAAAGCGTTGTTTTGCATTGTTAGGCCAAGGTTTTCAGCCACGTGATATTGGTATTCTTTATCGCGCCAACACACAGGCACGCGCTGTCGAGCTCGCCCTGCGAGAATTTAGTGTTCGCTACAAGGTGTTTGGCGGCAATAGCTTCTTTGAGAGAAAAGAAGTCAAAGATTTCTTGAGCTATCTGCGGCTGACTTTTCATCCCCATGATCGCATGAGCTTCTGGCGCATCATCAATACGCCTGCTCGCGGTCTGGGTTTAAAGAGTCTTGAGAAAATCGAAGAGTATGCGCGCCAACACAATATCTCTCCCTTTGAAGTCGTGCGCACCGTCGATCTTCCATTTCCCGAACCGACCGTGCGAGCGGCCCGCGCGTTTATTGACGCCATCGATGTTATTCGCAACATGCCAAGCGAGACGCCGGAAGACCTGAAGAAGCGAGGCGAAGTGATCTTAAAATCGTTTCAATTTGAAAACGAGATCCGCCAAAAAACTTCCCACGAAGGATCGCGACTGAGAAAGCTTGAATCCCTGCGGAAGCTTCCGGATTGGTTGTTCCAACTCAGTGAGAACTTCATCGAGGAGCACGGAGCTCTTGATCTCAAAAGCTTCATCGACCAAATCACGCTATCGGATGATGGCCGCCAGGTGGAAGATAAGAAGGACGGCAACCACGTTTCGCTTATGACCATTCATGCGGCGAAGGGACTCGAGTTTCCATGTGTGTTTCTATGTGGTGTTGAGGAAGACCTGCTGCCCCATAAAAACAGTGTTAGCTCTGATTTGAGTTTGCAGGAAGAGCGCCGTCTTTTTTACGTAGCGATCACTCGAGCGAAGGAAAAGCTTCATCTCAGCCTAGCGCGTGAACGCTACTCGACGTTCCAAAGGCAACAGCGTAAACCCAGCCGCTTTCTCGAAGAGCTTCCTGATGATGGGATTGAGCGAGAGGAACAAGGGCAGATTGAGACAGAAGTGTCAGCGGAAACAAGAAAAGATCGCACCATTGCCAAGCTAGCCAGTTTGCGGAGTAGCCTGAAATCAGGCTTTCAGGTCAAACCTCAATAATCAAGCCTTGGTCTTCAACGAATTTCTTTAGGTCTTTAAGAATTTTTGCTTCCAGTTGGCGGGCGCGTTCGCGACTAATGCCGTAACGGTCACCGATCTCTTGCAAGGTCAGCGGTGTGTCGGCTTTTAAACGCTCGCGGAAAATTTCTAAATCACGACCCTTCAACGTTTTCTCAAACTCTGTAAGGTTTTTCCCAAATTTTTGTTTCAAATCCCGACGCGCCAGAGCTTCTTCAGCGGACTCAACATCGGCGGCGATAATACTTCCGTGCGTCATATCATTATCAGCATCGTTAGGGCTTAGAGGCGCATCCAATGAAACGTCCGGAGCGCTAAGACGCAACTGCATCTGTTTCACATCGGCTTCGGAAACATCGAGGGATTCGGCGAGCAGCTTTGGATCGACGTGATCGTATTCCGCCAAGAGGCGTTCCGTTTCTTTTCGCAGATTATAGTAGAGCTTTCGCTGTGCCGCAGTGGTTCCGAGTTTAACCTGACTACGGTTATCCATGATGTATTTAAGAATGTAAGCGCGAATCCACCATGCCGCATAGCTTGAAAGCTTCACCCCTTTATAAGGGTTGTAGCGCTTCACAGCCTGCATAAGACCGTAGTTTCCCTCTTGAATCAGGTCCAAGAGATTTGTTTGGGCTTGCCGGAAATCATTTGCTATCTTTACCACCAATCGCAAATTGGAAGTTACCAATCGGTGCGCCGCGCTTATATCGCCGTCTTCAAATTGTTTTTGAGCAAACTCGAATTCTTCTTCAGGCGATAAAAGTGGGTACTTCGCAATTTCTTGCAAATAAAGTTGTAGTGGTGAGACGGTTGCTGGCAAACGACGGCCAGTCAGGGTGGTTGGTAAATTACGACTCATTTAGCGTCCGCTCTTTCCGGAAAGGACTTTCATGCCAGGCATCGGGATCATAACAAATCCACATTCTAAATTAAACAAGCGAGACCCGAGCCGCATCAGGCTCCTTGGCTACGTGTTGGGAGAGAAAGGTACCATTGAAGTTACCCAGTCTCTAGAACATCTCGAAGAAGTCGCACAAAAGTTTAAAGACAATAATATTGATATCTTAGCCATAAATGGCGGGGACGGGACCATTTCGCAAACCCTCAGTGCTTTTCTCCGCGTTTATAAAGAGGCCCCTCTTCCTAAGGTCGCGGTGCTGCGCGGCGGTACCATGAATGTCTTGGCCGTTAACCTTGGAATCAAGGGCCGGCCCGAGAAAATTCTCTCGCTCCTTCTCGAACTCGCGAGTGAACCCGATGCCCTGACCACCACGAAGATTCCTTCTCTCATGGTGGATGGCCGTATTGGTTTCGTTTACGCGGACGGTACCTGCACCCGCATCCTCGAGGAGTTTTATAAGAATAAATCAGGAACCCTGGGAGCGGTGTGGCTTGGAGTAAAACTCGTGTTCTCTTCTTTCGTGAAGGGCGAGCTATTTAAAAGGACGGTGGTTCAAGAAAAAATCGAGTTTCGCGCCAACGGCTTTCCCGTGCAAAACCATGCGACTCTAAGTGTTCTTGCCGCGACCATCCGCCGCCTGCCACTCGGCCTACCCTTTTTTGGACTGATTCATAAGGATAGCAAAGTCTTCCAAGCCATTTCCGTAACTTCAACGCCCGAAAGATTGCTCTGGCACCTGCCAGTTGTCATGTTGCACAATAAGGAAAATGAATCTTTGGGGAAACTGAGTTACTGCACGGATCGACTTGCCGTCACCGCTCCTGGACGTTTTCGTTACACGTTGGATGGTGAACTTTATGAAAGTCAGGATTCGGGTGTGGAACTAAAGTTGGGACCGGTCATTGAATTTGTAAATTTGTAAAACAGGATCAAAAAATATGAGCGTCCCTCCGCAGCGAGCAAACGAAAGCGGCGTTAAAGCCTTTACCGCGCAGCAACGCTCCGATGCATTGCCACCACCTCCCACCGCCGCGATCTGTAAAGCACTCGGTGCGGAAGATATCCAGGTTTCCTGGCTTGCCGGAGACGGTTCGGATCGCTGCTACTATCGCCTTCATAACCCACAGACTCATGCTAGTTTTGTCTTGATGCAGCTATCCGAGACGGATGCCAAAGCCTTGAAAGAGAATGGTTACGACTGGATTCACGTCGGTAAACTTCTCGAGAAATACAATGTGTGCGTCCCACGCCTTGTGGTAGCGATGCGTGAATACGCCGCCCTCATTATTGAGGACTACGGCGATGTTATGTTTGAAGGCAAAATCCTCAACTTCGCCAAACAAAATCAGTGGGACAAAGTTCAGGATGGGTATCGCAAAACATTTGGGATCGTCAGCCAGTTCCTAAAAATTCCTCAGGATAAAAATCATGTTTGGTGCCAGCGCGCCTTCGACAGAGATCGTTTTGTTTGGGAGCTCAACTTTTTTGTAAAGAACTACCTCGAGCCAGTTGCGGGTATTTACCTTTCCGCTTCAGAGTTAGAAGCGTTTCAGCATGAATCGGATGCGCTAAGCACGTATCTCTCCAGCTTCTCTCGTTGGTTTGTACATCGCGATTTCCATTCTCGAAACCTGATGTGGAAAGATGGCGATCTTGCGGTGATTGATTTTCAAGACGCACGGCTGGGTCCCAGCGCCTACGACACGGTGTCTTTGTGCTTTGATTCATACACGCCCCTTCCACAGGCCATGCGTCGTGACCTGCTGGAAGAAGCCATTTCGTTTATTGCGACGCACAACGGCGTCGAAATCGCTGATGAGATAAAAGCTCACTGGCGTCCCATGCTTCTCCAACGCCAAATCAAAGCGATCGGCAGCTTTGGCTATTTGTCGATTAAAAAGAATCGCGGCAATTATTTGAAATATGTCGCACCTGCGATATCCACCATGATTGCGGATGTGCAAGACGATCGTTGGCCGCTTCTTTCAGGCAAACTTTTAGAACTCATGCAGAAGAAGCTGCCATGAAACCAGAAGTTAAGGGACTTGTTCTTGCCGCTGGCTTAGGAACCCGCCTTCGTCCCATCACTGAAGGGCGCCCAAAACCACTGATGCCTTTTTTTGGTCCAACCCTGTTGGACCTTTCTCTTTGGCGGTGCCGCGAGGCTGGACTGCGTGCTGTTGCGGTAAACACGCACCACCTCGCGGAAAAAATTCGCAATTCTCTTAAAGAACAAAAAGATTGGTTTGAAGAACTCCATATTTCTCACGAACCGGAAATATTGGGAACGGGTGGAGCGATTATACCGCTTAAGCCTTGGCTCAAAGACAGTCATTTGCTCATCTACAATGCGGACATTGTCTCCAATATCGACCTTCGCGAGCTGGTTGACGCACATATCAAAAGCCGCCGCGAAGCCACCATGGTTCTTCTCCCTCACAATAAGTCGAAAAAGACACCCGTGTGGGTGCGAGACGGACGCGTGCTCCAAATTGGTGATACGCATGGCGATGCTTCCGAACACACCTTCACTGGGGTCCATATTCTTTCGCCCCAGTTTATAAGGCGCCTTCCTAACAAAGGTTTTTGGCACATCATTGATACGTACCAAGAAGCCCTTAAGGAAGGGGCTGCCATTGGCGCCTTAGTCCACCATGGCATCTGGAATGATCTTGGAAATCCAAAAGACTATTGGGAAGCGTTGTTTGAGTATTTTGAGAAGCAAACAGAATCCAAAAATGATCTCGTGGGTGTTCTCGCGGTAAACGCGGCGATGAAAGCGCCCATGCAAATTTTTTTGACGGATCAAGGGAACATCAAAGCCCCCTGTTCTTTTCCAAACAGCTGGAATCCACCAAACGCACCGATCGGCCCGTTTAGCTTTATCTTCGACACAACTCTTCCCAAGGAGGCCGCGGCTTCTTCACATCACTGTGTTGTCTTTTCCAAGAACCAGTTCCCGGAAAAATTTGTTTCTAGCGCATCGCAACCAAAAATTTTTATCGAACGGCACGTGATTTTGTCTGGCTAGGCATGTG
>CAYOJQ010000004.1:46504-127874 GCA_964404325.1 uncultured Oligoflexales bacterium
AGATAAGGTGCGGAAAAATAAGTGGTACTTGGAGTGTATAAGGGTATCGCTTAGACAGGAAAGTTCTTAGAGCTGTTCCTTTGAGGAAGTTTGTTCTTCGGGAGCTTAAAGTCGACTTAGCTTCGTTTTTTTGATCCGGGTGGGCGTAAACTTTAGAAGAATGCTGACCTATACGCGCCTATCGGTTTGCTTTCTTCACTCGTTTTAGGACCCTATCAAATCACTCAGCTCTATTTGCTTTTAGCTTCCACCAAAGAACCCAACCTTTTATTTTTCCATCAGTAAATCGTCGTCGATTGCTGATGATGTTTACGGTTAAGGGTCTAGGTTTAAATCAACGTTTAGATTGCTTGTGAAACGTAAGCCGCGTCAACGGTGTTACCAAAAATGTCGGCTTCGATGTTCAAGTCTGCATCAAAGTTATTGTTATGTGTTTGTGTTGAATGTGAATTTGCGAAATTTTCAACAACTACGCGAACTACGGTTGCCTTCGCTTCAGCGAATTTTTCCGTCATGTTAGCAATAGCAGCGCCTAAAGCACTTGGTTCGATGTAAAAGATTGTTGTTCCAGCAGTAAGCTTGTCTGGGTCAGAGATATTGTCGTTTTGACGCCAGATCAACTTCCAGCTTTCAGAACTACCCAAAACGCGGGCCGCGATAGTAGAGAGTGTGTCGCCTTGCTGAACTTGAACTTCCGCGCGTGGCAGAGATTCATAAGTTTGAGCAAATGCCTGTGAACTTTCGGTGAGTTGGTAATAAATTACGTCACCTGGGTAAATGAGTTTTGGATTCGCCAAGCCAGTGAAGCTTGCCATTTCTTGCCACTTGGAAGCGTCGCCATAAATTTTTGTAGCGATCTTTGCCAACGTGTCGCCCTTCTGAACGATGTAGGACATCTTTGAGCCCATCTCCGGGAGACCAACTGCGCCTGCGCCAGGTGTTGCTGCGTGCGCTTCAGGAGCTGGTGCCATGGCTGCTGGAACTGCTTCATGTGCGGCTGGTGCCGGTACTGCTGCGTCTGCTGCAGGAGCGGAAGCGATGTTCTCTACGCCAGGTGCTGCTGCCGCGTCTGCTACGGCTGCGCCTACTGGTTCACTGGTGTCAGAAGCGTTGTTTTCAGCCATAACGCTTTCTGTTGGAGCGGCTGCGTCGCCACCTTCCGCTGCTGCTGCTGCATTGCCTTCACCTTGGTTCATCTCTTCGATGATTTCCTGAAGGTCACCTTGCTGCTCAGCTTGGGTTACGCCTTCGTCGTTAACGAGTTGCTCTTCAGAAACAACTTCTTCTGAAGCTTCGCCTTCAGCGGCAGCGGCATCACCACCTTCAGCGGCTGCATCTGCGCCTTCTTCACCTTCTGCAGCGGCGTTTCCTTCGCCACCTTCTTCACCACCATTGGTGATGTTACCGTCAGCTCCTTGCTCGCTGGCTTCGGCGTTCTCATTGCCTGCTTCCTGGTTGCCGGCTTCTTGTGAACCCTCTTCTGATTCGAGAGATTCGTCAGTTGCTTGCTGTTGGGAGCTAGAGCAGCTAGAAACGCTGAGTGGTCCGAACGCTAGCAAGAAGGCGACACTTACGGAATGCCACATTCTCGACTTCATTTAAAAAACTCCTTCAGATTAAGAAAAAAAGTACACGAACCTAAAACACGTTTTCAGTTTTGATGGACCTCCTTTTAAAAAAGAAATGTTCTCCTTCGGGTTTTCGGACAAAACTCTGCCTTCTTTAACCATTACAAGTCGCTTCGCATGCAACAACAAGAGGCAAATCTTACCGCTTTATGCCTTAAAAACCTTGGTGCTCTAGGCTTTGACACTTAGACACCTGAAAGTACCTAAAGCTATTCGCGAAATTGGCATGACTAGACTGGTCAACTGGACAACTTTTGGTCAGTTGATCAGCCTGAGTAGGCAAAAAAACTTTCTGAAATTCCGTATGTTAGAGAATTGGACCACACGGTACAGAGCTTGCAAAGTATCGGGCAGTAATCGCTTTAGAGGAATTGTTGCGATGGGTTCGTCTTTGACAGCTCTGCTGATTTGCGCGGCGTTGGTTGGGTGCTCTCTCATACTGAGAAAACATTCTCCCTTCTGGCTTCGTTCTCTCAATCATGGTGCGGAATCAATCCGACAGTGGTTGCCTGTAGCCTGTTTTAGTTTGTTCGTATTGTTAGTCATGGGAAATATCGCTGGTCGCTTCACCGGCAACAGCATCCTCGACTTGGGAGGATTTCTCAACCGTGGTGAACTTCTTCTACTGTTGTTAGTAACCCCACTTCTTCTTTTCAATACAGCGAACATGATTTCGCTTTTTATTCTCTCTTATCTCTTCGCCAAGATTATTTTTAACATTCCCGTTAGTTTTGATTATTCGAGCGCTGTTTTTCTATTGCTCAGTTGTCTTGCTGTTATCACGGCACTCGGTGATCGTTATCCTTGGCAGGAAAAAGCAAAAAAATTCAGCTACGGCGAACGTATTCGCACAGTTCTAATGCTGAGTGTTTCCATCGCGGGCGTTTTGACTTTGCTCTTCGCTATGTTCAAAGCCCAGGGACTTACCAACTGGGTCGGAGCAAAATCACAAATCACCATCGCGCCAGAACTTGTCCTTTTGGGATTGGCGAGCATTTTGGTGGGTTGGTTCTTGATGGTGTTTCGCCTTACCCATCCTCTTCTCTTATTTGTGCTCGCGGCACCCACGAGCATCGTTCAAATGTATATTACGGATTGGCCGATATCCGCCGTTGCCGTGACGCTGGCCTGCACCATCGCGTTGGCTCTCACACCCGAGAAGGAGTATCTCGCCGTGCAGCAGCAATCCCCATCGTGGCAATAACGCCTACAAAAAAACTTTTTTTATCTTCCTATGCATTTCTTGCCCAGTTGACCATACTTCACAACTAACGTTACGCTGGTAGTAGGTGGTGGGACAAAGTGGGGCATTGTGTCAGCCCTCGTCTAGGACGACCGTCCATTTCCCCCACACAGATTTTCTCTCCTGATAATTTTCGCAAAGATTGGAACTCAGCGTGTTTCGCGGTCGCTTTGAGCACAGCATCGACGACAAGGGTCGCTTGGCGATTCCTGCGAAGTTTCGTCAAGATCTTCTTGGCGAGGCGGAGGAAGGTGCTGTCATGGTGACTAACTTTGATCGCTGTTTGAGTGCTTATCCTCTGCATGAATGGGGAGCCCTTGAGGCCAAGGTAGCCTCCTTGCCGCAATTCGATCCTAAGGTTGTCGCCTTCCAACGCTACTTTATTTCCGGCGCCACCGAATGCCCCATCGATAAAGCGGGTCGCATTCTGATCCCTGCCACACTCCGACAAATGGCAAAAATTGAAAAAGAGTGTATTATCGCCGGCCAATTGCGGAAGTTTGAAATTTGGTCAAAAGACGCTTGGGACAAAGAATTTAATTGTATATCGGATCAATTTCTCGGAATTACTGAAACGATGTCATCATTTGGCATCACTCTTTAAATATGACAACACCAACACACATCACGGTTCTTAAGAACGAACTTGTTGAGTTTCTCGATCTAAAACATGGCGACGCTGTTGTTGATTGCACCGCCGGTCGCGGCGGCCACACTGAGCTCCTTTTAAAGGCCGTCGGTGAAGCGGGAAAAGTTATCGCCTTGGACCGAGATCCGGATGCCATCGCCTTTATGGAGACTCGTTTCTCCCAAGAGATACAAAGTGGGCGCCTCATCCTTCGCAAAGTCCCCTTCTCTCAGCTGAAGTCGGTTATCGCGGATTTGGGATACGAAGGTAAATTGGCTGGCGTTGCCGCGGACATCGGTGTTTCAAGTCCGCAAATCGATGTGGCCTCTCGCGGGTTTTCCTTTCGCACTGACGGGCCTCTCGACATGCGCATGGATAGCTCCGAAGGAGAAACAGCGGCTGATCTCGTTAACAACCTCAGCGAAGCGGAGTTAACGAGGATTTTTCGCGAATTCGGTGAAGAACCAAAAGCAAAGTTTGCCGCGCAAGCCATTGTAAAAGAACGCGCAAAAGCGCCCATCATTACTACATACCAACTTGCGGATATTGTCGAAAAAGCGATTTTTTACCGTGAAAAAAGCCGCAAGCACCCAGCAACAAAAATTTTTCAGGCGCTGCGCATCGCCGTGAATGATGAACTCGGTGAACTGGAAGCACTCTTAGAGGATGGGTTTTCCCTCCTTAAAAAGAATGGTCGGATGGGCATCATCAGCTTTCACTCGCTCGAAGACCGTCTTGTTAAACGAAAGTTTGAAGATCTAACCGGTAAGAAAACGAAGATCCCCCGCGATCTTCCCATTACCGAAGAGGCCTGGCAGAAGATGAAGGGGGCGAAAGCCAAAATCATCAAGCCCTTTCCGATCGATCCCTCTGAGACCGAAATAGAGACCAACCCACGCAGTCGAAGTGCAAAGCTTCGTGTGCTTGAAAAAATAGACTAAAATAAAAGGGAGAAGCTCAGATGCTAAAATATATTCAAACTGATTTTCGCTGGTTTGTTGGTTTCGCTCTTACAAGCATGTTGGCTCTGGCGTTTGCACGCTCGTACGTCCGCATCCAAACAACCCTGATTGGTTATGAACTCGGTGATTTAAAAGACAGAGAAGCATCCTTATTGGAGCAGCGCAGTCACCTCCAGATGGAGTTGGCGAAGTTAACGACTAAAACCCATTTAACTGCATTGGCTGAACAAGGCCAACCCAAGCCGTTGGGAGCCTTCGCAGCACAATAGTTGACGAGGTCTATGCTTTCACGTCTTAAAAAACTTTCCGCACAACGTCGGCAGGCGCGCTTTCAGCCCGGTAGCTTTCTCGAGCACCGGGCGCGTTTATTGAGTTTTGGTGTCTACGGAGCTCTCGGAGTTCTAGCTGCTCGTGCCGTCGTGATTCATTTGTTTCCACCTTCCCTCGAACACCTGCAAACCATCGCTGAACGGCAGTATCAACAACATCTCGAATTGTCTCCTTATCGCGGTACAATCTTTGATCGCCGCGCCGAGCCTCTTGCCATCAGCATTCGTATGCCTTCTTTGTTTGTAAACCCGCGCGTGTTTGACGTGACTCCGCAGGAAGCGCAGGAAATTAGCCGCATCATTAAGATGCCCGCTGACAAGATCATAGCGATTAGTAAGAAGCGCTCTTACTTTTCTTGGGTTAAACGAAAAATCGGCAAAGACGCCGCCGAAAAAGTAATGGCCCTTAAAATCAAGGGCCTTCATCAAGTTATGGAACCCGCTCGCTATTATCCCGCGGGACAAGCCGCATCACACCTCCTCGGTTATGTTGGGATCGATAACCGTGGCCTTATGGGGCTTGAACGACAGTTTGAAAGGTATCTTCGCGGCAATATTGTTCGCATCAACGAATCAAAAGACGCTCGTGGTAAGACCATCTTTCTGCAGAGCGCTCATGCGGCTCCGGAAAAATCCGGGCAGAATATTCATTTGACCATCGACCGCGCGGTCCAAGAGATCGCGGAGAAGGAATTGGAAAAAGGTGTTCGCAATGCCAAGGCAAAAAGTGGCTTTGCCGTTGTTGCCGATCCGCATACGGGACGCATTTTAGCTCTTGCGAACTACCCTACTTTTGACCCGAATAGTCGCACCACACTTGATGTCAATTTGACTCGCAACCATGCATTGGGCGACCTTTACGAACCTGGTTCCGTTGTTAAGCCGTTTTTGGTCGCGACGGCACTGAAGAATAAAAAGATCACCCCGGATGAGATCTTCTACTGCGAGAATGGGGCCTACCGTGATGGACCCATTCGCATCCATGATAGTCATCCAGTGAAGATGGCCTCCACGGCGGATGTTTTGGTCCAATCCAGTAACATCTGCTCTTACAAGATCGCAAAGAGGCTGGAACCAAAGGGCTTGTACGAGGGCTATCGACAGTTTGGTTTCGGCGAAGCGAACGCCATCGATTTTCCGGGTAAGAGTCTTGGCCGTCTTCTTTCTTGGGAAGATTGGCGTCCGGCTCGCTTCGCCAACATCGCCTTTGGTCAGGGTTTCGTTACCAGCGGACTCGAGATCGTGCGCGCATACAGCGCCTTGGCAAATGGCGGCAACCTTGTTGATCCGTATATTATCGATCACATCGAAGGATCCGACGGCAAAATCCTTGTGAGCAATACCACCCGTCTGATTCGCCAGGTTATTAGTCCTGAACTGGCAAAGACCATGCGTCAGATGCTGCAGCAGGTCGTCGAAAAAGAAGGCAGCAAGGCACAGATGGCTGAATTTAGTGCGGGCGGTAAAACAGGAACGACGGAAAAGGTGGATCCGCGCACGAGGGCTTACTCTACCGATCTACGCATTGCTAGCTTCGTCGGCTTCACACCTGTGGAGGATCCACATCTTGTGGTTTACGTCGTTATCGACGAACCGGGCATAAAACCCTACTACGGCGGTATCTGGGCCGCTCCCGTGTTCCGCGGCATCGCGGAAGAAACACTTCGTTATCTGAACGTCGCTCCTGACAAACAAAACCAAATTGCTCAAAGACCATAACGATTACAAAAATTCTTTAATCCCTCTAGAATGGTGAAAATCCATGCGGAGGGATTTTTTTTGTTAACTTGGAACGACTACAAAACTTGGTTATCTGACAATCTTGTACGCCTGCCATCGGATGAACTTCCCCCCAAGCCCGGGCAATTCAAAATAGATTCACGCGCCATCGAATCGAATGATTGGTTTGTTCCGCTGAAGGGGCAAAACGTTGATGGGCATAGTTTTATCGCGGACGTTTTGCACAAGGGGGCGGCCGGCTTTCTTTGCGAAGCGGATTGTTATGAAACCCTCTCCGCGCCGCAAAAAAAGAAAGCCCTTGTCGTCAAAGACTGCCTGGCGGCTTTTCAGGCCATCGGCCGAGGTTGGCGCCATTCTTTGAAGGACATCAAACTCCTTGCGGTTACCGGCTCTAGCGGTAAAACAACCACACGGGAATTGACCACGGCGATCCTTAAGAAAGCAGGACCTTCCTACCAGCCGACAAGAAACTTCAACAATGAACTCGGTGTTCCCATAAGCCTGTGCCAGTTACAACGAGAACACCGCTATGCATGCCTTGAGTTTGGCGCGAGACACGTGGGCGACATCGCGTTTCTTAACGAGCTCGGCTCTCCCAATATTGCCGCCGTCCTTAATATCGGCACCGCCCACGTGGGTGAATTTGGCGGCATTGAAAATTTGACCAAAGCAAAACTTGAGATGGTTACAACCTCCAATCCCAAGGCCATTTGCGTCGGTAACTGGGACGACGAACGCATTCGCAAAGGTTTTGCCAATCTCACCCGGACGAAACTCTTTTTCGGCCATGCAAAGGAAGCCGACATCCGGATTGAAAAGGTGTTGTGGCTTGAAAGCGGCGGGATGGAGATTCAATTGAAGACGCCCATCGGGAATTTTCCGATTGAGTTATCCGTTGCGCACGAAGCCTACCCTATCAATATCGCCGCCGCGGTGGCCATGAGCATCGCCGCAGGGATTCAACAAACGACCATTCAGGAAGCCTTAAGAAGTTTTTCCGGTTTGGATGGACGTTACCGACTTCATCGTCTTGATGACACAATCGTGATCGATGACGTTTACAATGCAAACCCGGACAGCATGGAGCTTGGTCTTCGTTCCCTTAAGAAGTCTTTTCCTGAAAAGAAATTGATTTTAATCCTCGGGGACATGCGGGAACTAGGTGTCATTTCTGAGCAAGCCCATGAAAATATAGGAAAAATCTGCGCCTCGCAAATTGCGCCCGAGCAGCTTGTGAGTGTGGGTCCCATGAGTGAGGGCTACATCGCCGGCGCAACCAAGGCGGGTTTCCCGCTGGAAAGAACATATCATTATAAAAATGTTGAAGAACTTATAGTAGAATTGGATAAGTTCAAAAAAAATGACCGCGTGTTTTATTTGAAAGCATCAAACGGTATCGGACTGAAAAAAGCTCTCGATCGTCTTTTGAGTCACTGAGGATAAATTCTTGCTCTACCAACTTCTTTATCATTTCGCACATCAGTTCACCGTTTTAAATGTTAGCCGTTACATCACCTTTCGCGCGCTGGCGGCTCTCCTCACAGCTCTCTTTCTAAGCCTTCTTCTTTCACCGTGGTTTATTCGTAAACTGCGCGCGAAGCAGATTGGCCAAGTTGTTCGCGACGATGGTCCGCAGTCGCACTTCTCAAAAAAGGGCACTCCCACGATGGGTGGTGGCATGATCCTTTTTTGCACCTTGGTACCGGCACTTTTGTGGATGGACTGGATGAATCCACTTTTGTGGTACGTCGCCATCATTACACTCGGATTTGGAATCATTGGCTTCCTTGACGATTATCTCAAAGTTTCCAAGAAAAATTCCAAGGGCCTAGCAGGTAAAAAGAAACTCCTCGGACAGTTCCTGATCGCCGGCGTGGTGACGACGCTCTACTTTATCGAAACCGGCGAAAATGGTTTGCTTCTTTTCCCCTTTTTCAAAGATATCCAAATAAACCTTGGTTGGTTCTATGTTCCCTTCGCTACTTTCATCATTGTCGGTGCGAGTAACGCGGTGAATTTGACGGACGGTCTTGATGGACTCGCGATTGGGCCCGTTCTCATCACTTCTGCTTGTTTTGCCATTCTCTCTTATGTGACGGGACACTCAGCGATCGCAAGCTACCTCAACTATCCCTACATCGTTCACAGTGGTGAACTGGCCATTTTCTCCGCGTGCCTTGTGGGAGCTGGTCTTGGTTTCCTTTGGTATAACACTTACCCGGCTCAGGTCTTCATGGGAGACGTGGGTTCGTTACCACTCGGCGGCGCGTTAGGTGCCATCGCCGTCTTTACCAAGCACGAAATCCTTTTGGCGATCGTCGGCGGCGTCTTTGTCATGGAAGCCTTATCGGTAATCACGCAGGTAGCTAGTTTCAAAATGACTGGTAAGAGGGTCTTTCGCATGGCGCCGATTCACCATCACTTTGAGCTAAAGGGATGGCCTGAACCACGCGTCATTGTGCGCTTTTGGATTATCTCAATCATCTTAGCCATCGTTGCCTTAATGAGCTTAAAACTGCGATGAAGAATACACCCAGAAGAAAAGCACTCATCATCGGCGGCGGCGTCTCCGGGCGCGCCGCGGCTCGCTTTCTTCTGAAACAAGGGGCCATGGTTTCTATTGCTGACGATAAATCTCTGTCAGGGCCTGATTACGATGAACTTGTTCGCAGTGGTGTGACGCTGCTGACCACGCCGGATGCCATCACACAAATCTCTTCGTTTGATCAATTCGTTGTCAGCCCGGGCGTTTCTCCCGAGCATCCCATCTATAGAAAAGCCGCCACGCTAAAGCGTGTGTTGAGTGAGATTGATTTAGCGCGGCCGCATCTCGCGGGGAAGCTTCTTGCCGTCACGGGAACAAACGGCAAATCCACCACCTGTGCCATGACCGCTCACCTTCTTAAGAAACTTGGCCTTAACGCCATTGCCGCCGGGAATATTGGTGAGCCACCCTGTGATTTTCTGGCGCGGGGAGAAAATTATGAGGCCGTTGTACTAGAACTTTCGTCTTATCAGCTCGAGCAATCCCAGGCGCTCAGCCCGGACGTGGCGATCTTCCATAATTTTTCCTTCGATCATCAAGAGCGCCATAAGACGATGGCAAACTACTTCGCGGCGAAGTGGCGTTTGTTTGAAGGAATGGGGCGCCATCAGCTCATTCTCATGAGTCACGATGTGCTTGCGCAGGCTCTACAGTATGGCTTTGCCATTCCGCGGAACGTTTCGGTCGCCGTCGTTCGCACAGCGTATGATGAAGCGCCAGAGGTCGATACCAAAGGACTTCCCACTTACTACCTGAGTGCCGAGTCTGTTCTAACGCTCCCAAACTCCGAGCAAAAGCTCGATCTTTCGTCATTTAACCTAAGTTTCCACAACGTCTTAAACGGTGTGTTTGCGAGTCTTGCGGTCGCCCATTTTAGCGAATCTGCCTTTGCCGAGATCTTTGCACACCTTCGTTCTTATCAGGCGCTCCCCTTTCGTTTTGAGACAGTGGCGCAATACAACGGCTTTGCCATTATCAATGACTCAAAAGCCACCAATGTCGATGCGACGCTCGCCGCCTTAAAATGTCTGCAAAAACCTGCGATCCTATTACTAGGTGGGATCGGCAAGGGTGAATCCTTTCTTCCCCTCTTAAAGTTCAAAGATCGCATTCAAAACGTGATCTGTTTTGGGAAATCCGGCGAGAGTATATATAAGGAACTCTCCCCCCATTTTTCTTGCAAGCTCATCCCAACGCTGCGCGAAGGCATGAGCGCGCTTGGCGAGGACCTCCATCATAAGGGCGCGGACGTCTTGTTCTCCCCTGGTTGCGCGAGTTTCGACGAGTTTAAGAATTTCGAAGATAGAGGGCATTTCTTCACAAATGCCGTGAAACATATGCTTCTAGGCCGATAATTCACTCGCGAGAAAAATATGGAAAAGAAACCTTCGTCGTACGCACCTGCGTTGATCTGGACGGCATTGCTTCTTACGGGCATTGGTTTGCTAATCATCTATAGCTCTTCCAGCGTACCGGCCTACCAGAAGTTCGGTGATTCCTTTCATTTCCTCCGTAAACAGGCATTGATCGCCGGCCTCGGCTTTTTCTCCATCATTGTCTGTCAGAAGATTCCTTATCGCTGGATCGACCAGGCGACTCTGCCGCTCGTCGGCTTGTCCTTTTTCCTTCTCGCGGCCACGCACCTTCCCGTTATCGGTATCAAGGCCAATGGCGCCGCCCGTTGGATCAACCTCGGCATCTTCGCGTTTCAGCCTGCTGAGCTTGCCAAACTCGCGCTCATTCTTTTCCTAAGCAAAAACCTCGCAAGGAGTAAGAGCGACACCACGACCTTGATGGGACTCGTGCCGAACTTCGTTGTGTTGGGGGTAATGAGTGTGCTGCTCATGTTGCAGCCAGATTTCGGCTCAACGTTTGTGCTTTGCAGCATCACCTTTCTGATGCTCTTTGTCGCGGGACTGCCGCGCCGGTTTATCTTTACAGGCGCGGGATTGGCTCTCATCGCGATAGCGGGAGCTATCTGGCATGCGCCTTACCGTATGGCGCGACTTGTGAGTTTTTTGGATCCGTGGCGCCACGTACAAAAAGGCGGCTTCCAAATCATTCAAAGCTATCTTGGCTTTCAAAACGGTGGGCTTCTTGGGCTTGGCCTTGGGGAATCGCGACAGAAGCTCTACTTTCTCCCTGAAGCGCACACAGACTTTATCCTTTCGGTGATTGGTGAGGAGCTTGGTCTCATTGGTGTTCTTTTGGTCGTATTTACCTTTGGTTACATTACTTGGCTCGGGATTAAAATTGCTCTCCAACAACAACTCCCCGCGCGGCGCTTTCTTGCTTTTGGACTTACGTCGTTAATTGCGCTACAAGCATCCATAAACATGGGCGTTACGATGGGGATGCTCCCCACAAAAGGAATCCCACTTCCTTTTGTGAGTGCTGGTGCAAGCTCCCTCATCATTTTTTTGATCGCTATCGCCCTGCTGGCTCGACTCGGCAAGGAGGCCCATAGTCAGACGTATGAATCAGGCACCCAAGCATAATATCCATTTTATTGGCATCGGCGGTTCCGGTATGGCCCCGCTCGCGCATGGCATGCTCAAACGTGGATTCAACGTCTCCGGTAGTGACAGCCAAGAAAGCAAAAACACCAAAGAGCTTGAAGCTCATGGCGCAAAGATCTTCATCGGCCATGCTGCAACAAATTGCCCCAAAGACGTCACCGTCGTTGTCTCCAGCGCCATCAAGGCAAACAATCCCGAACTTCTCGCGGCACAAAACGCCAAACAAGAAATATGGCACCGCTCTGACTTGCTCCGTTGGCTTATGATTGGCAAAAAAGCGATCACGATCGCGGGAACGTCTGGGAAGACAACCGTCACGGCTTTGATTGGCCATATGCTGATTGAAGCTGGTCTAAAACCCAGTGTCTTTGTGGGTGGGCGACTTCGCGGTGTTCCTGTAACCGAGCTTCTGGGTGACGGCGCAGTTGTTGTCGCCGAAGCCGATGAGTCAGATGGTTCTTTTCTAAAATACACGCCTTTTATCAGCGTTTTGACGAACATAGATAATGATCATCTAGATCACTACGGTTCCCTTGAAAAGATTCAGGAAGCCTTCGCTCAGTATCTTGAGCACACCGACCCCGAAGGCAGCGCGGTGATCGGGTGGGATAACAAACAAAGTCAAATCGTTGGTGCAAAGTCGTCGAAAACAAAAATCGCTTACGGTTTTCGCCTTGGGGCTGATGCTCGCGCCTTAAGTTACACCCATACGAAAAGTGGCCTTTCCTATCGCGCCATTGTGGAAAAAGAGGTTGTCGAGGGAACGCTCCCGCTGCTCGGTAAACACAACGTCGAAAACGCTCTCTGTGCTCTCGCCGTCGCGCGGGCTCTGGACTTAGATCTCAAAAAGGCTGCCGCGTCCCTTAGCCGGTTTCCAGGAGTCGAACGACGCCTTTGCCTTGTATACAGCGACGATTCGCGACAAATCTATGATGACTACGCCCACAACCCCGCCAAGCTTTCAGCTTGCGTGAGAGCGATGCGGGAAGCCTTTCCCGATAAGTCTCTCAGCGTTATTTTTCAGCCCCATCGCTATTCACGCGTCGATACCATGTATAATGAGATGGTAGCCGCATTCAAAGGGGCGAATAAGGTGTGGCTACTTCCGGTTTATGCCGCGGGTGAGCAAGAACTTAAGGATTTTTCTCTCCATAAAATGGCCCACGATCTCGGTGAACGCAGTGAGCTCAATTGCTCCACGGCCGAATCGTTTTCTTGGCTCGTTGACGAGCTAGTAAGCCAAAGAGCTCAAGATACTGTGTTCCTAACTGTTGGAGCCGGTGACGTTTGGAAAGTTGGTCAAGCTCTGGGAGAACGCTTTGATGGCCAAGCGAAAGAAGACAGAAAGCATCCTCAGTAATCAAAAGCTTGCGAAGCCACCACGCTTTAACCGTGCGTGGTTCAAAACTCAACTAAAACGAACAGCCACTCTCTCCTGTGTCATCGCTCTCGGGTGCGGGGTTCATTTCGTTTATCAGCAACGTTTTGCCATTGAAGCCTTCTTTTTCCCCAATCAGCAAAAAGACTGGGTGGTCTACATCCAAAAAATTGATGGCAACCCCAAGGTCAATGAAGAGCTTCTTCTTAAGTTGCCACAGACGATCAAAAACATGATCACCGAGCTCGGCGATCTTGACGCGGCAAGTGCCAAACTCCAGAAAGACCTCGAAGTAAAGCTGGTTCGATTTGTTAAGACGGACCACCGAACGGTTTATGTTTCGCTTTTTTTCCGGGAACCAAGATTTCGCATCAGTGCTGATCAAATCCGTCTTCTCTCCACCGAGGGGGACGTCTATGGCCAGCCGACAACGGCTCGCGAGAAGTCACTTCCACTCATCAGCGGCGTGTTTATGGATAATGACATCCCGATTCGCCTGCATGACGACGGTTCCATTGCATTGAGCGACCAACAGAAGTTTGCTTTGCAGGATGTGCTGCACCTCGCAAAACTCGCGGAAGAAAACAAAATCAAATATGATGAGATGAACTATGTAGCTTTCCGTGGCGTGAGTCTGATTGACCATCAAACAGGTGTTGAGGTCTCCCTTGGAAAGCCCCCTTTTGAGAAAAAAATTAGTCGTCTAGAAAAAATTCTATTAAAATTGAAACAAAAAGGCACCATGGCTGAGCGTATCGAACTCGATTACGACGGCAAAGCCTTCATTAAAGAAAAGTCTCTTTAACTGAGACTGGGGATGACCGTGGCTTTAGGCAATATTTTTGCTCTCGATTTGGGCACTACAAAGTTTTGTCTCGCCGGTCTCTTACAAAAGACCAGCCACGAAAGACCAATCTTCGATTCGGTCTCAGTGCCCGCGCGCGGTATGAAACGCGGCATGGTCTGCGATTATAACGAGGCAAAAGAAGCTCTCTTACACCTACTCGATCTCGCGGAAAAACACTTCCTAGCGGACATTCAAAAAGTCCTTGTCGGTATTGCCGGTACTCACCTCCGTCACTGGAAAAACTCCGTAACCTATCCTCTGAACGGAGAGATCACTCCGGAACACTTGCAACGTCTTGTGGCGAAGGCACGACAGGAAGGCAAGCAGGATGATCGCGAGATCCTTCATGCCATCCCATTGCTTTATAAAATCGATGAACGAGAACCCATGAAAAACCCGATGGGCTTTTCTGGGCGTCAACTTGCGGCCGATTTTTTCTACATCGACTCCGACGACAATTATTTGCGCGACATCCTCCAGCTCTGCAATCAGTCTGGACTTGAAATTGCGCGTTTTTATTCGGAATCCATCGCTTCCGCTTCCGTCACAGTCAGTGATGACCAAAAACAACTTGGCGTTGTCCTCGCCGATATTGGCGGTGGAACAACAGACGGTGTTGCTTTCATAAACGGTCACCCTTCCGGCGCCTTCTCCGTTAACGTGGCAGGAACGCTGATGACGAGCGACTTGGCGATTGGTCTTAACCTCAATCAGATCGAGGCCGAGCGCGTTAAGGCTTTCTTTGGTTTGCGTCGAGGCACCACTGAAGAATTGGTTGTTTTTGATGTGTATGGCAATGAACGAAAGATTAAGGCAAAGGATGTGTTTCCCATTCTTGCGCCACGCATCTATGAATTAGCGGAAATGCTGTCAGCTCATCTTAAGCCCTTTAAAGGCCGATTGGGCGCAGGCCTTCTCCTCACAGGTGGTGGCTCGGAAGTGCACGAGATCTGTCAGTTCCTCGAACAACTGTTCAAGATTCCCGTCCGTAAGGCACAGCCAGCGATGACCTATGAAAGTTCTCGCCAGAACATGCAGGCCATTTCTGGAGTCACGCAATTTCCAACAAAACTTGCGACCGCCTTCGGGTTAATAAATCTTGAAGTTGGTCAGAGAAAATTTGAGCAAACGGAAAAAAAGAGTCTTTTGTCGAACCATTACGTAAACCAGTTTCTTAATTGGCTCAAAGAACTCTCTTAAACTCATTAAACGTAAGACTCTGAATCAATCTCTCTTTCTTCTTTTTTTCTTCAAAATCTCACAATTTTTGTGACGATTCCTTTCGTTCGATAAATCGCTAAAACCACTGGCGGTTTATTGACACCTTAAAATGACACTTCATATAATCTTTCAATAGAGCATTAATTCTTCAAAATTTACTTTTTTTAGCGGGCCTTAGCGCGTTTATTTCATGCATTGGAGATGGCTATGACGTTTAATCCGCAAGACATCGTTCCACCAGGTGCGAAGATCAAGGTAATCGGTGTCGGTGGTGGCGGTGGTAACGCCGTTAACACGATGATTCGCACGAACATCGAGGGCGTCGAATTCATCGCCGCCAATACCGACATTCAAGCCCTACAGTTTTCGTTAGCTCCCACCAAGATTCAAGTTGGCAAAGAGCTCACACGCGGTTTGGGTGCGGGCGCCGATCCTGATATCGGACGCGATGCCGCTCTCGAAGATCGTCATGCCATTCAAGAAGCGCTTGAGGGTGCGCACATGGTTTTCATCACTGCCGGTATGGGCGGTGGTACAGGAACTGGTGGCGCCTCTGTTGTAGCGCAGATTGCCCGTGAACTCGGCGCACTCACTGTGGGCGTTGTAACAAAGCCGTTCTCCTTTGAAGGCAAACGACGCATGCGTCATGCCGAAATCGGTGTATCTCGCTTACAAGAACACGTCGATACATTGATCACCATTCCAAACCAACGCTTGCTCCAGGTCGCCAGTCCTGAGCTCAGTATGATCGATGCTTTCCGCATGGCGGACAACGTTCTTGTAAACGCCGTACGTGGTATCTCCGATATCATCAACGTCCCGGGCACGGTAAACGTAGACTTTGCGGACGTGAAAGCAGTCATGTCCAGCATGGGCCGCGCCCTGATGGGTATTGGTATCGCGGAAGGCGAAGATCGTGCGATTCACGCCGCGCGCCAGGCGATTTCTTCTCCTCTTCTCGAGGACATCGACATCGAGGGCGCGACGGGTATCCTCATCAACATCACCGCCGGCCAAGACATTACATTGATGGAAGTGAATCAAGCGTGCTGCATCGTGCAAGAAGCGGCTCACGAAGATTGCAACATCATCTTCGGCGCTGTAATTGACGAATCCATGGGCAAAGCAATCCGCGTGACGGTGATTGCCACAGGGTTTCCTTCTGATCACGAACTTGATGGCCATCAGCCAAAGCGCGAAACATCTGTGGTGAAATCATTTTATCAGCCCATGAAACTTCCAGACCCACGCCCAGCGAGCACGCCAACGCCTCGTCCTGTTGCGAAGCCACTTGTCACCCCAAAACCACAGGCACCCATTGTTGGAAAGCCTATGGAAGAAGTTAGGCCAGTCGTTCAGCCACGCGTCGAAGCGCAGCCCGAAAAGGCAGTCGCCGAAAACACGTCTGTTGCAAACGTGGATCAACTAACGCAGATGACCATGCACCAGCACTCGGCACCCGCTCAAGAAGCAACCAGCGCCCATTCCGAAGATCCTGTGATGCACTCCGAACCACTCTTTGTGGAAGAAGAGATGCCTCGCCTGGAAGGTGCAAGCGCGCGCGAGAACAGTCCTGAGCTTTTCTCCCAAGAACGAAAGCTTCTTGTTGAGGACGATATCTTTGGCTGCCTTGAGGAGTTAAGCCAGCCGGTGCAGACGGCGACGGAAAGCGCGTTGTTCGATGAAGAAGACACCCTCTTCAAGAACCTCGAAGAAAAGCGCATTGATGAGGCTCTTGAACTAGCGGATCGTCTGAGCCAACAACAGACCGATCAAAAGACAGCGCATCCTTCCGAAGATAACTTGGACGTACCTGCCTTCTTGAGAAACGGTATGAAAGATCTCTCGCTCGGATAACAGAGCAAGGCCTGCAGACAAAAAGAAGCCCCGCGAAATGCGGGGCTTTTTTTATATACTTTGATTTTCGGCCAAAATTTCTTTGAAACTGTGAAACTCTTCCGGAAGGGTCGGCAGGAGAGGGTTTCCTTCCAAAGTGTTTTCATTCACCGTATTGCCCAGAGCCAGATAGTGCCGCAGTTTCGGCGTGAAAGCGTTTTCCTTCGAGTTCTTTTCAAATAGCGGCATCAAACGATTGCCGAGGGTGCCACGAAGCTGAAGTTTCGCACCTTTTGCGAATCTCTCGGAAACCATGCGAAAGATTTCTTCAATGCGAAATTGTTCGTTCCCCACCACCTCAAGAATGGCCGAAGGATCCGTCATCTTGATCTCTGTTGTCTTCTTCAAAACCTCGGCTAAGTCTTCCACATGAAGCGGAGAAAGCTGCGTACCGAAATTTGGCACGGGATAGACGCCGGGAAATTTCATCACATTCACGATGGAACGAAGGAAACGATCATGGCTTCCCCCTCCCCCACAAACAACCCCGGGACGAACAATCACTTTTTCTGGAATGCGTGAATTAAGAACTATAAATTCGGCGCAATATTTTTCCTTCAAAAAGGCCGTGGTTGCGCGGCGATCGGCACCGTTCGCACTTACAAAAACAATGCGTTTGGTACCAACCCTCTCCATCGCGGTAAGGAGATTTTGGAGAAGGCGCACATTGCGCGGCATCTTATTCTGCAGCGGATCAAAGGCGAGATCCTGCTCACTCGCACCAACCAAGTTATTTTCCCACGCGAGGTGAACGACCGTTTCAACACCGCGCAGAGGCGAGCCAAGAAGATCCGGAGAGCTAAGATCAGAGCAAACGGGGTACATGTTCGCCATCGGCTCCGGTAGCCGGTGATGATACATGGACACAACGGTTCGACCCGATTGAGCGAGGCGTTTTACGAGAAGGCGACCGATAAATCCGGAGCCACCCGTTACCAATACTGCGTTTGCGTGCGTTGTGGGCTCACTGCCAGCTTTTGCCATCGGCGAGGCTCCTTTGTAAGTCCCGAAATTTTATGCATTTGTTAAGAGATTAGCATAAATACTACAAAGTTGCACGGCTGCCGCATCCCAACTCACACGTTGTTCAACGTCGGTACGAAGCATGGCTTGAAACGCCGATGATTCTAAGGACTGAGAGGCGCTTGCCAAAGCCGTGAGCCACTCATCGACCCCAAGAGTGCCAGAAACGGCAAAACCACCGATTTTTCCCGCCACTTCATCAACCGCGGAGCCACTGCGGTACACCACAGCAAGACCGTGAGCCAACGCATCAGCAATCGGAAGCCCAAACCCTTCGTAGAGACTCACATGAAGGTAGATATCCGCCTCCTGATATTTTGCCTCCAACTCTTGATTGCTGAGTTGAACGGAGACGGAGATTTTTTTGCTGGCGGCTTTACTTGCAGATCGTATCAACCAATCATTTCCCCGCTGATCGGTGACGATGTGAAACTGATAATTTGCGGGGGCCGCCTCGATCACACGAAGCAAATCGTCAAATTTTTTGTAGGTCTCATAACGCGACACGGTCAAAACATTCACGCGATCGGATGAAAAATCCCTCTTCTTTCCTAGAAAACGTGGAAAACCATTCGGCACCACACTGACTTTGTTGCTGACATACGGATAACGCTCAACGAGCGTTTTTTTTGTCCATTCGGAGACACACACGATGTGATGAACGCGCTTAAGAATCACTTCGTAGATCATCTTTGTCTGGAGATGCAGTGCAACTGAGGTATCAGGCATTAAAAGAGGAATAAGATCATGAACAGTCAGCAGAGTCTTCCACTCACTGTAAAAGCTTTTTTCCCAGGGCATATTCACATTCGCGAGACCATGAAACAGACGTGGCGTCGGCGTCTTTTTTTCGCGCCAATGGCCTTCAACGCGTTGCGGCCAGACGAATTTCAACTGACCAAGACGCGGTCCGTACCAAGGGGTCTTAAGAGCGGTGACGTCTTCCGGGTTTGCAAATTGATTTTCGACGTTTTCTGGCAAGCAAATATGCGGACGAATGCCCTGTTTGGCGAGTGCTTGGTAGATTTTTTCACCGTGAAAATAGATCCCTGAACCACGGCGCGTGAGACCAAGTCCATCCCACAAAATGAAAGCCCTCTTTACGGAGGAAAGTTTCTCAGTAAAGAGGGACTCATTTTTCATTCGATCTCACAAAGGGCTATTTAGAACCTTCAAGAAAGTTCAAGCGAGCATCCGCGCGTTGGAGAGCCGAACGTGCTCTCTCCATGTCAGCTCCCGCTTGCGTTCCAGTGAGGCGATCTAAAGCGCGTTCGCGTGACTTAGTCGCGCGCGCCTTGTCGATTTCCTTCGACGATTCAATCACATCAGCTAGAACTGTCACTTGATCATTCTCCACGGTAACGTAGCCGCCAGCAATAAAATACTGAAGCTTCTCACCGTGCTCGACTTTGTCGATCATCAAACGACCAACATCCAACTCAGAAATCATAGCGGCATGACCTGGTAAAATAGTCATGTAGCCGAGAGTTCCGGGGAGGTTGACGCTATGAGCGCGCACCTTTGCAACGGGACGGCTTGGCGATACCACGTGCACTTGCATTTCAGTTGCCATCACCTACTCCTGTTAGCGAAGAGACTTCGCGCGCTCAACCGCTTCTTCAATCGTACCAACGTAGAGGAACGCCTGCTCTGGAAGAGCGTCGTGCTTGCCTTCGCAGATTTCTTTAAATCCACGAATTGTGTCTTCACGTTTCACGTATTTACCTGGGTTGTTGGTAAACTGCTCAGCAACGAAGAACGGCTGACTCATGAAACGCTGAATTTTACGAGCACGCTGTACAACCAACTTATCTTCTTCTGAAAGCTCGTCCATACCCAAGATCGCGATGATATCGAGGAGCTCTTTGTAGCGCTGAAGGATACTTTGTACCTTACGCGCTGTTTGATAGTGCTCTTCGCCTACGATTTGTGGGTCAAGGATACGTGAACTAGAAGCAAGTGGATCTACCGCTGGATAGATACCGAGCTCAGAGATCTGACGGGAAAGTACTGTTGTCGCGTCCAAGTGAGCAAATGTTGTAGCAGGAGCTGGGTCAGTATAGTCGTCAGCTGGTACGTAAACCGCTTGAACGGAAGTAATTGAACCGTTCTTCGTGGTTGTGATTCGCTCTTGAAGTTCGCCCATCTCTGTTGCGAGAGTTGGTTGGTATCCTACCGCGGAAGGAATACGGCCGAGAAGAGCTGAAACCTCTGAACCTGCTTGAGTAAAGCGGAAGATGTTGTCAACAAACAACAATACGTCTTGGTTTTGTTCGTCGCGGAAGTATTCAGCAACAGAAAGCGCGCTCAAAGCAACGCGTGCACGCGCTCCGGGTGGCTCGTTCATCTGACCGAACACGAGAGCTGTTTTATCGATAACACCTGTGTCAGTCATCTCGTGGAAAAGGTCGTTACCTTCACGAGTACGCTCACCCACGCCAGCGAATACGGAGTAACCACCGTGCTGTGTCGCGATGTTGTTGATCAACTCTTGGATACAAACTGTTTTACCTACACCGGCGCCGCCGAAGAGACCGATCTTACCGCCTTTTACGTATGGAGCGATGAAGTCGATAACTTTGATGCCTGTTTCCAAAATCTCGGTTTGTGTAGACAATTCTGTGAATTTAGGAGCGGAGCGGTGAATGGGGTAACGCTTCTGCGCGCTGATTGGACCTGCTTCGTCGATCGGCTCGCCCGTTACGTTCATGATGCGGCCAAGAACTTCTTTGCCGACTGGAACAGAAATTTGTTCGCCTGTGTTGCGGACTTTAGCGCCACGAACAAGACCGTCGGTGCTGTCCATGGAGATGGTACGAACAACGTTTTCACCCAAGTGCTGGGCTACTTCCAAAACAAGGTTGTCCTCTTCGCTGCTAATCATTTTGTTAGATAAGCGCAACGCAGTGTAGATTGGTGGTAGATTTCCTTCGGGAAACTCTACGTCAACTACTGGTCCAGTTACCTGAACAACTTTTCCATCCATATGTTGCATTTAAAATGCCTCCTTAGGGCTGCCTGAGATGTTTTCTTTTTAGTGTAGTGCTTCCGCGCCGCTGATAATTTCGATCAATTCTTTCGTAATCGCCGCTTGGCGCGCGCGGTTATACGTCAACGTCAATTTCTTGATCACTTCTTTCGCGTTGTTTGTCGCAGAATCCATCGCCGACATACGAGCACCGTGTTCAGAAGCCGCGCTTTCAAGAAGCATTTGGTAGATCGCGTTGATCACCTTACGCGTCAAAAGCATATCGACCATCTGGTCTAGTGCCGGTTCAACGATAAAATCATTTGCTTGCGCTTCTTTTGCTTGATTCACTTCATCAACAGAAACCGGCAGAGTTTTTGTGACTGTTGGTATCTGCGCTAATGCCGACTGATATTTCGGGTAAGCGAAATAAACAGCGTCATAGCGTTCAGCAGTGAACCAGCCAATAAGCTCTTCCGCCGCGTCTCGCGCAAATTTATAAGATGGGCTCTCAAGAACACGCTCTTTGCGATCTACAATGCTCAACTTCTCTTTGGAGACGTAAAGACCAGCTCGTCTTCCCCAAGCTATTGCTTCGATTTGCACACCTTGTGCTTTTTTCTCGCGAATCCAAAGACTCGCTTGCTTAAACACGTTGGTGTTCAAGCCACCGCAGAGGCCACGGTCCGTGGCCACAACGACGAGCAATACTTTCTTCTCTTCGGATGTACGCAAGAGAGGAGAACTGATTTCACTTCCAGAAGACTCCAAAAGGTTAGAAACCATTTTGGAAAAGGCGGCTCCATAAGGACGAGCAGATTGGATCGCATGACTTGCGCGTGCAAACTTCGCCGCAGATACCAACTTCATGGCGTTGGTGATCTTTTGGGTACTCTTGACGCTGTTAATACGCCCCTTGATGTCCTTAAGACTAGCCATGCGCCTTAAACCTTTCGTCAAACGCCTTGATGGCTGCGTTGAGGTCTGCTTCCACGTCGTTCAACTTCGCGCGATTTTCAATTTTGTTGAGAAGCTCGCGGTGGTTGGAGCGAAGGTAGGCTGTAAAGCCTTCTTCCCATGACTTAATTTGAGAAATTTCTTTCTCATCCAATACGCCTTTGGTCGCTGCATAAATAACCGCAACTTGAGTACCAACGTCGTATGGTTGATATTGACTTTGCTTCAAGATTTCCATCAAGCGCGCACCGCGGTTAAGCGCTTTTTGTGTTGTCGCGTCGAGGTCAGAGCCAAACTGAGAGAACGCCGCGAGCTCGCGGTACTGCGCGAGATCCAAGCGCAAGCTGCCTGCAACAGACTTCATCGCCGGAACCTGGGCAGATCCACCGACACGAGATACGGAAAGACCTGCGTTGATCGCCGGACGAACACCGCTGTGGAACAAGTCCGCTTCAAGGAAGATCTGACCGTCAGTAATGGAGATCACATTTGTAGGGATGTAAGCAGAGATGTCACCTGCTTGTGTTTCGATCACAGGGAATGCTGTGATTGAGCCAGCGCCCAATTTGTCGTTCAACTTACATGCGCGCTCAAGCAAGCGGCTGTGAAGGTAGAAAACGTCGCCTGGATAAGCTTCGCGACCTGGTGGTCGGCGGAGCAACAAGGAGAGTTCGCGGTATGCGGAAGCTTGTTTTGACAAGTCATCGTAGAAAATAACGACGTGCTTGCCTTTAGCCATGAAGTATTCGGCCATGCGGCAACCAGAGTATGGTGCCAAGAACTGCATTGGTGCTGGGTCAGTTGCTGTTGCGGCTACAACAATCGTGTAGTCCATCGCGCCTTCGCGCTTAAGGCGGTCAACAACCTGAGCAATTGTGGAACCTTTTTGACCAATACCAACATAGACGCAAATAACGTCTTTGCCCTTTTGGTTGATGATAGTGTCGATACAAACAGCAGTTTTACCTGTTTGGCGGTCACCGATAATCAACTCGCGCTGACCACGCCCAATCGGAACCATGGCGTCAATCGCTTTAAGACCTGTTTGAAGCGGCTCGTGAACGGATTTACGAGCGATAATGCCCGGCGCTTTCACTTCAACAACGCCGCGCTCTGCACCCTTGAGGGGGCCTTGGCCGTCGATTGCTTCACCAAGAGCGTTCACAACACGACCCAGAAGAGCTTCGCCTACTGGTACTGAGTTGATTTCCTCAGTTCTTTTAACGATCATGCCGTCTTTAATGGAGTCTGTGTCGCCGAAGACCGCGATACCCACGTTGTCTTCTTCAAGGTTCAAGAGAACACCGCGAACGCCGTTTTCGAACTCGACCAACTCGCCAGACATGGCGTTTTCAAGGCCATAAACGCGAGCGATACCGTCACCAACAGTTAGAACTGTACCTGTTTGCTCGAGCTTTGCTTTTTGATCAAAATCACGAATGCGATCACTGATGATTTTGCTGACTTCGTCAACTCGGATTCTTTCCATAAACTCTAAGTTCTCCCTTAGCGCGCTGCGTTTTGTGCAATCGAGTCAAGTTTGGAGCGCAAACTTAAGTCGAGTAAGCTGTTACCGACACGAACGACAAATCCGCCCAAAATCGACTTATCGATGTTTTGAGCGATTTTTACCTTTTTATTTTGAATCTTCTCAAGATACGCCGCGAGCTGCTTCATATCGGCATCGCTGAGCGGCGCCACGGAAGAGACTTGCGCATCTACGACACCTTCTGCTTCGTTGATCAGCTCATGGAATGATTCAACGATGCCGGGAATCGCGGCAACGCGACCGGCTGAAACAACCGTGTTGAGAAATTTTTTGAGATTTTCGCCGCCATTTCCCTTGTCGACTGCGTAGTCGAGAAGCTCTTTCTTCAACTCCGACGGCATTGCGGGGCTATTGAGAATGCGACGGATTTTTTTGTCTTCAAACAAAGATGCCACTGCTTCGAGTGTGTCTTGTGTTTGTTTTGCATTGGTTACGTCGTTTTCGTATGTGCGAAAAAGAGCTTTTGCATAACGCTTTGCAACCAGCGAATCACCCATCGTTACACTCCAGCCGTTTCAAGTTGCGTGATTTTTTTATGCACGAGATTTACTTGTGATTTCTCATCCAAGTCCGTTTGAATCTTCTTAATTGTCTGAGTCTTTGCTTCCGCGATGATTTCCGCGCGCAAGGCTTTTCTCGCTCGCACAAGCTCGGCTTCAGCCATACGATGCGCTTCTTCTTTCAGGTGGCTTGCAAGCTGCGCGGCTTTGGCGACCATGTCATCCGCACGCTCTTTGGCGTCCTTAAGCGCTTTTTCCTGCATTTCCGCGATTTCGCGATCCATGCGGTCTAAACGCGCCGTGAGCTCGAGATTTTTTTTCTCGGCTTCTTCCTTTGCCCGGTTCGCTTCCTTCACCAGACGCTCAAATTCGACCTTCTTACTCGCCATCATGTTGATGAGCGGCTTTTTGAACAATTTGAAAGCTAAAAAGAGAAAGATCGCGAAGTTGATATAAGGGAAAACAAACCCTTTAATCCAATCGAAGTTCTCCAAAACACTGCCCTTTCTCTATATTTTTGCAAGAATCTCAATTGATGGTTTTTTCAAAAAGATTATCGCTAAGCTGACGCACGATCGCCGGGATCTTTTCCCGCTCTTGCGCGAGTTCGCTAGCCACTTCTTTCTGAGCCTTGCCGAGGAAAGCTTTCGCTTCTGCTTCCGCGCTGCTCAGCATGGTGTCGCGCTTTCCTTGCGCCTCGGCTGTGATCACACCCGATTTCTCTTTGATTTGATCTGAGGCTTCGCGCAGCTTCTGGTGGATAGAAGCGAATTTACGCTCGTTGTCTTGATTTAAAGAAGATGCGTGTTGTTGACTTCCAACCGTCAGACTGTCGCGCTTCGCTTTTACTTTGAGATACGGCTCAAGCATGAGCTTTTTCACAACGTACAAGTTGGCAACGAAAATGCCTGTTTGAACAAGAAAAACGGTAGGGTTAGGCAGCAAGTTGAGTGAGGACATATCCCTATCACCTTAATACTAAATCCGCGGAGTTAAATCTTTCGCAAGGGTCTTGGTTAATAGCCTAAGCGCGGCAGTTTCTCAAGATGGAAATCATCGAATTTTCGCTATAAAAAAGCCGCCTTTCCCAGGGAAAAGCGGCTTTTTTGCTTTTTAAAATTTTCTTCTGTTGTTACAAAGGGTTAGAACCAATCAAACCAAGGATACGCTCCAGCTCAGAGGCCGAGAAATAGGATATTTCGATTTTCCCCCTAGCTCCGCTGCCTGAAAGCTTGACCTTTGTCCGCAGATGGCTGCGCAGCGTTTCCGCCAGATAATCCAGATCCGCACTCGCACGAATCGGACTCACCGCCTTCTCGGGGCTGTCGCCTCGCTTTATCCTTTTGCACAGCTGCTCGGTCTGACGAACGCTCAACTGCTTCTTCACGACAATGTCACGCGCGCGCAGCATGAGCTTCTTGTCCTCAAGACTCAACAGAGCCCGTCCGTGCCCCATACTGAGGCGTTCTTCGAGAAGATCATCCTGAATTTCCTTGGGAAGAGTGAGGAGACGAAGGGTGTTGGTAACCGTGACCCGCTCTTTCCCTACTTTCTTCGAACACTGCTCTTGCGTGAGACCAAAATCGTTAATCAAGGAAGCATAAGCTTGCGCTTCCTCGATCACATTCAAATCCGCCCGTTGGATGTTCTCAATCAAGGCGATGCGGAGCATGTCGTCGGAGGTCACTTCCTTCAAAATGACTGGGATGGTCTGAAGACCCGCCATTTTTGACGCGCGCCAACGACGCTCCCCCGCGATCAGGGTGTATTTGCCCGCCTTCTCACTACGAGAGACGATCAGCGGTTGGACCACGCCGTCTATCTTCAAACTGTTCGACAAAGAGACGAGATCCTCCTGTCGAAACACCTTCCGAGGCTGGTGTGGGTTCGACTCGATGTCATCCGGACTCACACGGAGGATCATTTTGTCAGCCAAACGGCGCGTATCCGCCTCGTTCAGCACTGGTTTTGCGGCTTCGCCGGTGCTTTTCCCGCCTACTGGGCTATCGTTGATGTCGCCTAACAGAGAGTTCAGCCCTTTTCCGAGGGCTTTCTTTGGCGCTTTTTCC
This sequence comes from uncultured Oligoflexales bacterium, assembly GCA_964404325.1. Classification (GTDB taxonomy): domain Bacteria; phylum Bdellovibrionota_B; class Oligoflexia; order Oligoflexales; family Oligoflexaceae; genus CAYOJQ01. The sequence continues at coordinate 72,507 of CAYOJQ010000004.1, forward strand.
TTATCAGTCATGGGATTGTTCCTTCGTATCCTTATCTTTTGAGCGCATGAAGCTGTCGATGCGTCGCTTACTCAGATCCGGGTTTGCTTTTTTGTTGTCGTGACGCCGAATGAGCTCTCTCGCCACAGCCATATAAGCGAGCGCTCCTGGACTATTGATATCATATAGGATGGCTGGTTTACCGTGACTCGGAGCCTCGGAAAGTTTCACGTTGCGAGGAATCACCGCCTCAAACACTTCCTCATTGAAGTGCCCGCGAATTTCTCGCTCCACCTGTTGACTCAAGTTATTGCGACGATCGTACATCGTGAGAAGGATGCCTTCCCTCTCGAGGTTGGTGTTTAGTCTTTTTTTGATGAGGCTTGTGGTCTTTACTAACTGAGATAGTCCTTCCATCGCATAGTATTCACATTGCAATGGAATAAGGACTGAGTTCGCCGCAGTGAATGCATTTACCGTCAGAATCCCTAACGTCGGCGGCGTATCCAAAATAATGAAGTCATAGATGTCTTGAACAGACTCGAGAGCCTCCTTCAGACGAGTTTCGCGACCAAGAACAGACACCAATTCGATTTCCGCGCCGATTAAGTCTTGGCTCGAAGGAGCGAGATCCAAATACTTAAGTTCTGTGTGGAGAATGATGTCTTTGAGCGGCACCTCATCGACCATCACTTGATACATACTGACTTCATAGTCCTTGGGATAGATCCCTAACCCACTTCCGGCGTTAGCCTGTGGATCCATGTCGATAAGAAGAACACGACGCTCACCCGCAGCAAGGCAGCTAGCAAGGTTTACAGCCGTTGTCGTCTTCCCTACCCCCCCTTTTTGGTTGGAGATAGCAATGATTCTAGCCATTTCGACTCCTAAAAGGCATAGCGACACAATTGCGTGATTTGCAAAAACTATAGCAGGCACCCATGGTTTTGCAAAACAGATTCGCGTAGAACGGGTGGTTTTTGAGAAAAGCGGCGGCAAATTGTTCCACGTGGAACATCAAGAACCTCAAAACAACTCCCCCACCCCACTTTTAGGCCCCCTCTCCGGGTAAACTAGGCAAAAATGTTCCACGTGGAACATTAATCGAGCTCTTCATACCTCCCAGCGACGATTCGGTGGGCAAAATGTTCCACGTGGAACATTGCGTTACCGTTCGTTCGCCCATCTCGTCTCCTCCACTGAAACCATCTCCAAAAGAAAACGAAAGGCATCCGCTAACGCGGAAAAAAGTTTTTTACATCGTATTTCCATGAAAAATGTGTCCGCGACATGCTTTTCGACGTCAAAAACGCAAAAATAGCCGCAAATTTGACTGTTTTGCTTCAAAATTGTACTTTTTTGCGCAATTTTCGCGTTTTTGCATGCAAAAAACTGCTTTTGGCCGCAATTTTGTGCTTTGGTTGCATTTATCTGGTTAGAAGCTGCTGAAGAGCATTTAGGCGATTGAGGGGATCAAAACGTTGATAATTTCGATCTGAGCTTTTTGCTTTTTAAGAATTTTAATAAAAAAATAAAGAGCCCGTTAAAAACGGGCTCTTTATTAAAAATTTCTATCAGATCTTACTTCGCGTTCCAAAGGAATGCGATGATGAAGCCCATGATGGCTTGGAATTCGATCAAAGCAAGAGCGATAATCATCGGCATGAAAACTTTGTCGGAAGATGCTGGGTTGCGAGCAATGCCTTCGAGTGCAGAGCTAGCTGTTTTACCTTGAGCAAGAGTACCGCCAAGTGCTGCCAAGCCCATTGCAAGAGCAGAGCCGATAGCTACTAGACCGTTTGCGCTCACACCACCCTCTTCAGCGGCAAAGCCCATAGAGCTGAACATAAGACCGCCAAGAGCAGCCAATGCAACCACAAGAACACGCTTCATAAACCTTCCCCCAGTTCCTCAAAAGATTAAAAAATCTAACAAAATCAACTATTAATGGTCATGCGAGATGGCCATTGAAATGTAAATAGAACTCAAAAGTGTAAATACAAAACTCTGCAGACTCGCAACAAGCAGCCCGAAGAAAAGCAAAAACGCTGGCAATACCAAGTACGTCAAGCCTGTGAATACCGACAAGACCAAGTGGTCGCCGAAGATGTTGCCGTAAAGACGAAGACTCAAGGACAAGGGGCGAGCCAAATGCGCCACAAGTTCGATGATCAACATCAACGGCATCAAGAAAGCAACTGGTCCCAAAAATTGTTTTACGTAAGAAGCGCCGTGCTCCTTAATGCCTGCGATCTGATAAACAACAAACACTACAAACGCTAAGGCTAGGTTTGTGTTGATGCTCTCTGTCGCGGGGACAAAGCCAGGAATTAAGCCACTAAGATTACTGATAAAAATAAAAATAAAGAGGCCGCAAAGAAGCGGGAAAAACGGCTTCGCCTCTTCCTGTCCGATCAGGTTCCGACCAAGGTTACAGATAAATTCGAGGATGGAATCAACGATACTGCGGATTGAAAAGCGACCATCAGGGGTTGTTTGCTCAGCCGCTTTCGCTACAGAGCTCTTATAGAGCAGGCCGATCAGTGTGATGACGAGAAGGCTGAACAAACCGCCGGCAACCGCCTGCCATTCGCCAATCGCATGCTCATCAAGACCGAGAGAATGAAGAACGATGTGATAATAATTGATAAGAGTGACGCCGCCGCCAGCAGCAAACGCCTTAGAACTTGAACCAGCAACCGCTACGGCCGCGAGTTTTTGCAAACGTTTTCGCATCATAAATATCTTTCGCGACCTATTTGTTATTAGGTATTCGAAAATGGACCCTCTTATTAGCTGATTTTATATTCAAAGAGAAGCCTTTTTAGGAGGCCGCCTTGGCCTTCATATATGAGAGCGCCCAGTGAAGAGAAACGCCTAATAAAGCGAGCAGCGCTCCAGCCGCAAAATAAAGCCCATTAAGGCGTAGAACGATAAAAACGAAGTACAACGCACCCACAAGAACCATAAGTTTCACGAAGAAAAGAGCCGCGAGTCCGCCCTTGGAAAGCACCGTCTGATTCTTGGATGCAGCAATCATCTCCCTCGCCAAATAAGCGATCGCCAGTAGATCAAGCGTGAACAGCGCATAGCCGCTCAAAAATGCGAAAGCATCCTGCCTCGGCAGCAAAGAAAACCCCGCCGCTATGAGGAGCGCGAAGACCACGGCTTCGCGTTGAAGATAGGAACGGGTCAAAATAAATTGATTCACGGCTCATCCTTCATCCGAATTAAATTGCGAAACATCCGATACCAGGAGATTGAAATCATAATCAAGGCAGACGTGAAGGTAAGCGGATACCAGTTTTCAATCGCATGCACGTGATCGTTCAACCACCCTCCCCCGAACCACGCCAAAAAGAAGTAGGCCAAGGCTTCGGCATTAGCTGCCATGATGTAACCCATTGCACGATATTTATTAGCCATGAAAGATCCTCTTCTTTAACAAGCATTGTTATGATTTTATCCACAAACTAAAAGAGCCGTAATACACCGAAATCTTAGAGCAAAATCAGGGGTTTTTGGCCTTGCGCGAAACTCTCCCTGTGTGTTAATTAAATCCATTACACCAACTCCGAAAAACCAACTTGCGCAAACATTTGTAACCGACGGATCTAGGCTCGATGCAAACCCTTTTCCCATCTGAAAACCCATTCGGCTCCTCGCAGGATACAATCAGCCAAAATACCATGTCACGATGGGAGCAGCTTCGGGAGTATCTTCGGCAAACACTAGACCCAAAAATCTTTTGGGACTGGATTGAGCCCATGAAAGCCAAGCCAAGCGGCATGGGCGAAGTGATTGTTACTCTACCCAACATGGTTTTTTATCAAGGTGTGCTTGATAACTTCCTTGATAAATTTGAGCATGCAAAATCCCTTCTAGGTATTGAGCTGCTTGTTAGCTTTGAGATCGAAGGAACTTCAAAGGAAGTAGCTACTTCCTTTGAAGAGGATTTCGCCGGCAACCGCATTGCCATGGAAATGAATCTCTCCGAGAATGAGCGCGCTTCAGCCGAAGTCGCCGATGAATACGCAAACCCAAATCAGACGCCGGTCTCGCGAGCCCTGAGCACCGTCTCTCATTTGAATCGCGAATATAATTTTGAAACGTTCGTCAACGGCCCGAGTAACCAATTTGCACATGCCTCGTGCCTTGCTGTGGCCGATGCTCCTGGACAGGCGTATAACCCGCTGTTTTTATACGGAAGCACTGGCTTAGGGAAGACGCACTTGCTGCACGCGGTTGGTAATCGTGTTCTAGCAAAAAGAAAAAACGCTGTGGTGACCTACATCACTAGTGAACGTTTCATGAACGAAATGATCTACTGCATTCGCAATCAGAAGATGCATGAGTTTCGTCGCAAATATCGCAACTGCGACCTTCTTCTGGTGGACGATATTCAGTTCATCTCAAAGAAAGAACGCACTCAGGAAGAGTTCTTTCACACCTTTAACGCCCTCTACGAAGCGAAAAAGCAGATCGTCGTAACGTCAGATATTTTTCCTCAGGACATCCCCGATATCGAAGACCGTCTGCGTAACCGCTTCCAATGGGGATTGATTGCCGACATTCAGCCACCGGATGTTGAACACCGCATGGCGATTTTGATGAATAAGGCGGAAAAACAAGGTCTACGCATAGATCCCGAGGTCACCCATTACATTGCTCACCACGCCAAGGGGAGCGTGAGGGTGCTTGAGGGCGCCTTGAGCCGCGTCTCAGCTTTTGCAACCCTTCAAGGGCGCCCCATCGATCTCCGTCTTGCATCCGAAGTTTTACAGAATGTTTTTGGAGAAACGCCACGCCGACTGACAATTGAGGTCATTCAGAAGATTGTCTCCGATCACTTCAAGATCAAAGTTTCTGATCTTAAGTCAAAGAAGCGTCAGAGAGCTTTTAGCGTTCCACGACAAATTGCCATGTTCCTCTCCAGGACGCGTACGAATGCCTCGTTCCCTGAGATCGGAGCCAAGTTTGGCGGCAAGGACCATACAACCGTGATGCATGCCGTCAAAAAGATCGAAGCCGATCGCGTTAACGACCTCGAGATTCGCACCAGTATCGAGTCTCTCGAGAGGAAGTTGGATCAACAGTGTTAACAAGCTGGGGATAAGCCTCGGGAAAGGGCTATGAAATGTTTGCGGGTTTAATTGCGGATGAAATGGCGGCTCAAAAATGTCCACAACCGCATCCAAAGGCGAATCCATCATTCATCGACAGTTAACTCACAAGGTGAATAGGATATTTCGTTAGTGATTTTAGTTGATTGCAGGTTTATTCACAGAAGTATGGCATCACCTATTAATCACTAAACATAAATAAAAAAAGACATCCTTGTACTCTCTCAAAAGAGGACAAGCCAAAAGGAGAGAAAGATATGAAGGTAAAAATCGGCAAGGCGGAGTTGAATCTCGCCACCGCTCGTTCACAAGGAGCCATTACGGACCGTACTCTCGGTCATATTGGTTTAAGAGCGGAGGAAGGAAGGCTACATGTTTCTGTCGCTGACAGGGTTTTGGTGATCTACAACACCCTACCTTGCGAAGTTCTTTCTCAAGGAGATGTCTTTGTCCCAGCTCGACTATTTTCGGATGTTGTTCGAGAGCTTCCTGATGGCCCCGTCACTTTAGAGAGGAACGATAGCTTTCTCATCATCACCGCGGGTCATCAGAATGAATTCACGATGAAGCTGCCGCGCATTCGCGATAAGGATTGGCGCGATCCTCCACAAATCGATGCGAAGAACTATGCGGATCTGCCCTCCGAGAAGCTTTACTACATGATTGACCAGGTGCAGTTCTGTGTAGCCCATGAATCGCCTCGCAATTACGGCGCAGTGGGATTTTTCCATCGTTCGAAGGATAAGACCCTTCGTCTCGTGGGAACCGATGGTTTTAGGCTCTCTTATTCAGAAATCAGTTTAGAGCTGCCAAAAGGCTTCCTGGAGGCCGGCGTTTGTTTATCGAAGCGAGCCCTTAACGAACTCCAAAGAATGTGTGGTGAGGCATTTGAGACGGTCAGGATTGCAATATCCGATGATCAGACGACTTTAGTCGCCTCAGCACCTGATTATCGCATCTATGTGCGCCTATCCGCGGTGAAGTATCCGAACTACCTTGGTGTTCTTCCCAAAGAAAATTTGGTGCCAATTAAAATTTCTCGACCCTACCTCCAGAGTGTGACTAAGCGCGTTCTTTTGGCCGCGGACAAGAGTCGAGCCTTACAGTTAAGTTTCAACGAATCCCGCCTCACCCTACGTTCAAGAACTCAAGGAAGTTCTGAAGGTATGGAGAGCATCTCTCTTGATGGTTATAGCGGTGGCAAGAAGGAGCTTGCGATTAACGGGAAATTCTTAACGGATATTTTTTCCACGATATCCAGCGATGAGGTTACCTTGAACATTCGCTCAGAGGATGATCCCATCGTACTTGTCCCAAAAGATGAGCCGCAAAACTGCCATTCAATGCATGTTTTGGTGCCAATTCGCGAGGCGTGAACGATAAAACCTAACAAGGTCGGGTGATTCATGGAAGATATTACGTCAACTTTACAGGAAGGATCATTGTCCGTGACGCAAGGAATGGTTCCACAAGAACAAGAAAATGGCTACACGGCGGACAACATTCAAGTCCTTGAGGGATTAGAAGCCGTTCGTAAGCGGCCGGGTATGTATATCGGCTCCACTTCAACAGATGGTTTACATCATCTTGTCTATGAAATCGTAGATAACTCCGTCGACGAAGCTCTCGGAGGCCACTGTAACGAGATTAATGTCATCATCCATATGGATGGATCGCTTTCTGTTAAAGATAATGGACGCGGTATTCCAGTGAGCATGCATCCGAAAGAAGGAAAGTCTGCTCTTGAAGTGGTTATGACCGTCCTCCACGCCGGCGGTAAATTCGATGATAAGGCTTTTGCTTTTTCTGGCGGTTTGCACGGCGTCGGCGCATCTGTTGTGAACGCTCTTTCAGAGTGGTGTTTTGTTGAAGTGCGCCAAGGCGGTGTTGTCCATCGCCAAAGCTACAAGCGCGGAACTCCCGATGGACCGCTCGCGCAAACGGGCTCAACACAAAGCCGTGGTACGACAACGACGTTCAAGCCTGATTCGCAAATTTTTAGCGACACAAACTTTAACTTTGAGATCCTCGCAAAGAGACTCAAAGAACTCGCCTTCCTCAATAAAGGCTTGAAAATCACTCTATCGGATGAACGCAGTGATAAGGCCTCTGATTTTCATTATGAGGGAGGTCTTGTTTCCTTCTGTGAGTTCTTGGTGAAAGGAAAGACTCCTCTTCACGACAAGCCTCTTTACATCACAGCTGAGCAAAAGAACGAGAACGGGCAAGTACAAGCGCAGTGCGAAGCGGTGTTGCAATGGACGGATGCATATAACGAAAGCATGTATTCATTCGTTAACAACATCAATACGATCGAAGGCGGTACTCACCTTACAGGTATGAAAGCAGCTCTGACGCGCGTGGTTAACTCCTATGCGGAAAGCTCGGGTCTTCTCAAAGGTCTTAAAGAAGGCATCACGGGAGATGACATCCGTGAAGGCCTGGTTGGAATTGTATCCGTTCGAATTAAAAATCCGGAATTCCAAGGCCAGACTAAAACGAAACTTGGTAACGCGGAAGTTCGCCCCTGGGTTGAATCTGTTGTTGGTGAAAAACTCACAGATTATTTCAATGAAAATCCAGCGATCGTTAAAGCAGTGGTGATGAAAATCATCGATGCGGCGCGAGCACGGATTGCTGCGAAAAAAGCTCGCGAGCTAACGCGACGTAAGTCTGCTCTCGATTTTGCGGGGCTACCCGGAAAGATGGCTGATTGCCAGCTGAAGGATCCAGCGGAATGCGAACTTTTCATTGTCGAGGGTGATTCGGCGGGTGGTTCTGCAAAGCAAGGTCGTGATCGTCGCACGCAAGCTGTTCTCCCGCTACGCGGAAAGATTCTCAACGTTGAGAAGGCTCGCTTTGACAAGATGCTTTCCTCAACAGAGATCAAACTTCTTATCAAGGCCATGGGTACTGGTATTGGTAAGGATGACTTTGACATCACGAAGATCCGTTATCACAAGATCATCTTGATGACCGACGCTGACGTTGACGGGGCTCACATCCGTACACTTCTTTTGACTTTCTTCTTTAGACATATGCCGCAGATCATAGAGCGCGGTTACCTCTATATTGCTCAGCCTCCCCTCTTCAAATACAAGAAGGGCAAAATTGAACAGTATGTGAAAGATGATTCCGCGTTGGTTGAGTTCCTTAGTGATGTGGGAATGAGCAACCTCGATATCATCGATAGTCGTAAGAAGAGTATCGACAAAGCAACGATCCAAGGTCTTTTGACAAAACTCGAGCGCTACAATCAGCTCATGCAGATGGCTTCACGCCGACGAGTGAAAGAGGTTTTGGAATACGTCGTTAATCATGACGAAGTAAACGAAGCTATATTCTCGAATGAAGGACAGGCTAAGGAACTTTCGGAAGCGATTACCGCATTCATTTTGAAATCGCATGAGGGTAAGCGCGTTTCTGCTAAGGCGCGAACTGAGTACGATGAAGAGTACAGCAGCTATCGCATTATCGTTGAAACTCGCATCAAAGATGTACCAAGAGTTTCTGTTATTGATGCGCAAATGCTTAGTGGTGAAGTCGATGAACTTCGTCGTGTTCGTAAGCAGATGAATGAGCTTGCCGTTGCCCCGTTCTACTTCGAACGAATGAATAAGAAGAAGGCTGCGGGTGGTGAAGAGGAGCCGGCGGAGAATGTGTCTTTAGAAACAGCCTCCAAAGGGACTCTCAATTCACTCGATGAGCTGAAAGAATTCGTCATTCAGGAGGGACGCAAAGGCGCATACGTTCAGCGCTATAAAGGTTTGGGTGAAATGAACCCAGATCAGTTGGCTGAGACGACAATGGATTTGTCGAAGCGCACTTTGTTGCAAGTTGAGATTGATGATGTGATTGAAGCGGACCAGCTCTTCAGTGCTCTTATGGGTGACTTTGTAGAGCCACGCCGTGACTTCATCCAAGCCAACGCCCTAAATGTAAGAAACTTAGACATCTAGAGTTGAGAATACATTATGAATCAGAGCAATGTTGTTCCTATTAATATTGAAGAAGAGATTAAGGAGTCGTTTCTTAACTACTCCATGAGCGTTATCGTTTCGCGCGCGCTTCCTGATGTGCGGGACGGTTTGAAACCGGTGCATCGCCGCATTCTTTTTGCGATGCATCAGTTGAAGAATTATCACAATCGTCCTTACTTGAAGTCGGCTCGTGTTGTTGGTGACGTGATCGGTCGCTTCCACCCTCACGGCGACTTTTCTGTTTACGAAGCTTTGGTGCGTTTGGCGCAAAGCTTTTCGATGCGCTACCCCATCGTTCAAGGTCAAGGTAACTTCGGTTCGATCGACGGCGATATGGCAGCCGCGATGCGTTATACGGAAGTTCGTTTGCAAAAACTTGCAGACACGATTCTTAACGACATCGAAAAAGACACCGTTAACTTCGGCCCTAACTACGATAACAAAGAAGAAGAGCCTCTTGTTCTTCCAACAAGACTTCCGAACTTATTGATTAACGGTGCTAGCGGTATTGCCGTTGGTATGGCGACCAATATCCCGCCTCATCATCTTGGCGAAGTCATTGATGCCATCATGCATATCATCGATCATCCGCACGCGAGTATTGAGGACTTGATGGGATTCGTGAAAGGCCCAGACTTCCCAACGCGCGGGTTAATCCATGGTGTAGCTGGTATCCGCCAAGCATACATGACTGGGCGTGGTTCAGTTGTGATGCGCGCTCGAGCGCATGTGGAAGACGGCGCGTCCAGCGGTCGTGAACGCATCATCGTGACGGAACTCCCCTACCAAGTTAACAAAGCAAAATTGATCGAAAAGATCGCGGAACTTGTTAACGAGAAAAAAATCGAAGGCATTAGCGATCTTCGTGATGAATCCGCTCAAGATGATATCCGCATTGTGATCGAACTTCGTAAAGGTGAAGCTGGTGAGATTATTCTCAACAACCTTTACAAGCTGACTCAGATGCAAAGCAGCTTCGGCGTTAATACCGTTGCTCTTGTTAACGGTATGCCGAAGATCCTGAACCTCAAGGAAATTCTCGAGCAGTTCTACTATCACCGCCAAGAAGTCGTACTCCGCCGAACCGCGTATGACCTACGCAAAGCGGAAGAAAAAGCGCATATCTTAGAAGGTTTGAAAATTGCGGTTGATAACGCGGACGAAGTCATCGCTTTGATCCGTAATGCGAAGGATACGCCGACGGCGCATGCGCAGTTGATCGAGCGCTTCAAGTTGTCTGATGCTCAGGCAAAAGCGATTCTTGATATGCGTCTTGCTCGCTTGACTGGTCTTGAAAGAAACAAGATCGTTCAAGAGTACGAAGAGACGATGACATACATCGCAGATTTGAAAGATATTTTAGACAAACCAGAGCGTGTTGTCGCTATCATCAAAGAAGAACTCAACACCCTGCGTGAAGAGTATAATGATGAACGCCGTACAGAAATTGTCGCTTCAGACGCAGATGACTTTTCCATGGAAAGCCTCGTTGCGGACGAAGAAGTCGCAGTGACCGTAACTCACGGCGGCTATATCAAGCGCACACCGCTCAGCGAAATTCGTGCACAGAAACGCGGCGGTAAAGGTCGCACAGGCATGAAGACCAAGGCAGAAGATATGGTTTGCGATTTGTTTATCGCGAGTAACCATAAGTCCCTACTCTGCTTCACAAACCTCGGCCGTGTTTATGAAATGAAAGTTTATCGTCTGCCCGAAGCCGAATTGGCAGGTCGCGGTAAGCACTTTGCAAACCTCCTTAAGCTCCAAGAAGGTGAAACGGTTAAGTCCGTACTCCCAGTCGCTGAGTTTAAGGAAGGTAGTTTTGTTGTTTCTGTTACAAAACAGGGCTACATCAAAAAGACAGACATCATGGCTTACAACAGCCTTCGTCAGACAGGCATCATCGGCCTTACGCTCGAAGACGGTGACAGCCTTGTCGCCTGCTCGATTACATCCGGCAAAGATGACATCCTTATCGCGACCCGATTGGGCAAAGCCATTCGCTTCAGTGAAGAGGAAGTTCGTGGCATGGGCCGCTCGGCGCGCGGCGTGACTGGTATCAAGTTCTCAGAGGAAGGTGATGAGGTCATTGGTCTTACCGTTATCAAAGGCGAGGATTCAGTCCTCTCCGTCTGTGAGAACGGTTATGGCAAGCGCACACCGATCGAAGAATACCGTACGCAAACCCGCGCGGGTAAAGGCATTTACACCATCAAAGTGACGGAACGAAACGGTCCAGTCGTGGGTATTATGCAGGTAGCGCAAGATGACGAGCTTATGGTAATGACCTCATCCGGTAAGGTTATGCGCTTTACGATGGCTGAAGTCGGCGTTATCGGTCGCCTCACTCAAGGTGTGCGATTGATCAACGTGGAAGAAGGCGAAAAAGTTATCAGTCTAGCGCGCATTCAACAAATTGAGGGTGAAGAGGTTTAGAGTTGGCTGAACTAAATCGAAAAGCCATTGAACACGTTGCCTCTTTGGCGAAATTGAAGCTCACTGAAGACGACCTCTCGTATTACGAGGGGCGTCTTCAGCAAATTATCCACTACTTCGCACAAATGGATCAGCTCACGACGAAGCTAGAAAATTGGCGTGGCGACACCGTAGGTGAAACGACTCCAGAGCGCGCGGATGAAGCAGTATTAAGCGGCGTTACGGATTCAGCTTTGGAGCAGGCCCCAAGTCGCGTTGGTAGCGCCTTCCAAGTTCCAAAAATCATCGAGTAATCAACATGAAACCCTTTGAACTTTCCGCTACAGGCATCGCTGAAGCCGTTAATGCCGGGGATCTTGATCCTAGAGCTGTCGCGCAATTCTATGCTGATCGTACAGAATCCCTCGCTTCCACTTTGAACACCCATATCTACTGGGACAAAGCGGAAACGTTGAAAGGGTGCGACGAGCAGATTGCTAAAATTCAGAACGCTCGAAAGAAAGGCGAACACCTCCCCCTAGCAGGTGTACCGATTGTTGTTAAGGACAACATTTGTGTTCAAGGAATCCCCACAACAGCCGCGTCGAAGATCTTGAAAGGTTTTAAACCGGTTTATAACGCCACTGTCATTGAGCGTTTACTCGATGCGGGCGCTTTTTTATTCGGTAAAGCCAACCTTGATGAATTTGCCATGGGCAGTTCCAACGAAAACTCGGCTTTTGGAAATGTGAAAAATCCTTGGAATCAAGCTTGCGTGCCGGGGGGGTCTTCCGGTGGCTCGGCCGCAGTTGTCAGTGCGGATCTTTCGCCGATCGCATTGGGTTCGGATACAGGTGGATCGGTGCGTCAGCCGGCAAGTTTTTGTGGAGTTGTCGGTTTAAAGCCCACTTACGGAAGAATTAGCCGTTATGGTTTGATCGCGTTTGGATCCTCGCTCGATCAGATAGGACCATTAACGCGGACAGTCAAAGACACAGCCCTTGTTTACGATGTTATGTCTGGCCACGACGCGAAGGATTCGACGAGCCTTAAACTTCCACGCGAAAGCACACTGCAGACACTTGAAAAGTTAAATGTGAAGGATGGCCTAAAAGGTCTTCGCATCGGTGTTGTTAAAGAGCTTTCTGGTCAAGGTTTAGAACCAGGCGTAGCAAAAGCCTTTAGCGAAGCTGTAAAGCTTCTCAAAGAAAAAGGTGCGTTGGTTACTGAAGTTAGCTTGCCGCACATTGAATACAGCATCGCGACCTATTACATCATCGCCACCGCTGAAGCGTCTTCCAACCTAGCTCGTTTTGATGGCGTTCGTTACGGCATGCGTAATGTGGATGGCAAATCACTGCAAGAATTGTACGTGAACACACGCAGCCAAGGCTTCGGTAAGGAAGTAAAACAGAGGATTATTTTAGGAACTTTTGTTTTATCCTCAGGTCACTACGATGCCTACTATAGTAAGGCCACATTAGCGCGCGAACTCATTCGCAAAGATTTTAGCAACGCTTTTGGCCAGGTTGATTTGTTGGTGTCCCCAACATCTCCGACCACGGCATTCGAGTTCGGCAAAAAATCTGGCGATAGTTTGGCGATGTACTTGAGCGATATCTGTACCATCGCAGCAAACCTTTCTGGAGTCCCGGCGGTTTCTGTGCCTTGCGGTTTCGATGATAAGGCGCTCCCCGTTGGTCTACAATTTATGGCTCCCCATCAACACGAAGAAACACTGCTAAAAGGCGCATATTTGTATGAGCAAGCCAGCGAATGGTTCAAACAGCACCCAAAGTGCTGATACAGTTTTAAGCCGGTGGGAGCCAGTTATTGGCTTGGAGATCCACTGTCAGCTCAAAACAAAAAGTAAATTGTTCTGTTCATGCGCGACGGATTTCGGCGCGCTTCCCAACAACAACACCTGCCCTATTTGTTTGGGTTATCCCGGTGTGTTGCCGGTTCTTAATGAACGAGCGGTTGAATTTGCATTGCGCATGGCTTTAGCGATCGGCGCGGACATTCACGAGACAAGCGTGTTCTCGCGCAAGCAGTATTTTTATCCGGATTTGCCCAAAGGTTATCAGATCAGTCAGTACGATTTGCCGTATTGTACCGGCGGTAAGATCGTCCTAGCCGACGGGAAAACAATCGGCGTCACGCGCATTCACATTGAAGAAGATGCCGGTAAGAATGTTCACGGCAACGACTCTAGCTACGTGGATCTTAACCGAGCTGGCATTCCGCTGATCGAGATGGTTAGTAACCCAGACATCCGGCATCCCAGCGAAGCCGCGGAATACCTTAAAAAGGTGCGTTCCCTTGTTCGTCATCTTGAGATTTGTGACGGCAACCTCGAAGAAGGTTCTTTCCGTTGCGACGCCAACGTCTCGATTCGCCCACGTGGCGAAAGCAAATTCGGTACGCGCACAGAAATCAAAAACCTCAACTCGTTTAAGAATATTGAGCGAGCCATTACTTACGAAATCCTTCGCCAAGCAGAGTTGCTCGAAGGCGGAGGCAAAGTCATCCAGCAAACTCTTCTTTTCGACGCAGCAACGGGAAAGACAGCTCCCCTACGCTCCAAAGAGGAATCGCACGACTATCGTTATTTTCCCGAACCTGATCTTCGCCCGCTTAAGATTAATGCGGCTCGTATAGCAAAGGTGAAAGAGCATCTCCCCGAATTGCCGGATGAAATGGCAAAACGTTATCAATCTGAATATGGATTGAATGAGTATGATGCGTCGGTTCTAACCTCTGAAAAAGAACTCGCCTTATTTTTTGAAGCCGTTGTACGCGAAGTCAAAAATGTGGTGTCACATAAGATTGTCGCTAACTGGATGCTGAGTGAGTATTTGCGCGAAGCAAACGCACGGGAATGGGATTTAACCAAACCACCAGTGAGCGCTTCAGACTTCGCGGAACTGCTGCGCCTTATTGGCGAAAACACGATTTCCGGCAAAATCGCTAAAACTGTTTTTGAAGAAATGGTTGCGAACGGCGGAAAACCAAGCGCGATCGTTAAAGACAAAGGCCTGGTGCAGATTACGGATGAAGGTGCTATTCGCGAGACGGTCGGTAAAATTCTTGCGGAAAACGCATCTCAAGTGGAACAATATCTTTCTGGGAAAGATCGTCTTTTTGGCTTTTTTGTTGGACAGGCCATGAAGATCTCTCAAGGGAAATATAACCCAGAGCTGTTAAACAAAGTCATCAAAGAGATGTTGGATGAGAAAAAAGGCTGATCCAAAGAGTTTTATTGAAGACACTTTAGCTCAGCACGGTCACGCAGGATTCTTCAGTCACGCATTTTTCGAATGCGGCCTACTTTCGGATAAAGAGCCTTTTTTTCGAACTTCTTGGCAAAACGATCAACGAAAAATTTTCGACTTAGCAAGCCTCACGAAGGCGCTGGTAACAGCGCCTCTTGTGTTTTGGTTGGCGGAAAAAAAGGGATTTAGCCTAAAGCAGAGTGTTAAGGATTGGTTGGGATCGACACAGGTCTCTCTACCGAAGCCTATTTTGAATTTGAGTATCGAAGAGCTTTTGCAGCATAAATCGGGCCTCCCCGCTTGGCGAAATTTGTATGTAAATCGGTTAAACGAGCATTCGGAAGCCGGTGTTCTTAAGGCAAATGCACAAGCGGTCATCGAAGAGTTTTTTGCGCGCGAGAATCTCGTTCTTTTGGAAAAAAAGGACAGATATAGCGATCTCGGTTTTATTCTACTTGGTTACGTTTTAGAGAAGGTTTCAGGAGAGGATCTCTCTACGCTTTTCTCTTCTTTTTTGCACGACGTCTCGATCGACCCGCCATCGTCTCTTGGTTTTTTTGACGCTTTTTCGAGCAGAAATTTTATCCCCTCCTCCTATTGTGAGGTGCGTCGTCGTGTTCTGTCGGGTGAAGTCCACGATGAGAATGCGGCAACGCTTGGTGGGTTCGCCGGACACGCGGGACTTTTTTCGAGCGGTGAAGCTCTTTCTTCTTTTTTGAAGAATTTTTCACGCAGTGTGTTTGGAAACAAATTTATTTGCGCCAATGCGGAAGCTGCGATTCAAAAAGAAGATAGTTCGCTTTTGGGATGGCGCCATGCGAATGAATCTGAATTTCCATTCGGCGCAAAAAAAGCTATCGGACATTACGGCTTTGTAGGAACATCTTTTTGGATCAATCCTGAAAATAATTCTTACGTCATTTTCTTAACAAATAGAGTTATAAGCGGTCGCGTGAGCACACAAATTAAACCGCTTCGTTTAGCAATCTTTACGGCGGCGGAAGAAATTTGTCGCACAAGCCGTATGTAATACATGTCATACATGTCACACAGGTATTAAGTGATTGGAATTGTTGGCGCCGGTTTGGGAGGTTTTTTTTCAGCGTGGAGTCTTACTGAAAGGAATATTCCCTGCGCCGTCGTTGGAAAAAAAGAGAATGCCGCTAGTTTTGCCGCGCAAGGTGTCGTTGGTAATAAAGGCCTTTTCTTAGCAGACACACCTTTGTTTGCAAATAAAATTCGCGGCGCAAAAGCGATTGCGGAATTTTGTCGTAAGATTAGTAACCAATCACAAGAAAAACTAATTATCGAAGCATCCGTTTTTGAACCATTTGCTTCCGTTGAGGCATGGCGAAAAAGTCAGAGACGTGTTTATCGCCAAGACTTCTATGGATGCTATGGCGCAAGATTGCTGACGCCGAGCGAGATAGCGATTTCTCCGATGTTTTCTGCTTTTGAAAAGCATCCCATGGTCGCTATGCAATATAGTTTTGATGCTTTTGTGGATGTAGAGCTTTTGCTGAAGGTTATGCGAGAGATATTGCAGAAGCGCGGCGTCAAATTTTTTGATGAAGAAATTGCTCGCGTTGAGCACAACGGAAAATGGTCGCTGCAGAGTAAGCATTCTCCGATCTTACGTTGCGATCATCTTTTTCTCGCGCCAGGCAGCAGCGTTGATTTTTTTCGGCGCGAACTGGAGCTAGATATACCCGCTTCGCAGCTTGCGTCGGGTTACACATTCTCATGTCGCACTGACGAAACGCAGCGGGAGGCATTTTCTCTTCTGCGGGAGACCCATGCGTATTGTCAGTTTTCCAATCTGATCTCCCTCGGATCCAGTTCACACAAGGGCTCTCTCAATGCCGCTGACCAGCAGCAGGATCTTGAGGAACTCAAAAAAACTTTCGCTTATGAAATTGATTTTTCGGGTTTGAGGCTTGATGCGAAAGGAGGAGAGCGAGTTTTCTACAAAAATCGCGAACCAATTTGTGGCACGGTGACATCGAAGCGCTTTGCGCAACCGGTCTATCTTCTTTCCGGTCTTTATAAGAACGGGCTTCAGCTCGCTCCCCTTCTTGGGGAAAAGTTGTGCAAAGAATTTCTCGCACGTCCTTCTTAGAAGGCAATATAGGCAGCGATAATAAGCTCAAGGCCAAAGCTAGCTTTTTTGTGATTCAGAGAAAGTGCTAGGTCAGCATTCGGATCTAGCCCCGGAAGCTTGGCCGCATTTTCGTCGGTTACCTCAGCAGCCGTTGCACCACTAGAGGTGATTGGTAAAAGGAAGTTACCGGCAAACGATATTCCGACAGGGTCCATCAAGATATCGAAAGCAACAATGGTACGTAGAGAGATCGTCGTCAGTTTTGAAGAGGCTTCGGCGATCAGTGACTCGTCGCCAGCATCCGTTTTATGCGCCGCGGCAAATGTCACCGTCGACATATCAAGATCAAGACCGTTACCGATGCGCAGCGGGCCCATATTCAAGTAGTAGTAATCAAGCCAGAAGCCCATCGCGGAAGCGGTTATGTTCGATTCAGCGAAATGATCTTCGGCGTCATTGTAGTCAGCCTGTGAGGTGAATTCGCGGAAGTATTTTAGTCTGCCGCCCGCGGCTATGGCGGAACCGCCACTCAGGCCCATTTCGTATTCCGCGCCAAAACCGAGGAACGATGCACTCTGTGCGCCCGTGGGTTCCCAGAGACTCTCTTCAGTGCCGTCAATGGGGCGGTAGTAAGAAATTTTCTGATAAGTTGTCGTCATCATGGGAGTGAAGATATAGGCAAACTTGAGTTTGGATGGCGACGAACCACCTCCTCCTCCCCCTCCATCGGCGCCCGGAGTTGCTTCCATACCGACGTCGACGTTCTTAATCTTCTTTTTACTCAATTTCACTTTTGCGGATGAAGCTTTAACGCTGCGAATTTTCCCGCAGCCGATTTTTTTGCCATCATTATCGTAAAAACAGACTTTATCGCCTTTAGTAAGGCCGTCTGATTTACCCGAATCAATAGTGACCAATCGTTTTTTCTTATTAACTTTTGTAACAGACGCCCCGAACGCGTTTGAGGTCAGCGGGACGCCTAAAAGCAAAAGAAATATGCATCGCAGCAACAGCTTCACGCTTTACCTTCCCTAAGGTTTTTGAACTTTATCAAAGCGCCAATCATGGGCTGTAAGAAACCAAGTTGGGAACTCGTTTTGGCTTTTCACGTATGTTTGCGTCGACTCAAAGAAAACAAGAAGATCATATTCATCCGCGGGCATTTTCTTATAGATCGCTGGATCAATGGTCCCTTCAGGCAACTCATTTGCTCCGAGCTGATCCTGCTCTCCGTCCCCAGGAAATACACAGGAAACCACATAGTCGGAATTCTTCGCTTTTAGGACGATGGAGAGATAAGACGTCGCGGTCAAGTTAAACGGCTCCCAGCGAAATTTCACGGGTCCGTCCGCTGGGAGATCGTATTTTTTCAGGACGGAAATAAGCTGTTTATTGCGGAGACGAATGTCTTCCGTTGTCACCAGAGAAATTTTGTTTAAGTAAGCGGCAGGCTGAATGGTGAATTCTCGTTGGGCCTGCTCCCACTCAAATGCCCACTCCCACACGGACTTAAACTCGATGTGATCGTAGACCAGCTTAAGACGGCTAGCAAAGTTGGGGTGAGGTTTTCCGGACCCTTGAGCAAAGCCACTGGAGGATAACGACTTCAAGCCAACATCATCTTCCGCTCGAGGGAATGGATTGCCGAACTTGGCGAGTTTCTCAGCGCACCCTGTCGGCTGTTGAAATTTCTTTAGGAGATCACCCACTGTGGTGGGTGCATCGAGTTTGTGGCGATAGATCTCAGAGGTTTATTGCGGAACAACGATCCTTGCAACCACGATTTCAGCTACAACGGTATTGTTACGCGGACCATCTCCGCCCGAGTTGGGGCCGCCTTCATCGATGCGAATAGACTTAGCGCTTTTTTTGGAAATATTTGTGGGCCAAATGAAAAGTCGCAAAGAGTACCGCTTATCTTTATCGAGATTTAACCGAATTTCGTATTGACGCTGCGCCTTTTGGCCATCGCAGGCTTTATCGTCTTGTTTATTTTCGCAGGGATAAGAAGCTGGGTTGTTTTCGTTTTCCCCTTGTACCCAGTAATGAACAGAATAATACGTGTCGAACTTTGTTTCGAA
The DNA here is from genome assembly GCA_964404325.1 of uncultured Oligoflexales bacterium. Classification (GTDB taxonomy): domain Bacteria; phylum Bdellovibrionota_B; class Oligoflexia; order Oligoflexales; family Oligoflexaceae; genus CAYOJQ01. The sequence continues at coordinate 91,461 of CAYOJQ010000004.1, forward strand.
ACGGAGAATGCCAACGCGGGTATCAATCGGGTCACGTTTGAATTCAAGAGTTCCAGGAACGATAAACTCAAGTCCCTCACGCTCGCCCATTGAGTTGCGGAGGGTTGATCGTCTCAGTTTGCAGTTGGACACAAGCGAAACCGTGCAAATCAGCACAGTAGCAACCCATATAAGGGGCCAACGCGACGGCAAACGGTTCATAGGGAACTCATGTTACACATTCAGGAATTTAGGGAAAGATATTAGCTATATCTTAGCAAGATGCGTACTATTCGAGTAGTCCGTGGCGCTCTTCCAAAAGTTGGAACAAATCCCTAAACGGGAAGATTCTTGACCGATATTTCACCCATAGATAAAGTAAACTCTCGGCGGGTTTATTGCCGAACCTAACCCTCCCTTGGTCATTTCAAGAACAAAATTTGGTGATTTATGAAGGATCGTAACCAAACCAGGTATATTTTTATTACTGGTGGGGTGGTGTCATCTCTTGGCAAGGGTATTGTCGCTGCAAGCACGGGCGCGCTGCTGGAAGCGAGGGGCTTAAGGGTAAGCCTCACCAAAGCGGACCCATACATTAATGTGGATCCTGGTACGATGAGTCCGTTTCAGCACGGTGAAGTGTTTGTGACTGATGACGGCGCCGAAACGGATTTGGATTTAGGGCATTACGAACGATTTACTTCCGCGACACTTAGTCGTGTAAACAGCTTTTCCACAGGTCAAGTCTATGATCGCGTCTTATCGCGCGAACGCCGGGGTGATTATCTTGGTGGCACGGTGCAGGTAATTCCTCACGTCACAAATGTGATTAAGGAATCGATTTACGCAGCGGGCGTAGGCGTTGATGTCGCGCTCGTTGAAATTGGCGGCACCGTGGGTGATATCGAATCACTCCCCTTTCTCGAAGCGATTCGACAAATTCGCTATGAGCTTTCGTCAGATCGAGTTGTCTTCGTTCATCTCACACTCGTTCCTTATATCAAAGCGGCTCGCGAGCTAAAAACAAAACCGACGCAACATTCTGTCAAGGAATTGCGTCAGGTGGGAATTCAGCCAGATATTTTGGTTTGTCGCGCGGAACAAGATATCCCCAGCGACTTGAAGCAGAAGATTGCGCAGAACTGCCACGTGTTAAATGATTGCGTGTTTGACTGTATTGATTCAGACAGCATTTATAAAATCCCACTGGATCTTCACGAACAAGGTCTCGATGCGCGACTTGTTCGTCTGCTAAAGCTCCCCGAGCAAGAGGCGAAGCTTGATTCCTGGCGCCTTATAAAAGAGGCTTTAGATCACCCGCAAAAAAGAGTGCATGTGGCGATTGTTGGGAAGTATGTTGAGCTACAGGATGCCTACAAATCCATTAGTGAAGCGCTCATCCATGCGGGAATTCGCCTTTCCGCGCATGTTGACACCGATTTTATCGACGCCAGCCTTATCAACCGCGAGAACGCCGAAGCTCGGTTAGCACATTTTGATGCCATCTTGATTCCGGGTGGATTTGGCTCTCGTGGTGTTGAAGGCAAAATCGCGGCGATTGAGTTTGCGCGATCAAAAGAAAAACCGTTCTTTGGTATTTGTTTGGGGATGCAGCTTGCGGCGGTGGAGTTCGCGCGTCATGTACTGCATACAAACGCGCATTCGCAGGAGTTTGAGCCTGAGCAAGCAAATCCCATCGTTCACCTTATGGAAAATCAGCGTGAAGTGAAACAAAAGGGTGGAACCATGCGCCTGGGCGCTTTTCCCTGCAAACTCACGCCGGGATCAAAGGCAGCCCTAGCCTATCAGAATAACGAATGCTCGGAGCGGCATCGCCATCGTTTCGAGTTTAATAATTCCTGGCGTGAGCCGTTTGAGTCCCAAGGTGTTAATTTTAGTGGACTTTCTCCTAACGGACAGCTTGTGGAAATCATGGAGATACCTTCTCATCCGTGGTTTGTTGCGTGTCAGTTCCATCCTGAGTTAAAAAGCGGACCTATGAAGCCGCATCCGTTGTTTGTTGGTTTTTTGGGAGCGGCTTTAAGAATCAAGGAACGTCCTTAAATGATAGAAAAGTCCGAAATTGTTCGCTGGGGACAGCGGGCGCTTGAGCAAGAAAGTCTCGCGTTATCTGATGCCGCAAAAAAGTTGTCGAACGAGTTTGCTGAAGCCGTTTTGCGGATTGCCGCTAACAAAGGAAAAGTTGTTTTAACGGGCCTCGGTAAATCCGGGCACATCGCGAGAAAGATCGCGGCAACTCTAGCTAGCACCGGCACGCCGTCTTTTTTCATGCATCCAAGCGAAGCACTACACGGTGATTCGGGTATGCTTGATGCGAACGATATTCTGCTCGCGATCGGCTTTAATGGTGAAACGCGTGAAGTCGTGGAAGTCGCGAAATTCTGCCGACGCATCGGTGTTTGCGTGATTTCCATCACCGGTAATGTGCATTCGTCGTTAGCATCACTTTCCGACATTGTTTTGGACGGCGGCGTAAAAACAGAGGCCTGTCCTTTAAATCTTGCGCCAACAAGCTCCACAACGGTGGCACTCGCATTAGGCGATGCTCTCTCAGTTGCTCTCATGCGCAAGAGAGGATTCCGTGAAGAAGATTTCGCACGCTACCATCCCGAAGGTGCTTTGGGGCGGAAGTTAAGTCTTGTGAAGCAGCATATGATTGATATCGAACGTATGTCTCTTCTCAAACGTGACTCGTCCTTCCAGGAAACCCTTCTTAAAGTGACGCAAAATAACCTCGGTATCAGTGCTGTCGTGAATGAGAAAAATGTTGTTGAAGGCGTCGTTACCGATGGCGATTTACGCCGCGCGATCTTGGAGCATCAAGGCCAGATTTTTACCCTCAAGGCCAAAGATTTTATGACGCGAGAGCCTAGACTTTCCCTGGCAAACTCCCTCGCGGTCGATGCGCTGCAAACGATGGAATCAAAAAAGATCACGGCCCTCCTCGTCGTGAACGATTTGCAGGAAAAGAGCCTTATGGGCCTGGTTCGCATGCACGATCTTTTGGCGGCGAAAATAATTTGAAGGTCTATTAAGATATCCGGTACTTTTTACATTGAGAAGGAGTGACTATGGGGCGGAATATTATCGTAGCCGCTTTTCTGGCAACCTTCTTTGTATCTTTGTTTCTATTTTTTTCTCGGGATGACGGCTCGCTCCGAGATCAGGTTGACGCGCGTTCAAAACAACCTGTCCTCGCCCTCGAGGACTTTATAGCTTTTCGTTACGACGGCCATGAGCTTAAGGGAACACTCTCCGGGCGGTTGGCAAACTTTCTGGAGCCGAACATTATTGAGCTCTACGGCAACGTGCAGGGAAAAAAACTCAGAGCCGATCAACAAAACCATGTTTCGGCGGAGTCAGGGACCGTGTTTTTGAGTTCCAACGGTATCACTCAGTTTATGAAGGATGGCACGGTTAAACGTGCACATCTTGAAAACGATGTCCGCATTGGTGTCAATCAAAGCATCCTCAATACGGAATACGCGGAATTTATCGCGGAAAAAAATATGATTCAGTCCGAACGCCCAGTCCTCATATACAATTCTTCGGGACGATTTAAAGGTAACACTGGTTTCGAGTATTCTTTAAAGAGTGAGGATCTGACCATTTTTGGTCCTATTGAAGGCTTGCTGCAACCAGGGCCGTTGTCTCAGAAGGTAGAATAATCATGCGTCATCTCTTAGTGCTGGCTGTCTTAGGCGCTTTAGTTACGGGGCCCGTATATGGTGATCTTCTCGACGTAGAGGATCTCGATAATCAAAAGAATGAGCCAAAACCATTGCCGCAGAAGGAAGAAACGCCGGCAAAAGCCCCCGTCAAAGGGGGGGCGGCACCCAAAAAAGAAACCGCTCCAGGGGCGGAAAAAAAACCCGCGGCAAAAAAACAAAAGCCGACGTCAAAAGAGCCTATTCGCTTAAAAAGCGAGGGACGATCCACCTACTCGCGCGATGGTGGCATCATCCACCTCGTAAAAAATGTGGTGATCACTCAGGCAGAGCTTCGGTTTCAAGCGGACGAGGCCAAGGTGCACTTAAATCAAAGTCACCAGAACGAAGAAGATAACGTTGATAGGGTTGAGGTCATCGGGAACGTACAGATTGCGAAATTTTCCGACGACCCTAATGAAAAATTGACAGCAAAAGGTGAACGCGCTTTTTTCTATAACGAGAAGCGGAAAGTAGTTCTCATTGGCAACGCGAGGCTTTGGCGAGGTGGGCACCTCGTTAAGGGCAAGCAGATCTCCTACGATCTTGATACCGGTATGATCACGGTGGATCGGGCGGAAGGAGTCGTGAAACCTGGAGAAGGTAAGAATGACAAGCCTAAACAATAAAGCGGAGAAACCGGCGACCTTTTCCGCACAAGAGCTTAAAAAAAGCTTTAAGAGTCGGGACGTGGTCAAAGGAGTTTCTTTCGAAGTTAATGTGGGTGAGGTCGTTGGGCTTCTAGGCCCGAACGGTGCGGGTAAGACCACGAGTTTTTATATGATGGTCGGCCTTCTCTACCCTAACTCCGGCCGTGTTTTGCTCGATGGCGAAGACATAACCAGTATGCCCATGCATTTGCGCGCGCGTCAGGGGATCAGCTATCTTCCCCAGAATATGTCGATCTTTCGCAAGCTCTCCGTAGAGGATAACTTACTGGCGATCATGGAAGTGACGGGTGTTCCCACACACGAGCGCAAACAACGTCTTGATGAACTTCTGAGTAAATTTCAAATCACCCATATCGCCAAGTCGTTGGGCGCGGCCTTGTCCGGTGGTGAGAGACGGCGTGTGGAAATTGCGCGCGCCCTTATCATTCGACCTAAATTTTTGCTGCTTGATGAGCCTTTCGCGGGGATTGACCCTGTCACGGTGCAGGAAATTCAAGGCATAGTGAAGGGTTTAAAGGACGAAGGTCTTGGTGTTCTCATCACCGATCACAACGTTCGTGAGACTCTGAGTAGCTGTGGGAGGGCGTATATCTTGACGCGCGGGGAAATTGTTGCCCACGGAAATCCCGAAGAAGTCGCAAATAACCAAATAGTTAGAGAGGTTTATCTGGGGGAGAACTTCAGATTGTAGAATTTGGAATGTATTTTGCTAAGGGGCATGGAACTAGTACAATAAAGGTACCAAGGTACGTCCTCTAACATCGTTGGTAGCAAAATGGCATTTGATCTAAAACAGACACTCAAACTCAGCCAGCAGCTTCTCATGACCCCTCAGCTTCAGCAGGCTATCAAGCTGCTGCAGCTATCTCGGGGCGAGCTCGAGGAGTTTGTCACCCAACAGATGGCGGAAAACCCTGTTCTCGAGGAAGGGGTTGTCGAGTCTGCCGAAGAAAAAATCCAAGCAGAGCGTGTGAGGGAGACCACAGAGGCTCAGGCGGTGCAGGATCACCTGCAGTCCGCCGGCAATATCGTCGATGGCGTCGATGGTGAGCGTGGGGATTTTGATTGGGAATCCTACTCAAAATACCAGGAGTCAGCGGCCCCTATTCCGTCTTCCCAAGCAAAGCGCGACGAAGAATTCCCGAACTATGAGAATATCGTCTCCCGAGCTGGAACACTGAATGACTACTTGATGTCTCAAATTGGCGAACTCGAGCTTGATGATATTGAAAAACGTATCGCTGGCGAGTTGATTGGGAATATCGACGATAAGGGTTATTTGCGTTCTACCGTGGAAGAACTCGCCACGAGTTTAAGCCTCTCCCATGATGCCATCGAAGATATCCTCGATGTGGTTCAACGACTGGATCCAGCTGGCGTTGGTGCTCGTGATCTGAAGGAATGCCTACTGATTCAGCTCCGCACCAATCATCTTAAAAACGGCGTGGTTGAAAAGATTGTCGAACACCACATGGCTGAGCTTGAAACGAGAAACTTTCAGGCAATCGCAAAGGCATTGAAGATCCCGTTTGAAAAAGTTGTGGAAAACGTGCAAATCATCGCCGAGCTAGAGCCGATACCCGGACGGCAGTTTGGCACCAATGCGCCTCAGTACATCGTGCCTGATGTTTACGTCTTTAAGGTAGGCGATGAATGGGTTGTTTCTTTAAATGAGGATGGCCTACCGCGTCTTCGCATTAGCAACGTCTATCAAGACATGCTGAAGTCCATGGAAGCGAAAAAAGGTAGCGAAGAAAAAGAGTACATCCAGGATAAGCTGAAAGCAGCGCACTGGTTGATCAAGAGTATTCAGCAACGCCAAAGAACGATTTTTAAAGTGACGGAAACCATCGTCGAACGCCAAAAGGATTTCTTTGAGCAGGGCATCGAATATCTCAAGCCAATGATCTTACGTGATATCGCCGAAGATATCGGGATGCATGAATCCACGATCAGTCGCGTTACAAATAATAAGTATGTGCATACCCCACAGGGAATTTTCGAGTTGAAGTATTTCTTCAACAGTTCGGTTTCTCGCGTTGGTGGTGAAAGCCTTGCGAGTGTGTCCGTTAAGAAGATGATTCATGATATGATCACGCAAGAGGATGCAAAAAAACCTCTGGCGGATCAGAAGATCGTTGAGCTTCTCGAAGAAAAAGGCATTCAGGTGGCGCGTCGTACCGTGGCGAAATACCGTGAACAGCTTGGTCTACTCCCGTCGAGTAAACGTAAAAAATACTATTAGAAGCTATGGCAAAGAAAAGCCAACCCAACTCAGAAAAGCCTCTAGCTGTCTTTATCGTTGGCCTTTCCGGTTCCGGAAAGTCATCGGCTATCAAGGCACTAGAGGACTTGTCGTTCCATTGCGTCGATAACCTTCCCGTTGACCTCCTTGAAGCAACTCTAAACTATTTCGCTAAACAAGAAGATGGGCCGCGGCGAATCGCGATCGGTGTCGACTTAAAGGAAAGCTCATCGGTGGCGCGGTTGATGCGATTGCGTCCCAAGCTTGATGCGATTGCTCGGACGGATTTTGTCTTCCTTACTTGTGATGAAGATGTCCTTTTGCGTCGTTACTCAACAACAAGAAGAAAGCATCCCCTCATTGACGCGAGTGGTCAGCTGCAGGCGGCCGTGCGACGCGAGGCGCATCTACTTGCACCGCTGCAGGATAGTGCTGACATTATTTACGACACGTCGGGTTGGTCGCCTCATTTTCTCACCCGCACATTTGAAACTCGGTTTTCGGGGGAAGCAAAAGGCAGGCAGCTTCATATAACGCTCGTGAGCTTTGGATTTAAGTACGGGATGCTCCGGGCAGCCGACAGCATTTATGATATTCGTTTTCTCAAAAACCCCTACTTCGACCCCAAACTCAAAGACATGACGGGTTTGGATCATCCCATTGAAGAGTTTATTTTCTCAGATCCGAACACAAAGACATTTGTGGAGAAATTTTTAGATTTCCATCAATTTCTCATTCCCAACTACTACCGCGAAGGTAAGCACTATTTCCGCATTGGGATTGGTTGTACGGGAGGTATGCATCGGAGTGTGCTCTTAGCGGAACACTTAGCCCGACGCCTGTCAGAAATGAATTTGCAGCATGTATATATCAGTGTCTCGCATCGAGACCTTAATACGGAACCAGAGTTAAAAGAAAAGCCCCTCGATTAGAGGGGCTTCTTTTTTAGTACTCGCTGAGTGGCGGACACGTGCAGACGATATTGCGATCGCCGAAGGCATTGTCGATGCGGCCTACAAATGGCCAGAACTTGTTGTCCCTCACCCACTCTGTCGGGTATGCGGCCTTTTCACGGCTATATGGACGATCCCACTGATCCGCGAGAAGTGTCTCAGCTGTATGTGGCGCATGCTTTAAGACGTTGCTCTTCAGATCTGAGGAGCCGTTTTCGATTTCCGCGATCTCAGCGCGAATCTTTAACATCGCCTCGCAGAAACGCTCAATCTCTTCAAGACTTTCGCTTTCCGTTGGCTCAATCATCATAGAACCTGGAACAGGCCACGAAACTGTTGGCGCGTGGAAACCATAGTCAATAAGGCGCTTCGCGATATCGTCCACATCGATGTCAGCGGATTTTTTCAATGGCTTGAGATCGATGATGCACTCATGCGCGACAAGACCATTCTGTCCCCGGTAGACCACCGGGTAAACGTCATTGAGGCGTTGCGCGATATAGTTAGCACTGAGAATGGCAGCCTTAGTCGCGGCAACAAGTCCGTCGTTACCCATCATGCGGATGTACATCCAAGAGATGGGAAGAATGCTTGCGCTTCCCCATGGAGCCGCGGAAACGGGGCCAACACCTTTTTTACCACCAACGCTGACGATTGGATGTGTTGGTAGAAAATCTTTCAAATGTTCGCGTACAGCAATAGGACCTATGCCTGGGCCGCCACCACCATGAGGGATGCAGAAGGTTTTGTGGAGGTTCATGTGACAAACATCCGGCCCGAAGCGGCCAGCGCGGCAAAGACCGATCTGCGCCTGGAGGTTTGCGCCATCCATGTAAACCTGCCCGCCATTTTCGTGGACGATTTTACAGATCTCGGTAATGGATTCTTCAAATACACCGTGCGTTGAAGGGTAAGTCACCATGAGACAAGAGAGGTTCTTGGCATGGGCTTTCGCCTTCGCTTGAAGGTCACTCACGTCGATATTGCCGTCGGCATCACAGCCCACGACAACAACTTGTAGTCCTGCAAGTACGGCACTGGCCGGGTTGGTGCCGTGTGCGGAGCTTGGGATAAGACAAATGTTGCGGTGCGTTTCTTTGCGATCTTCGTGATATTTTTTTATAACGAGAAGACCCGCGTACTCTCCTTGAGCGCCCGAGTTTGGTTGGAGTGAAACCGCGGCAAATCCAGTGATTTCAGAAAGCCACTGCTCCAACTGATGGAACATTTCGCGATATCCCTCAGCTTGATCCGCGGGAACAAAAGGATGAAGGCTATTCACCTCGGGCCACGTGATAGGCATCAATTCCGATGTTGCATTCAACTTCATCGTGCATGAACCCAGTGGGATCATCGATTGTGCGAGAGAAAGATCGCGCTTTTCCAATTTACGGATGTAGCGGAGCATCATCGTTTCCGAATGATGAGCGCTAAAAACGGGATGTGTTAGGTACGCTGATTTTCTTTCAGCCCACGCGGGAATTTGGAACGCCTTTTCGTCCAATTTTTCCCAAAGATTGCTTGGAACTTTCTTGTCAGAAAAAATCTCCCACAACTTTTCCACATCTTTTTGATCAGCGGCTTCATCGAAAGAAACCGTTAGTTCTGTGGGTGAAAAGCGACGTAGATTTGTCTCGGCTTCAAGGGCGCGTTTCACAACGGCGTCAGCACTGGCAGCATCAGTGAAGGATACACGAACTGTATCAAAGAAAGCTTTGGGGCTTACGTCGAAACCAAGGCTTTTCAAACCAGCTGCAAACCCCTTGGCGAGAGAGTTTACCTTCTCGGAGATACGGCGAAGACCTTCCGGTCCATGGTAAACGGCGTACATGCTCGCCATGATGGCAAGAAGAACCTGTGCCGTACAAATATTACTTGTCGCCTTGTCGCGACGAATGTGTTGTTCGCGCGTCGCTAATGCCAAGCGAAGAGCCGATTTACCGTTGGCGTCCTTTGAAACACCAACAAGGCGTCCGGGGATCTTTCGTTTGAAGGCGTCTTTTGTCGCGAAATAAGCGGCATGCGGCCCACCGTAGCCCATGGGGACACCGAAGCGTTGCGAGTTACCAACAGCACAGTCTGCGCCCAATTCACCCGGAGATGTTATGAGGCAAAGTGACAAGAGATCGCACGCGGTAGCAACGAAGGCGCCGCAATCGTGAGCCTTCTGAACGATGGCTCTCGGATCATCTAGACTGCCATCCGTTGCTGGGTATTGAAACAAGAGGCCAAAGGGTTTCTGATCAACCGGGAAATCTTTCAGCGAACCAACTTTAACTTCGATGCCAAGCGCTTCGGCGCGAACTTGAACCACACTAATGGTTTGCGGATGACATTGATCGGCAACGTAGAAGATTTTTGACTGATCATCTGGACGCGACGAAAAGAACATATTCATCGCTTCAGCGGCTGCCGTACCTTCATCAAGAAGGGACGCGTTCGCAATTTCGAGCCCAGTAAGATCACACACCATTGTTTGATAGTTGAGAAGAGCTTCAAGACGTCCCTGAGCGATCTCGGCTTGATAGGGTGTGTATTGAGTATACCAACCTGGGTTTTCCAAAATGTTTCTTTGGATCACGGGAGGTGTGACACAAGGAAAATAACCCATCCCGATGTATGAGCGGAAAAGGCGGTTTTTTCGCATAAGCGAGCGAAATTCGCCGAGAGCGTCGTGTTCACTCGCAGCTGGTTTAAGATCAAAAGGTGTTTTATCAAGAATCGATTTAGGAACGGCTTTGTCGACAAGCTCTTCGATATTTTTGTAACCCAATGCCTTAAGCATGGATTTTTGTGCGCCGTCTGAAAGACCAATATGTCGAGAGGTAAAAGCCGGTTGATAATTTACGCGGGAATGCCAATTGTTTTGACTCATACGTCTAGCCTTTTAAAAAAAGATCGAGGGCGCTAATCTAGCGAAATTGCAAAGAAAATGCAATTCGTCAGATCGCGCCCTCGTGTTAGGCTAAGTCTTTATTCTTGCTCGGAAATGTAGTTCTCGTAGTCCTTCGCTGACATAAGATCTGGGTTGGACTTCTCGATTTTCATCTTAACAAGCCAGCCGGTGCTATAAGGATCGGCTGTGAGCGTATCGTAGTTGTCGCCGGAAAGTTTGGGGTTAACTTCCAAAATCTTGCCGGTTGCTGGCGCATAAAGATCGGAAACCGTCTTTGTTGATTCGATTGTGCCAAACGAGCTTCCCATGGTTACGTTTGCACCAACCTTGGGCAACTCGAGGTAAACAACGTCACCAAGTTGCTCAAGTGCATATCCGGTAATCCCAACGATAGCAGTGCCATCTGCTTTGAGATCCACCCATTCATGTTCTTTTGTGTATTTCAGGTTCGTTGGGTATGCCATATCTAAAGCCTCATCTTTATTTCACTCTGGCCGAATATAGTGGTCTTTTCGCGATCTTCGCAAGTTTTCTTTTGCCACGAATATCGATTTCGATCGTATCGCCAATCTTGCCCGCGTCGCTTTGGATCAACGCCATTCCACCTGCTTGCTCAAGCGTTGGCAAGAAGGAGGCGCTGGTCACTTTACCCACCAGTTTATCACCGACATAGATATCCATTCCGTGTCGAGCGATTCCTTTTTCATCGAGAATGAAACAAACCATTTTGCGGGGGGCGCCGTTTTCTTTTTGCGTGACAAGGGGTTTTTTGCCGAGAAAGTCTTCCTTTTCCATGCGAACGGCCCAGGCAATTCCGGCTTCGAGTGGCGACACGGTCTCATCCATGTCGTTGCCGTAAAGAAGATAACAAGGTTCCAGGCGAAGGGTGTCGCGGGCGCCAAGGCCAATGGGCTTGATACCTGTGGACGGGGCGGTCGCGAGGAGCTTGTCCCAGGTATTTACGGCGATCGTATTTGGAAGATAAATTTCATAGCCGTGCTCGCCTGTGTAACCAGTGCGGGCGATCAATGCAGAGGCGCCGAAAAGAGTGAACGTTCCAAGTCCCATGTAATCTAGACTAGCGAGTCGATCTTTTTCACCTGGGGCGAGGATGGCCTCCATGGCCGCTTGGCTGTTTGGGCCTTGGACGGCTATTTGGCTCCATTGAGGCGATTCGTTTTTTACCTCGACTTTGAACTTCGCGGCCTGCTCTTTAATCCAGGCGAAATCTTTATCGATATTGGAGGCGTTCACGCACAGAAGGTACGTTCCCTCTTTCAGGCAATAAACAATTAAATCATCAATCATACCGGCATCATGGTTCAGCATCGCACTGTACTGGCCTTGGCCAGGGGCGAGGCGATTGATATCATTTATAGTGAGCCATTGTAGAAAACGGACAGCATCTGGTCCGGTTACGAAGATTTCTCCCATATGGCTAACATCAAAAATGCCGCAGGCATTGCGAACAGTTTGATGTTCAGTGATGACGGTCTCATAGCTAATGGGCATCTCCCAGCCGCCGAATTCAACCAATTTTGCGTTAAGTTTTTTATGGCAGTCGTACAAAGCTGTACGTTTCAGTGTGGTTGCTGACATTGAATTCCCTTTTTTCTGAGGCAATCTGAAGACGCCTAAACTTAGAAGAATTAAGCTTTTTAAGCAATGTTTTTGGGTTCCGTAACAACCTCATCAAGCTGAAACATTTAAGATTTTTCCACTGCTGTCGATATTCCTTACGCGCTTCTTACCAGGAAAACGGAGGATCTTTCCTTTATGTCTAAGAAAAAGTCTTTGCGTTCGTTTTGGGACTTTGAGCCCAGTCAATCGAACAAGCGTAATCCGTTTGCGGTCGATCCCGATTTTGACGCAAAGAATGCGAAGCAAGATGACAAAGGCCCAGCGATCACGAGCCTCCCGCGCGCTATGATGAAAAGTGTGAAGAAGCCGTTGACCGCGCAAAAGAAAGCGATTGCACCCGCACCGCAGAAAAGCAGCAACGGTGTTTGGTTTGGTATTACGGGTCTCGTCGTTGTCGTTCTGGTCCTAAGCCAAACCCACATTCTTAAAAACATCGCCGCCTACTTTAACGAGAAGCGTGTTGAAGATGTTGCGATAAAACCATCGACGGGCCCCGTCCTTGGCGAAGCGAAACCAGAAAGCACTCCTTCTAAAAACAAAAACGTGGTCGCAAAATCCGCGAGCACTCCCGCGACAAATCCTGCTCCTCACCCATCGATTAAAGACGCCATCGGTAAGAAAGTGACAGTAAAAACGGCGTTTTTGAATGTTCGTGCGGATGCGAGCTTAAGCGCTCCCGTCGTTGCCAATGTTAAGCAAGGGGATGAAGTTACTGTCCTTGGGGCGAAGGGACGTTGGCTGCAGATCGGTGAAGGAAAATACATTGGCGCCAGCCACGTAAATTTGGATGGTGTGACGGGTGAAGCCGTGGCTTCAAACGAGAATAAAGATAAAAAAGACGCCGCACCTAAAGCAGCGCCAGCAAAGAAAGTAAAAACCGCGGAAAAATTTGTCCCAAACCAGCAGCTCGCCATGGATAACGTAAAAATCCGCGCCGGTGCGGGTCCCAAAAACAAAGTTGTCGGCTACCTACGCAAAGGCACGACGGTGACCATTCTCGAACAAAAAGGTGTTTGGTTGAAAATTGGCGAAAATCGTTACGTGCACTCCGGAAATTTAAAAGCGAAACAAAAAGACGATCAAATGATCGGTCACTAAACCTGTAGAGGTTTAAGCGCTTCTTCGATCGTTTTTGTTGGCAATAAGCATCCCTTTTCCGAACATAATTGAAAGACATCCCCCCGGGCCATCGCCGGGGGTTCTTTTTTTAAGGCACTAAAATGGCTGTCAGCGCGAGTTTTGCCCAAAGTGAGGCTGGGATAGAAAGCCTGTCGTTGAGCGGCCTCTTGCGCCGCTTGGAGAGCCTCAGGCTCATTAACGGCCAAGAGAAAGGATTCGTTTTTATAGTAATCGACCGCCATGCAGAAAAAAGGCAGTCCGTGAGGATAGCTTAGTAACGCTTGAGAGCCGTTTTTAGCCAGTAGCTCCGCCTTGCTTTGCAACGACTCGTCACCTGTTAGGAGATAGAAGCGTTTTAAGTTCAGGAGGCTCACGCTATTTCCAGATGGAATGGCATTGTCGAAAAAATCATTCGGTCTATGGATCAGCGTCGCATCACTGCCGTCGTGATCAAAATAAAGTCCTTCTTTCTCTGACCAGAAAAGCATGTCCTGCGCGTGTTGAAGATCGAGAGCGCTTTTTAGCCATCGCTCGTCAAAATCAGCTTCGTACAGCTCAAACAAACCATAGCCAAGGAAACTATAGTCTTCGAGAACGCCCCGGTGTTTCGCCTCGCCCTCAAACCAGCGTCGGTAGATGTGGCGATCGCTGCGAAAGTTTTCCAAAATGAAGGAAGCGCACTGCTTCGCCGCGTCCAGATATTTTGCATTGCGGCTTGCAATGTATCCGCGAGAAAGAGCGGCGATCGCGAGACCATTCCATCCAGCTAAAACCTTCTCGTCGCGGAAAGGGCGAACGCGCGCGTTACGGATCTCCTCCAGTTTGTGAAGAATTGCTGATGCATGGCCGTTCACGAGTTCCGCTAGGTTTCTTGAGCGGTTTGGATGGAGGATGTTGACTTCCTTCGGAAGTGGCTTGTAGCCGGCGGCTTCTTCTAGTTTCTCAACGTGAGAATCAATTTTGAAATTGCCGTCATCCGTTAAGTCAAAATGTTTTTCGATCCATGCGAAATCTTGCGCGGACAAGAGCTTTTTCAGCTCCCCTTTCGTCCAGAGGTAGAATTTACCTTCACTGTGCTCGCTGTCCGCATCTTCGCCGGAATAGAAGCCACCAAGAGGATCTTTTAGATATCGCAACATGTAATCGAGGGTTTTATAAGCAATCGCGTGAAAATCGGCGCGCTGATATTTCGTACCAGCTTCGAGGTATGCGATGGAAAGGAGCGCGTTGTCATAGAGCATCTTTTCGAAATGAGGAACCTTCCAGGCACGGTCTGTCGCGTAGCGATGAAACCCGCCGCTAACATGGTCGCACAGCCCACTCTGCGCCATTTCTTCGAGTGTTTTAACGACCATGTTCTTAACGTCGGCCTGGTCACTACTAGGAACTTTGAGGCGCATCAAGGTGAACAGGGTCATTGCTGGAGGAAACTTTGGCGCGTTGGCAAATCCGCCGTACGCGGAATCAAATCTATTACGACACGCGGCAAGAAAAAGCTCCGCGTAGGCACTGATATCAACAGAATCACCGCGAGGGGGCTCAGCGAGAGCATTATGGATTTGATCGGCCGTGGCCATGATCTTTTCCCGTTCGGGGCTGTCCCAAAGGCGCGAAACCTGTTCGAGAAGATTGAGCAGTTGTTCTTTGGTTAAAAAGGTCCCTCCCCAGAAGGGTTTTCCATCAGGGCTTAAAATAAGACTCAACGGCCATCCACCTCGTCCTGTAAGAGCCTGAACAGCCCGCATATAGATCTGATCGATGTCAGGTCTTTCTTCGCGATCCACCTTAATGGGAATGTAGTGTTGATTCATGAACGTAGCGATCGTGTTATCTGAAAACGAGTCCCCTTCCATCACATGACACCAGTGACAGGTTGCATAACCGATCGAGAGGAAAATGGGCTTTTGCTCCTGACGGGCGAGAGCAAAGGCTTCATTCGTCCAGGGACGCCAAGCCACGGGGTTTTCTGCATGCTGCCTCAGATATGGGGACTTTTCGTGGGCCAGTAGATTTGTCATCGGCGTTCTCCTCTTGAGGGTGTTTTTAACACGAGATCTCCAAAAAGGAGCCTGTCAAAAAGCTTTACAGTGACCACCGAATTAGGCGGCGCATGATGTCCGCGCATCTAAGGTTAAGCCGGCGATTCACTGATGAAATATCGAAAATGAGCGGTGGGAATACAAATTGCTCAACCGTGGTTGCCCCCCAGTCGGGGCCCTTCTTGTTGTTGCTGCTGAACTTGTGGTTGTTGTTGCTGGAGTCGTCGCCATGTCAATTTCCCGTTCTAATCTTTTTGCGAAATCCCTATTAGTTGTGAGTCTTTTTGCTGTTGCTAGTCCCGCTTTGGCCGGTAGCGTTCATTCTTGTAAAACTTCCTATCAGCGAGTTGGGCAAACTCAGGACATTCGTAAGGTGAGCCGCTGCGTCTTAAACCTCTCCGAGGGGCGAGTCGGCGATGTTGTGGAAATTAAAAACCCATACAACTACGTCATCGCTACAGGAAAAATCATTCGGAAAAAAGGCCGCTATACCGTTGTAGTGCTTAAAGATATTTTCAAAGATGTTAAGTCAGGTTATCCTGTCATCGTTCGAAATAATGATAGTAACGATCATTGGACCGCCACGATGGCGCCTTACTAAACAATGAATGAAACATTCCTGAATATCTCGTTTGTCTTAATCACGTTCAATGAGGAAGACAACATCCGCCGCACGATAGCCTCTCTCCCTACGGGTGCGGAGGTTATCGTCTTGGATTCGGGAAGCCAGGATGCCACTGTAGCTTTGGCAAAGGAAGCCGGCGCCAAAGTCTATTTTCAAGAGTTCAAAGACTACGCGAGTCAAAAGAATAAAGCGCTCTCCTACGCAAGCCGATCCTGGGTCGTGTCGCTTGATGCCGATGAGGAGATCGACCCCCTTCTATTTCAATCATTGATTGCTTTGGGCCAGGCTAAAGAAGCGCCATCGAGCGCGTTTCATATCAAACGAAAGCTGCTCTTTATGGGACGTATCTTACGCTTTGGTGGCGCCGAAGATGCTCCCCTCCGCGTTTTCCCACGAGGATCGGCGGAATTCAGTGGCGTGATTCACGAGAAATTACAGTTTAATTCACCCATCCCAATAAAAACTCTTCCCGGCACATTGGTGCATCGCAGTTACAGAGATCTCACCGACTACTTTGAGCGGTTTAATTCCTACACGTCGCGAGTCGCCGAGCAGAAGAAGGACAAGTCCTTCATGTTGCACCTTCTTCGCCCGTGGTTCGAATTTTTACGCCGCTACGTATTTCTTGGTGGATTCCTTGACGGTTATCCTGGTTACACCTATGCTTTGATTTCGAGTTTGTATGCCTTTGTCAAGCAAGCGAAATATTTCGAAACAAAAGTAGTCGGTAAAAATGCCTAAGACGCAGAAAGTGCGTGTTCTTTTTTTAATTTCAAATCGCTGGAACAGCGCAGTCAGCGAATATGCCCTTAGCGCCGCTGAAGCACTGAAGCGCAAAGGGTTTGTGACAAGCTTCGTCACTCTCGAGAATGCTCCTATAGGAAAGAGAGCAAAATTTAAAGGGCATGAAGTTAACACAGTTAAAGACTTCTCACCCCTCCGCCTCCCCTTCCTTTCGCGTCTTATCAGTGAATTTGACCCACATGCCGTTTTTAGTTTCGGGGGCCCGGAAACCTTTCTTGCCTCGCTGCTACGTCCTTTTGCAAAATGGTCTCTTTTTCGTTTTCGCGGCGAAGATAGAGACATGAAGGAAACTCAAGATGGGTTTTCATTTCGCCTTTCCCATCGCGTTGTTGATGGGGTCATTGTTCCAAATTCATTTCTCGCTCATAAGTACTCCCGCGTTCTCGATAAACCTGTGCATGGCATCCCATTGGGGATGGATGAGAACCAATTTTTTCATCGCGAATCTTCTCCCGAGGGAAGGCGTGATCTTCTTATTGTTGGGCGACTCGATCCGGTGAAAGGCCATCGCGAATTTTTCGAGATCTTTGCGGCAGTCAAAAGTAGTAATGGCATGCAGTTAAAGATTATCGGTGAGCCGGCCAATCTCACAGCAAAACAGCTGGTGGATAAGGCTCTTACGGTGGGATTGGCCGAAAATGAAAATTTTGTCATTGAAGAACGGCGCGTGGAGGATCTTCCTGAACGTATGTCTGCCGCACTTTGTGGCGTTATATCGAGTCTGGATTCAGAAGTTATCTGTCGCGTTGGTGTTGAGTTTTTGCTCTCCGGCACACCTATCTTTGTAAGCGGTGCGGGAGCTCTTGAGGAGCTGCTGTTTCCTAACGCCGGAGAGAGTTATAAATACATGAAGCCCGCGGAAGCCGCGGAAAAACTCGCACGCTTTATGCGGCTTGCAGCCGCAGAATCAGATGATGAACGAAAAAAACGGGCCTTAGCGGCCCGCGAAGAATTTTCACTTGAGCGGATGGGTGAGCGACTCGCTCACATTATCATAGCTGATCGAGCGTAGCGCCGCCGCCAAGCCAACGTCTTGGCTTTGACCCACTCGCCTGCTCCACCAAACCCTGTGCTTCCATCGACTCTACAATTCTTGCCGCACGGTTATAGCCGATCTTCAAATGGCGCTGTAGAAAGCTTGCGCTGATGATTCCGTGTTTTTGCCCAATTCCGATGGCTTCGTCCCACTTAGGATCATCAGACACATCATCTCCACTCGCTTCGAATTTTTCTCCACTCTGACGATCCAGTTCTTGATCGATCCAGCTAATGGCCGTTTGATCGTAGTTTGTTTTATAGCGATCGCGTAGCGCATCCACCAGATTCACGACTTCTTCATCGGCGAGGAAGGCGCCCTGGATTCGTTCAAGCTTCGATGTTCCTGGTTTGAGATAGAGCATATCTCCTTTGCCGAGAAGCTTGTCCGCGCCCATGGCATCAAGGATCGTCCGTGAGTCGGCGCGAGAAAACACCTTAAAGGCGATGCGACAAGGCAAGTTCGCTTTGATGACGCCCGTGATAACGTCAACGGATGGTCGCTGGGTTGCGAGCACAAGGTGAATGCCGCAAGCACGTGCCTTTTGTGCTAGGCGTTGGATGTAAGACTCCACGTCTTTCGGCGCTGTGAGCATAAGATCGGCAAGCTCATCGATGACGATCAAAATATAAGGCAGGCGATCAATGTCATCTCCTGCCGCGGAGCGCACTTCAATTTTTTCTTCTTCACTCGCTCGCTCCCAGAAAGCATTAAAGCCTGCGATGTGTCTTACCTTGGCGCTTTCCATTAGCCGGTAGCGGCGATCCATCTCCATCGTTGCCCACTTAAGTGCTTGCGCCGCGCGCGCGGGCTCCGTGATAACCGGCATTAGAAGATGGGGAATGCCTTCATAAATTTTCAATTCGAGAACTTTTGGGTCGACAAGAATCATGCGAATTTCTTCGGGTGATCCTTTCATAATCACACTGCAAAGGAGTGAGTTGATTGCGACGGATTTACCCGCACCCGTTTGTCCAGCCATCAAAAGGTGTGGCATGGTCGTGACGTCCGCGCATATGGGCTCGCCTTTCAGTGATTTCCCCATCGCGAAGGTCAGAGGTGATTCGATGGAGCGGAAAGATTCCGACCCTAGAACATCACCCAGGAATACAGTATCTCGCTTCTTATTAGGAACCTGAATGCCCACGGCTCGTTTACCGCTTACAGGATGGATAAAAATTGAATCGACTTTCATGGCGAGAGCAATGTCATCGATCAGTGAAAGCATTTTTGCGAGCTTTGTTCCGGCGACAGCTTCGAATTCAAAGACCGTGACGACAGGCCCAGGTTGGATGCCCACCACCTCACCCTTGATCGAAAAATCCGCAAACGCGTTAACGAGATGTTGTGCCGTCACTTCGAATTCCTGAATCTGTACGGCATCAATCTTTGCGTGAAATTCACTCATCTTGAAAATGCTAAGCGGCGGTGGCGCATAGGCGCCTTCTTGATTCTCGAGCTCTGAGTCGGGTTTCGCTTTGGCTGATAGGCTGGCTTCTTTTTTGCGGCGTAGAGCGGCAATTTTATCTTTAAACGATTCCGCCGCGGGAGGCGTTTCCATCGCGAGCTCTTCAATTTTTTTCATCGGCGCCGGTGCTGCGGGGATTGGCGCTTCTTTTACGGGTGTTGCAATAGGAATGGGTGGTGGTTGTTCCGGCTGCCTTTTGCGCGAGAAAATCAAACTTATTTTTTCAATGAGAGGAAGGAAGAAACGCGCCATGAGAATGTCAGGTAACAGCCGCGCCGGAGCAAAAAAGCTTTTTTGTGTGAGTAGTAAGAGTCCACACACGAAAAGTGTGAGAGAAAAGATTACAAATCCTAACGCGCCGAGATAGTGAACCAAAAAGTTTGACAACCCAGCCCCAAGAGAGCCAGCGCTCGGTATGCTGATGCCTTCCTTTGTGATTGTCGGCTTTAAATTGCCAAGGAAACTTAAGATTGCAAGAACGCCCATGAACCAACCCCAAAGGCGCGCCTTACCAAAAGCATTTTCTTTTCCCTTCAAGTAGAGAACAGCCATATAGACGAATGGAATGGGAAGAAGGAATGAGACAATACCGAGGTGGTAATAGCAGAGTGATGCGATGAACGCGCCGAGTGAGCCACCTAGGTTGGTGGTAGCCATTTCGGGATGACTAAAGGAATACGGCGACGGATCTGTGATGGTGAAGCTCGCGATGGCTGTCAGGAAAAATCCGGTGACTCCCAAGGCAAAAAGAAAGACGACTTCTTTCTGATATGTCTGTGTCAGGGAGAATGGATTCAATGAGCGTGCAAATTGAGACAGACGAGAGATCATCGGAGGCCACCGCAATAGTTTGACGATGATCTTATTATACCAAATTAGAATAAAGTGGGTTGATCGTAGGGATATAGTGGGCGGACGCGAGCGCCGCAGTTTTTGAGCTCTTCTGTGTAACGTTTGGCGTACGGACCAAAAACGTAGACTTCTTTAGGTGCCACAGCGGTAATGATTTCCCGCAGCTCGCGCCCTTCACAACAAGAGCTGATGATAAATCGATCGGAATTCTTATCCGGCTGAAACGCGTCTCCCTCATCCAGGGAGTCTTCAACAAAGAATGTGGGCACTTCAGGCAGCGGACGGCGGAGCACGACATGCTGATCTTGAAGCGGGTAAATCAATACCTTCTTCTTCGCGTACTTTGGTGAATGCAGCGAATAGCGACCAAGGCTTGAGCCGCAACTTTCGTACACCTTGTGGATGCGGTAAATGCTGCTGTGTACGGCAATGGGGATTCCCGATTCAGACAGGAACTTGGTGAGTTCCTGCGCGATAGCCATCGGTAGACAGCGGATGATGGGATATACGCCTCGTTCAATCTGTGCCTCAATCGCCGCCAGCAGACGCTCTTTTTCTTTCCGGCGATTGGGTAAATTGACGGTTGGGTTTGGATGTGATGCGTTGATGATAAGGGTGTGCGCCTTCTTCAGTTGCATCGTGCGGCTTAAATCGGTTTTCTGCGTTTGCAGATTGGGAGCGTAAAGAATGCGCTTGTTGTTGTGCTCAAGATGCAATGACGCGCCACCAAGCACGCCGCCTGATGGCAAAAGCTCCATCTTCAGCTTACCGATGGAGAAAGGGCGGTTATATTGGCAAACCAAGGCTTTCGGTTTTTTATGATTGGCTTCAAGAATTTTTAGCGTTTCTTCCGTGGCTATAAATTGCGGACCACGTGCAGGCGGAATGAGTCCGGCGGAAGAGAGAAACGAGAGTTCGCCATTCTTTATGGCATCAAGCCATAAGATCGAGCCTTCCAAATGCAGCCCGTCATCCGTTGAACGGATAGCATTGGACTGAACATGAGACTCTGACGCCTTCAAAGCAGCTCTCGCAACACTATATATAGGAACAATAAACGCTGTTTATTTGTTATAGGTCAGGGCTCAGAATTGGTCAAGTAACCCAAATTGAGGATTTTCCTCTTCATTGGCAGTGGCTTAGCGACTAACTTCAAGTGCGTAAGGCCATAACGCGTTGAGGGTCCTCATAGCGGATGGAGTAAGTGAACCGCCAATAGAAGGCTTCGAAAGAGGTGGCTCCCTTGATGGAACCGTTATTAAAAACTTTATAAAGCTGAAGATACTCATAATACTTTTTAAGTAGCTTGTCGAAATTTTCACGATTTGTATCGTACACAGCATACCTCCCCAGCCTTACTAAGGATTCTTCGGAAATTGCCAATAAACTGTTAATATCTTTTTTGAGTCGTTATATTATCATAATGATATTAGGTAGTTGGCTAATTTTTACTGGCCGCCTTACCCCTTCTCTGGCTCCATATGGTTTTTGTCCTTTCTTTGATAACCTTAATAGATCGCGGACGCTTTGAAGTGAGACGCCCAAAACATGCTCATCCCGCTTATGACGCTGCTCTTTATGGCCGCCGCTTCCGTTTCTATTCAAATGATTAGCCACCGCAATGAGCGGTCGAAGGCGAAGAAGTACCATTTTGCGTTTACTGACCTTCTTGCTCAATTCGAGCGCGTCACCATCAAAATGAACCATATTGGTCTGCTCTTGGAACAAAGCAGAGACAATACGATTGCCTCCTACTACGAGAAGTGCCTCAGTCTGTTTGAACAACTCCTCGAAATGATCACCCGCGTGCCTCGTTTCGGTCTTGATCCTGTATCCGTGAAAGCGGCGTCCCAAATGGCGATTCAGTGCGAAGAAAGGATCGATCGAACCCTGATTAGTCTTCTCGCGCTTCGCTCTGGGCATGAGGTTGATGTCCCCTTTCTCTACGGGATGGTGAAAGATCGGACAAAGTCCCTGCAGGGGTGCTTTTTCTGTACGCGTCCCTTTCGCCTTCGCGACTTTGGTCTGACGAAAACGCGGATAAAAGGTGTTAAACTCCTCGTTGTGGCGTGCCAGGTTTGTCGCAAGAAACTAGAAGAGGATAAAAAAGCGGAAGTTGTCTTCTTGAATGACAACGGCACGCAGGTCCATTGGACGCAACACCCCGGGTTTCAGACAGATGCCCGGTTTTGGAAGATTAACGAGGGAGCTGAGGGCGAGGTCCCCGGAAAGACGGACGGGGTTGCAACGAAAACAATCGAGATGTTTGATTAATAGCTACGTTTTGCAGTATGTTTAGCCCCATACAGATCGTGGAAACAGTTCCAATCATATATTTGTGGCACGTTCAGACGGAGGACGGTTATGGCAGAGCCAATTAAGATTGCAGTGACAGGTGCGGCCGGACAAATCGGCTACAGCCTCTTGTTTCGTTTAGCTTCTGGTGAAGTTTTCGGAAATCGACCGGTACGTTTACACCTTGTTGAGCTTCCAAACTCAATCAAGGCAGCTGAAGGCACCGCGATGGAGTTGATCGATTGCGCATTCCCAACGCTTGAAGGCGTGGAAATCTTCGACAATCCAAAGCAAGGCTTCGAGGGTATCAATTGGGCGTTGCTCGTTGGCTCAAAGCCACGCGGCCCTGGCATGGAGCGTAACGATCTTATTCGTGAGAACGGTCCGATTTTTGTGGAGCAAGGAAAAGCTCTTTCACGTGCGGCGAGTGATGTGCGCATCGTAGTTGTTGGCAACCCATGCAACACCAACTGTCTGATCGCTCAGCACAACTGTCATGATGTCCCAGCGACGGCTTTTTCAGCTATGACCATGCTTGATGAAAATCGCGCCAAAGCTCAGTTGGCTATCAAGGCTGGCGTTCCGGTGGGACAAATCAGCAACCTCGCCATCTGGGGTAACCACAGCTCAACAATGTATCCCGACTTTGCGAATGCGAAAATCAACGGCAAGGCGGTTGGTGATGTTGTGAAAGATCGTACGTGGCTTGAAGGCGAGTTTATCTCGACAGTACAAAAGCGCGGTGCGGCGATTATCGCGGCACGCGGTAAATCCTCAGCTGCTTCAGCGGCATCCGCTTGCATCGACCACATGAAAGGCTTCATGGGTAAGACTCGCGATGGCGACTGGTTCTCCGCTGCGGTACCAAGTGACGGCACAGCCTATGATATTCCCAAAGGTCTTATCTTCTCGTTCCCGATTCGTTCTATGGGTAACGGCAAGTATGAGATCGTTCGCGACCTTAAGCTGTCTGATTTCTCAAAAGCAAAGATTAAGGAAACAACGAAAGAGCTCTTGGAAGAGCGCGACGTTGTGAAAGATTTGTTGGGCAAATAGGTCAAAAGGAGACGGGGATGAAATGCAAGACACTCCAGTGGCTCGGCATATGTCTTAGCGGTGCGATGCTGAGCGCTTGCGTGCCCAGTTATCTGCAGAAATACAGTCGTTCTGGCCCTTCTGAGGAAGTTGCTCCCTATCAAAGTGTTGATGGGCGTCAGCAAAAGGTTCCGGCAAAGAATAAGGCCTCCATCTACGCTGTCGGCAATAACACATTTCGTTTTCGTCTTGGGTATGACCAGGTTTGGAACGGCGCGCTCAACGTGCTGATGAACAACTACAACATCACGACCCTCGACAAAGACTCCGGCATCATTACGACGGAGTGGGACACTTTTTATTTGAACGACAAGGTTTATCGTAACAAGGTTTCCATGCACCTTAAGCGTGTGGCTTGGAACATGATCGATCTTATTTTGTACAATAATGTTGAAGTGTTACATAGCGGCGATGCTTCTAAAGGCAACGCTATTTGGCTCCCCGCGGCGCAGGGTAAAAGAGAAGTTGGTCGCATTGTTCAGAACATGGCTTTGGCGCTCAACCAGACCCCTCCCCTTCTTCCTGAAGAGATGATGGCGCGCACACCGGCGCGACAAACACCCCAATAGGTTTTTCTTAATCGATTATCATCGCTGTTAATAGAAAGTATATTCTGGGCGTGCGGAAAGCACGCCCAGTCCATTTCAAGAATCGAGCCTCGAGGTAATTGGATGTTTAAACGGATTGGTCTATTCATTCTCGTGAACTTGCTTATCGTGACCATGGTGAGCATTGTCTTCTCGGTCCTAGGGGTCGGGAACTATCTCACGCCTTATGGAATCGACTACACCTCCCTCATGATCTTCTGTCTTGTTTGGGGTTTTGCGTCCTCCCTCGTATCTCTTTGGGTTTCAAAGTGGATGGCCAAAATGATGTTTGGCGTCCGATTGATTGACCCGAATGAGCCGGGTGCACGGGGTGACATTGCGCGCCTTGTTCATCGCTTGGCTAAAGCAGCCGGCATCGAAAAAATGCCAGAAGTTGGTATTTATCCCGGTCAGGAAGTGAATGCATTCGCCACCGGTCCAACAAAGAACAAGTCTCTCGTGTGTGTTTCCGAGGGTCTTCTTCAGGCGATGGATCGTGATGAAATCGAAGGCGTGTTGGGGCATGAGGTTGCCCACATTGCTAACGGCGACATGGTGACCATGACCCTTATACAGGGTGTCGTGAACGCCTTTGTTATGTTCCTGGCGCGTATCTTGGCCTACGGTCTTTCAATGATGGGCCGTAATAGTGAAGAAGAAGGTCCAAACTACCTGGTCCAGACAATCGCTATTATCGTATTCCAGATTTTCTTCGGCCTACTCGGTTCCATGGTTACAGCGTGGTTCTCACGGCACCGCGAGTTTCGCGCTGATGCGGGTGGTGCGCGGTTAGCTGGACGCACGAAGATGGTGGCGGCGCTTGAGAAGTTGAAGCGCAATGTTGAGGCGGTTTCGCACGAACATGAAAGCATGGCTGCGTTGAAAATTTCGAGCGGTAAGCCTTCCGGCATCCTCGCTCTCCTTTCAACTCACCCCCCGCTTGAAGATCGCATTGGTCGACTGCGTGAAATGCGTTCATGAATCGACAATAGAATTTCCAGGTAAGCGGCATAACCAATGCCGCTTTTCTTTTTCCCAGTAACAAAAGCGACGCGGGATGAACCTCTTTGTGAGGTCGCGATCGTCTTCCTCGAGAAGTCGAGGGACAAACTGAGTCTTGGCGGTTGTTACTTGTAAGGGTGTCAGAATGAAGGTTGGGTTTTGGTGATCGTTACGAAGCACAAACCGAACGGCCATGCCTTCTTGTTTTTGGCTCCGCGGCAAGGTGCCGAAAGCAAAATTGCCTAAAGAGTAAAAAATCGGCCTATTTTTATAGATTTCGATATCCTGCAGAACGTGCGGATGGTGACCAATTACAGCGGTCGCGCCAGCGTTGATGGCAGTGTACGCGAGTTCGCGTTGGTAGTTTCTAGGTTGAGACGATAGCTCCGTTCCCCAGTGGAAGACCACAAAGGTAAAGTCATGGGATGCAGCGCACTCGCGCACGTCTCTCTCAAGAACAGAATGAGTTTTGTGCGCAGTTCCCGCCTTGTTGCCACTAGCCCAGAAATTTTCTGGAAGCGTTTTGCTAACAGCGATTAGGCACACATCCCCCGCGGGAGTTGGTAGCGTCAGAGCGCGATTGGCTTCTTCCTCGTCTCGCCCTGCCCCAACACCGTAGACCCCCGCCTGACGTAGAGCCGCCAACGAATCGAGCAAACCTGGGAGGCCGTAGTCCATGATGTGATTATTGGCGAGTGTGGCTACCTGGATTCCGGCGCGGCGGATCAGTGCTGGTACCTCGGGTGGCATACGAAGGATGTGTTTTTTCTTCTGTGCAAAGCCGCGGTAGTTATCACCCACAACGACGCCCTCAAAATTCACAATATTCCAATCCGATGACGCTAAAAGGGGTTCCACGCCGTGGAATAAGCCCTGGTCCGCAATGGACGCGGTTTTAAGGAGCGCGATTTCTGGAATGAATGTGTCGCCGAAGAACTGGACACTCGCTTGCCGGGACTGCTTCACCACACCTCTTGCGGAAGAAGTGCCGAACATGGCGAGCAGTATGATGAGCGAGCGAATACGCATAGTTTCCTCGAAAACCGGCGCTTATATATACTGGTTTTTTGGGCTCGCCTAGTCACCTTACGCTAAGAATACGAAAGCAAAGGGGATTTGTATATTTGGGGGAAGCGCTGAAACTGGGTAATTAGATATTTTCAAAGCAAAAAACTGATGCTATACAATGGCGTGCTTTTTCCGAAAATGAGAAGGCAAAAAATTCTGGAGGGATGGCCGAGTGGCTGAAGGCGGCGGTCTTGAAAACCGTTGTGGGGCAACTCACCGGGGGTTCGAATCCCTCTCCCTCCGTAGGATTTTTAAATTTAGTGGAGAGATGGCCGAGTGGCTGAAGGCACGTCCTTGCTAAGGACGCGTCCGGGTAACTGGACCGAGGGTTCGAATCCCTCTCTCTCCGTTCTTTCCATCCACTGCGCTATACCTCGTCAAACATCGTCCCTCGCTCAGTCATTTACCCATTATGTAAACTCCTTCGCTCGGGACTCGTTTTCCTAGTCTAGCTTGCGTCTGGAAAGAACGGCCACCCGGCTCACCTTACTCATCTTAATAGAATAGGCGGCGTGCGGGATCCAAGGCGGTATGCCTTTTTTGCTCCCGTGATTTGATTTCCGAAAAGGAAGGCTAGCAAAATTAAGTCAAGGCGCGACTGAGATGGGCGGGGAATACTGCAAGTCACCTCGAAAATCGCTATCAAAGTTCACATTGTCATCGTTCTTAAGTGCAATCAATAAGGGTCGACATGTGTTGGTCGTGATGTCTTGTGCCGAAAACGTGTAGGTCACCTCATTGGAAGATCCCCAACCTTGAAGCACTTGCGCTAGGGAACAACCTCGAGACAAATGAAATGTATAAGCAAGTGTCTTGTTCTTCGGGTCGAAGGCGTTGACACGGAGCTTTATCGTGTCCCCTACTTTGAAAGCAAGATCGCTCGTTTTAGTTCCGTTTTTGAACGCTTTTTATTTAAAAAATCAGCCACACGGGCGCTATCAGAAATGGTTCGTTGAATGATGCTTGGAAAGACGCCTCCCATTGCGGAATAGCCAAAAGCGCGGGTTTCATAGCCATGCATCATCGTATCTGCATAGGTTCGATTGGCGATGGTAATACCAGCGGCGGCCAGAAAACGATCTGGGTTTCCGTCCACCGCATCGAGAAATTCCTGACCTTTCACACGAGCGAGCACTCTGCTAGCCATGTGACAGCTGACGCAGTCGACAGTGGCTGGAGTGTGAATCATCGGGTTATCGATACGCAAGGCTGTCTGAATAGCTTGTTCCTGCTCTTGCTGAGAAAGCTTATAGAACCCGCTGTCTACTCCATCCGAATCAACGCTCTGATTCACGTGGTCAGAACCTGTCGCCAAGGGCTGAATCTCGTTGCGGATACCCCCGCCTTCGCGCGCTTCTCCTATGAGAACTTCCATCTCCCCCTGCACAAAAGGGATGCGTGCCCGCTCCAATTTTCCCTGAGCATTCATTAGGCTTCGCGAAAAACGCCATTGAGTGAGATTGATCGTCAGCATCGCTGTTGCCTCACGCAGCTGTTTCTCTTGAGCATAGTCCTGCAGAATCCCTGTAAGGCCCTGCGCAAATGTTCCACCAAGACCCTGCTGCTGCATACTAGGATGCACCCAAAGGGGAAGACCATTGGTTGGCGAGGCATCGTCGCTCATTTTTAAATCCCAGAGACGACGCTCTACATCTTCACTTTGCTCCGACGACAGTTGATAAATCAGATGGAGTGCATGATCTGCAAAACGAGCGCTGAAGCCGTCCAAGAATGGCTGCATCACAAGACGCAACTCGTGCCGACAAGTCTGCACAAGAGAATCGTCTTTCGCACAGGGATCATAACGCAAAGACACGATGTGCCAATCAGATCGCTTAGCGAAGCCAAAACTCGCATCGTCTCCGGGATGAGTGAGATTTAGCAGTGCCTGAAAATTTGCCTCTGATAAGAATGACAGGTTCGCCAGATGAGGAAGAAGGTCCCGTTCTTGGCGGCTTTGTGGAGCAGGCCAAAGAAAGGAAACGTCGTTCACATCAAACTGCTGAAGCAATTCTCTTTTTGATGAATGAAGGTGGCTCGCGTCGTCGGGAGCTAGGCAGCCGACTGTAAGAAAACAAAGCAAAATACCTGCGAGCCACATGTACGCATCTCCTTGCATTCTGGCATCATCCTCGACCCAGGTAGTTTTACCGCGCAAATTTGCTACTATTCAATGCCGTTTTGTCTGTTGGACAGTTTGCTTGTAAGTCGCCGCAATCGGTCGTTGTTACGCGCGGCAACTTGCTTACGTCAATGCGGCGTTTTGACTATTTTCTTCGCCTTTCATATGAACGTCCCTTTAACGTTGTCTTATGGAGGAAAGATGAAAACGACTGTATTTAGCATTTTCTTTCTGCTGGTATCATGTGGTCAAGCCAAGCAGCCTTCCGAGTCAAATCTTAACATTACGAACGGCAAACAAATCAGTGCGAGTGAGTATCCTGGAGTTGTGGCGATCAAAGGCGGTTGTCTTAGTCGGGGAAAGATGAACTGCACAGGGGTTTTTATAACGCCTCGCATTCTGTTGACCGCGAATCATTGCGTGGATAAGCCAGAAAAATGGCCGTTGGATTCGGAAGGTTTTTGGAAAGAGGCCCCAATAAGCGACGAGGGAGGTGTTTGCGCCGATAAGGTCCTCACCAATCATTCCGACACTCGTCGCCTTCGCGATCGGAGAGGTGATCTTGCACTTCTAGTGTTTAGAGAAGATGTCGCGCCAGAAACCTATCCTATTGCGCGGCGCAGCCCCGAGGCAGGGGACGATATTGTGATAGTAGGCTACGGCCGTTACGACGCCGAGGAAAAGGGAACCCATGGCGATAAACGTGTCGGCTACAATGTCGTGCATAAGCGTGACGACGGATTAATTCGCGTATTAGGTACGGCGGAGCCATCGTCGTTTGATGGCACAGATGCAGTGAGTGCGTCGGGTGATTCAGGAGGCCCAATGTTTTTTCGAGGTAACTTAGTCGGCATTACTTCAAGCGGCATCATCATTCGCGACAGAAAACTATCAAAGTACGTTGACCTCAACGGTGATCACGCTAAAGATTTTTTCCGAAAAGCTCACAGGCTTGGAATCGACGCGCCATTTTCTCGTTAAAGAGCTTTCAAATGTAAACAAAAGTCCCAAGTCCGTTGGTCGTAAGGCTTGGGGCTCCTTTGCAGGTCAAACGCTCACCTCCTTCTCTGTTTCATTCAAGTCGATCTATAATAGGCTGGACTAGAGAAGGGATAAAATATGAGCGAATTCAAGAAACAACCTGCCTTGGATCAGAGTCATCAAACTCTTTTTCATGGTACTAAAGCAAATTTGAAGCAGGGAGACTTGATTGAACCTGGCTACAATTCAAATTACGGCAAGAGAAAGAAAGCAAATTACGTCTACCTAACCGCTACGATGGATGCTGCTATTTGGGGAGCTGAACTTGCTATTGGTGACGGGAGTGGCAGGGTCTACATAGTAGAGCCAACCGGCCCTATCGAAGACGACCCTAATTTGACGGACAAAAAGTTTCCCGGCAATCCAACAAAGTCATATCGCACCAAGGATTCACTTCGAGTCATTGGTGAGGTGATGGAGTGGAAAGGGCATTCCCAAGAACAGCTCAAAGCAATGCATGACCACCTTGAACAACTTAATGCACTTGGTGTCGAAGCCATAGAGGACTAGTAGCAGACTCAGCAAGTACTCGAAACCTTTTCACTTCAGGTAACGATTCGTCGCCATCATGCGAATGCGTCGCTGTGTGTTGAACGAAGGCGTGTGTAGCAGGCGTAAGTCCATCAGATAAACATCTCCAGCCTGCCCACACATCTCGACAATCTGAATTTGCGTTCCTTCAACCACTTGCGGTTGCAAATACTTTTCTGGTGTCGAACCGAAGTCGGAGCTCAGTCGGAGGATTTCGTGAGCGTTGCCGTTGCGAGAAACGTAATGAAGTCTATGAGACCCAGCCAATCCTAAGGTCGCTCCACCTTGCGGTTTAACATCGTCGATCAGAATAAAAGCCTGGACTCCGGGAATTTGATCAGCTTTCGGAGGTGCCAAATCTAAATGCCAGTTCAACTGATTCAGAGACCAGTCGGTTTTGTGAGGAAACGAAAGCAAAATCTGTGGGTGCGGATGCGCGGGCTTCAATTTTGAACCCGCCAAAGCATTCATAGCCTCAAGGAGTTCATCCGCGAATAACCGATCGACTTCATCTCTCTGGCCGACCTTTTGTGCTAAATAGGCAGTCTGCTGGAACATCGGAAGGTCTTCGATTTTCGAAGACAAAATTTTTCCGTTCACCATCAACTTCAATCTTTTCAGTTCAGACAAGATTGATTCCTGAGCAGCCAGCATCAGCTTGCGTGGAAAAAACCCACGCAAAGGCAGAATTCCCTGCTCGGAGAATGCCTTTTTATCTATTTGGTGCAATATCATTGGCAACCTTCGACTCCGTTAAACATTTCACTTTCGATGTCTTCGTTTGCTCCCGCGCCAAATTGGGATTGACGAAAACAATAGCAAACAACCACCGTCTGGTGTTGACGAAATTATTTGAGCACAAAAAATTGCCGCTCTCCCCCTTTTCTTCGTTTTTTTGCCAATGATTCACCTCGAAAAAGTGCGAATTTTTCTTGAGAGGATCTTTTTATGCAGCGGTCGGCACGCGACTTGCTTCTTTCGCGACGAGGCAAGTATGGACCCAACGTTTATTGAAATCTGGAACAAGGCTTTTCCCGAGACACATACTATCTCGCATTTTTTTACAATCACGCTTCGACTTACGGCCGCAACCCTTCTTGGCGGATTGATTGGTTTGCAAAGGGAGCGTCAGCATAAGTCGGCGGGGCTGCGAACGCACATGCTTGTTTCCATGGGCTCTGCCCTCTTTGTTATCCTTCCCTATGAGATGACCGATATGGGGGCAACGGAAATAAGTCGCGTGATTCAGGGTGTCGCGACCGGTATTGGCTTCCTTGGCGGTGGTGCCATTATCAAGTTTAGTGATTCGCACGTTGTTAAGGGCCTTACCTCAGCGGCCGCAATATGGCTTACCGCAGGCCTCGGCGTGACAATTGCCTTAGGGCAACTTTGGACGTCATTGTTGATTGTATTGTTGGCGTGGTTCGTATTAGGCGCTATGGGGAAAGCCGAGAGCTATAGCCTTTTTAGCGGTAGACCGCGACGCAAGCATTCTTAGAGAAGAGGGGCATTGCGCTCCCCTTCTTATGGAACCGCGGTGGCGCTAAATTTCGAGTTGCCGCGATGACTCATGCCATCCCAGTTTGCTGTCGAGTCGGCCGAGGCATTGCCGCCACTTCCATTTTGCACATCATTCTTTTTGTCTTTCTGGCATGCGCCTAAAAACAAAGCGCACGATACGATAGTTGTCAAAACGAGCTTCATACTATTTCGCTCCTATCATCACAGTGGAAGAATTTAAGATGGCATTGTTTCCGTCCAAAGCGAACAAAGTGACCTGCCCCGTTAAAAGTTCTTGATTCCACTTCTGTGTTGATTGAAAAAAAGCGCGTGTTGAACTGCTTAAATTCGTTCGCATAAAATCAATGCTGAGCCATTGTGCACCAGCAGCACTACAGCTGATCTTATCACCCTTGCAAATGGCAACGTTGAATACGTTTGCCGACAAAGCTGTTGCGATACCAATCTTTCCCTGGCCACTCGCATCCGGTTCACCGAGACTGATGAAAATATCCGCGCCATTTGCAGGCGCTTGACCGGGAACTTGGCCGGAAGAGTCACCCGTACCTGGTGTTGGATTTGTTGCGAGGAAATCGGCCCAAGCTTGATTCACGGCGCTAAACTCGGAGCGGGCTCCCATCGCCTTGATACCTTCGATATCGTCCTTTGTGAGAGCCGGATCGTCACCGACACTGCCATTACCCATGATCGCTGAGTTATCAACCACCGTTTTGTTTTTTGAATCGCACTTGCTTTCGCCGCCCGCATACATGTCACACATGCCCCACATGTGGCCCGTTTCATGAACAATCACGTATTTTATTGGTGCGGAAAGTTTACTGCAGATCCACATTTGCCCAGAATTTGGATCCGTTGCGCCTTGCACGCCGTTTACGGTGCAAGGATATTCCGTATGATTTGTTGCGAATGTTATCTTTGATTTAACTTTGGTGCCCTTGCCGCAGGCGACGATTTTTAAATGCTGCGCGCGACCGAGTGGTTCGGCCCAACGTCGCACTGCTACCTCTAGATATGATGTGTCTGTGCCGCAAAGTTCAATTTCGTCTTGTGGTCCCACGTTTGTAAGCCAGTTGCCTGACCCAGCACTTGTCGGTAGGTGTCCCCACTTCAATTCAGAATCCTGTTCATTAGTCTGAGGACCACAAGCAACCATGAAGCTCACTAATGCAGCTACGAGTCCAAAACTACGTTTCATAACACAGCTCCGTTTCGCCTCTAAAATATCGAATACGTCAGAAGGAGCAAAAAGCGCTCCGTTTTGACGCCATTCTGATTTCAGGGCCTTACGGCAATATTGACTGTTAATCCGGCTGACACTGGCGGAAAGTTAAACGATAGCGGAAAAATTGAGGGATTGGCGTTTCGTTCCACCAATCCCAATTCTTACGGACAATGAACCTCGAGAAGAATCGCGAGTGATGCTGCACCCTGGGTATCATTGACTTGAACATCCTTCTCGCCCTGCGATTGCTTTAGGAGCGTTTCACCCGCTTTGTAGGTGATGGTCGGCACATCGGTTAAAGCGGGATTTGGCGTTTCTATTTTCCCGTTCTTGGCCTCTATGACCTTTTCTTGAATGGCGCGTAGGCTATCGATATCGAGGCTGATGGCGATAGTTTCTTTTGTGGTGATGTCTGCGACTTTACGCTCGATCTCCACTCGATCACGAAAAATTTTACACACCGTCGAAGTTGATCCATAGAGAGGGGTAAACCCGTTGTTGAACTGCGAGGTGAGCATGGCGTCTTCAGCAAAAAGTTGTGAAGCAAACAAAGAGCAGAAAGCCAGAAGACAGTATCGAAGCATATTTCCTCCTTCAAAATGAATACGTCGATCAGCTTGGCTTTGCAAGGCTTAGGCCATGGCTTCTTTTACGGAGCGAACTCTTTTATCGGGAGACATCTCAATGGAAAAGCGCTTCGTTGCAAAGGCCTCAATGTCCTCCTCCAAGTGCGAAACTAGCAGAACCGGGCATGGATTAAAGTTGAGAAGATCTTTTAACAGTGCCCGCAGTTCACGCCGCAGCGCGTTATCCAAAGCGGAAAACGGTTCATCCATTAGAACAAAATCAGGTTTTCCAATAAGTGCTTGAGCGAAAGCCACTCGCTGCTTTTCACCACCGGACAAATTTCTGACGGAGGAAGCCTCTTTCTGTCGCAAATGAATACGTTCAAGCCAGTGTTCTGCTTCTTCGCGTCGGTCTTCCTGACGGATGCCGACCAATTTCAGACGCAGCGCAATGTTTTCGATGACATTTAAATGGTCAAAAAGGACAGGCTCTTGAAATAGAAACGCAACGTTTCGTTTTTCGGTCGGAATATGGGTGAGATCGATCCCGTTTAAGCGGATGCTTCCTTGTTCGTGCTTCTCGATTCGACGCAGACCAGCGATCGTACGGAGCAGGGTTGATTTTCCGGAACCACTCTCCCCTATCAAGCACGCTCTTTCCCTTTTTTGAACGGAGAAATGAGCTTCCAAAGAGAAATCAGGAAAGGAGAGCTTCACTTGTTCGACGGAAAGTCCCTCAGCGTGCAGATTCAATGTGTGGTTCCTTTCTTGTGGAAAAGAGGCTCCCGAACCAAATGGCGCTAAGACAAATAACCGCGAGTCCAACAGATGCCATCTGCGCAGCGGCAAACTTATATTGTCCGAGCAGTTGGGTGATTAAAACCGGTAGCGGCACCAAATTTTCTCCCGAGAACATTGAGACAGAAGCAACCTCGGCAAACGACATACCGAAACAAATACTCCAACCCGTCAAGAGTGGACGCCGCCATGTAGGCCAATCAACTATTTTTATGAGCGCAAGTGGCGAAGCCCCCAAGGTGCGGGCTAGTTCTTTCTTGCGCAGGTTTGTCACGCCGATGGTTGGGAATAGTATGCGCAATATGGCTGGGAGGAACAGCATCGTTTGGATCATCACGATAATCAGAAAATTCTGTGCGAACGGGTCAATCCACGCGCCATAGGCCAACCAGAATCCAACCCCGATAACCAACGCGGAGACACCAGCCGGAAAAGAAAGCAGGGCCTCAAGCGTTGTATAAACAAGAGGATTATTTCTCCATTTACTTAGTAAAATGGTGGATAACCCCGCTAAGCTGATGGTGCAAAAGCTAGTCATGAGCGCGATGGCCAAAGAATCTCTAAATGAAGTGAGAAAAATTCCATTCAGTTCATCGAGTGCTCCCCAAGACGC
This sequence comes from uncultured Oligoflexales bacterium, assembly GCA_964404325.1. Taxonomy (GTDB): domain Bacteria; phylum Bdellovibrionota_B; class Oligoflexia; order Oligoflexales; family Oligoflexaceae; genus CAYOJQ01. The sequence continues at coordinate 125,978 of CAYOJQ010000004.1, forward strand.
AAAAAAGCCATCGAGGATAAAAAAATAAGGAATGATCCAGATGAAGCTTAGCGTGATGACAAACCAGGATGTGTTTTGTTGGGATACATCTGCTCGTTGCTCAAGGGGTGTTTTTTCGCGCATGAGTACACGCAAGAGTACGATAGGCAACACATTCAGTAGAATCTGCCAAAGAGCGCACGCACTCGCGCCTTCTAGGTCAAGTATTCCCGATCGCAGTCGCTCGTAGATCGCTGTTTCTAAAGTGGAAACGGGAGGTCCACCACCCAAGAGAAGGACGATGGAAAAGCTCATGGTGCAAAAGCTGAAGACCTGTAGCAATGCCGTCGCAACGGTCGCGCCCATGAAATGTCCCGTCAACTCCTTGAAGACTTGAAAGCGATTGGCGCCGAGACTTTTTGCAAGATCAAACAAGCGTTCTGGAATTTGTGATCGCCGCTGCGAAACAAGAAGTGCCACATAAAAAACATTGAAAATGACATGAACGAGAATAATGGCTTTCCAAGAATAGAGGATCTCAGAAGAAAACCCTGCTCGACTCAAGAAGCCACTTCGTCCCAAGAGAATGATCCATGACGTGGCGGCGACAATAGTTGGCACACCCATGGGAAGGGAGAGGAAACGTTGGATAAGAGGTAGAGAATGCCGAAATTTGGCGCGCCCCAAATATAACCCGAGGGGCACACCTAAGATCGCGGCGCATAAAGTGGAAAAAATTGCTTGTGACGCGGTGAATTTCGCCGTGGATAAAACCACAGGGTCAAACAGCGCCGAGAGCTGCCCTGACCCCGTAAAGAGTCCTAGAACCACAGCACCCATGGGCAGGAACAGGGAAACCGTTAGGAGAACCCCTAACACGATCGTTAAAGCGATTTTCGACAACTTGGTCTTCCTCAATGAATGGATCGCATCCAGGTGCGCATCACAGCGTCGATCTCATTCCGGTCCTCGACAAGGTTTATGACTTTCTTTGGCTTTGGGAGATTGCGAAAGCTTTCAGGAAGTGTCGTTTTTGTTAAAGCTGGGAGCATCCAATTATGTTTTGGCACAAGGGCCTGCACATCTGGAGATAGCAGAAAATCTAGAAAATCTTTTGCAAGCTGACGCTGCTTGGCATCCCTAAAAGCCCCCTTAATAAGCGCGGCTCCCTCTATCTGGAGTGGTGCGCCTTCTTCGAGCATGACGGCTTCATAGCGTCGTGGTTTGTCCTTCGTGGGAACGTCACCATCTTCCTCATGGTAAGCTTGGCTTGTGATATAGCTCCATACGAGGGGTGCTTCGTTTTTTAGGAAGAGACCATAGGCCGCGTCCCAGCCGGGAGCTAACGTGAGCCATTGAGTCTTCATTTGTCTCATGCGTTCTTGAAAATCGCTGGGATTGATCTGATTAAAAAACAGCAAAAAGGACAGTCCAGGTGTCGATGTGCGCGGATCTTCAAGGATCATCTGGCGTCGCCATTTTTCATTGAGGAGTTCTTTGAGGGAGGTTGGAGTTGGCAGCCCTGACTTCTTCAAAGATTTTTGATCCGCGATAAAGGTCATATAGCCGTAGTCAAATGGCAAAAAACCATTCCCTCGCTTCAGGTCGTCGCTCACCTCACCGTAAAGTGTGGGGCGCCACTCACCCCACTCCTCCGCATAAGGCTTTATGAGCTGCCATGTCGGGCCGTCAATGCCAACCACGAGATGAGCGGTTGGTTTCTTGCGCTTTTCGTCCAGTTGAACGCGAGTAAGAATCTGTGCGCCATCGCCGACCGAAATAGCCTTCACCTTGCAGCCGCATTTCTTCTCAAACATGGGAATTATCTTTTGGCCAAGCCCACCCCTCGCCATAAAGGTGTCGTAAGAGTATATGACGAGATCTTGCTCCTGCGAGCTCTTTGAAAAAGCAATTCCTG